>NZ_JBWKFZ010000027.1:0-96677 GCF_056433985.1 Streptomyces sp. NPDC044106
GCGGGAGGTGCTTCCTGGGGGCGCGGGGAACTGCGCGACCAGCCGAATCCGGCCCGCAGGCGAAGAACCGGCCGTGGCGGGTACGCCGTCTGACCCGGCCTCACGTCCGGCGGCGCGGGAGGTGCTTCCTGGGGGCGCGGGGAACTGCGCGACCAGCCGAATCCGGCCCGCAGGCGAAGAACCGGCCGTGGCGGGTACGCCGTCTGACCAGGCCTCACGTCCGGCGGCGCGGGAGGTGCTTTCTAGGGGCGCGGGGAACTGCGCGACCAGCCACAGCGCACCCGCACCCCGCACCCGCACGCGAAACGAGAACGTCCGCCCCGACGCCGGGAAAAGAACCCCAGCCCCGGCGCGGACGGACGCACCGTAAAACCGCCCCCCCTGACGGCTAAGCCGCCTTCGCCTTGGTGGCGTACATGTCCACGTACTCCTGCCCCGACAACAGCATGACCTCCGTCATCACGGAGTCCGTCACCGCCCGCAGCACATACCGGTCACGGTCCATGCCGTCGTACCGCGAGAACTCCATCGCCTCGCCGAAGCGGACCGTCACCTTCCCCGGACGGGGGAGCCCCTTGCCGCCCGGCTGGAGCTTGTCCGTGCCGATCATCGCGAAGGGGACGACGGGCGCGCCGGTCATCAGGGTGAGCCGGGCGATCCCCGTACGGCCCCGGTACAGCCGCCCGTCGGGCGAACGCGTGCCCTCGGGGTAGATGCCGAAGACATTGCCGTCGTCGAGAATGCGCCGACCGGTCATCAGCGCGGCCACACCGCCGCGCCCGCCGTCACGGTCCACCGGGATCATGCCGACGCCGGTGAAGAACCACGCCATGAGGCGGCCCTTGAGGCCCTTGCCGGTGACGTACTCGTCCTTGCCGATGAAGAACACCGGACGCTTGGTCACCAGCGGCAGGATCATCGAGTCGATGAAGGTGAGGTGGTTTCCGGCCAGGATCACCGGTCCGGTGCCCGGAATGTTCTCGGCGCCTTCTACCCGGGGGCGGAACATCAGGCGCAAGATCGGTCCGAGCACTGCCTTGATGAGCGCTAGACGGGACAACAGGCCCTCCGGTGTCAACGGGTCGACGGCGAGTAAGTGCAGGTGAGTACGGTACTCGTGGGCCACCGCCGTTTGCACATCGGGTACATGCACTCAATACGCAGTGTTGACCTGATTTTGCGGTGTCTTGCCCTGAGCCGTCTCCTTTGCGACGCCCGCATCCCCACGGTGTCGTTGTGGCCCGAACCAGTGGTTCTTCTCACGCGCGGCCGTCGCTCCGCGTGACGGCCGCCGCCGGCGCGGGGCCGCCACCTCCATGGTGCGCCCACCGTCCGCCCACTCGCCACGCCGCGTCATCCCGCCGTTCCGTCGGAGGTCTCCCACACGTCACTCGCGGCCACCTACGATCAGTCCCACTTTGTCAGGTGCAAGGCAGCGGTACATCGGGAGGAGCGCCAATGGCGACGCAGGAGTCGGGTCAGCAGCAGCCGGGAACGAGCCCGGGGCGGCGGGCGGTGCTGGGGGCCGCGGTCCTCGGCGCGGGCACGGCCGTGGCGGGAGTGCCCGGCGTGGCAAGAGCCGGTGAGCGGCACGGCGGCGGGCACGGACACGGCCACGGCGGATACCGGAGCCTGCCCGTGCCCACGATCGTCGCGCACCGGGGCACCAGCGGCTACCGTCCCGAGCACACGCTCGGCTCGTACCAACTGGCCCTGGACATGGGCGCGCACGTCATCGAGCAGGACGTCGTGCCCACCAAGGACGGCCACCTCGTGTGCCGTCACGAGAACGACATCACCGCGACGACGAACGTGTCGGCGCACCCCGAGTTCGCGTCCCGCAAGACCACGAAGACCGTGGACGGCGCCAAGCTCACCGGCTGGTTCACCGAGGACTTCACGCTCGCCGAGCTGAAGACGCTGCGCGCCAAGGAGCGCATCCCGGGCACCCGCCAGCGCAACACCCTCTACGACGGCCGCTGGGAGGTCCCCACCCTCGAAGAGGTGCTGCGGTGGGCGGAGAAGGAGGGCCGCAAGCGCGGCAAGCCGGTCTGGCTGCACATCGAGACCAAGCACCCCACGTACTTCCGCAAGCTGGGCCTCGGCCTCGAGGAGCCGCTCGCCAAGCTGCTCCGCCGCTACGGCAGGCACAAGAAGAACTCGCCGACCTTCCTGCAGTCCTTCGAGCCGTCCAGCATCCAGCGCCTGGCCGAGCTGGTCGCGGGCCCCCGCGTCGTGCTGCTCTCCACCGCGGACTCCCGCCCCTGGGACTGCGTCGAGGCGGGCGACCCGCGCACCGTCGCCGACCTGATCACGCCCAAGGGCCTGCGCTGGCTGGCCTCCTTCGCCCAGGGCATCGGCCCCGCCCTCGACCTCGTCATCCCGAGGAAGGCCGACGGCAGCCTCGGCACCCCGACCACCCTGGTCGAGGACGCGCACGCGGCGGACCTCATCCTGCACCCGTACACGATGCGCAACGAGAACACCTTCCTGCCCGCGAACTTCAGGAAGGGCACCGACCCGAACGCCTACGGAGACGCCTTCGGTGCCTTCAAGGCCTACTTCGAGACGGGCATCGACGGCGTCTTCTCCGACAACTGCGACACCGCGCTGCTCGCCGCCGCGGACTTCACGAACGGCTGACGGCTGACGGCTGACGGTTGCGTCGGCGCCCCGGCCGGTGACTCGCGTCAACGGCCGACCGTCCGGCCCCGGTTGGGGTGAGAAGCGGCCGCTCCGGAAACCTCGGACCGCGGCGGCCGCGTCCCGCCGGGCATGACGTACGACCTCAAGCTCACGCTCATCCCCGCGCTGCGCCCACTGCTCGCCGCCGAGGCGTCCGCGGAGGCCCTCGGCTCCGGCGCCGACCCCGGCGACCTCGAACAGGCCGTCTGGCTCCGCCTGTTGGAACGTCTGGCGGCCGAGGGCCCACCCGCCGACCCGGCGCTCTGGCTGCGCGGCGCCGTCCGGTCCGAGGCGCGCCGCACCCGGCGCGCCGGCCGACGCGAGGCGGCGTACGCGAGCGAGCCCGCCGACGACGCCGAGCGCGGCCCCGAGCAGCGCGCCCTGACCGCCGACAGCCGCCGCACCCTGCACGCCGCGGTGCGCAGGCTCCCCGGCCGCTGCCCCGGCATCATGGCCGCGCTGTTGTCCCCCGAGGACCTCACCTACCGGGAAATCGCAGGAGAGTTGGGAATGTCACAGGGCAGTCTGGGGCCAGAACGTTCCCGTTGCCTGGGATGCCTGCGCAGAATGCTGACCACAGAGGTTGCGGCTACCGCTCCGTGGGGAAGGGAGCGGTAGACAACCGGTGGAGCAGGTGAGCGGGAGGCATGCACACATGGGCATGAGCGTGACCATCTCGGTGGCGGCGGCCGATGATCAGGACACCGCCGAGCAGATCCTCAAACTGCAGTACCTCTGCTACCAGAGCGAGGCCGAGATCTACGGCGACTACTCGATCGAACCGCTGACCCAGTCCCTCGACTCCATCCGGGCCGAAATGGCGGCGGGCACCGTCCTGGTGGCCCGCCTGCGCGACGAGGTGGTGGCCTCCGTACGCGGCACGGCCGACGCCGGCGGCACGGCCCGCGTCGGTAAGCTCATCGTCCACCCCAGGATGCAGCGCCACGGCCTGGGCGGCCGACTGCTCGACGCGATAGAGCAGCGGCTCGCCGAGGGCGGCGTCACGAAGTGCTTCCAGCTCTCCACCGGCCACCGCAGCGAACAGAACCTCCAGCTCTACCGCAAGCACGGCTACGCGCAGGTGGCCACCGAGCGCGTGAACGACCGCCTCACGGTCCTGACGTTCGCCAAGGAGGCGGCCGCGGGCTCGTATGTGGCCAGCGCCTAGCTGCGTTGTGCTGCATTGCGCCACAGCGTTGTTCACGCGGGTGGTCCAGGTGAAGCCGCAGGGCCAGACGTTGTCGGTCGGTAGGTGTTCGATGTGGCCGATGCTCAGAGGGGCATATCGCCCAAGGGGCTGCACGGATTTCGCCTGGCTTTCACCTCGCGTTCCGTGACGCCCAGCGGCGCGGCGCCTCGGGGCATGGCCGGTTTTCGCCGCGTAGACCCATCCTGACGTGCCGTCCCGTCGGAGTTGAGCCGGCGCTGCCGGGCAGCCTGTGAGTCCGCTGTGAACCTCACATCCGCCCAAAAGGGGCCCGGCTCCCCCGTGTTGCCATGAAATTGAAGTGTGGCCGGTAGGCGCCTTCGGGCGCTACGTTCAGTAATCCTACGTAGCCGTATGTTAAACGCGTGTGACGTGGGTCATATTGACGGTCTATTGGGATGAAGCATTAACTCGCCCCGCTGTGAACATCCGGTGGATGTTCCGTGACTCTGGGGTGGGGCTGTGGAGTTGAACAAGAACCTGCGCGGAGGTGCGCGGGTGACCAAGTGGGGAGCCGTGGCGGCCCTGGTGGTGGCCGCCACGGCGTCCTTCTCTTTGGACGCGCCGTCCGCGACCGCCGCGTCGTGTACTGCCGGAGTGGGCTCGGACTTCAACGGCGACGGCATTCGCGACATGGCCGTGGCCGATCCCGAAGCCACCGTCCAGGGCAAGGCGAACGCAGGTCTGGTCCGCATCGTGCTCGGCGGGGACAAGGGCGTCACCGAGGTCTCCCAAGCGCTGAGTGGCATGACCGCCAATCCGGAGACGGGCGACAAGTTCGGCGCGTCGATCGCCGTGTACGACGCGGACAAGGACGGCTGCGACGACTTGGCGGTGGGAGCACCGTACGAGGACGTCACCACCACCGAGGGGGCGCAAGCCGACGCCGGAGCGGTCTACGTCATCCACGGCCGGCCGACGGGCCTGGGCGCGGGGTCCACGGTCGAGAGCTACACCCAGGCCGGCCTGGACGGTGACACCACCACTGAGGCGGGCGACCTCTTCGGCTACGCCCTGGCGGCCGGCGCCACATCGGGCGGTAAGCCGTACCTGGCCATCGGCGTACCGGGTGAGGCCATCGGGGACCGCTCGGACGCGGGATGCATCCACTACGTGCAGGGCTCCACCAGGACAACGGTCAACCAGGACGACCCGGATGTTCCGGGTGTGGCTGAGCCCAATGACCGGTTCGGTCATTCACTCGCGGCCACGAGCCGCTACGTCGCTGTCGGAGCGCCCGGAGAGGCCATCGGCGACGAGTCGTTCGCGGGGGCCCTGACGCTGTTCGACCACGCCCTCGAAGGCGGACGCCCGACAGCCCTGGACGGCGTGGACGAGAACCACCCGGCCCTGGTGTCCGGCGCGTCCGCCAAGGACGACCGGTTCGGCACGGCGCTGTCGATGGTTCCGTACCGGCCGTCGGGGGCGTCTTCCGAGACCGACGCGCTGCTGGCGGTGGGCACGCCCAACGAGAACATCGGCACGGTCGCGGACGCGGGTGCCGTGACCGTCATCCGGATCAAGCCCTCAGGCGCTGTCACCGAAGTCAACTTCATGGACCGTCTGGCGTCCGGCGGTGACGAGCGGCCGGCGACGGCCGACTTCTTCGGCCAGCGGGTCGCCCTCGCCAACACCGCTCCTGGTGAGGTCGGTACCGCCGAGACGATCAAGCTGGCCGTCAGCGTTCCCAACCAGGAGGTGGGGACCGCGGAGAACGCCGGCGCCGTGCACATCCTGTCCGCACTCGACCGCTCCGGCGGAGGCGGCAAGGCCCTCACGCGGGGCAAGGGGCTCCCGGGCACCGCGCAGGCCCGCGACTTCGCGGGTCTCGGGCTGTGGGCCTCGTACAAGGACCTGTACGTCGGGGTGCCCTACAGCAAGACGCCGGCCGACCGTAAGGGCCTGGTGTACGCGATGTCGTGGAAGCACACCGAAGACGGCAGCGGCTCGGTGCGCACGCTGAAGCCGGGCGCCGACGGCATCCCGGACGAGGGCAAGGCCTTCGGCTCGGACGTGAGGTAGGCGGACACGGGCGCCGTGCACACAGCGGCGCCCGTGGTGGCTTCCCGGCCCGCGGCGTCACCGTGGGTCCAGACACTGGGGGATCAGGGGGAATGGTGAAGAGCAGGGCAGAACGGCGTGCGCGAAGAGCGGCTGTCGCGGTCGGCTTGATCGCTTCCGTGCTGGCGTCCGGAATCGGCGGACTGCCCGCCGCGAGCGCGGCATCGCCCGAGCCGTCGGTTGAACCTCAAAAGGCCGCGTCGGCTGCCGAGTTCACCGATGACGCGGCAGTTCGGCGCGCGGACGAGGCCGGGAAACGGATCGAAGTCCTCGGGCGGCGCACGGAGCGCGGCCAGACGTTCGCGAATCCGGACGGCACCTTCACCACCAAGGAGTACGCGCAGCCGGTCCGAACGCTCAAGGGCGACAAGTGGACGAGCATCGACACCACGCTGATCGAACGGCCGAACGGAACCCTCGCTCCCAGGGCCACCCCCACCGCTGTGACGCTCTCCGGCGGTGGTGACGGCCCGTTCGCCACGATGGTGCGCGACGGCAGGACGCTGTCCCTGTCCTGGCCAGGTCGGCTGCCCGCACCCGAGGTAGAGGGCCCAACGGCTACCTACCGCGCGGTCCTGCCGGACGTCGACCTGGTCGTGCGTGCGGAGCCCGAGGGATTCGCGCATTTGTTGGTCGTCAAGACCGCGAAGGCGGCTGCCAACCCGAAGCTGGCCGGCATCGACCTCCCCGTCGCCACTCGTGGTCTCGCCGTACGCAAGGCGTCCGGCGGTGGACTCGTGGCCAAGGATCCGGCGACCGGCGGCACGGTCTTCGAGGCGCCGCAGCCCGTCATGTGGGACTCCAGCGGTGACAGCGGGACCACCGTGCAGCGGAAGGACGCACCGGGCGCGGCGCAGGCCGCCCCCGCCGACGGCGCCCGAATCTCGGACGTCGACCTCGGCCTGCGGCACGACGTCATGACCCTGAAGCCCGACCTGAGCCTGCTCAGGGGGGAGCGCACCCGCTATCCGGTGATCATCGATCCGGTGGCCAGGACGAAGAGCCGCACCGCATGGACGTGGGTGTCGTCCGCGAAGCCGGGCCTGGAGGGCTGGAAGTTCCCCAACTCGGACGACGGCGTCGAGTCCGGCAAGGGCGTCGGCCGCTGTCCGGCGAACTACTCCGTGCGCTGCACCGGAAGCAACGACGTTCAGCGTCAGTACTACGCGCTGCCGACAGGCAGTTTCGAGGGCAAAAGGATCCTCAAGGCAGAGTTCGCGATCACGCTGGTGCACACGTACAACAGCGAGGCTCGATCGGTGCAGCTGCATCGTGTGAACAGTTCCGGCGGCAGTGCGATCAACTCGCGTACCAATTGGTCCAACCGTCCGTCGAGCAAGGACCACATCACTTCCGAGTCGCCGACCACTCCGACGGGGTCCTGCTCGGCGACCAACCAGAACGTGCGCTTCGACGTCAAGGGCACCGTTCAGAAGGCAGCGTCCAGCGGGTGGGACACGACCACGTTCGGACTGCAGGCCGCGACTGAGGATTCGTACGTCTCCTGGAAGCGGTTCTGCAACAACGCGGCACTGGAGGTGACGTACAACCGGCCGCCCTACCAGCCGAAGATGGACGAGCTGTCCATGGACCCCGGGGGCAAGTGCGCCTACGGGGAAGCGCCCAAGCACTACACGAAGAAGGCGCCGACGCTTTCCGCGATCGTGTGGGACCCGGACCACGGCGACGTGAAGGGCAACACGGAGAAGGTCAGGGCGCAGTTCGAGATCTTCTGGACGGACAAGAACGGTAACGAGAAGAAGTACGTCGTCACCACCGGCTACCAGCAGACGAACACCGACCGGAGCCGTGACAGCGGATTCGAGGAGTTCACCTACAAGGTGGGCGAAGACATCCGCGGTGACGGCACGGGCTCCTTCGCGCTGCCTCAGAACACCGTGATCGGCTGGTGGGTGCGCGGCGGCGACGACATCGGCGGGTCGGGCGAGTCCTGGGGGCCCTGGAGCCACGAGGGATCCGGAACCCGCTGCGAGTTCATTCTCGATTCGACCAAGCCCGACGCGCCTGAGGTGAAGTCGGAGAAGTACCCCAACGACGAGAAGTGGCATGCGGGCGTCGGTGAGTACGGCAGCTTCGAGCTGCACTCCGAAGGAACCGACGTGGTCAAGTACCGCTACCAGTTCACGGGGGAGGCGGAGCGGACGATCACGCCGGGCGCACCCGGCAGGCCGGCCATCGTGCGCTGGATGCCGCAGCGGGAACGGCCGGTGACCCTGTACGTCGAGGCAGAGGACCGGGCGGGCAACAACCGGGAGATCACCAAGTCCTATCGCTTCCGGGTGGCCAAGGGGCGCTCCCCGAAATCCTCGTGGGCGCTGGCGGATCCCGAGGGTTCCGGGCAGGCAGCGGGGGGCGACGGCACGCAGGCGGCGACCGCTGGACCCGGCGTGACCTTCGGCGAGGACGGCCCGCACGGCTCCGTGCGTACGGCGGCGACGCTGGACGGCAGCAGTGGTGCCTACCTCAACACGGGCCAGCATGTGGTCGACACGGACAAGACCTTCTCGGTGGCGGGCTGGGTGATGCTGCCCCAGCTGCCGACGAAGTCGATGAGCGTGATCAGCCAGGACGGATCAGCCCAGTCGGGCTTCTCGCTCGGGTACGACGCCGCCGCACACCGATGGTCCTTCCTGGCGCCCGACAGTGAGATCGACTCGACGATCTCCTGGGAGGTACAGGGGCCGAAGGCGGTCCCTGGCGAATGGACGCACCTGGCCGGCGTCTACGACAAGGACGAAGCAAGAGCCGGCTCCTCGGGCACGATGCGCATGTACGTCAACGGCACCCTCGTGAAGGGTGACGTGCAAGAGCGCCCGACGACCTGGAACGCCACGGGTTCCCTGCAGATCGGGCGCGCCCTGGAGCCCGCCGGCTATACGGCGAATCTCAAGGGGACCGTGGCGGACGTCCAGGTCTTCGACCGTGTCCTTGCCGCGGCCGAGACGCAGAGTCTCGGT
Organism: Streptomyces sp. NPDC044106; assembly: GCF_056433985.1. Taxonomy (NCBI): domain Bacteria; kingdom Bacillati; phylum Actinomycetota; class Actinomycetes; order Kitasatosporales; family Streptomycetaceae; genus Streptomyces; species Streptomyces sp. NPDC044106. The sequence goes on from NZ_JBWKFZ010000027.1 coordinate 8,932, forward strand.
GGGATCCCGCCGCTGCAGCGCGCCTACTGGGACATGGACGAGGCGGACGACGGGACGGTGCCGGACCGTACGGACGGCACGGACATGACCCTGCATGGTGGTGCCTCCGTGTATCAGGCGGACGACACCTGCGATGTCCTCGATCCGAACTGCAAGTCGGCCGAAGAGCCCGTCTGGGGAGACGGCCACCTGGTCCTGGACGGCAAGGACGGTTATGCGAGCCGTCCGGCGGGACTGCTGAAGGCCAAGGCGAGTTTCACGGTGATGGCACGTGCCAGGCTCGCCTCCCCCGATGCCACGGCCACCCAGACGGTGTTCTCGTTGCCCGGCACCAAGGGCTCAGTGGCCTCGGTCCGGTTCGACAAGGACAGCAAGTACTGGAAGCTCAGGCTGACCGAGAAGGACGCCTCTGACGCGATCGTGACGGAAGCAGAGGCAGCGGCCGTCCCGCCCAGCAGCGAGGGACGGGGCGATCACCTGGCCCTCTCCTACAACGCGCTGTTCGAAGAAGTCCGCTTGTACGTCAACGGTCAGTGGACGGGCCAGGTCGTGAGGTGGTCCAACGACTGGGACTTCTCCACGGCGGGTCTGCAGGTGGGCCGCGCGGGCCTGGCCTCGGGGTCGCAGTACTTCTCCGGGGCGATCGACGAGGTGCGCGTCTTCGAGGGCGCGCTGGACGAACCGCTGGTGGCCGCCGCGGCGAACCTGAAGTCAGGCGCGAATCTGGACGGCACGGTGTAGCCGCCAAGAGGCGGGCGGAACTCCACGGAGGCCGCCCGCCCTGCCCCGCACGCCTCTGACCCCTTCCTGAGCCACTCGGAGAAAACATGTCCACGCCCCAGCGGTTCCGCCTGCCCTCCTGGTCCACGCGCCCGCATCTGCGCCGCCACGTCGTGCTGGCTCTCGGAGTCTCACTCGCCGTGGGGCTCCTGCCCCAGTACGTCCCGCAGGCGACCGCCGACGACAAGGGGCGTACCCGCCCGGGCGTTCAGGAGGACCTCGGCGCCCCCGTGCCCGGCACTGACCTGAAAGCCAGCAAGAGCCGGCCCAACCCGGCCGAAAAGGCGCGGGTGAAGGAGGCGGCCGAGGTCTCCTGGCCCAGGGGCGCGAGCGGTGCTGTCTCCCTCGGCAGTGAGCCCACCCGGCCGGTCGCAGTGAAAGGCCTGCCCGTCAAGGTCGGTCCGCCCGAGAAACGCACCCGACACAGACCGGCGACTCCCGAGTCCGTGAAGGTCGTCGTCGCCGGCCGGGACCAGACGAAGGCGGCTGGAATCGACGGAGTGCTCCTCACGCTCGCTGACGTGGGGAAGGGCACACGGGCAGGCGGCTCGCAACAGACGGAGGAGTCGACCGAGCCCGGCACGACGCGTCTCACGCTCGACTACTCGAAGTTCGCCGATGCGTACGGCGCGGGTTACGGCTCCCGCCTGCGCCTCGTGGAACTCCCGCGGTGCGCCCTGAGCTCTCCGGAGAAGAAGAGCTGTACGACCGCGCGTGAGCTGCCCGCCACCAATGATGCCGCTGCCTCGACGCTGAGTGCCGATGTCCCGGTGAAGGCCCGCGGTGAGCGGTCCTCGGGCCCTGCCACCGTGCTCGCCGCGACCGCCGGCGCCTCCGGGGACCAGGGCAGCTTCGGCGCCACCCCGCTCGCGCCCTCCGCCGAGTGGAGCGTCTCCAACTCTTCCGGTGCGTTCAACTGGTCGTATCCGCTGCGCACACCACCCGCCCCGGGCGGACTCGTGCCGTCAGCCACGCTCTCCTACAACTCCCAGTCCGTGGACGGCCAGACCGCTGCCACGAACAACCAGGGTTCCTGGATAGGGCAGGGCTTCGGGTACGAGCCCGGCTTCATCGAGCGGCGGTACAAGCCGTGTGCCGATGACGGTCATGCCAAGACCAACGGTGACCAGTGCTGGGCGTACGACAACGCCACCATCCAGCTGGGCGGTGGCAGCTCCGGTGAGTTGATCAAGGACGACGACACCGGTGAGTGGCGGATCAGCGGGGACGACAACAGCAAGGTCGAGAAGCTGACCGGTGCGAGCAACAGTGACGACAACGGAGAGCACTGGCGCGTCACCACGACCGACGGCACTCAGTACTACTTCGGCCTGGACAACCTGCCCGGATACACCTCGGGCAAGGAGCAGACCGGCTCCACCTGGACGGTTCCCGTCTACGGCGACGACGCCGGCGAGCCTTGCTACAACGCCACACTGGCCGACGCCCACTGCAAGCAGGCCTGGCGCTGGAACCTCGACTACGTCGTGGATCCGCATGACAACGCCATGGCGTACTACTACGGCAAGGAGACCAACTACTACACCCAGGGCCTGAAGACCGACGAGAACGGCAAGTCGTACACCCGCGGCGGATACCTCAAGCGGATCGACTACGGCCAGCAGGACGGCAAGGTCTACAGCACTCCGGCTGCCGCCCGCATGATCTTCGACACCGACGAGCGGTGCCTGGCCGCGGCGGCGGACTGTGAGCCCGGCGACCTCACGGACTCGACCGCGGGACGCTGGCCCGATGTCCCCTGGGATCTCAACTGCAAGTCCGGCACCAAGTGCAAGGGGCAGAACAGTCCCACGTTCTGGACCCGCAAGAAGCTGAGCAAGATCACGACGCAGATCCGTTACGGCGACGGCTACGCGGATGTCGACTCCTGGTCCCTGGGACACGTCTTCACGGACAACGGTGACAGCTCCAAGTCGCTGTGGCTCAACACCATCAAGCAGACAGGACATGCGGGCTCCGGCACGGTGAGCACGCCCGCCGTCGAACTGCTCGGCCAGCAACTGCCCAATCGGGTCGACAAACCCGGCGACCAGATCCAGGCCATGAACCGCTTCCGCCTCGCCGGCGTCGACAACGGCACCGGCGGACGGCTGGATGTCCTGTATCGCGACGCCGAATGCAAGGCGAACGATCTGCCGCCGGCCGACTCACCGAAGACAGCGTGCTATCCGGTCAAGTGGAACCCACCGGGGGCCGAGGACCCGATCACTGACTGGTTCCACAAGCACCTGGTCGCCCGCGTGGTCGAGGACGACGTGACCACGGACGCGCCCAACAGCGTCAGCGACTACGACTACCTGGGAGGCGCGGGCTGGAAGAAGGCCAAGCCCGACGGCATCACCAAGGACGAGTACCGCACGTACAGCGACTGGCGTGGTTACGGCAAGGTCCGCGTCACCAAGTCCGGCGGCACCGTGAGCGCCGCCGACCAGCGGACGGAGCATGTCTTCCTGCGTGGCCTCGGCGGCGAGGTCGAGGACTCGACCGGCACCAAGCACGCCGACGACGAGGAGCTCTCCGGCCAGGAGCTGGAGACGATCACCTACAACGGTGGCTACTCCGCCGACAAGATCGTGTCGAAGAACGTCAGCACCACCTGGTCGCGAGCCACAGCGACCCGCACCAAGGACTGGGGTACGCGCAAGGCGTACTACGTGAGACCTCAGACAACGAGGACGTACACGGCTCTGGAGGGCGGCAAGTGGCAGGAGGTCGCCGCCACCACCCGCTACGACTCCGCGACCGGCCGCGCCCTGGAGACCGACGACTACGGCAAGATCGGGGACGCCTCCGACAACCAGTGCGTTCGCAACGAGTTCGCGGACAACAAGACCAAGCACCTCTACGAACTGGTCGCCCGGGTGGAGAAGGTCGCCGTCACCTGCGAGACCAAGCCGGACCGCAAGACGCAGGTCATCTCCGACGACCTGACGTTCTACGACGGCAAGGACCTGGGCGAGGCCCCGGTCAAGGGCGACGTGACCAAGGTGCAGCGGCTGTCGAAGCACGACGGCACCAAGGCCACGTACCAGACGGTCACGGAGTCGGCGACGACGGACTTCGACCGGTTCGGGCGCCCGCTGAAGGTGAAGGACGCCAAGGGCACCGAGACGAAGTTCGCGTACACCGAGACCGACGGACTGACCACCAAGCAGACGGAGACCAATCCGCTCGGCTGGCAGGTCTCCACCGAGTACGTCCGGTCCTGGGGCAGCCCGGCCGCGCAGGTCGATATGAACGGCAAGCGCAGCGAGACCGCCCACGACGCGCTCGGCCGCGTCACCGATGTCTGGCTGTCCGACCGGTCGAAGGACGGGCCCGCATCGATCAAGTACACCTACCTGGTCCGCAAGAGCGCGCCGACCGTGGTCAAGACCGAGAAGAGCCAGAGACATGGCACTTACGGAGTCGAATACACGCTCTACGACGGTCTGTTGCGGCCACGACAGCAGCAGTCGGAGGGCCCCAACGGCGGCCGTATCGTCGCCGACACGCATTACGACGGCCTCGGCAATGTCGTGGAGACCGCCTCGGACTACTACGCCACCAAGCCTCCCGGCGACGACATCTTCAAACCGACCGGCGAGGTGGACGGCCAGACCGTCACGCGGTACGACGGTGCCGGGCGCAAGACGGCCGAGATCGTTCAGGTCGCCGACGAGGAGAAGTGGCGCACCACCTACTCCTACGGCGGCGATCGCGTCCACGTCGACCCGCCGGCCGGCACGCCGCCCACGACGACGATCACAGATGGCCGGGACAGGACGACGGAGATCCGCCGCTACAAGGGCGACAAGCCGCTGCCCTACGGCACGTCGGCGGATTACGAGAGCACGTCGTACGGCTACACCCCGGCGGGGCAGCTCAAGACGGTCGAGGACGCGGCCGGCAACACCTGGTCCTACGACTATGACCAGCGGGGCCGCAAAACCTCGTCCACGGATCCCGACACGGGCAAGTCGACGTTCACGTACGACACCTTGGACCGTCTCCTTTCCACGACGGACTCGCGGAACAAGACGGTGGCCACGAAGTACGACGTGCTCGGCCGAGTGGCCTCCACGTGGGAGGGCGAGCCGGACACGGGCACACAGCTGACCGCGACGACCTATGACCACGTGGCCAAGGGGCAGCTGTACGGAACGTATCGGTACGACGGCGGCAAGGTGCAGACCGCGACGCTCAACGTCCACCTGGACGAGTTCTACCAGCCGGAACTCACCAAGATCGTGCTGGGCGGTGACGTGGCTGAAGAGCTCAAGGGCACCTATGAGTACAGCACCGAGTACAACTCGGACGGCACCGTGCAGTCGCAGCAACTCCCAGCGGGCGGTGGTCTCGGTCCCGAGACCCTCACCTACACCTATGACGACTTGCAGCGCCCGACCCAACTGCTGTCGAACCTCGACGGAAAGCAGCAGGGAGCGTACGTGGGGCTGGCGTCCTACGCTTCGACATCCCAGCTCCAGCAGCTGGAACTCGGCACGGTCGGTGGCTCGGACGGCAAGAAGACCTGGCTCACCTACGAGCACGAGCGCGGTACCGACCGTCTGACGAACTCCACGGTGGATGTCTCGGGCGTCGACCCGGTGACGTACGACGCCGACTACACCTACGACGCCTCCGGCAATGTCACCTCGGTCGCCGACACTCCGACGGGTGGTCAGGCAGACGTCCAGTGCTTCCGCTACGACTGGCAGCGGCGACTGAAGTCGGCCTGGGCCACGGCCAACGCCTCCGACGAGGCCAGGGGCACCGGTAAGCAGAACAAGGCGTGCACGAGCGGCCCGAGCGCTTCGACCATCGGTGGCCCGGGCGCGTACTGGCAGGACTTCGACTTCGACGCGTCGGGCAACCGGAGCAGTCAGGTCCTGCACGGGGCGGGCGGCAAGCCCGATGTGACGCGGACGTTCACGTACGGCATGGACGCCGAGGGCAACGGTGGCCCGCACACCCTCAACAAGGTCGTCACGGACACGCCGGCCAGCAGCAGCGGCCCGGCCGTCAAGTCCCAGGACACCTTCGCCTACGACGCCGCGGGCAACACGAAGCAGCGGGTGCTGAACGGAACCACACAGGACCTGGCCTGGAACGCCGAGGGCAGGCTGACGAGTTCGTCCAAGCCGGACTCGGAGGCCACGTCCTTCCTGTACGACACAGCCGGCGAGCGTCTGCTGCGCAAGGAACCCGGCAAGCAGACGCTGTATCTGCCGGGCATGGAACTCGCCCTGAACACCGACACGCGCGCGGTGGAGGCGACCCGCTACTACAGCTTCGCCGGCCAGACGGTCGCGATGCGTACGCCCAAGGGCGTGCAGTACCTGGCGGGCGACCACCACGGGACGTCACTGGCGGCGGTGGATGCGAAGTCGGGCGCGGTCACCAGGCGCCGCATGGACCCGTTCGGCAACGAGCGTGGTTCCACCGTGACCGACCCCTGGGTCGACGACAAGGGCTTCCTCGGCAAGCCGGTGGACGCGTCGACCGGTCTGACTCATCTGGGAGCCAGGGAGTACGACCCGGCGAACGGCCGTTTCATCTCCGCGGACCCACTGATCGATTTCACTGATCCCCAGCAGATCAACGGGTACGCGTACGCCAACAACAGTCCGGTGACGTTGGCCGATCCGTCGGGAAAGATGCCGGATGACTGCAGGCTCATGGGCATGCAGTGCTGGATGAAGAGCAACGGCGGCTGGGAAACCAAGCCCTCCAAGACCTATTACAGGTACTACCAGCTGGACAAGACCCCCGCGCAGCGGAGGGCCGTGGCCGCGCGGTCCAGAGCCAACGTCGAGCAGAGCTTCGCGGTCATGGCCGCCAAGGAGCTCGGCAAGATCGTCTCGGATGAGCTGGGCATCACGGACGCCCTGGACTGTTTCAGCACGGGCAGCCTCGGTTCTTGCGGCGCGACGATTCTGAACGTCGTCGTGAGCGCGATCGGCGCGAAGATCGGCCAACTGGCCAAGAAGTACTTGTGGAACTGGAAGAAGGGTGCCGCCCTCGCCAAACGGGTCTGGGGACTGCTCGACAAACTCAAGGACAGTTACGGCAAGTGGCGCAGCTTGGACAAGAAGGCCGACAAGCTGGAGGACGCCGCCAAGTGCTCGGCGAACAGCTTCACCCCGAGTACCAGGGTCCTGATGGCGGACGGAAGTACAAAGTCGATCAGGGACGTCGACATAGGTGACAAGGTCCTTGCCACGGATCCGAAGACCGGAAAGACGAAGGTCCGCACGGTCACGGCGGAGATCAAGGGCAAGGGCGCCAAGAACCTGGTCAAGGTCACGATCGACACGGACGGCGAGCGAGGTGACGGGAAGGCCTCCGTCACGGCGACGGACGGTCACCCCTTCTGGGTGCCGGAGCTGGACGAATGGATCGACGCGACGGACCTGCGGCAGGGCCAGCGGCTGCGAACGGGTGCAGGCACGTATGTGCAGATCACGTCGGTAGCACGCTGGACGCAGACGGCGGCTGTGTACAACCTGACGGTTGCGGATCTGCATACGTACTATGTGCTGGCGGGGGCCACGCCGGTACTCGTTCACAACTGCAACTTGGGCGACTATGCCGACAGTGTTCGCAACGAACCTGGGGTGAAGTTTGCCTCCGAGTACACGTCTCCTTCAGGAGCGAAGTACTACGGCCGCAATAAGCATGGCCAGCAGGCGGAAGGGCCGTTGGCGGATGCGCTCGAACGGACAGGGCATCATGGAGGATGCGCAGAGGTTCACTGTCTAATTCAGGCGCAGGCGGCAGAGGGGCCCGAGGCCATTAGGGGCGGAACCATGCGAACAGTAAGGACGCGGAACAACTCCATGCCAACATCGAATACGGATGGGCATGGTGAACCGGCTCACCCCTGCGGTCGTTGTGGCCGACTGCTGGAAGACCTGGAGATCAACTGATGTCCCTGATTCGCTTCGACTCGCTCAGCGAGGATCTACTTGGGGCGCTTGTTGCGTCCGGATGGAGCGCAGGAAGGAAGGTTGATCCAGGTCAATGGGTCGTGCCGCTGGAGGGTGAAGGGTACCGGTCCCATCCATTGGCAGAGGAAATCCTCGCGGCGGTGGGTGGGCTCTCAATCGAGCCGGTCAATCCAGTCGGCCCGAACTTCAGTAATGACGAGCCTTACAATTTCGATCCCATCGCCGCTGGATCAGGGCAGCGTGATCTAGCAACAGAGGTGGAGAGCGTTCTCGGGGGGGACTATTTCCCCATCGGTGAGTGGCTCAGTTATTCAAGCGTGTTCGTAGAAGCTGGGGGGAGGGTGGTTGCTGCTGGCATGGGTTGGATTTGGGAGCTTGGTTCCACCTTTGAAGACTCCCTAGAGTTGGCAGTCTGCGCGAATCGCCCACTGAACTGTTTGCACTCTGATCCGGGACTCGATCCTTGGCCGAGACCTGATTCTCGTTAGTGAATATCTCGGCCGCGTAGAGCTTCATGCAACGGGGCTTCGGGCCGGGTTGACGGCAGTAGTTGACGGCAACGGCGGCGGACACCCAGGTGTCCGCCGCCGTTGCCGTACGTATGTCAGGGGTGGTCGAGGGCGCGTCCGAGGGAGTCGATGGCGTCTCGCTGGAGGCGGAGTCGGACGTGGGCGTAGATGGTGGCGGTGACGCCGATGTGGGCGTGGCCGAGTAGTTCCTTGATCACCACGAGTTCGACGCCTTGCTCCAGGAGCAGGGTGGCGGTGGAGTGGCGGAGGTCGTGGAAGCGGATGCGGCGAAAGCCGGCCCTGCGGAGGATCGTGATGAAGGTGCGGGTGAGGTTGGTCGGGTCGATCGCTCTGCCCTGCACTGTGGTGAACACGTGCGCGTCGTGCTGCCACGTGGTGCCCGCGGCCTCACGCTCGCGCTCCTGCTGCTCGCGGTGGAGCTTCAGCGACTGGACGCAGCGGGTAGGGAGAGCGATGCGGCGCTCGGAAGCGCGCGTTTTGGTGGGTAGCGTGGTGAGCCCGCCGGTGCTGGTGCGCTGGAGTGTGTGGCGGATGGCGGCGGTGCCCGCGTCGAGGTCGAGGTCCTCCCAGTGCAGGCCGAGGAGTTCGCCCTTTCGGAGTCCGGTGTGGAGGGCGAGTTCGAACAGTGCGTGCAGCCGGTGTCCGCGCGTGGTCGAGAGGAACTGGCGGGCTTCGTCGGCGGTGAGTGGTTCGAAGCGCCGGGGTCGTGGGGTACCGGTGCGGACGTTGCGGGCGACGTTGCGCGGGATCTCCTCCTCACGCACGGCGTGCTCCAGGGCGGACTTGAGCACGGAGTGTACGTAGGCAAGGGTCAGGGGCGAGAGCTGCTTGGAGCAGCACTTTCCGGCGGCGCAGCAGCGGGGGTGTTCACGGGCGGCGTCGAGGGCGCGGGTGCAGCACTGGCAGGTGGTGCGGGGCTGGTTGAGCCAGGTGCGGACGTCTTTGGCGGTGAGCTTGGCGAGCTTCTTCCGTCCGATGCCGGGGATCAGGTAGAGCCGGGTGACGGCGGTGTAGCGGGTGTGGGTGTTCTCGCGGAGCTGGTGGACGGCGGTGCCGCCGCAGGCGGTGCACGGGAGCGGGGTTCCGTGGGGCAGGAGGGTGGCGCCGCGTCCCTGGCAGCGGCGGCAGTACAGGGCGCGGTCGAGGGCGCCGGAGGCGTCGGCGGACTTGGTGGCGTACTTGGCCACGTAGGCGGCCACGGCCTGGTCGGTGAATTCGGCGTCGGTGCCGAAGGCCGTGATCTCGGATACGTCGAGCTGTTCGCCCCAGCCAAGTTCGCGTCTCTGGACCGCATCCGAGGCGACCGTGACACGGACCCGCGCTGCGGCGGCGCGTACGGCCCTAGTGAGGACGGCGACGGTGGCGTACGACGGCGGGGGCGTGGTGTTGCCGTCCGGGCCGTCGAGCCGGATGACGGCGTGGAAGTGGACCAGGCCGCGCTGCTGGTACTTGGCGACCTTCGCGAAGGACACCCGCAGGACCGCGTGGGCGGCCTTCTGGGTCATGCCGAGCCCGGCGGCGATCTCGCGGCGCAGGTAGGTGGTGAAGCGGGCCCACAGCGCGGAGGCGTGGGCGTTGAACAGGACCGCGCCCGCGTAGTCGTACGTCGCGGGGTTCAGCGGCGTCCCGATCAGAGCGTCGTCAGGTTCGTGGAGCTTGCGGCAGCGGCACGGCCGGATGTCACCGCCGGGGGTGGTGAGGCGGTTGTGAACGGGGCCGAAGGACGGCGGAGTGAGAGTGACGAAGACCCGGGGGTGGGTGCGGACGGTGTCGGGAACGGTCTTGCCGCCGGAGAGGCCCGCGCGGATGAGGTGGTAGGTGTCGGCGGCGTAGAGGCGGGAGCAGGCCGGGCAGCGGGAGGAGCGGCGGTTGCCGCACGCGGTGAGCAGGCTGCCCGTGGGCTCGTCGGAGGAGGCGTAGGTACGCAGCACCTCGCCGGTCGTGGTGTCGACGGTGGTAGTGCGGCCGGTCAGGCGGACGGGTTCGGTGTAGCCGCCGAGGTGTTCGATCTGCTGCTGTGCGCGGTCGAAGTCGGGGTGGTTGACGAGGTGGAGCAGGTCCCGTACGGCGGGGCTTGCCACGTGGCGCAGGTCCAGGGTGACCATTCGGGGCGTGTCCCTTCTGTTCGGGTGGGTGGCCCCGAGCAGCAACCAGCCGGATCTGTGGGCGTGTTGGTGCTGCTCGGGGCATGACGAACCGGGCCCAGGGGCGGGCGTGGGTTCAGCGAGGGGTGTGCGGCCGGTGAGGGCCGGGGCTCAGAGCTGAGCGAGTGCGGCGGTGGCCACCGGCAGGGCGACGCCCATGCGCGTGCCCAGGTGGGCGGCGCTGATCGGAGTTCCGTGCTCGGCGCGGTGGGTGTCCGCGATGCGCCGGGCCGCGTCCAGCAGGGCGATAGGCAGGGCCGGGTCGGAGGCTGACCGGGCCGTTGTGGCGACGGTGGGGGCCGGGGCGGGGTGCGGTGCTTCGGCTGGGGAGGCGACGACGACCGGGATGGTCGTCACAGGTGTCGATTCGGGGGCGGGTGCTTCGTCGAGCACCGGCTCGGAGACGGGGGCGGCGGCCTCCAGGTGAAGGGTGGGGCGGGTGAGGGTGTGGAACTGGGCCCCCCGGGGGCCGCCAAGGCCGAGCGCATGCGTCACGAAGTGAGCCTTGGCGGCCCCCGGAGAACCCTGGTACGGCGAAGCTGCCCGACCGACGAGGGACCCCCTCCCACTCAGGCCCGGAATCTGCCGGAGGCTGACTCTGGCCGGCGGACGGCCAACTGTGAGGGCGCTCAGGACGCCAGCAATTCGGCGACTTCGGGCACGTCGCGATAGGCCCGCAGCCGATCGAGCACGATCCTCGTGCGTTCCGCCGTGCGTTCGCTGCCGCTTTGCCCGAGGGCGAGCATCCGACCCGCTGTTCCCGCTGCGGCCTCGGGTTCGTTGGCGTCGGCATAGGCCACCGCCAGCCAGGAAAGGTACAGCGCCAACTCCCGGGCGTGGCTGGCGTCGTAGCGTCCGAGCACGTCCGTCAGCAGCGGCACGGCACGCAGCGGGCGCCGCAGCTCGGTGTAGACACGAGCCTCCATGACCTGCAATTCCCCGGCGTCCATCCAGTACAGGTACGACGGCGATTCGGTGCCGGCCGAGTCCTCGGACAGAGCCTCGGCCGCTTCCCCGAGGGCGGTCATCGCCGGGCGGTCCTGCCCGGCACGGGTATGCGCCCAGGCCACCCGGTCCAGGTATAGCGCGCGAGCCTTCGCCGGGGCGTCCGGACCCGCGTCCTTGAGCGCGGCGCGGGCCAGTCCCACTGCGTCCGTCGTCCGGCCGGTGTTACTCCACTGATAGGCCAGCGAGCCCGCCACGTTCCCGGACAGTACGCCGTCCCCGGCGGCCTGCGCGGCGCTCATGCCGAGCCGGTAGATGCGCTCCGCCTCGGCATGCTCCCCTGCATCAGAGGCAACCCACCCGGCGATCTGCGCCAACTCACCGATAGCCCGCAGAAGTTCGCGCCCCACTTCTTCGGTGTGTGTGCCCTCCCGGTAGAGCTTCACCGCCGCTTGCAGCTCGCGCAGCGCGGGCCCGATCAGGTCTTTGCCGTAGACCACATCGTCAGCCAGCCGCAGGCCGTGGACCCGCTGGGCCAGGTCGACCACCTGCCCGGCCCCGATCCGGCGGCCCGTACGAGCACCCAGCGGGGCCAGCGGGTCCCCCTCGGGCAGGAAGTCGGCCACCGACCGCACACGCGGCGCGGACTCGACCGGCTGAACGGCCTTCGCCATCTCCAGCATCTCGCGCGGCACATCCAACACCTGCGCGAGGAAAGGCAGCCACTCACGCGGAGACCGCGTCCCGATCTCCCAACGAGACACGTCATTTCGCGTCAGCGGAACGCGCCCAGGAGCAGCCTCAGCCAAAGCCTCGGCGAGCCGCCGCTGACTCCAACCACGCGCCACGCGCAGCCGCCTGACCAGTTCTCCGACCGTCTCCCGCACCCCACCAGCTTGGCAGCAAGGCAGACACGCTGGCTCCTCCGCAAGGTCCACGCCAGCGGGACGCTGATCAGCAACCCCGGATCGAGTCGAGGAGAGGGCAACAAGATGGCTGAGCACGCGACACCGTGGCCAGAGCGTCGCGCTATGCAGGGGCCGCGCCTGCTGCCGTGGGCCACCGCCGAGGGGAAACCCTGCTACCTCAGCACCGACGGCCGCGGCTACCTCGCCGCCCTCGCCGACAACATCGAGTCAGTACAACTCGGCATGGGTGCGGAGCTGCTGGAGTACGCCCGAGGCACCACGGCCCCCGGCGCGAAGATCCTTTCGGCCACCGAATACCGCTGGCTGGCCTGCCGGTTGACCGAAGCCCTCTCCGACGCACTCCGGGTCGCCGACTCACGCGGGCAACGCCTCCCGGGCCCGGAGGAGGAAGAGGAAGCGGGCGAAGATGTCTGACTCCACGAACACCGACGCACCGGCCCGCAATCCTGCCCGTGGCCGCTTCCGATTCCGCGAGTACCACGTGATCACCGTCCCCGACACCTTGGCCCTGCCGACCTTCACGGCGGAGTGCGTCACCGGCGAAGACCACAACTGCGGAGCCACCTCCGGCCCCCTGCATACCCCGGACGAACTGACCCGCTGGATCGCCGGACACTGCGCCGCCACCGGCCACGAGCTGTACGAACAGACCACCCGCACCCTCCTTCGCGCTGAGCCCGGAGCATGGCAGTAAAGCCCCCTGCGCCAGCACCGCGTGGCCAGTACCGTCTGACGGCAGTAGCGACGGCAACACCCACGGATTTACCCCGCACAACCACGGACACCAGCGGACCCCGAAACCGTCGCTGATCTGCGAAAACGCAGATAGAGAGGGGCCGCGTAGCACACGTACTATGTGCTGGCGGGGCAGACGCCGGTTCTGGTTCGCAATTCCAACTGCCCGCTGACTGACGGGTTCAAGGCGGGTGTCAGCCCGGACGAGATCGCCGATATTAACCGCGGTTTCGGTGGGGAGACGTTGTTGAGTGGTTCACCAGCAACCCTGTCGATGACACTTCGGAGATCAGTGGAAGCGGGACCGCTCGTGACGCCGTTCTGTTGCATCAACTGCTCAACGGTAGCCTGAGCAGTTCGCTTGTTTCCGGTAGGCAAAGGTCGGCTGCATGACGTCAGTGACATCTCGGCAGCCTTGAGAGGCTATTGATGGGAGCAAAAGTGATGGATATCGAGCAGCTCATGGACAAGTTGGGCCGCTCTGGCGTCACTGTCATCCTAAAGATGGATGATGAGAGGTTGGCGGAAGGTGCGGCGCCTTGGACGTTGGTAATGTCGAGGTCGGGGCTAGGTGAGCAGGGATTTATCCGTGCCGAATCTTCCAGCCTCAATGAATGCCTGGAGCAAGGGTTCGTACGGCTGCGTGCCAGGCCCGGCAACTGGGAATGGCTGACTGAAATCCAGTGGTCATCGAAATGAGGCCCTCCCGAGAATTTCGGGAGGGCCTCATGCCGTTTGACGGCAACGTCAGCGGACGACGACTGTGTTGGGTGGGGCATCGGGGGCGTCGGTCGGGCTGAGGGTGTGGATGGCCTGGCGTTGGGCGCGGAGTGTTCCTGGTGGATCTTCAGGGAGTTGACGCATTCGTCCCGTTGCCGTTGCCGTTGGCGCGGACGCCGCGGAAGGGCGGGGCGGGGGCGCGAGGCGCTGCCCGGGGCGAACCTGCCCGCCCCGCTACTGCGTGCCCCGCCGCGCCCTCCTCAGCCAGAAGATCGCCGTAACCGGCAGGATCACCGGAATGAAGAGATAGCCCATCCCGAAGTCCGACCACACCGTGGCGTCCGGGAAGGCGGACGGGTCCGCCAGGGTCCAGGTGCCGACCGCGAGTACGCCCACCAGTTCGGCGGCGCAGCACACCAGCGCCGCCGAGCGGGCCGCGGATCCGCCGCGTACCAGTGAGTACGTGATGAAGCCGTAGACGAGACCGGCGAGCGCGGACAGTGTGTACGCGAGCGGGGCCTTGTCGAAGTCCGTGGAGATCTGCACGGCCGAACGCGAGACGGCGGCGACGACCATCACGCCGTACAGCCACACCAGCAGGATGCCGGGGCCCGTGATCAGCTTCTGGCGCGCGGGGGATTCGCCCCGGGCGGCCTCGTCGTTCCTGCCGGGATCGGTCACCGTCACCTCAGCCTCCCCAGATGTCGTAGAGCCGCACTTCGAGCACGGCGAGGACCACGCCGCCCGCGGCGACCGTCGTCGAGCCCCACCGGCTGCGTTCGGCGAGGGACATGAAACCCGTCGCGGGCACGCAGGCGAAGGCGCCGATCAGATAGGACACGAAGATCGTCGTGCCCTGGTCCGCCTTCTCGCCGCGTGCGAGCTGGACGATGCCGACGATCAGCTGGACGGTGGCAAGCAGGGTCACCACGGCCATGCCGATGAAGTGCCAGTCCTTGGTCGGCTGGTCGCGGTACGCGGCGAAACCGCACCAGGCGGCGAGGGCGAGCGCGGCCACGGAGACCGCGATCGTCAGGGCATCAACCATGCCCGTGACTTTATTACGGGTCCTTCGTCCCGCCGCGCGCGGCCCCAGGGCCCTTCTGACGGATCTCCGTGGCGTCGCGACGCCCGGCACGCACCCTCACCACACGGCGCTCCTTCTCCCGCGGAGATCCGTCAGAAGGGCCCTTTCGGCCCCCGAGGGGAGGGTCGCCCGGTCCGCGTCCGCCGCCGATGGCCCCGGTGCGCGGCTCCCGGAGCGGCCCGTACCCTCGGTCACCATGAAGATCCAGGCTGACGCGCTCCTGTTCGACAACGACGGCACCCTCGTCTCCTCCCTGGAGTCGGTGTACCGCTGCTGGTCGCGGTGGGCGCGGGAGTACGGGATCACCGCCGAGGAGTTCGCCCGGGTCGAACTGCACGGCCGCCCCGCCGCCGAGATCGCCGCCGACCTGCTGCCCCCGGAGAAGGTCGCCGAGGCCGTCGCCCGCATCGAGGAGCTGGAGGTCTCCGACGTGGCGGGCGGTGTCGTCCTGCTGCCCGGCACCCGCGAGCTTCTGGAGTCCCTGCCGATGGACCGCTGGGCCGTGGTGACTTCCGCGACACGCGTCCTCGCCGAGGCCCGCCTCGCCGAGGTCGGCATCCGCCCCGGCCTCGTCGTCGCCGCCGACGACATCACCCGCGGCAAGCCCGACCCCGAGCCCTTCCTGCTCGCGGCCGCCAAGCTCGGCGCAGACCCGGCGCGCTGCGTCGTCTTCGAGGACGCGCCCGCGGGCCTCCAGGCGGGCCGGGCCGCGGGCATGACCACCGTGGCGTTGACCACAACCCACCAGGCGTCGGAACTCTCCGCCCATGTGGTCGTCACGGACCTCTCCGCCGTGTCCGCGCAGGCCACGGCGGGTGGCGTGGAGATCGAGCTCGCCGGCTGACGAGCGAAACCCCGACGTCCGGCGCCGTCCCACCGCTGTCCGCTATACGGACAGCAGTGGTGGACGGCGCCCGCGCACATGTTTTACTTGGGCCCATGACCACGACGAGCAACCGCACCCTTGCGACCGAGGCGATCACGACGCCCGGTGCTCGTTGTATGTGTCGAATGTGCGCCTTCTGAGGGCCCCCGCACCACCCTGAGCCTCGCGCCCCGAAGCGAAGCCGCTGTGCCGCGCCCCGCACGACGTACGCGATGCGATCCGTACCGACGCAGGAAGCGAGCCCGCCCCGCGCACACGTCCTCCGGTTCCACCGCCACACCACCGCGAGAACCGTGCCGCGTTCCGAACGAATGCCCCGTGCCCGGCGACACCCGCGCCGCGCACTCGACAGTGACGGAATCCCCTGTGATCACCACTTCCGGCCTCACCAAGGTCTACCGCTCACGCGGTCGTGAAGTAACCGCCCTCGACGGAGTCGACCTGCACGTCCGCGAGGGCGAGGTGTACGGCGTCATCGGCCAGTCCGGCGCCGGCAAGTCCTCCCTGATCCGCTGCGTCAACCTCCTGGAGCGCCCCACCTCCGGCACCGTGACCGTGGCCGGGCAGGACCTCACCGCCCTCGCGGGACGCGGCCCGCGCGCGGGCCGGGAACTGCGCCGGGCCCGCAGCCGCATCGGCATGGTCTTCCAGCACTTCAACCTGTTGTCCTCGCGCACCGTGCAGGACAACGTCGAACTGCCCCTGGAGATCCTCGGCCTCAGCGGCAACGAGCGCTCCCGCAAGGCCCTCGAACTGCTCGACCTCGTCGGCCTCGCCGACAAGGCCAGGGCCTACCCGGCTCAGCTCTCCGGCGGCCAGAAGCAGCGCGTCGGCATCGCCCGCGCCCTGGCCGGCGACCCCAAGGTGCTGCTCTCCGACGAGGCCACCAGCGCCCTCGACCCCGAGACCACCCGCTCCATCCTGAAGCTCCTGCGCGACCTCAACCGGCAGCTCGGCCTGACCGTCCTGCTCATCACGCACGAGATGGACGTCGTCAAGAGCGTCTGCGACTCCGCCGCCCTGATGGAGCGCGGACAGATCATCGAGTCCGGCACCGTCACCGAGCTGCTCGCGACGCCCGGCTCGGAGCTCGCCGCCGCGCTCTTCCCGGTCAGCGGCGAGGCCACCGGCGAGGACCGCACCGTCGTCGACGTGACCTTCCACGGCGAGGCCGCGACCCAGCCGGTCATCTCCCAGCTGTCGCGCACGTACAACATCGACATCTCGATCCTCGGCGCCGCGATGGACACCGTCGCGGGCAAGCAGGTCGGCCGCATGCGCATCGAGCTGCCCGGCCGCTTCGAGGAGAACGTCGTCCCCATCGGCTTCCTGCGTGAGCAGGGGCTGCAGGTCGACATCGCGGGCGAAGACGCCGCACCCACGCCGAAGGACGCGACGCTGCTGGTCAAGGAAGGTGCCAAGTGACCTGGTCGGAGATGCAGCCCCTGCTGGAGCAGGCCTGTTGGGACACCCTCTACATGGTGGGCTGGTCGACGCTGATAGCCGTCGTCGCCGGGCTGCCGCTCGGCGTCCTGCTCGTGCTCACCGAGCGCGGCGGACTCCTGCAGAACGCCTTCCTGAACAAGGTCATCGGGCAGATCGTGAACATCGCGCGCTCGATGCCCTTCATCATCCTGATGGTCGCCCTGATGGGCTTCACGCGCTGGATCACCGGCACCACGATCGGCCGCGAGGCCGCCCTCGTGCCGCTGGCCGTCGGTGCCATCCCGTTCTTCGCGCGCCTGGTGGAGACCTCGATCCGCGAGGTCGACGGCGGACTCGTCGAGGCCGTGCAGTCGATGGGCGGCTCCACCTGGACCGTCGTACGCAAGGTCCTCGTCCCGGAGTCGCTGCCCTCGCTGATCTCGGGTGCCACCACCACGATCGTCGCGCTGATCGGCTACTCCGCGATGGCCGGCACGGTCGGCGGCGGCGGCCTGGGCGACCTCGCCCTGCGCTACGGCTACCAGCGCTTCGAGACCGAGCTGATGTGGATCACCGTGGCGATCCTCGCCGTGGTCATCTCGGTCATCCAGTTCGCCGGTGACTACGCGGCCCGCCGCCTGCACAAGCGCGGCGGCGGCTCCGCCCCGCTGCTGCTCTTCCGGCCGCTGCGCGGCGTGCTGCCCGGCACCGCCGCCGCGGAGTCGGTCGGCAAGACCGGCTGACCGGCACCGGCCGGTCCCCGGCGGGACCGCGGCGTCCCGCCCGCAGACTTCCCCGCGTACCACCCCGCGGGGCTGCACCACCCATGGAGAAAGGCACTTTTCGTGCGTAACACCGCCAAGATCACCACCGCCGTCCTCGCCGCCGGCGCCCTCACCCTCGGGCTCTCCGCCTGCGGCTCCGACAAGGGCTCCGCGGGCGACAAGAACGGCCCGCTCATCGTCGCCGCGACCCCGACGCCGCAGGGCGAGATCCTGGACTACGTCCAGAAGCACCTCGCCAAGAAGGCCGGACTCGACCTCCAGGTGAAGGAATTCACCGACTACATCACGCCGAACACCGCCCTCCAGCAGGGCGAGGTCTTCGCCAACTACTTCCAGCACAAGCCGTACCTGGACGACTTCAACAAGAAGCGGGGCACCGACATCGTGCCCGTCCCCGGGGCCACGGTTCACCTGGAGCCGCTCGGCGTGTACTCCAAGAGCGTCAAGAAGCTCGGTGAGCTGAAGGACGGCGCCACCATCGCCATCCCGAACGACACCACGAACGAGGCCCGCGCGCTCAAGCTCCTCGCGGACAACGGCGTCATCGAGCTCAAGAAGGGCGTCGGCTACGAGGCCACCCCCAAGGACGTCTCGAAGAACCCGAAGAACTTCAAGTTCAAGGAGCTCGAGGCCCCCGCGGTGCCCCGCACCCTGGACGACGTCGACGCCGCGGTGATCAACGGCAACTACGCCCTGGAGGCCAAGCCCGCGCTCAGCCCCGCCAAGGACGCCATCGTCGCCGAGCCCGCCAAGGGCAACCCGTACGGAAACTTCCTCGCCGTGAAGAAGGGCGACGAGAAGGACCCGCGCGTGCAGAAGCTCGCCAAGCTGCTCACCTCGCCCGAGGTCAAGAAGTTCATCGACGAGAAGTACGACGGCGCCGTCGTCGCCGCGTTCTGAGCACGCGTACGTCCGTCCGGCCCGTCGAGGCAGGCTGAACTGCCTCTCGCACGCGGGACATCCAACGGGGTTCTCTCCCTCATCGGGAGAGGACCCCGTGGTGCGTCTGCGCCCGTACATGCTGCATGCTGGGCACTTCAGAAGACCGAAAGGTGAAGGTCCTTCAGGTCTATGAAGGTTATGGAGCGGCGCATGACTACAGCCTCCTCGGGCACATCGGGCACGTCGGGGTTCCCCGACATCTCCATCAGCACGGAGCGGTTGATGCTGCGCCCTCTCGAAGAGGCGGACGTCCCCGCGTACGCGGAGATGATGAACGACGAGAACGTCACGGCCTGGACCTCCGTGCCGCAGCCCTACACCGAGGCGGACGCCCGCGACTGGATCACCCGCCTGGCCCCCGCCGAGCGCTCGCAGGGCCGCGGCATCGTCCTCGCCGTCACCGAGTTCCTCACCCAGCGCCTCGTCGGCATCATCCGACTCAGCGACACCGACTGGCGGGTGCGCTCCACCGAGCTCAACTACGTCGTCGCGCCCTGGGCCCGCGGCGAGGGCTACGCCTCGGAGGCGGCGCTCGCCACCGCCCAATGGCTGTTCCACGACCAGAAGTTCGAACGCATCGAGCTGCGCACCGCTGCCGACAACACCGCCGCCCAGCAGGTGGCGCAGAAGATCGGCTCCATCAGCGAGGGCGTGCTGCGCGGCGCCTGGATAGCGCGCACGAGAAACGGCGGCGACCCGTTCGGCGGCTGGCTGGACGTGCGCACCGACCTCATCGTGTGGAGCCTGCTCCCCGAGGACCTCGAAGGCGTCTCCGAGAGCCTGGCCGACAGCGGGTTCTCGGCCTACTCCGACTGGAACTGACTCCGCACCCCGACGGCGGCCGGCCCCGCGCCGCCCTCCGGCGGCACCCGGCCCCGGCACCCGGCCACTTCGGGTGCCAGCGGGTACGCTCGCCCTGGCCGCGTGCACGGCTGCTCCCGCACAGCCACCGCCCCCGCACTGACGACCCGCGAGAACCACAGGAGACAGACGACGATGGCCGACCGGGTCACGGTGATCGGCTGGGACGGTACGCCGCTGACCGCCGCGGCGCGCTCCGCGCTCAGCGCCGCGACGCTCGTGGCGGGCGCCGCCCACCACCTCGCACTCGACGAGGTCCCCGCCCGCGCCGAACGGATCCGCCTCGGCAGCGTGGGCCTCGCCGCCCGCCGCATCGCCGCCCACCGCGGCACCGCCGTCGTCCTCGCCGACGGCGACCCGGGCTTCTTCGGCGTCGTACGCACCCTGCGCGCCCCCGAATTCGGCCTGGAGGTCGAAGTGGTGCCCGCCGTCTCCTCCGTCGCCCAGGCCTTCGCCCGCGCGGGCATGCCCTGGGACGACGCCGAGGTCGTGGTCGCCCACCAGCGCACTCTGCGCCGCGCCGTGAACGTCTGCCGCGCCCACCCCAAGGTCGCCGTCCTCACCTCCCCGGGCGCGGGCCCCGCCGAACTCGGCCTGCTGCTCCAGGACGTCCACCGCACCTTCGTGATCTGCGAGGAACTCGGCACCGAGCGCGAGCAGGTCTCCGTCGTCACCTCCGACAAGGCGGCCGACCACGCCTGGCGCGACCCGAACGTCGTCATCGTCATCGGCGGCTCCGCCTCCGCCGAGACCGGCTGGATCATGGGCCGCGAGCCGGGTGCGGGACCGCGCGGCTGGGCGCTGCCCGCCGCCGAGTACGGCGGGGACATCTGGCTCGGCGAGGGGGAGACCGACCGGCTCCGCGCCGCCCAACTCGCCCGCCTCGGACCGCGTCCGGGCGATCTCGTCTGGGACATCGGCTGCGGCAGCGGCGCCTTCACCGCGGAGGCGGCCCGCTTCGGCGCCGCCGTGATCGCCGTCGACCGGGACGCCGACGCGCTCGGCCGCACCACGGCGGCCGTCCGCCGTTTCGGGGTCCAGGCACAGACCGTGCACGGCGTCGCCCCGCACGTCCTCGAAGACCTTCCCGAACCCGATGTCGTACGGGTCGGGGGCGGGGGAGCGGCGGTGGTCTCCGCGGTCGCCGACCGACGGCCGGAACGCATCGTGACGCATGCCGCGACACGCGACGCCGCCGAACTCGTCGGCCGGGACCTGAGCGAGCACGGATACGCCGTCGAATGCGCCCTCCTGCAGTCCGTGGAGCTCGATACACGCGCCTGGCGCGAAGAGAAGCGGACGGTGGTATTCCTGCTCTCCGGGCGGCTGCCCGACCGCTCCCCGTGACCCTGCCGGTGCGGAGCGCGAGGTAGGCTGGCCGATCGTTGTACTGCACCCGGGCGCCCAGAAGTTCGCGGGCCGATGTCCACAAAGCCCGCCCATTTCGATGGGGTGTGTGGTACGGCATGACCGGCGGACGCGCAACGTGGCGCAGTCCACAGCGGGCCGTGGCCGATCAAGCTGCCGCGGTGGCGGACGGACAGGGACAATGCCTGTTGTCCGGCGCGCGGTTCGTGCCGCGGGGCGCGCACGCTCGTTGAGGATGACGGGCGGTCGGTGCGCCGCTCCGGGCGATGGGGCCGCCCCGGCGAAGGCCGGGGGGCGGTCGAAGAAGCACTAACCGATGGGCGAGGGGTTACGCATGACCGACACCGGCCAGGTCCCGGGTGAGGGGCTGCCGGAGGGCGCAGGCAACGGTGCACCTTCCGGGCCCGTGCAGGGCATGGGGGCGCAGCAGCCGGGCGTTCCCGCACCGGGTGCGTACACCTTCGTCGACCCCGCCGACCCCTGTGAGAACCCCGCCGATGACGACGACCTGCTGCTGATGCCGGGCGCCCAGGGTGCCTGGAGCGAGGCGCAGGCGCAGGCCGCGGCGGCCTCGGCCCAGCAGGGCCAGGCCCCGGGCCACGGGCAGGTTTCCGGCGGTCACCTGCCGGGCCGTGCCGCGGAGGGGCGCCCGGCGGCCGGTCAGGGCGGTCCTTCCGGTCACCCCGTCCATCAGCCTGGGCCGCACGAGACCTCCGGGCGCGACAGCGGCTCGGTCGACCTGACCGGCGTCCGCCTGCCCGGCGGCGCGTCCGCACCGTCCCACCCGGGGCCCGCCCGCCGTCCGCTCCACCGCGGCCCTTCCGGCCCCGCCGTGCCCGACGGCTCGGGCAGCCCCGTGCGCTCGCTCGCCGACCGGGGGCCCGCCGACGCGGCCCCGGCGCAGCAGCACGCCGCGCCCGCGCGCCAGGCGGGACCGCCGTCTGTCGGCCCCGAGTACCTCGACATCCCGCGCGACGCCTCGGGGCTGCCCGGCCCGCAGCTCGGTGAGATCCCGCCGCGGGGAGCCGAGCCGTGGGGAGCGCCGCAGGAGCAGGAGGCGGCGGAGGCAGGGCGCGTGGATGAGGCGGCTTATGCCGCACCGGCAGAAACGGTCGTCCCAGAGGGCACAGGCGCCCCGGACGTCACAGGCGCCCCAGATGCCGCGGACGTTCCGACTGCCCCCGACGCCTCAGCCGTCGCCCGGGCACCGCAGGCACCGAAAGCACCCCAGGCACCGGATGCCGAAGTCACCGCCCACTCCGCCGAGCTGCCCGCGGAGGCACAGGAGCAGGAGTGGGAGCAGGAGCAAGCGCGGGCGCAGGCGCCGGAACACACGCCGGAGTACGCACCGGAGGCGGGCGCCCCGGCCCCGTACGCCCCCGAGGCCACCGCCTTCCCGAACGCCGCCGAGTCCGGCCAGGCCCCGGTCGAGCAGCAGCAGTTCCCGGCCGAGGACCAGCAGTTCCCGACGGGGGAGCAGCAGTTCGCGCAGGGGGAGCAGCACGTTCCGGCCGCCGAGCAGCCGGCGTTCGCCCAGGCCGTGCCCGTCGCCGCGGGGCAGCCCGCGTTCGCCGTCGCCTCCGCCCAGCCGTGGCAGACAGCGCAGCACCCGTACCCCGAGGAGATGGCGCAGCCGGGCTTCGCCCCCGACGCGGCCCAGGGCGCGCACGCCGCGCCCCCCGGCGGCCTCCACCCCCAGCAGCCCCACCCGATGGACGGCGGCCACCCCGCCGAGGCCCGGCACGCCGCGCCGGACCCGCACCAGCCGGAGCCGCACAATCCGCATGACGCGGCGCCCGCGGACGCCCCGTTCCACGGCGACCCCGCAGGAGCCCAGGGCGGCGCGCCCATCGGCCGGTTCGTGCCGGTCGACGGCTCGGTCCCGACCACGCCGCACCTGGCCCCGACACCGCCGCACCCGGTGACCGTCCCGCAGGAGGACCCGGCCGCCGAGGACGCCCCCGAGACCGCCGGTGCCCAGGCCGCTGCCGCCCCGGAGGCCGACGTGCCGCCCGCGGACCCGGCCGACGCCGCCCCCGTACACGTACCGCCCATGGAAGCGACGGAACCCGTGGCCCCCGAGGCCGCGACCGCCGACGCTCCTGCGGCCACCGAGGACGTGCCTGAGGCGGCGCAGCAGCCCCTCGTAACCGTGCCCAACCCGCGCGACGGCGCCGAGCCCACGGCGGCGCCCGCCGCCGAGCCGACTCCCGCACCGGAAACGGCGGTTCCTGTTCAGGAGAGCGGTGCGGGCCTGCCGACCGACGGCGTGGAGCCGGGCCCGACGGCGGACGAGGCGACGGCCGACGCGACGGGCGCGATGACGGCCGGCGCGACGGACCCGATGACGGATGCGGCGACGGCCGGGACGACGGCTGAGCCGATGGCCGGGGCCGGTGAGACCCCCCAGGGGCCGCCCGTCTCCGCTGTGCCCCGTATTGTCTCCTCTGCGGCGGCTCCGACCGAGTTCCCGGCCGCCCCGGAGACGGCCGACCCGGCCGACGAGTTGGACGAGGCCGACGAAGTCATCTCGTTCGAACCGATCGAAGCGAACGAAGTGACCGAAGTGGCCGAAGCACCCGAGATGGCCGAAGCGCCTGAAGCCCCCCAGCCCGCGACCGGGACGACCGGGGCCTTCGAGGCCCCCGCGCCCGTCGCCGCGCCGGAAACCCCCGTGGCGAGCGAGGCGCAGGACGCCTCCGAAGCCCCCGAACTCCTCGTGTCCCAGACCTCCGCGGGCGCGCAGTTCCTGCCGGAGCCCGAGGCGGGCACCGAACTCCCCGAGCCCGTCATGTCCCCGGGGACCGCCGCGCCGGGCTACGCCGACGCCGAGCGCGAGGCCGTGCTGCGCGTCATGCGCGAGCGCCGCGACATCCGCAACGGCTTCCGCTCCGACCCGATCCCGCACGAGGTGCTGCTCCGCGTCCTGGAGGCCGCGCACACCGCCCCGTCGGTCGGCCACTCCCAGCCCTGGGACTTCGTCGTCATCAAGTCGGCGGAAACCCGCCGCACCATGCACGAACTGGCCGCCCGTCAGCGCGACGCGTACGCCAAGTCGCTGCCCAAGGGCCGGGCGAAGCAGTTCAAGGAACTGAAGATCGAGGCCATCCTCGACACCCCGGTGAACATCGTCGTCACCGCCGACCCCACCCGCGGCGGCCGCCACACCCTCGGCCGGCACACCCAGCCGCAGATGGCCCCGTACTCCTCGGCGCTCGCTGTCGAGAACCTCTGGCTGGCCGCCCGCGCCGAGGGCCTCGGCGTCGGCTGGGTCAGCTTCTTCGACGAGCGCGAGATGGTCCGCGCCCTCGGCCTGCCCGAGCACCTCGAAGTCGTCGCCTACCTCTGTGTGGGATACGTCGACGAGTTCCCGGACGAGCCCGAGCTGATGCAGGCCGGCTGGTCCAAGCGCCGCCCGCTCTCCTGGGTCGTCCACGAGGAGACGTACGGCCGCCGCGCGCTGCCCGGTGAGGACCCGCACGACCTGCTCGCCGAGACCGTGTCCAACATCCGCCCGCTGGACGCCAAGGCGCTCGGCGAGGCGTGGGAACGCCAGAAGCGGATGACCAAGCCGCCGGGCGCCCTCGGCATGCTGGAGATCATCTCCGCGCAGCTCTCGGGCCTGTCCCGGATGTGCCCGCCGCCGATCCCGGAGCCCGCCGCCGTGGCGATCTTCGCGGGCGACCACGGCGTGCACGCCCAGGGCGTCACCGCCTGGCCCCAGGAGGTGACCGCGCAGATGGTCGCCAACTTCCTCGGCGGCGGCGCGGTCTGCAACGCCTTCGCCAACCAGGTGGGCGCCGAGGTCTGCGTCATCGACGTGGGTGTGGCCGGCGAACTCCCGGCCACGCCGGGCCTGCTGCCCCGCAAGGTGCGCGCGGGCACGGCCGACATGACGACCGGGCCCGCCCTGACCCGCGAAGAGGTCAAGGCGGCCATCGAGGTCGGCATCGAGACGGCCCGCGATCTGGTGGCCGCGGGCAACAAGGCCCTGCTCACCGGCGAGATGGGCATCGCGAACACCACCGCGTCCGCCGCCCTGATCTCCGTCTACACGGAGGTCGACCCCGCCGAGGTCACCGGCCGCGGCACGGGCATCAACGACGAGATGCACGCCCGCAAGGTCGAGGTCGTCCGCCGTGCCCTGGACCTCCACCGGCCCGACCCGGCGGACCCGGTCGGCGTCCTCGCGGCGGTCGGCGGCCTGGAGCACGCGGCCATGGTCGGCCTCCTCCTCGGCGGCGCGTCCCTGCGTACGCCGGTGATCCTGGACGGCGTCAGCGCCGGTGCCGCCGCCCTGGTCGCCCGCGCCATCGCCCCCGAGGTCCTCGCGGCCTGTATCGCGGGCCACCGCAGCGCGGAGCCCGGCCACGTCGCGGCCCTGAACAAGCTGGGCCTGCGCCCCCTGGTCGACCTGGACCTCCGCCTCGGCGAGGGCACCGGCGCGCTCCTCGCGCTGCCGATCGTCCAGAGCGCCGCCCGCGCGATGCACGAGGTGGCCACGTTCGACTCGGCAGGCGTCACCGAGAAGTAGCCGCCGAAGGGGCGAAGCCGCCGTTTTCGGCATCGGGGCGGGGCTGGGGGAGACCTCCGGCCCCGCCCCCGCCATACTGAACCCGCACGTCAAGCAGCCGCTCCAGCGCAGCAGCGGTAGCGCACGATGAAGACTCCGCCCGCACGAGGAGCCCCCAAGCCATGGCCGAAAACCCCGCCTACCCCGTAGGCCTCCGCCTCGCGGGACGCCGCGTCGTCGTCCTCGGCGGCGGACAGGTGGCCCAGCGCCGCCTCCCGGCGCTGATCAAGGCAGGCGCCGACGTCCTCCTCGTCTCGCCCTCGGCGACCCCCTCCGTGGAGGCCATGGCGGACGCGGGCGAGATCACCTGGGCCAGGCGCCGCTATGAGGACGGCGACCTCCAGGGCGCCTGGTACGCGCTGATCGCCACCAGCGACGGCGAGGCGAACACCCGCGCGTCGGCCGAGGCGGAGGCCCACCGCGTGTGGTGCGTGCGCTCCGACGACGCCGAGGCGGCCACCGCCTGGACCCCGGCCACCGGCCGCTCCGAGGGCGTCACCGTCGCGGTCCTCTCCAGCGACGTCCACGACCGCGACCCCCGCCGCACCGCCGCCATCCGCGACGCGGTCGTCGAGGGCCTGCGCGACGGCAGTCTCGTCGCGCCCCACCTGCGTACGCGCACTCCGGGCGTCGCCCTCGTCGGCGGTGGCCCCGGCGACCCCGACCTGATCACGGTCCGCGGCCGCCGGCTGCTCGCCGCCGCGGACGTCGTCATCGCCGACCGCCTCGGCCCCCGCGACCTTCTGGACGAACTCCCGGCCCACGTCGAGGTCATCGACGCGGCGAAGATCCCCTACGGCCGCTACATGGCCCAGGAAGCGATCAACAACGCCCTGATCGAGCACGCCAAGCAGGGCAAGGCCGTCGTCCGCCTCAAGGGCGGCGACCCCTACGTCTACGGCCGGGGCATGGAAGAACTCCAGGCGCTCGCCGACGCGGGCATCGCCTGCACGGTCGTCCCCGGCATCTCCAGCTCGATCTCCGTCCCCTCGGCCGCCGGCATCCCGGTCACCCACCGCGGCGTCGCCCACGAGTTCACGGTGGTCAGCGGCCACGTGGCGCCGGACGACGAGCGCTCCCTGGTCGACTGGGAGTCCCTGGCCAAGCTGCGCGGCACCCTCGTGATCCTGATGGGCGTCGACAAGATCGGCAGGATCGCCGAAGCGCTGATTGCCCACGGAAAGAGCGCGGACACGCCGCTCGCCCTGATCCAGGAGGGCACCACGGCCGCCCAGCGCCGCGTCGACGCGACGCTCGGCACGGTCACCGAGGCGGTGCGCACCCACGAGGTGAAGCCCCCGGCGGTCATCGTCATCGGCGACGTCGTCAAGGTCGGCCCCGAGCCCCTCGCGTAACGCACCCCGCACATCCCACGTAACCGGCGGTAACGGAACCCGTCCGCAGCCGTTGGCACCACACCCAGGACAAGGCAGTATCATCCTGTGGCTGATCTCATCACCGTCGACGACCCCGACGACCCCCGCCTGCGCGACTACACCGGCCTGACCGACGTCGAGCTGCGCCGCAGGCGCGAACCGGCCGAGGGCCTGTTCATCGCGGAGGGCGAGAAGGTCATCAGACGGGCCAAGGACGCCGGTTACGAGATGCGCTCGATGCTGCTCTCCGCCAAGTGGGTCGACGTCATGCGCGACGTCATCGACGAGCTCCCTGCCCCGGTGTACGCGGTCAGCCCCGACCTCGCCGAACGGGTCACCGGCTACCACGTGCACCGCGGCGCCCTCGCCTCCATGCAGCGCAAGCCCCTGCCCGCCGCCGGCGAACTCCTCGCCACGACCCGCCGCGTGGTCGTCATGGAGGCGGTGAACGACCACACCAACATCGGTGCCATCTTCCGCTCCGCCGCAGCCCTCGGCATGGACGCGGTCCTGCTCTCCCCGGACTGCGCCGACCCGCTCTACCGCCGCTCGGTGAAGGTCTCGATGGGCGCCGTCTTCTCGGTCCCGTACGCCCGCCTGGAATCCTGGCCCAAGGGCCTCAAAGGGGTGCGCGAGGCGGGCTTCAACCTCCTCGCCCTCACCCCCGACGAGAAGGCCAAGTCCCTGGACGAGGCGGCACCGCACCGCATGGACCGTGTCGCCTTGATGCTCGGCGCGGAGGGCGAGGGACTCTCCACCCAGGCCCTGGTCGCCGCCGACGAATGGGTCCGCATCCCGATGGCCCACGGCGTGGACTCGCTCAACGTGGGCGCGGCGGCGGCGGTCGCCTTCTACGCGGTGGCGACGGGCCGCCCGCAGCTCTGACTCCTGGGCGGCTCCGACTCCTCGGCGAACGCGTGCGCTCAAGCGCGTGCCGTGTGCCCCTGACCGTCCTGCCCGCTCTGCGTCTGCTCCTGGTGCACGTCGTGTACGTCCGTGTCGCCGAGGCTCCGCGCGGGCCCCTGGCACCCCTGCGCCGCGGCGATGCCGAGCGCCACCAGCAGGGTCACGACCACGAACACGGTGAGCCGCTGCCGCAGCAGCCGCGGGTTGGCGGGGACGCGACGACCCGTCCCCGTGGTGCGCGGTCCCTGGCGTCCGGCACCGCTGCGCGGTGCGGGCCTGCCGCCCGAGCGCGCGGTGTTGCGGGGCGCGGAGGGCCGCGAGCCGGAACGGGGGGCGCCCGGCCTGGACGAGCCGGTGCGGGAAGGACCGGGCCTGGCGGGGCCGGTCCGGGGCGGGGGAGCGGCGCCCGGAGCGGTGCGCCGCTGGGTGCGTTCGTCCGCGTAGGTCTCGACGTGCCGGCCCGTCGGCTGGTCGAGGGTGTTGCGGGGCGCGGGCGGCCGAACGTCGCCGAGCCCCTGGGCCTCGCGGGCGGCGATCTCCTTCAGCCGCAGCGAGAGCTGCAGCGTGCTGGGCCGGTCCTCCGGGTCCTTGGCGAGACAGGCCCTGATCAGCGGCGCGAGCGCGTCGGGCACGCCGTGCAGCTGCGCCTCCTCGTGCACCACCCGGTAGAGCATGACCTCGGAACTGCCGTGGCCGAAGGGTGAGTCCGCCATGCCCGCGTACGCGAGGGTGGCGCCGAGCGCGAAGACGTCGGTCGCGGGGGTGACCGTGGCGCCGCGCACCTGTTCGGGAGCGAGGAAGCCGGGCGACCCCACGGCCGTCCCGACGTGCGTCAGGGTCGAGGCCCCGGTGGCCCAGGCGATGCCGAAGTCGATGATCCGCGGGCCCTTGGGGGACAGCAGGATGTTCGACGGCTTGAGGTCACGGTGGACGACACCGGCCTCGTGCACGGCCACCAGGCCCTCGGCGAGCGCCGAACCGACCACCGCGACGTCGGCCGCGGAGAGCGGGCCCTCGGCGGCGACCTTGTCGTGCAGCGAAGGACCGGGGACGTACTGCGTGGCGAACCACGGCCGGTCCGCTTCGAGGTCGGCGGCGACGAGCCGCGCCGTGCAGCCGCCCCTGATCCGCCGGGCGGCCGAGACCTCGCGGGCGAACCGCGAACGGAACTCCTGATCCTCCGCCAGGTCGGGCCGGATCACCTTCAGGGCGACGCGCTGCCCCCGCCGGTCCGACCCCAGATAGACGACCCCCATGCCGCCGGCGCCCAGGCGCCTGTGCAGCCTGAACGAGCCGACGACACGCGGGTCCTCGCGCCGGAGCCGCATCATCGCCATGTCCATCCCCGCTACCCGGTCCGTCTGACGAGCCACAGCTTACGTTTCCGCGGCCGGGCACGTGCAGAGGCCGCGCCCTCGCGGGGCGACCGATTGTCAGTGCCGGGTGGGAAACTTGAAGGGTGGTCAGGGGGCGGGGCGGGCGCGGGCGTTGCGGTCGGCCCGATTCCCAACCCTCCACCACAGGCGGGGGATTGATCCCGTGAAGGGCGATCACGGGGAGGGGCTCGTGGACGTCCGCGACACGCTCCGGACGTGTGGGGTGGTGGCGACCGGGGTCGGCCGTCGGGTGGGGACAGTGGTGCGCAGGGGAGTGGTGGAAGTGAGCGAAGTCACCCTGTAGCCGGTGTCGAGGCTGGACGGCCAGGGGGTAGCGGCCCCGTCCCCTCCGGGAAGACCCCGAGTCCTAGGACCTCTTCTCCACCCCTGGGAGTACGTGGGCCCCGGGCGGTCATCCTCCGGGAGGCCAGGCAATCGGTACGAAGGCATGACGCCCGCATCCCGCCGCACACCTAGATTTGAGGTCAAGCGGCGGGTGGAGCACTCGTCCCCCGAGGTCAGACACCCGCCGCTCCAAATCCACATCGAAGCGGTCAGGAGAGGAATCATGGCGGACACGGCACCGCGGACCATGTTCCGCACGCAAGGGCGCAGGTTCTCCGCGTTCGGCGTCCGCCCGTCCGGCACACGCCATCCCTTGGTGGCGACGGCCATGGTTCTTCCGCTGGCAGCCCTGCTCGTGGTCGTCTTCGGCGGCTGGGACGCAGTGGTCACACAAGCGTCGTCCGTGGGCGTGATGCTGGGGCGCTGAGCGGCGCCCCAGGCCCGGAAGAGCGGTCCGGGCGGGGACATCCGGCCATGAAACCCCGTGGGGACGGGGGTGCGGCGGACGGCAGAATGCCCGCGCAGCTGGGGAGCTGCGCGGGCACTGCCATGTCCGTACTCGCGCAACCGTTCACTCTCCGCCCGCGTCGTCACCCACATGGTGCAAGGCGGAAGCACGATGGGAGAGGAGCCGACATGGTGGGAGCTGCTGTTCATCTTCGCGCTCATGGCGGCGATCCCCACCCTCATCGGAGGGGCACTGGTCCTGTCCCTCGTCGGACTGGTGGTGTGGGCGACGGCCCCGCTGCGCGGACGCCGAAGAGCCCGGGCCCCGGAGAGCGGGCGGCCGCTCGGTGGCGAGAGGTACCGGGCGGGGTCCCACGGCACGGCCGCGCCCGGCGGGCCTCCCGGGGAGGCGTTCGGTGAGCGACAGGAGCGGGACGGGTGACGGACCCCGTCGCCCCGGGGCTCAGCCCTCGGTCGTACGCTTCGCCGACAGACGCCCTCGACGTATGGACGTACCAGCACCGTGACCCCCGCGCTTCTCCCCGCCCTTACCGCGAGGGCTCGCGCCGCGGCCCACCCGTCGCCCGACGCGGCCTGCGCCTGCGGAACCGGTGACGCCGTGCTGGCGGACCGGGCCGACGTGACGGTCGTCCGCCACGGCGGCGCCGTCGCCAAGGCCCACGCCCCCGACACGGACGCCGCACAGCTCACGGCCCGCCTCGACGTGGCCGCCCGCCTCCCGGGCATCCTCCTGCCGCCACTGCGCGACGCCGCCACGGAGCTCCACGGCCGCCTCGTCACCCTCTGGCCCCACGGTGCCCCGGTCGACCGCGACGACCCCGACGCCGCTCCCTGGGAGGCCGTCGCCACCCTCCTCGCCCGGCTGCACGCCACACCCCCGGCCACGCTCCCGCGCCCGCTCCCGCCCATGCGCGGCCCGGTGAAGGCGGCCCGCGCCGTCAACCGCATGCGCGCGGCAGGACCGCACCCCGCCGCGTCCCCGGTCCTGCGCGCCTGGGCGCGGCTGCCGCCCTGGGCCCGCGCCGAGGCCCGCACGCCGGGGCCTCCACGCCTCTGCCACGGGGACCTCCACCTGGGCCAGCTCGTACGCGCCCCCGAGGGGAACTGGCTGCTGATCGACGTGGACGACCTGGGCGCGGGCGACCCCGCGTGGGACCTGGCGCGGCCCGCGGCCTGGTACGCGTGCGGCCTCCTCGCGCCCGAGGAGTGGACCCGCTTCCTCGACGCCTACCGCGGGGCCGGCGGCCCGGCGGTGCCCGCGGACGGCGCAGACCCCTGGCAGGCCCTCGACGTCCCCGCCCGCGCCCTCACCGTGCAGACCGCGGCCCTGGCGATCGCCAAGTCCGTCGCCGCGGGCCGCCCCCTGGACGAGGTCGAGCAGGCGCTCGTCGACGCCTGCGACCGGATGGCCACCGTGCCTGCTCCACCGCCGGAGTTGGCCCCGGGCGCCACGAAGTAGGGTGCAACGCACCGAAGCCGGGCAGTGTCCCGGCGAAGCATTCATCACCGGCGAGGAGTTGAGCCGTCCATGCAGTGCCCCAAGTGTCACGCACCGATGCACACGTACAACCGCAATGGCGTCCAGATCGAGCAGTGCGACAACTGCCGCGGGATATTCCTGGACTACGGCGAGCTGGAGTCCCTGACCCGCCTGGAGGCGCAGTGGGGCGGCCAGCAGGTCCCGCCGCCGCCCGCGCCGCCCGCCCCCCAGGCCTACCCGGCGGCGCCCGCCCCCCAGGCCTATCCGGCGGCGCCCGCTCCGGCCTGGGGCGCCCCGCACGGCGGCCACGGCGGTCACGGGGGCCATGGCGGTCACTACGGCCACAACCGTCACAAGAGCTTCGGGCACATGCTCTTCTCCTCCTGAGTGACTTCAGGGAACGACGAAGCCCCCGGCCGTGAAGACGGCCGGGGGCTTCGTTATGCGGTGCGCGATACTGGGATTGAACCAGTGACCTCTTCCGTGTCAGGGAAGCGCTCTCCCGCTGAGCTAATCGCGCGGGTGACCTGCGTGGTACTGCGTACTGCGTGCGCGATACTGGGATTGAACCAGTGACCTCTTCCGTGTCAGGGAAGCGCTCTCCCGCTGAGCTAATCGCGCGGGACGATCTCCATGAAGCCGACCTTCACCGGCCCTCATCAAGATCCAGTGGACGATACTGGGATTGAACCAGTGACCTCTTCCGTGTCAGGGAAGCGCTCTCCCGCTGAGCTAATCGTCCTTGGAGGTGGAGACGGGATTTGAACCCGTGTAGACGGCTTTGCAGGCCGTTGCCTCGCCTCTCGGCCACTCCACCAGGAGTGCGGGGAGTCGGGAAGATCCCCCACTTTCCTGCGAGCGGACGACCAGGTTCGAACTGGCGACCTCAACCTTGGCAAGGTTGCGCTCTACCAACTGAGCTACGTCCGCTTGTCTTTCCCGGTCCGCTTGCGCGTCCCGGCGACGTGTTGAACTCTAGCGGATTCCTGGGCCAGTACAAAAACGCGTTTGCGCAGCGTGCTGCGCTGTCGCTGGCCAGGGCGGTGCCGGGACACCGGTCATAGACTCAAAGCCGTGCACAACCCCCCTCAGACCCCACCTTCCGCGCTCCCTCCCATGGCGCGCTTCGGCGGCCGCGTGGCCACCGGGCTCCGCGACGTGACCAGCGATCCCGCGGCCCTGGACTCCACCGGCTTCTGGGCGGTCTCCGCGGACTTCGAGGGGGGCCTGGTCTGCGCCCGCTTCGACGACGTGCGCGAGGAGGCCGTGCCCGCCCCCGTCCCCGGCGGGTGGCGCGGCCCCGGCATCGACGCCTGGACGTCGTCCCTCGACCGGGCCGCGTACCTGGAAGGCGTACGCCGGGTGCGGGCGTACATAGCCGCGGGCGAGGTCTACCAGGCCAACCTCTGCCGCGTGCTCTCCGCACCCGTCCCCGCCGTTGCCGACGTGGACGCCCTGACCGCACTGCTCGCGCGCGGGAACCCCGCTCCGTATGCCGGGACGATCCGGCTGCCCGGCCACGGCGTCGAGGTGGCCACCGCGTCGCCCGAGCTCTTCCTGCGCCGCGCGGGACGCACGGTGGAGTCGGGTCCCATCAAGGGCACGGGACGGACCGAGGCTGACCTCCTGCAGAAGGACTACGCCGAGAACGTCATGATCGTGGACCTCGTCCGCAACGACCTCGGACGCGTCTGCGCCACCGGCTCGGTGACCGTGCCCGACCTCTGCGTCGTCGAGAAGCACCCCGGCCTCGTCCACCTCGTCTCCACCGTCGCAGGCGAGCTGCGCCCCGGAGCGGGCTGGTCCGAGCTGTTCGGCGCGGCCTTCCCGCCCGGCTCGGTCACCGGCGCCCCGAAGTCCAGCGCCCTGCGGATCATCGGCGAACTGGAGAGGGCGCCCCGCGGCCCGTACTGCGGCGGCATCGGCTGGGTGGACGCCGACCGGGGCACCGGTGAGCTCGCCGTCGGCATCCGCACCTTCTGGATCGACCGGGCCGCGGGCATGCTGCGTTTCGGGACCGGAGCGGGCATCACCTGGGGCTCGGACCCCGAGGGGGAGTGGCGGGAGACCGAGCTGAAGGCCGCGCGGCTGCTGGCGGTAGCGTCGGGGACCTACGCAGCGAGTGGAGGAACCCCAACGTGAAGATATGGCTCAATGGCGGGCTGCAGGACCTCGATTCCGCCCGTGTCTCCGTGCTCGACCACGGCCTCACGGTGGGCGACGGCATCTTCGAGACGGTGAAGTCGGTCGAGGGCGCGCCCTTCGCGCTCACCCGCCACCTGGCCCGCCTCGCGCGCTCGGCGCGCGGTCTCGGGCTGCCCGAGCCGGACCTCGACGAGGTCCGCCACGCCTGCGAAGCCGTCCTGGCCGCCAATCCGCTCCCGCTCGGACGGCTGCGGATCACCTACACCGGTGGGCTCTCACCGCTCGGCTCGGACCGCGGCGACCAGAGCACCACGCTCGTCGTCGCGCTCGGCGAGGCCCCGCGGCGCCCCGACACCACCGCGGTGATCACGGTCCCCTGGACCCGCAACGAACGCGGCGCGCTGACCGGCCTGAAGACCACCTCGTACGCCGAGAACGTGGTGGCCCTGGCCCGCGCCAGAGAAGCGGGCGCCTCGGAGGCGCTCTTCGCGAACACCGTCGGACAGCTCTGCGAGGGGACCGGGTCCAACGTCTTCGTCGTCCTCGACGGCGAGATCCACACGCCGCCGGTCGCCTCCGGGTGCCTCGCGGGCATCACGCGCGCGCTGACCGTCGAGTGGACGGGCGCGCGCGAGAGCGATCTGCCCCTGGACGTCCTGGAGCGGGCCGACGAGGTCTTCCTGACGTCGACGCTGCGCGACGTCCAGGCGGTGCACCGCGTCGACGGGCGCCAACTCGCCGCCACCCCCGGCCCGGTGACCGCCAAGGCGATGCGGATCTTCGAGGAGCGTGCCGCGGACGACCTCGATCCGTGAACCGGTGGGGCCCTCCTTGAAACCCCGGTGAAAACCCCGGTGACGGTGCGGGCGCGGGGCGGGTAGAACGTCAGGGATGACCACGACCCTGCGGCCGACCGGGCCGCTCCAGCAGGGCGCCGACGGCGCCAAGGCGCGCACGTACGACGTCTGCGTGAACAGCCGGCCTGTGGGGTCGATCAGCCTGGCCACGCACGAGACCTTCGGCCCCCGCGTCTGCTGCGTCCGTGACCTGCGGATCGCGGAGCCCGACCGGCGGCGCGGCCGTGGCGTCGTCGCGGCGCTGGCCGCCGAGGAGGTGGCGCGCGGCTGGGGCTGCACGCGCATCGAGGCGGCCGTCCCCGCCACCGCCACCGCGGCCCTGCGGCTCGCCGCGGCCCTCGGATACGTCGAGCGCAGCCGGCAGATGTCGAAGCCGCTCGGCGACGAGGCTCCCGCGCTGCCCGAGGGCACCGGCCGGCGGCCGATGACCGACGCCGAGTACGCGAGGTGGTTGACGCGCACCAAGGAGCGGCACGCGCGCGCCTGGATGGACCGTGGGGTCCCCGAGGCCGAGGCGTACGCCGAGTCCGATGCCGACCACGCCCGCAAACTCCCGCGCGGCCCCGCCACGCCCGACGTCCGGCTCAGCGTCCTCACCCACCACGGCGACGAGGTGGGCACGCTGTGGCTCTCCGTGGCCGACGGCGAGGCGTACGTCTACGACGTCGAGGTCGGCGCGGAGCACCGCGGACACGGGCACGGCCGTTCCCTGATGCTCGTCGCGCAGGAGCAGGCCCGCGCGGCCGGCCGGGACCGCATGGCCCTCAACGTCTTCGCGGACAACGCCCCGGCCCTGCGCCTGTACGAGTCACTGGGGTACGAACCGGCGACGCACTTCCTCTGCAAGCCGCTGCACTAGGGCGGGTCTGGGTGGGTCGGGCTAGCCCGCGTCCGCCGCCAGCAGCCGGTCGATGATCTCCTCGACGCGCTCGCGCAGCCCGTCCTGGCTCTTGCCGCCGTCCAGCCGCTCGCCGTCGACGACGTACGTCGGGGTGCCGGTGACGCCGATCGCCTTGCCCTCGGCCTGGTCGGCGTCGACGATCAGGATGTGCCGCCCGTCGATCAGGGCGGTGTCGAACTCCTCGGCGTCGAGGCCGAGTTCGCGGGCGGTGTCCACCAGATGGGGCTCACCCGCGCGGTCGAGCTCCTCGACCCTGGCGAGCACCGCCTCGACGTAGGGCCACCCCTCGCCCTGCTCGAAGGCCTCCTCGGCGGCCTGGGCGGCGGCGAAGGAGTGCTTGTGCTTCTCGAGGGGGAAGTGCCGCAGGCGCAGCTCGACGCGGTCGCCGTAGCGGGCGCGCAGGGCGCGCACGTCGTCGAGGGCGGTACGGCAGTCGGGGCACTGCAGCTCGCACCAGACGTCGAGGACGACGGGGCGGGCGGGGCGGTCGGCGGAGGAGTCGGTCATGGGCACAGTCTTTCAGCCCCCTGACCCGCATCCCAACCGGGACGGGCCGCCGGCGCGACCGGCACCTGGGGAGGAGGCCCGACCCCGAGAAGACCCGGAAATGTCCCTGAGGTCCCGCCGGGACATGGCTCCGCGGTGCCCACCCGGTGCAGGATGGAAGGGACGACAGCGTCATTTCCCGACGTACGCCTGCATGCCTGGAGGACCGGATGATTGCCGAGACCGTCTGTTCCGCCGTATCCGCGGCCGGGCTGGGCATCGCCGCGGTCACGGCCTACCGCAAGCGCTTCCTCGCCGCGGCCCGCCTCGCCGCGTACTCCCTGGTGCCGGTGGGCCTGGTGATGACGGGCGTGGTCGGCTGGGCCGCCGATACGGCGTTCAGCCTCAAGGCGTGGGTCGGCTTCGGCGTGCTCGGCGTGGCCTGGCTCATGTTCCTGGGCACGCGCGCGATCGAGCGCCGTACGGGCGGCACCCGCAAGGAGCGCAGGGCCGCCAAGGCCGCGCAGCGCGAGGCGGTGGCCCCCGCGGCGTCGGCGCCCTCACTCGGCGCGAGCACCCGGCAGGCCGCAGGCCGCCCCGCGGCGCAACCGCGGAAGGCCGCCCCCGCGGAGGACTTCAGCGACATCGAGGCGATATTGAAGAAGCACGGCATCTGAAGAAGCACGGCATCTGAAGAGCACGGCATCCGACGGGACCGCCGCGAGAGAGGCGGCGCCGAGCGCCGTCGTCAACAGGGGCTGCGTTCCATGGTCATGAGCGGCTCCCTCGTTCGAGTGCGGACGGTGCCGTCGAGTCCTGCGGGGACACGCCCGTGACTCATGGGCGGAACGCCCCGGGCGCTGGGCTTTCGCCTGTTCACGGGATCCGGCGAACTGCCGCCTTGACCGGGCGTGTTGGTACGCACGGGTCGCGATGCTGCGTCATCATCACCGCGAGATGCTGGACACCACCACAGAGGGCGATGCCGCCCCGCCGGACGACGGCAGGCAAGCGGCACCGGCCCATGAGCGGCGACCTGCCGACGCCGAGCGGCACGGCCCCGACGGCGAAGCGAAGCGGCCCACCGGCGAAGCGGGAGGGCCTACCGGCCACGAGGAACGGCAGGGCTGTCTCTTCGCCCTTTCCCAGCCACCCCTGATGATCTTCCTGGCGGTGATCGGCACTCTGATCCTGCTGGCCTCTCTGCACGACCTGCTGCTGCTCTAGGGGGCACCCTGGGGAGCGCCCTGGGGGCTGCCCTGGCCCGCGGCCTCCCGGCGGCGGGCGCGGTAGGCGGCGACGTGCAGGCGGTTGCCGCAGGTGCGGCTGTCGCAGTAACGGCGGGAGCGGTTGCGCGAGAGGTCGACGAAGGCGTGTCGGCAGTCCGGGGCCTCGCAGCGCCGCAGCCGTTCCTGCTCACCGGCGACCACGAAGAAGGCCAGGGCCATCCCGCAGTCCGCCGCGAGGTGGTCCGCGACGGACGCGCCGGGCGCGAAGTAGTGGATGTGCCAGTCGTAGCCGTCGTGGTCGGTGAGCCGGGGCGTGGTGCCCGCCGACGCGATCAGCTCGTTGAGGATCGCGGAGGCGGTGCGCGGCTCGGGATGGGCGAAGACCTCCCCGAAGCGGCCGCGGATGCGGTGGACGTCCGCGAGATCCTGGTCCGTGAGCGTCCCGACATCGCTCACGTCGTGGTTCCGCACGAATTCGCCGAGTGCCGCCACGTTCGCGAGCCCGTCCGTGCCGTTCGTCTCCGGTGCGGTGTTCACCAGATCGACCGCGGAGTCGAGAGAACACCGGGTGTCGTGGGTGATCAGCACGATTCGCTCCCTGGCCTGGAGGTAGTGGGGCCTTCCCCGCTCAGGGAGAGCTTGGGGAACGGTGCCCGCCGATGCTGGCCGATGCTAGCGGCTTACCCACGGGACGCACCGGCGCCGTCGCCGCGGAAAGCCCGCGGCGACGGCGCCGGTGCTGCATCTGTTCGCCTTGTGTCGTTGTGTCGTGACTGCCTGCGCCGTCGCCCCGAGTCGGACGGCGTGGTGCGGTTCTCGACGCGTCCTGTGGCGGCTAGCTCTCGGCCAGGATGTGAGAGAGCTCCGTGTCGAGATCGAAATGGCGGTGTTCCGTGCCGGGTGGCACGGCTGCGTCCGTTCGCTTCAGGAATGATTCCAGGGCCCGCGCCGGGGCCTCGAGCAGAGCCTCGCCCTCAGGTGAGCTCAGGGCGATGCAGACAACGCCCTGACCGTGGCTCCGGGACGGCCAGACTCGGACGTCGCCGGTACCGGTGGGCCGGTGCAGGCCCTCGGCGAGGAGGTCGCGGGCGAACACCCACTCGACGGTTTCCTCGGCTCCGGTGTGGAAGGTGGCGTGCACGGCATAGGGATCGGCCGTGTCATACCGCAGTCCTGCGGGTACAGGCAGTGAGGACTCGCTCGACACAACGAGGCGCAGGTGCAGCTCGCAGCTGACCGTGGTGTTCATAAGCGCCAGGGCCTTTCGCTCAGTGTGCGCTCGGGGATTCGCACGTCGGCGAAATCGACATGCCACCTACGGTGCCGTTGTAAACCCCTCTGAGCGTTTTGCGTGTCTTTAGACGCCCTGTATGGCGGCTTGTCCCACCCATCCGTGCGCCCATTCCGGTGACGGGTTTCCGTCCGGTAGGGTTTGGCCGCATGAATACGGAGAGTAACGACCCGGCGGGGGTCACGGATCCGACCGCCGTAGTCAAGCCCGAACAGCCGCTCGGCTCGCGGGCGCCGGAGTTCATCCAGGCCCGCCGGGCGCTGCACCTGAGCTGGCAGGTGGGCGTCTTCGTCGTGGGCCTCGCGGTCGTCGTCGCGGGCATCATCATGCTGCCCCTGCCAGGCCCGGGCTGGCTGGTGATCTTCGGTGGCATGGCGATATGGGCGACCGAGTTCGTCTGGGCCCAGCTGGTGCTCCGCTGGACGAAGCGCAAGGTCACCGAGGCCGCGCAGCGCGCGCTCGACCCCAAGGTGCGGCGCCGGAACATCATCCTGACGACCATCGGCCTCGTGATCGTCGCGGTGCTCGTCGCGGTCTACGTGTGGAAGTTCGGCATCACCATGCCGTGGAAGATCAAGGAGTGACCGACGGGTGGTTCGCAGGCGGTCGGGAGCACCCGCTGACATGCGGTAATGTTCTCCGTGCGCCCGGGGCGATTAGCTCAGTGGGAGAGCGCTTCGTTCACACCGAAGAGGTCACTGGTTCGAACCCAGTATCGCCCACCCCGGATTACGACCCGGAGGCTTTTTTAGCCTCCGGGCCGTTCTCGTATTCCCGCGCCCTATTAGGGAATTGACGGGTCCACATGTCGGGCCCATGGCGGGTCCGGCCGACCGGCCCCGGAATCAGTGCATTCGGTTGAGCGCATTCCGCAACCGGCGTGAGGGGCGCGGTCCTTGAACCCCGCCCGGCGGCGCCCGGCCGAATCCCGTACTTCCGGCAGACTGCCCCCATGGACTGGTGCCACTACCGCTTCCGCAGCGTCTGGGATCTGCCCGGCGCGCCCGCCGACGTGTACGCCGCCCTGGAGCGCGTGGAGGACTATCCGCTGTGGTGGCCGCAGGTGCGCGAGGTGACACCGGTCGACGACGTCAGCGGCGTCGCCCGCTTCCGGTCCTTCCTCCCGTACGACCTCGTCGTCACCGCCCGGGAACGGCGCCGCGACCCCGCCGCCGGGATCCTCGAGATCGACATGAGCGGGGATCTGGAGGGGTGGGCGCGCTGGACCGTGCGGGCCGCACCCGGCGGGGCGCGGGCCCGCTACGACCAGGAGGTCGTCGTGCGCAGGCGGTTGATGCGCCGCCTCGCCGTCCCCGGGCGCCCGCTCTTCCTGCTCAACCACGCACTGATGATGCGCGCCGGACGGCGGGGTCTCGCCGGCCGTCTCGCGGCGGCTTGAAGGGCCGTCCCGAAGCGGTTTGAAGGAAGGGCGCCCGGACCTGTATTGTTCGATGCGTTCCCGGGCGATTAGCTCAGTGGGAGAGCGCTTCGTTCACACCGAAGAGGTCACTGGTTCGAACCCAGTATCGCCCACCCGGAGAATGCCGGTCCGTCACCAGACGGACCGGTTTTTTCATGCCGTGATCGTCTCGCGGCGGGCTCGCCGCCCCGGTCCGCGCCATCCTGCCCTGGCGCGCCCCGGCGCGCGTGCCGTCGACGCTCAGGCGGCCGCCGAGAGTTCGGGCCGCAGCGGCCACGCGGGATCCACCGTCTCCGGTTCACCGCTCTTCGCGAACCACGCCTGCAGGCCGCGCGCCTGAGCCGCGTGCCAGACCGCCTGCAGCGTGTGCAGCTCGGCCGGCGAGAGACGCTCCAGACGCGTCGCGAAACGCCTTCCCACCGCGCGGACCACGTCGAGGGCGGCCTGTGCGTCCGCCGCCGCGTCGTGCGCGTCCGCGAGCTCCACCTCGTACTGCGCGCACAGATCGGTGAGGGTGCGGCGGCCCTTGCGGTAGCGGTCCAGATGTTTGTCCAGGACGCGGGGGTCGATCACGCAGAGCGGCGAGCCCTCCATGTAGCGGCTCAGCGAAGAGTTGCGATGCCTGCGCAACTCCCGGTCCAGGATGGTCAGGTCGAACGGCGCGTTCATCACCACGATCGGCCGGCCCGCCGCGCTCTGCTCGGCCAGATCGCGCGCTATCTCCTCCATCACCGGCGACGGCCAGCGGCCGGTGCGCTGCAGATGATCCTCCGTCAGTCCGTGTATCGCGGTGGCGGCCCCGGGCACCGGAACGCCCGGATTCACCAGCCAGCGGGTGATGCGCGGCCGGGTGCCCGCGCCTTGCTGGACGACGACGGCGGCCGACACGATGCGGTCGGTCTCGACGTCGACGCCCGTGGTCTCCGTGTCGAATGCGGCCAAGGGGCCCTCGTACCAGCACGTCATGGTGACGCAACTCCTCGATCAGTTCCGGCAGATGACGTTCGGTCCCCTGCCCACGCTGGTGATACCCGGGCCGTTTGCGCTGTACGCAGCCCGGAGACAACAGAGGTACGGGACCTCGTAACCGACGCCCCGAGCACAGAACTACCCGGTTCGGAAGGCAAGTTGGACATGGCGCTCGCGCAGCCCGAACAGGGTGGGCTGCTGCCCGAGCGGATCGCACCGCCGCGCGGCACACTCGCCACCACCGCCTGTATGGAGACCCTTCAGGTGGGCTACCTGCACGCCGTCGCGGCGGCCGCGGGATGCTCGCTCTCCCAGCCCTTCCCGGACAACGGCATCGACTGGCACGTCAGCCACAGTGCCCCCGGGCACACGGTCGACGACGAGGTCACCATCAAGGTCCAGCTCAAGTGCACGTACCAGATACCGCCGAACCCGGCCGGGCCCGCCTTCTCCTTCACGCTCGACAACGCGCACCTGGTGAAGCTCGCCCGCACACCCGTCTCGGTCCACAAGATCCTGGTCGTGATGGTCGTGCCGCGCTCCCGGGACGACTGGCTGCGCGCCGGGCACGACCGGCTCGACCTGCGGCACTGCTGCTACTGGACCAACCTCGCCGGGCACCCCGTGACCGGCCGGCGCAGGACCACCGTGCGCGTCCCGACCTCACGGATCTTCGACGACCGCGCGCTCTGCGAGATCATGACGCGCGTCGGGACGGGAGGAAGACCCTGATGCACCGCTCCTTCGAGCACGACGAGCCCCGGCCTGCTCCCCGCCCGCATCCCGTCCCGCCCCCTGCCCCGGCCGACGGCCAGTGGCCGCGGACGCCCGAGCCCGCCCTCGTCGACCCCGCCCTCGTCGACCCCGTGGTGCTCGGCGCCCTGCTGGCCCGGCACGGCTGGCAACGCCGCGGCGGCGCCCCCGGACGGTACGCCCGGTGGACACCGCCGGGCCCCGGCGGCGCGGGCACCAGCCTGCTCGTGCCCGAGAGCAGGGCCTTCCCCGACTGCGAGGACCTGATCAGCGAGGCCCTCGAAGCGCTCTCCCGCAGCGTGTCGCCCGCCGCACGCGACGTGCTCGTCGGACTCGCCGTGCCCAGCGACGAGATCCACTGGTGGCGCGACGTACCGGTGGGGCCGGCGGACACCGCGACCTGGCCGGCGGAGGAGCAACTGCGCTCCGCCGCACGGCAGATGCTGCTCGCCGGGGCACTCGCGGCGCGCGGCCGGGCCGGGTACTACGGCGCACGGCACCGCCGCCCCGCCGCCACCTCGCTGGAGAACGTCCTGGTGGGGCCCGCCACGGGTGGCCGGCGCCTCACCGCCTTCGTGCCCGTCGTGCCCGGCCGCCCGCTCGCGGTCCGGCTGCACCAGGCGCTGTACGCCGCCCGGGAGGCCGTCGACTACCAGCGTGCCACCGGCGGCATGGACGCCTTCGACGGCGCGGTCGAGGCGGGCGTCAGCCATGAGCTGACCGAGGCGCTCGTCGCGCTGGTGCGCGGCACCGAGGGGGCGCGCGTCGCGGTGGAGTGGGCGCCGGGCGCCGGGGTGCCCGAGGGGTGCGCGGTGCGCGCCGAGCCCGTCGAGTTCTCACCGGGCGACCTGGCCGTACTGCGTGAGGCGGGCGCCCGGTACCTGCGTGACGAGCCGTCGGTGCC
Organism: Streptomyces sp. NPDC044106; assembly: GCF_056433985.1. Classification (NCBI taxonomy): domain Bacteria; kingdom Bacillati; phylum Actinomycetota; class Actinomycetes; order Kitasatosporales; family Streptomycetaceae; genus Streptomyces; species Streptomyces sp. NPDC044106. The sequence goes on from NZ_JBWKFZ010000027.1 coordinate 51,501, forward strand.
GGTGCGGATCACCGGCGCCGTGGTGCGGATGCGGCGCTCGGCGGCGCGCGGGGACGGTGCCGTACGGATCCGGGTGATCGCGGGCGCCGACGTGCCGCACGTGCGGATGACCCTGGACGAGGAGGCGTACCGCATCGCGGGCCACGCGCACCTGGTCGGGCTGCCGATCCGGGTGCACGGCAGACTGGAGAGCCGGGGCGGCTTCCGCAGGCTCACCGGGGCGAGCGGCGTGGTGCCGGTGCAGGTGGACGACGCGGAGCGCGACCGGCTGATGAAGTCGCTCCAGGAGAACCTCGACTTCTTCGAGGGGGCGTGCGACGCGGAGTGAGCCGGCTCACGGGGAGCGCCGGGTCGCGGGGGTCGCGTACGAGGGCCCGGGACAATCGTTTCGCGGCGAGGGCCCCCGGCTCGGTACGATCGCTCTTGCGTGCGCGACGGAACAGCGCCGCATCCCCTTTCAGGTAGGAGAGACCGGTGTCAGACGTCCGTGTGATCATCCAACGCGATTCCGAGCGGGAAGAGCGCGTGGTGACGCCGGGCACTACGGCCGCCGAGCTCTTCCCCGGTGAGCGCACCGTCGTCGCCGCCCGCGTGGCCGGCGAGCTGAAGGACCTGGCGTACGCCGTGGCCGACGGCGACGAGGTCGAGCCCGTCGAGATCTCCTCCGAGGACGGCCTGAACATCCTGCGCCACTCGACCGCGCACGTCATGGCGCAGGCCGTGCAGGAGCTGTTCCCCGAGGCCAAGCTGGGCATCGGCCCGCCCATCCGGGACGGCTTCTACTACGACTTCGACGTCAAGGAGCCCTTCACCCCGGAGGACCTCAAGCGCGTCGAGAAGAAGATGCAGGAGATCCAGAAGCGGGGGCAGAAGTTCTCGCGCCGCGTCACCACCGACGAGGACGCCCGCGTCGAGCTCGCCGACGAGCCGTACAAGCTGGAGCTCATCGGCCTCAAGGGCAACGCCGCGCAGGCCGCCGACGGCGCCGACGCGGAGGTGGGCGCGGGGGAGCTCACCATCTACGACAACCTCGACCCGAAGACCGGCGACCTGTGCTGGAAGGACCTCTGCCGAGGCCCGCACCTGCCCTCCACCCGCGTCATCCCCGCGTTCAAGCTGATGCGCTCCGCCGCCGCGTACTGGCGCGGCAGCGAGAAGAACCCGCAGCTCCAGCGCATCTACGGCACCGCGTGGCCCTCGAAGGACGAGCTGAAGGCGCACCTGGAGTTCCTCGCCGAGGCCGAGAAGCGCGACCACAGGAAGCTCGGCTCCGAGCTGGACCTCTTCTCCTTCCCCGAGGAGCTCGGCCCGGGTCTCGCGGTCTTCCACCCCAAGGGCGGCGTGATCCGCAAGGTCATGGAGGACTACTCGCGGCGCCGTCACGAGGTCTCCGGCTACGAGTTCGTGAACACCCCGCACATCTCGAAGGAGAAGCTCTTCGAGATCTCGGGGCACCTGCCGCACTACGCGGAGGGCATGTTCCCGCCCATCGAGTTCGACGAGCAGAACTACCGCCTCAAGGCGATGAACTGCCCGATGCACAACCTGATCTTCAAGTCGCGCGGCCGCTCCTACCGCGAACTGCCGCTGCGCCTCTTCGAGTTCGGCACCGTGTACCGGTACGAGAAGTCCGGCGTCGTGCACGGCCTGACCCGCTCGCGCGGCTTCACGCAGGACGACTCGCACATCTACTGCACCAAGGACCAGATGCCGCAGGAGCTCGACACGCTCCTGACCTTCGTCCTCGACCTGCTGCGCGACTACGGCCTGACCGAGTTCGAGCTGGAGCTGTCCACCCGCGACGACTCCGACAAGTTCATCGGTGAGGACGCCGACTGGGCGGAGGCCACCGAGGCGCTGCGGCTCGCCGCCGAGAAGCAGAACCTGCCGCTGGTGCCCGACCCGGGCGGGGCCGCCTACTACGGGCCGAAGATCTCCGTCCAGGCCAAGGACGCCATCGGCCGGTCCTGGCAGATGTCGACCATCCAGGTCGACTTCAACCAGCCCAAGCGGTTCAACCTGGAGTACACGGCGGCGGACGGCTCGCGCCAGCAGCCCGTCATGATCCACCGCGCCCTGTTCGGCTCCATCGAGCGGTTCTTCGGCGTGCTCCTGGAGCACTACGCCGGTGCCTTCCCGGCGTGGCTCGCGCCCGTGCAGGCCGTCGGCATCCCGATCGGTGACGGGCACGTCACCTACCTGCAGGAGTTCGCCGAGAAGGCGCGTGCCCAGGGGCTGCGGGTCGAGGTCGACGCGTCGTCCGACCGGATGCAGAAGAAGATCCGCAACCAGCAGAAGGCCAAGGTGCCCTTCATGGTCATCGCGGGCGACGAGGACATGAGCAACGGTTCGGTGTCCTTCCGCTACCGCGACGGCTCGCAGGAGAACGGCATCCCCGTCGACGAGGCCATCGCGAAGATCGCGAAGGTCGTCGAGGAGCGGTCGCAGGTCTGACCGGCTCCCGCACCGCCGCGCGAGAGGCCCCCGGGGTGTTCCCCGGGGGCCTCTCGGCGGTAGTCGATCATCGGCCGGGCCTCGGCGCGGTGGGCGCCGGTGTCCGCCCCGGCGACACGGTACGAACGGGCGAAGTCATATGCTGCATCTCATGACGAGTGAGCCGGAGCAGCAGATCGGAGTCGGCACGCAGGACGCCTTCCAGCGCCTGTGGACGCCCCACCGGATGGCGTACATCCAGGGCGAGAACAAGCCCACGGGCCCAGGGGCCGACGACGGCTGCCCGTTCTGCTCCATCCCGGCCAAGTCCGACGAGGACGGCCTGGTGATCGCGCGCGGCGAGCAGGTGTACGCGGTGCTCAACCTCTACCCGTACAACGGCGGCCACCTGATGGTCGTGCCCTACCGGCACGTTGCCGACTACACCGACCTGACCGCGGCCGAGACCGCCGAGCTGGGCGAGCTCACCAAGCAGGCGATGACGGCGCTGCGCACCGCGTCCGGCGCGCACGGCTTCAACATCGGCATGAACCAGGGAGCCGTGGCCGGCGCGGGCATCGCGGCCCACCTGCACCAGCACATCGTCCCGCGCTGGGGCGGCGACACGAACTTCATGCCGGTGGTGGGGCACACCAAGGTGCTGCCGCAGCTGCTCGGCGACACCCGGAAGATGCTCGCCGACGTCTGGCCCGCGGGCGGCTGACCGGCGCGGCGACACCGTTGCATAACACCAACCCCCCTATGCAGAAGGAGAGTTGGAAGCAGTAGCCCCACCTGCCACACTCGCTTCACGGAGTGCCCGGTCAGGGAGGGGCCATGTCCGTCGGCATGTCACAGGCAGCCGACCCGGGGTGGGCGGAGTTCGGGCGGCAGTTGCGCCTGCTCCGTCGGCGGGCCGGACTCACCCAGCTGCAGCTCGGCAGGAGGGTGGGCTACCACCACAGCTTCATCAGCAGGCTTGAGGGCGGGCTGCGGGAACCGCCCTTCGACCTGGTGAACCGGCTCGACGCCGTCCTGGGGGCCGGCGGATCGCTCGCCGCCGCCGTCGCCGCGCGGTCTCCGTCGCCGTGCGGGCCCGGCCCACGTCTGACGGCGCCCACGCTGTTCTCCCCGATCCCCGGGGCGGACACCCCCGGTGAAGAGGCCCCGCTGACCGCGCAGCCGTGGCCGGCGCGGCTGCCCGCCGAGGGCCTGGCCTGCCCGCTGCACGGCAGGATTGGGTGCGCGACGCCCGACCGGAGTTCGGTGACGGACCTGCTGAGCGGGCTGAGCAGGCCGTACGACCGCCCCGGCGAGACGGTCGGCGCGGAGGCGGAGCTGCTGCACTGCTTGACCGCCGTGCTCGCCTCGCTGATCCGTGAGACGTTCGTCCACGCAACCGGCGCGTGCGCCCACACCGTGGAACGGCTGCTGCGCGGCGTGGCCCGCTGGGCCGAAGCGGTCAACTCCACGGGCCGGCTGCCGTACGGCCAGCTGCGGCTCGCCGCCCAGTACGCCCAGGTCGCAGGGCAGCTGCGGATGGAGCGCGGGCAGAGCGGCGTCGCCATGGCCTGGTTCGGGCACGGCCTGCGGTGGGCGGACGCCGCCCAGGACGCCGAGGCCCGGGCGACCCTCCTCAGCGACATGTCCACCCTGGTCCGGCTCGACGGGGACGCCGCGTCGATGCTCGTGTACGCGGAGGCCATCGGGGCGGTGGACCCCAAGCGGCGCTGGATGACGACCCTGGCCGACCTGTACCAGGCGCGCGCGTACGCGCTGAGCCACGACGCAGCGGCGTGCCGGCGGCACATCTCGATGGCGCGGCGCAGGTTCGCGCGCCTCGACGACCGCGACCGCCTCGAAGCGCCCTGGCTCTGCGGCGCGGAGGGCGTACTGCGCATCGAGTCGGCGATCGGCGGGGCGCTGCGCGACCTCGCGGTGGCGACGGGGGACCGGGCGGTGGCCCGGCGCGCGATCGAGGCCACCGCGAGGTCCTACGCACTGCTGCCGCCCGTCATGCGTTCCACGCGCCTGCTGCTCACTCTGCGCCTCGCGGACAGCTGGGCGTGCGCCGGTGATCCCCTCGCGGCGGTCGCCCTGGCGCGGCCCGTCCTGGAGGAGGCGGTCTGCGCGCGGGAGCTGATGATCACCGCCGAGTTGCGCGGACTGCACGGCCGGCTCGCCGGGCACTGGGGCGATCTGCCGGAGGTCCGGGAGTACCGGGAGCGGCTGCGGGCGGTGTCGGAGTGAGCCGGAGTGCGGTGCCACCGGTCCCGCCGCGCTTGCCAGTTCTTGCCGGGGCGTACCGGAGGCCCGGAATCCATTGACCGGGGGCCGGGCCGGTGTGAGGGTTCCGCCAGCCATGAGGATGTCATGTCACCGCCAGACCGGAAGTGGAACGACAGGCACGACCGCACCGCCTGACGCACGCGTGCTCCCCCTGGCCCAGCCGAGCCTCAACACCTCTCACAAGGAGCCGTGATGCTCAGAAGATCCGCAGCGGCCGGGATAACCCTGGCCCTGGCACTCGCGGGGGTGACGGTCCCGGTGTCGCTCGCCTCGGCGGCGCAGACCGCACCCTCCGCCAGGAAACCGGACCCCCTCGCGAACGCCGTCGCCGCCGCCGACAAGGCGGTGCGCAGCGGCCTCGACTCCCTCGCCAAGGGGCCCGAGGAGCAGTACGACCGGCACCAGGTCACCCCCTGGACCAAGAACCTCTACTCGGTCGCGTACGAACGCACCTACCGCGGGCTGCCGGTCGTGGGCGGTGACGCGGTGGTCCTCGCCGACGGCAAGGGCAGGGTCCGCTCCGTCCAGTCCGCGACCGACGCGAGGATCTCGGTCACCACCAAGGCCGAGGTGACGGCCGCCGAGGCGGTCAAAACCAGCCGTACGAAGCTGGCCTCGGTCAAGAAGGTCGACTCCAAGCGCCTGGTGATCCGGGTCAGGAAGGACGCGCCCGCGCTCGCCTGGGAGACCGAGCTGACCGGCCGGAGCAGGGCGGGCGACCCCAGCAGGCTGCACGTCTTCGTCAACGCGCTCACCGGCAAGGTCATCGACACCTACGACGACGTACGCGCGGGAAGCGGCCACAGCAAGTGGAACGGCCCCGACCCGCTGACCATCGACACCTCACGGTCCGGCAGCAACTACGTGCTGCGCGACACCACCCGTCCCGGCCTGCAGTGTTCGAGCTACCAGGGCGGGGTGTTCACCAAGGCGACCGACGACTGGGGTACCGGCAACCCCACCAGCCGGGAGACCGGCTGCGTCGACGTGATGTTCGCCGCGCAGAAGCAGTGGAACATGCTCAAGGAGTGGTTCGGCCGCAACGGACACAACGGCAACGGCGGCAGCTGGCCGGTGAGCGTGGGGCTGGGCGAGCTCAACGCCTACTGGGACGGCTCCTCCGTCACCATCGGCCACAACAGCGCCAACGAGTGGATCGCCGGAGTCGACGTCGTCGCCCACGAGTTCGGCCACGGCCTGGACTCCAACACCCCCGGCGGCGCGAACCACGAGAGCGGCCTGGGCGAGGCGACCGGCGACATCATGGGCGCCCTGACCGAGGCGTACATCAACGAACCCGCCCCCTACGACACCCCCGACTACACCGTCGGGGAAATGATCAACCTCCAGGGGCGCGGCCCGATACGCAACATGTACGACCCGAGCCGGGTCAACAACGACCCCAACTGCTACTCCGCCTCGATCCCCAACACGGAGGAGCACAAGGCGGCCGGACCCCTGAACCACTGGTTCTATCTCCTCGCCGAGGGGTCCAACCCCGGTGGCGGCAAGCCCTCCAGCCCCACCTGCAACAACCAGCAGGTGACCGGCGTGGGCAACAAGAACGCCGGGAAGATCTTCTACGGCGCCATGCTGCTCAAGACCAGCGGCATGACGTACAAGCGCTACCGCACCGCGACGCTCACCGCGGCGAAGAACCTGGACGCGGGCTGCGACCTGTTCAACGCCACCAAGGCCGCCTGGGACGCCATCAGCATCCCGGCCCAGAGCGGGGACCCGACCTGCTCAGGGCAGCAGAGCGACTTCTCCCTCGGGCTCAGCCCGGCCGCGGGGCAGGTCGACGCGGGCGCCTCGACCACCGCCACGGTCAACACCACGACCGTCACCGGCAGCGCCCAGCAGATCTCGCTGACCGCCGCTGGCGCGCCGACCGGCGTGGGCGTCACGTTCACCCCGGGGACCGTCACGTCCGGCTCCAACGCCACCATGAAGATCACCACGTCGGCGTCCACCACACCCGGCACGTATCCGATCACCGTCACGGGCACCGCGGGCACCAAGACGCACACCGCCCAGTACACGCTGACCGTGGGCGGCGGCGGGAACCCGACGCAACCGCCGGACATCGACGTGGAGAAGGTGCGGGCGCACCTGACGCAGTTCAACACCATCGCCTCGCAGAACGGCGGCAACCGCCGGTCGACCGGCGGTGGTTACCGGGACTCCCTCGCGTACGTCAAGGGCAAGCTGGAGAGCGCCGGATACAAGGTCACCGAGCAGAGCTGCGCCTCCGGCTGCACCGCGGGCGCGGGCAACAACCTGATCGCCGAGTGGCCGCAGGGCGACGCCAACAACGTCTACATGTTCGGCGCGCACCTCGACGGAGTGTCGGCAGGGCCCGGAATCAACGACAACGGCTCCGGATCCGCCGCGATCCTGGAGGCCGCACTGGCCCTGGCGCAGAACAACCCCGCCATGAAGAACCGGGTCCGGTTCGCCTGGTGGACCGACGAGGAGCAGGGCCTGAACGGCTCCGACTACTACGCCGGCTCGCTCTCGGCCACGGAACGCGCCAAGATCAAGGCGTACTACAACTTCGACATGGTGGGCTCCAGCAACGCCGGGTACTTCATCAACAACCTGAACTCCTCGGCCTCCGTCCCGTTGCGGGACTACTGGACCTCCCTCAACCTCGCACCCCAGGAGAACGTCGAGGGGCAGGGCCGCTCGGACGACGCCTCCTTCCAGCGCGTCGGCGTCCCCACCTCCGGCTACGCCACCGGCGCGTCGGCGACGAAGTCCGCGGCCGAGGCGGCGAAGTGGGGCGGCACAGCGGGCCGTTCCTACGACTCGTGCTACCACTCCGCCTGCGACACCACAGCCAACGTCAGCGCCACCTCGCTGGACCGCAGCTCGGACGGGGTCGCGTACGCGATCTGGAAGACGTCCGCCGGTGACAAGCCCGCCCCGACGGACGACTTCTCCCTCTCCGCCGACCCGGCCTCGGGCACCGTCCAGCCCGGCTCCTCCGCGAAGGTCACCCTCGCCACCACCACGACCAGTGGCTCGGCGCAGAAGGTGGCGCTCTCGGCCTCGGGGGCCCCGGCCGGAGTGAGCGTCTCCATCAGCCCGGACTCGGTGCTCTCCGGCGAGTCCGCGACGGCCACCGTAGAGGTCGCGGCGGGCACCGCGGCCGGCACCTACACGCTGTCCTTCACGGGCAACGGGCAGGCCGTCCACACCACCACCTACACCCTCACCGTGCCGGGCGGCGGCGAGACCACCTGGCAGCTCGGTGCCACCTACAAGACGGGTGACGTGGTGACCTACGACGGCGTCCGCTACCGCTGCATCCAGGGCCACACCGCCTACCCGGGCTGGGAGCCGCCGAACGTCCCCGCCCTGTGGCAGGCGATCTGACCGTCGGCCCGCGCCGGTAGCACCGGCAGGGGCCACCGGTGAGGTACCGGGGGATGGTGGGCCGAGTGCGGCCCGCCATCCCCTTCCTCACGCGTCGTACACGTCCGCCTTCCTCGGCATCGGGTCCTGGATGGCCCCGCTGAGGAAGCCGGAACGGGCGCCGAACTTCTCCGTGTTCACGCCGTTCTCGTCGAGCACCTTGATCGCGGCCGAGTGCACCACGCGCAGCACGGGGGTGGCGGCGCGCAGCGCGTCGTCGGCCATGAAGCGGTGCCGCCACGGCTTGTCCGCCCAGGCGTGCCGCAGGCCGAAGGGCTCCGGCAGCACCAGCCGGCCGCCGAGGTGGTCCAGGAGCGGCGGATACCAGGTGAAGGGGGCCCGGACCGCGAGGCGCACCACCTCGTCGGCGTCGATCAGCGGCAGGTTGCGGGTGGTGGTCTCCCAGAACTTGATCGGCTTGGCGACCGTCTTCGTCCTGGGCGAGGGCTTCGTGGTGAACAGCGGGTGCACCGGACCCAGGGCGTGGCCCGTGACCTCGATGCGCAGCGTCTCGTGCAGCACGGTCACCGTGATCAGCATCGTGATGACCAGCTGGCCGTCCCAGAGCGTGAACTGCACGCCCAGGTAGTGGCGGTTGCCGCTGCCGAACTGCTGCTCGTTGCAGATGCGCTGTATCTCGTGGCCGCGGACCTGGAAGGCCTCGACGTCCGTGCCGGTGGGGCGCGCCACCGCCTTGGCGTTCTCCCCGATGGGGGAGACGATCCAGTGCTTTATGTCCGGGGTGGGGAAGCCGCCGGTGTGCAGCGGACCACGCTCCAGCATGCGCAGCTGGTCATGCACCGCACGTATGACATCCCAGCTGCGGAAGGGGTGGATCTCCTTGCCCTCTTCGGCGGGGACCAGCTCCTCGGCCAGCTGCCAGCTGCCCCAGCGCGTGCCCATGCCCAATATGCCCTTGGGCCCGGCGTAGAACACGGAGTTGCTCTGCTGCTCGGCGGAGAGCCTGGCCAGGCTCTGGCGGAGCCGCTCGGCGGCCGTCTCGCCGGGACTGCCCGGCACCGCCTCGGGGATCTTGGCGCCGATGCCGCCGCCCGCGAGCAGGCTCGACCAGCGCTCGCGCATGTCCCTGGCGGTGCGCTCGGCGATCTGCTTGGCCCAGAACCAGCCCACCACGGGCAGCACGATCGCCGCGCGCAGATACCAGGCCCAGAAGCCGCCGAAGGGCAGCTTGAGCAGGGCGAGGGCGGCCAGCACGCCCATCGCGACCAGGACGGCCGTGGCGAGCGCGCCCGCGCGCTTGTCCTCGCTCTTGGCGACCTGCCGCCTGATGGTGAAGACGAGCAGCCAGAAGAGCATGCCCGGCAGGAAGAGCACCCCGCACAGGACCGTCACTGCGGTCAGCCAGCTGTCGCGCTCCTTGCGGATGCGGCTCGCCGCGAGGCAGTGCTCGACGACGGACTGCGGCTCGATTCCGAAGGACTGGATGAGCGGGCTGCGGCCGCCGCCCAGCATCCGCACCTGCACGGTGCGCGCGAAGGCCTCGCCGAGATTCGGCTTGAAGAGCGAGAAGAGGCCGGGCTTCACCTCCGACTGGTGCCACTCGGTGTTGGCCGCGAGGATGCCGTCGACGTCGCCGTCGCGGTACGCCGCCGAGGCCAGGGCCTGTGTCGCCGCCGTCTGTCCAGCGGTGCCCGAGAGCGGGACCTGGGCCCCGGGCCTGAAGTCGAATACATCGTCCGCCACTGCCGCCCCCATCGCCGCGACGCCTTCGCTGCTGCGGCTCTTCCCGACTTCCCTGCCCGGCACACCTGTTGCCGACCGGCACATCTGCTGATCAGGTCATCAGCGTATCCGGGCGCACCGACATCCGGGAGGGAGTGTCCGAATGCCGCCCGCCCGGGAGGCCGTGGGCGGGCGGATCGTGCGGGGCGCGGTCAACTACGCGGTGTCCTGCGCCTGTTCGCGGATCTTCTCGGAGAGCTGCGGGGGCATCGGCTCGTGACGTGCGTACGTACGGCTGAACCGCGCGGTGCCCTGCGAGAGGGAGCGCAGATCCACCGCGTACCTGCCGATCTCGATCTCGGGGACCTCGGCCCTCACCAAGGTCCGTCCGCCGGACGCCTGCTCGGTGCCGACGACCCGGCCGCGGCGCCCCGACAGATCGCTCATCACCGCGCCGACGTGGTCGTCGCCGACCAGCACGCGTACCTCGGCGACCGGTTCGAGCAGATGGATGCGGGCATCGGACGCGGCCTCGCGCAGCGCGAGCGCGCCCGCCATCTGGAACGCGGCGTCGGAGGAGTCCACCGAGTGCGCCTTGCCGTCGGTCAGCGTGACGCGCACATCGATCAGCGCGTACCCGGCGGCGACGCCCTTGGCGGCCTGCGCGCGTACCCCCTTCTCGACGGACGGGATGAACTGCCGGGGCACCGCGCCGCCGACGACCTTGTCGACGAACTCGATGCCGTTGCCGCCGGGCAGCGGCTCGACCTCGATCTCGCAGATCGCGTACTGGCCGTGGCCCCCGGACTGCTTCACATGACGGCCCCGGCCGCTGGACCTGCCCGCGAACGTCTCCCGGAGGGAGACCTTGTGCGCGACCACGTCGACCTGGACGCCGTACCGGCTGCGCAGCCGCTCCAGGGCGACGTCGGCGTGCGCCTCGCCCAGGCACCACAGGACCACCTGGTGGGTGTCCTGGTTCTGTTCGAGCCGCATCGTCGGGTCCTCGGCGACGAGCCGCGAGAGCCCCTGGGAGAGCTTGTCCTCGTCGGCCTTGCTGTGGGCCTGGATGGCGAGCGGAAGCAGCGGGTCGGGCATGTCCCACGGCGCCATCAGGAGCGGGTCGTCCTTGGCGGACAGGGTGTCGCCGGTCTCCGCGCGGTTCAGCTTGGCCACGCACGCCAGATCGCCCGCGACGCACCGGGTGAGCGTGCGCTGCTGCTTGCCGAAGGGCGAGGAGAGCGCGCCGACGCGTTCGTCGACGTCGTGGTCCTCGTGGCCGCGATCGGCCAGGCCGTGCCCGGAGACGTGGACGGTCTCGTCGGGCCGCAGGGTGCCGGAGAAGACGCGGACGAGCGAGATCCGGCCCACGTACGGGTCGGAGGCCGTCTTCACCACCTCGGCGGCGAGCGGCCCCGCCGGGTCGCAGGTGAGCGCGGGCCGCGCCGCGCCGCCCGGCGTGGTCACGGCCGGCGCCGGGTGTTCCAGCGGGGTGGGGAAGCCGCCGGTGATCAGCTCCAGGAGCTCGACCGTGCCGATGCCCTGACGGGCGCCCTCGGCGGCGGGCGCGGCGGCGAGCACCGGATGGAAGATGCCGCGCGCGACGGCCCGCTCCAGGTCGTCCACGAGCGTCTTGAAGTCGATGTCCTCGCCGTCGAGATAGCGGTCCATGAGTGACTCGTCCTCGCTCTCGGCGATGATCCCCTCGATCAGCTTGGCGCGGGCCTCCGCGATCAGCGGCAGCTGCTCCTCGCCCGGCTCGGACTCCTTGCGCTCACCGGAGGCGTAGTCGAAGACCCGCTGCGAGAGCAGCCCGACAAGCCCGGTCACCGGAGCGTGGCCGTCCGGGCCCTGCTCGCCGTGGAGCGGCAGGTACAGCGGCAGGACGGCATCGGGGTCGTCGCCGCCGAAGGCCTGTGCGCAGGTGCGGGTCATCTCGGTGAAGTCGGCGCGGGCCGACTCCAGGTGGGTGATCACGATGGCCCGCGGCATGCCGACCGCCGCGCACTCCTCCCACACCATGCGGGTCGCGCCGTCCACGCCGTCCGACGCCGAGACGACGAAGAGGGCCGCGTCCGCGGCGCGCAGACCGGCCCTCAGCTCCCCGACGAAGTCGGCGTAGCCGGGGGTATCCAACAGATTGATCTTGAACCCGTCCCATTCGACGGGAATCAGGGAGAGCTGCACCGAGCGCTGCTGCCGGTGCTCGATCTCGTCGTAGTCCGAGACGGCGGTGCCGTCCTCCACCCGGCCCGCCCGGTTCACCGCCCCCGCGGTCAGCGCGAGGGCCTCCACGAGAGTCGTCTTGCCCGAGCCGCTGTGGCCGACCAGCACCACATTCCGTACGGACGCGGGGTGGTCGGCCGATGCTGCCCTTCCGGCGGCTCCGGGGTGTGCGTTCGCCTTGTCGCCCATGCCTTGGCCTCCCGGTTACGTGCACGGTGAGGAGCCTGAGACCTCCTCGGGGATGCTGGCTGCTCGCGGACGCGCGGGGGCCCGGTGCGGGGCGGCTCCGGCGGCGCCCGTCATGCTTTTTGAGCTTTCCACCCGGGTCACTCTGCGTCCATACGTCGTACGCGATCGTGAGGGGGCGAGCCGGTCCGTCAACCGCGTGACTACGATGGGCCAGCCGGTGGTCAACGGGGCCGCGCGGCGCACCGAACCCTCGGGAAGGCCATGCTGAACAAGTACGCGCGTGCATTCTTCACGCGTGTCCTCACGCCGTTCGCCGCGTTTCTCATCCGCCGCGGGGTCAGCCCCGACGCGGTCACCTTCATCGGCACCGCCGGTGTGGTGGCGGGAGCGCTGGTCTTCTTCCCCCGGGGAGAGTTCTTCTGGGGAACGATCGTCATCACGCTGTTCGTCTTCTCGGACCTGGTCGACGGCAACATGGCCCGCCAGCTGGGCCGCTCCAGCCGCTGGGGCGCCTTCCTCGACTCGACGCTCGACCGGGTGGCCGACAGCGCGATCTTCGGGGGCCTCGCCCTCTGGTACGCCGGATCCGGCGACGACAACATCCTCTGCGCCGTCTCCATCTTCTGTCTGGCGAGCGGCCAGGTGGTCTCGTACACGAAGGCACGCGGTGAGGCCATCGGCCTGCCCGTCGCCGTCAACGGCCTGGTGGAGCGCGCCGAACGCCTGGTGATCTCCCTGGTCGCCGCGGGCCTCGCGGGCCTGCACAAGTTCGGTGTCCCCGGCATTCAGATCCTGCTGCCCATCGCCCTGTGGATCGTCGCGGCCGGCAGCATGGTGACCCTCGTCCAGCGTGTCGTGACCGTGCGCCGCGAGTCCGCGGAGGCGGACGCCGCCGCGGGCCCCGGGGCGCAGGAGAGTGAGGCCGCGCAGTGAAGGACCGACTCACCGACGCGTTGTACGGGCTCGGCTGGAGCACCGTCAAGAAGCTCCCCGAGCCGGTCGCCGAACGGCTCGGCAGGACCATCGCCGACACGGTCTGGAAGCGCCGCGGCAAGGGCGTGCTGCGTCTGGAGTCCAACCTCGCGCGCGTGGTGCCCGACGCGGGCCCGGGGCGGCTCGCCGAGCTCTCCAGGGCGGGCATGCGCTCCTACCTGCGCTACTGGATGGAGTCCTTCCGCCTCCCGTCCTGGAGCAGGGACCGCATCGCGAAGGGCTTCGACGTCAGGGACGTCCACCACCTCACCGACGGCCTCGCCGCGGGCAAGGGTGTCGTCCTCGCACTGCCGCACCTGGGCAACTGGGACCTCGCGGGCGCCTGGGTCACCACCGAACTGGACACGCCCTTCACCACCGTCGCCGAGCGTCTGAAGCCCGAGACGCTGTACGACCGCTTCGTCGCCTACCGCGAGAGCCTCGGCATGGAGGTCCTGCCGCACACGGGCGGCTCCGCCTTCGGCACGCTGGCCAGGCGGCTGCGCGCAGGCGGCCTCGTCTGCCTCGTCGCGGACCGCGACCTGTCGGCCTCCGGGGTCGAGGTGAAGTTCTTCGGAGACACCGCCCGCATGCCCGCGGGCCCGGCGATGCTCGCCCAGCAGACCGGGGCGCTCCTGCTGCCCGTCACCCTCTGGTATGACGGAACACCCGTCATGAAGGGCCGGGTCCACCCGCCAGTCGAGGTCCCCGAGACAGGTACCCGGGCCGAGAAGACGTCCGTCATGACGCAGGCGCTGGCCGACGCCTTCGCCACCGGCATCGCCGACCACCCGGAGGACTGGCACATGCTGCAGCGACTGTGGATCGACGACCTGGAGCCCCGCACCGCCGAGGACCCGGCGGGGGAGCGTTCGTGAAAATCGGCATCGTCTGCCCCTACTCCTGGGACGTGCCGGGCGGCGTCCAGTTCCACATCCGCGATCTGGCGGAGCACCTCATCCGCCTCGGGCACGAGGTCTCCGTCCTCGCCCCGGCCGACGACGAGACCCCCCTCCCGCCGTACGTCGTGTCGGCGGGCCGGGCCGTCCCCGTCCCGTACAACGGCTCGGTGGCCCGGCTCAACTTCGGCTTCCTCTCGGCCGCGCGGGTCCGCCGCTGGCTGCACGAGGGCACCTTCGACGTCATCCACATCCACGAGCCGGCCTCGCCCTCCCTCGGCCTGCTCAGCTGCTGGGCCGCGCAGGGCCCGATCGTCGCGACGTTCCACACCTCCAACCCCCGCTCCCGGGCGATGATCGCCGCCTACCCGATCCTGCAGCCCGCCCTGGAGAAGATCAGCGCGCGCATCGCGGTCAGCGAGTACGCGCGCCGCACGCTCGTCGAACACCTCGGCGGCGACGCGGTCGTCATCCCGAACGGCGTCGACGTCGACTTCTTCGCCAAGGCCGAGCCCAAGCCGGAGTGGCAGGGGGAGACGATCGGCTTCATCGGACGCATCGACGAGCCCCGCAAGGGCCTGCCGGTACTCATGAAGGCGCTCCCGCAGATCTTCGCCGAGCGCCCCGGCGCCCGCCTGCTCGTCGCGGGCCGCGGCGACGAGGAGGAGGCGGTCGCCTCGCTCCCGGCCGATCTGCGCTCCCGGGTGGAGTTCCTCGGCATGGTCAGCGACGAGGAGAAGGCGCGGCTGCTGCGCAGCGTCGACCTGTACGTCGCACCGAACACCGGCGGCGAGAGCTTCGGCATCATCCTCGTCGAGGCGATGTCCGCGGGCGCCCCCGTACTCGCCAGCGACCTGGACGCCTTCACCCAGGTCCTCGACCAGGGCGCGGCCGGCGACCTCTTCACCAACGAGGACGCCGAATCCCTCGCCAAGTCGGCGGTGCGCCTCCTCGCCGACCCCGAACGCCGCGAGGGCCTGCGCGACCGCGGCAGCGCCCACGTACGCCGCTTCGACTGGTCAACGGTGGGCGCAGACATCCTCGCGGTATACGAAACGGTGACGGACGGCGCGGCATCGGTGGCGGAGGACGAACGGGTGGGGCTGCGGGCGAGGTTCGGACTGGCGCAGAAGGGCTGAGCCCGGCCCCTGGCCCGGCAGGCGCGCGCGGCCCGCAACCGGCCCGGCGCTTAGAGCCTGTGTCATATCCCCGGCCGGGTGGTCGCCGCCTGGCACGCACGCTCGCCGCGTTGCCGAAAAGCCCTAGTAGCTCCTCCCCCAGGCCTGAACGGCCCGGGGGGACCCCCACCGAGGACTTCCCGGCGCCTTGCGATCGCACGCACCAGACGACGCCCACTGATCCGACCGGGGATATGACACAGGCTCTTACGGACGAGCGCGGGGTTCCAGCCCGTCCGGCGTTTGAGGACGAGCGCGGAGCGCGGTGGGGTGAGGTGAGGTTCCAGCCCGTCCGGCGTTTGAGGACGAGCGCGGAGCGCGACAAGGGGGTCCGGGGGCAGAGCCCCTGGGACGCCGGCGGAACCACAACCGAGCCCAGCCCCCGCCCAAGGCGCCCCGCCAGAAACAAGTAGCGTTGCGCACCGTGACCTCCACCCTGATCTGGATCGCCGTCGCCCTCCTGGCGATCGGCCTCTACCTGAGCTGGACCGCCGGCCGCCTCGACCGCCTGCACGCCCGCATCGACGCGGCCCGCGCCGCCCTGGACGCACAACTGCTGCGCCGCGCCTCGGTCGCCCAGGAGCTGGCCACCTCCGGCGTCCTCGATCCCGCCGCCTCGATCGTGCTCTACGAGGCGGCCCACGCGGCCCGCCAGGCGGAGGAGGAGCAGCGCGAGGTCGCCGAGAGTGAGCTCAGCCAGGCGCTGCGCGCGATCTTCGGTGAGGTCCAGCAGGTGGAGGCGGTGCGCGAGGCCCCCGGCGGCGACGAGGCGGCCACCGAGCTGGCCGCCGCCGTACGCCGCGTGCCGATGGCCCGGCGCTTCCACAACGACGCCGTGCGCGCCGCCCGCGCCCTGCGCCGCCACCGCACGGTCCGCTGGTTCCGGCTGGCCGGGCACGCGCCCTTCCCGTTGGCGTTCGAGATGGACGACGAGCCGCCGGTGGCCCTGGCGGACCGGGCCACCGGGTAGCGCGCGTATGCCCGGGTGACACGGCCTGACCAGGCACGTCCCGGGAAAATGAGCCACCGGTCACCCATTGGCCCTTGCTGTGGCCTGGTGCCCGGGCGTTTCCTCGTAGACGCAGAAGCCGTCTCCCTCGAGTGAGGTCAACCCCGTGTCCAGCACCCCTGCCAGCAGCACCCAGACGCCCGAGATCGGCACCGCCCGCGTGAAGCGCGGCATGGCCGAGCAGCTCAAGGGCGGCGTGATCATGGACGTCGTCAACGCCGAGCAGGCGAAGATAGCCGAGGACGCGGGCGCGGTCGCCGTCATGGCGCTGGAGCGGGTGCCCGCCGACATCCGCAAGGACGGCGGCGTGGCCCGGATGTCCGACCCGAACATGATCGAAGAGATCATCGAGGCCGTCTCCATCCCCGTCATGGCCAAGTCCCGCATCGGCCACTTCGTCGAGGCCCAGGTACTGCAGTCGCTCGGCGTCGACTACATCGACGAGTCCGAGGTCCTGACCCCGGCCGACGAGGTCAACCACAGCGACAAGTTCGCGTTCACGACCCCGTTCGTCTGTGGCGCCACCAACCTCGGCGAGGCCCTGCGCCGCATCGCCGAGGGCGCGGCCATGATCCGCTCCAAGGGCGAGGCCGGGACCGGCAACGTCGTCGAGGCCGTCCGCCACCTGCGCCAGATCAAGAACGAGATCGCCAAGCTGCGCGGCTTCGACAACAACGAGCTGTACGCCGCGGCCAAGGAGCTCCGCGCCCCGTACGAGCTGGTCAAGGAGACCGCCGAGCTCGGCAAGCTGCCGGTCGTGCTCTTCTCCGCCGGTGGCGTCGCCACCCCGGCCGACGCCGCCCTGATGCGCCAGCTCGGCGCCGAGGGCGTCTTCGTCGGCTCCGGCATCTTCAAGTCCGGCGACCCGGCCGCGCGCGCCGCCGCCATCGTGAAGGCCACCACCTTCTTCGACGACCCGAAGATCATCGCGGACGCCTCCCGCAACCTCGGCGAGGCCATGGTCGGCATCAACTGCGACACCCTGCCGGAGACCGAGCGCTACGCGAACCGAGGCTGGTGATGACCACTCCCGTAGTGGGCGTCCTCGCCCTTCAGGGGGACGTACGGGAGCATCTGATCGCCCTGGCCTCGGCGGACGCCGTGGCCAGGCCGGTCCGGCGCCCCGAGGAGCTCGCCGAGGTCGACGGCCTGGTCATCCCCGGCGGCGAGTCCACCACCATCTCCAAACTGGCCACTCTCTTCGGCCTGATGGAGCCCCTTCGCGCGCGCGTGCGTGACGGCCTGCCCGTCTACGGCAGCTGCGCGGGCATGATCATGCTCGCCGACAAGATCCTCGACCCGCGCTCGGGCCAGGAGACGGTGGGCGGCATCGACATGATCGTGCGGCGTAACGCCTTCGGCCGGCAGAACGAGTCGTTCGAGGCGGCCGTGGACGTCAAGGGCGTCGAGGGAGCCCCCGTGGAGGGCGTCTTCATCCGGGCGCCCTGGGTCGAGTCGGTCGGCGCCGAGGTCGAGGTGCTCGCCGAGCACGAGGGGCACATCGTCGCCGTGCGCCAGGGCAACGCGCTCGCCACGTCGTTCCACCCCGAACTGACCGGGGACCATCGCGTCCACGCGCTGTTCGTGGAGATGGCAAGGGGCAACCCGCGCGCGGGATCCTAGTAGGATCTCCGAGGATCACCCCAGGGCATTAAGGTCTGGGAGAGTTCTCACTGGTTGTTGGGTAACGCGAAGGAGACAGGCAGATGTCCGGCCACTCTAAATGGGCTACGACGAAGCACAAGAAGGCCGTGATCGACGCCAAGCGCGGCAAGCTCTTCGCGAAGATGATCAAGAACATCGAGGTCGCGGCCCGCACGGGCGGCGCCGACGTGTCCGGTAACCCGACCCTCTTCGACGCCATCCAGAAGGCCAAGAAGAGCTCGGTCCCGAACAAGAACATCGACTCCGCGGTCAAGCGCGGCGCCGGTCTCGAGGCCGGTGGCGCCGACTACGAGACGATCATGTACGAGGGTTACGGCCCGAACGGTGTCGCGGTGCTCATCGAGTGCCTCACCGACAACCGCAACCGCGCCGCCTCCGACGTGCGTGTCGCCATGACGCGCAACGGCGGCTCGATGGCCGACCCGGGCTCCGTCTCGTACCTCTTCAACCGCAAGGGCGTCGTGATCGTCCCCAAGGGCGAGCTGTCCGAGGACGACGTGCTCGGCGCGGTCCTCGACGCGGGCGCCGAGGAGGTCAACGACCTCGGTGACACCTTCGAGGTGCTCAGCGAGGCCACCGACATGGTCGCGGTCCGCACCGCGCTCCAGGACGCCGGCATCGAGTACGACTCGGCCGACGCCAACTTCGTCCCGACCATGCAGGTCGAGCTGGACGAGGACGGCGCACGGAAGATCTTCAAGCTGATCGACGCCCTCGAGGACAGCGACGACGTGCAGAACGTCTTCGCCAACTTCGACGTCTCCGACGAGGTCATGGCCAAGGTCGACGCGTAAGCGTCGCGCCCGGCTCTCGGGATACGACGGTTGCGGACGGGCCGACGGGACACACCCCGTCGGCCCGTCGCGTTGTCAGAGGGACCCGATAGCCTGCACGGAAAGGCGATGGGAGGGGCTGACGTGCGCGTGTTGGGGGTCGATCCGGGACTCACCCGGTGTGGTGTCGGCGTCGTCGAGGGAGTGGCGGGACGGCCGCTCGCCATGCGCGGTGTCGGTGTCGTCCGCACGCCCGCCGACGCGGAGTTGGGCCATCGCCTGGTCGCCATCGAGCAGGGCATCGAGCGGTGGCTCGACGAGCACAGCCCCGAAGTCCTCGCCGTGGAGCGGGTGTTCAGCCAGCACAATGTGCGCACGGTGATGGGCACCGCCCAGGCCAGCGCCGTCGCCATGCTGTGTGCCTCGCGGCGCGGCATCCCCGTCGCCCTGCACACCCCGAGTGAGGTCAAGGCCGCCGTGACCGGCAGCGGCCGCGCCGACAAGGCCCAGGTCGGCGCGATGGTCACCCGCCTCCTGCGGCTCGACGCGCCACCCAGGCCCGCCGACGCGGCGGACGCCCTGGCCCTCGCCATCTGCCACATCTGGCGCGCCCCCGCGCAGAACCGCCTCCAGCAGGCCGTCGCCCAGAACCGGCTCCAGCAGGCCGCGGCCCTGCACGCCGCCAAGACCTCCGCAGCTCAGAAAGGCCGTACCGCATGATCGCCTTCGTCAGCGGCCCCGTCGCCGCCCTCGCCCCCGATGCCGCGGTGGTCGAGGTGGGCGGCATCGGCATGGCCGTCCAGTGCACGCCGAACACGCTCTCCACGCTCCGCGTCGGCCAGCAGGCCAAGCTCGCCACCTCCCTGGTCGTCCGGGAGGACTCCCTCACCCTGTACGGCTTCGCGGACGACGACGAGCGCCAGACCTTCGAGCTGCTGCAGACCGCGAGCGGGGTGGGCCCGCGGCTCGCCCTGGCCATGCTCGCCGTGCACAGCCCGGACGCCCTGCGCCGTGCGGTCTCCACCGGCGACGAGAAGGCGCTCACCGCCGTCCCCGGCATCGGCAAGAAGGGCGCCCAGAAGCTCCTCCTCGAGTACAAGGACCGCCTCGGCGAGCCGCTCGGCACCGGCGGACCCGCCATCGGCACCGCCGTCACCTCCGGCTGGCGCGACCAGCTGCACGCCGCCCTGATCGGCCTCGGGTACGCCACCAGAGAGGCGGACGAGGCCGTCACCGCCGTCACCCCGCAGGCCGAGGCGGCCGGGGGCACCCCGCAGGTCGGCCACCTCCTCAAGGCCGCACTCCAGACCCTGAACCGCACCCGCTAGCCACCCCCCCCGTACGCACCCGCCGGCCACCAACCCTTGAACCGCATCGCGAGGCACACCGCATGAACTGGGACGACACGACCGACGAAGCGGCCGACGCGGCCGAGCGGCTCGTGGGGCCCGCCGCGGAGCGGCTGGTGGACTCGGCCGCAGGCGGCGAGGACCAGGCGGTCGAGGCCGCCCTGCGCCCCAAGGACCTGGGCGAGTTCATCGGCCAGGAGAAGGTCCGTGAGCAGCTCGACCTCGTCCTGCGGGCGGCACGCGCGCGTGGCGCCACCGCCGACCACGTGCTGCTCTCCGGCGCCCCCGGCCTCGGCAAGACCACCCTCTCGATGATCATCGCCGCCGAGATGGGCGCCCCGATCCGCATCACCAGCGGCCCCGCCATCCAGCACGCGGGCGACCTCGCCGCGATCCTCTCCTCCCTGCAGGAGGGCGAGGTCCTCTTCCTCGACGAGATCCACCGGATGTCGCGGCCCGCCGAGGAGATGCTCTACATGGCCATGGAGGACTTCCGCGTCGACGTCATCGTCGGCAAGGGTCCCGGCGCCACCGCCATCCCCCTCGAACTGCCGCCCTTCACCCTCGTCGGCGCCACCACGCGCGCGGGCCTGCTCCCCCCGCCGCTGCGCGACCGCTTCGGTTTCACCGCCCACATGGAGTTCTACGAACCGGTGGAACTGGAACGGGTGGTCCACCGCTCCGCACAGCTCCTCGATGTGCGGATCGACACCGCGGGCGCCGCCGAGATCGCGGGCCGCTCGCGCGGCACCCCCCGTATCGCCAACCGCCTGCTGCGCCGCGTCAGGGACTACGCCCAGGTCAAGGCCGACGGCTCGGTCTCCAAGGACATCGCGAACGCGGCCCTCGCGGTCTACGAGGTGGACGAGCGCGGCCTGGACCGCCTCGACCGCGCCGTCCTTCAAGCCCTGCTCAAGCTCTTCGGCGGCGGGCCCGTCGGCCTGTCGACGCTCGCGGTAGCGGTGGGGGAGGAGCGCGAGACGGTCGAGGAGGTGGCGGAGCCCTTCCTCGTACGGGAGGGACTGCTCGCCCGCACCCCGCGCGGCCGGGTCGCGACGCCGGCGGCATGGGCGCACCTCGGCCTGGTTCCCCCGCGTCAGACGGGTGGAAAGGGACAACAGGACCTGTTCGGGACGTGATATTGACGAGACAGGACCGCGGCCGAAGCGGAACGGCGCGGATAGTCGCCCGCTCAGGAACTGCGGTGCCATGCTGAGCGTTGTTCGTTAGGTGCGGACTCGCTTAGACTCCGCCGATGCCGCCCTTGTGGGTGGCGTGCCCACCCCCATCCCAATGGCCGCTCCATCCGCGCGGTCGTGCGAAGGAAACTCCGTCCCGTGAATATCGTGACCCTCCTCCCGTTCATCGTGCTCATCGGGGCCATGTTCCTGATGACCCGGTCTGCGAAGAAGAAGCAGCAGGCTGCCGCGTCCATGCGCAACGAGATGCAGCCCGGCACCGGCGTCCGCACGATCGGGGGCATGTACGCCACCGTCAAGGAGGTTCACGACGAAGCCGTCCTCCTTGAGGTGGCCCCCGGTGTCCACGCGGTTTACGCGAAGAACTCGATCGGCGCCGTCCTCGACGACGACGAGTACAACCGCATCGTGCACGGCACCGAGGACGACCTGAAAGAGGACGCCCCCGTCGTGCCCGACGACGCCTCCTCCCTGACCGAGACCGACGAGCCCGCCGACGCTTCCGACGACTCGCGCATCGACCTCGGCAAGAAGGACGAGCCCGCCGGGGCCGACGACGCGGAGCCGAAGAAGACCGACGGCGAGTCCGACGCGAAGTAGTCACGACCGGGATCCGTGGGGTGCACCGCTCGCGCACCACGGGCCCCGGACCACGTGCATTTCGCGCCGAATCTCGACACCACTTCATGGCCGCCCGCCCACGTCGTCCCCGTACCGCAAGGGGGATGACCGGATGCCGGGCGGTTGGACAGGGAGAACGAGAAGGTGGCAGCACCGAAGAAGGGCCGAAGGCAGAGTGCCCCGGGCAAACCGGGACGCTCTCTGGTCTTCATCCTGATCGCCCTCGTGGCGCTCACGGGGGGAATGTTCCTTTCCGGGCACACCACGCCGCGTCTGGGCATCGACCTCGCCGGTGGCACGAGCATCACGCTCGAGGCCAAGAACGAGCCGGGCCAGAAGGACGCGATCAACCCGACCAACATGAACACCGCGGTTGACATCATCAACAACCGCGTCAATGGTCTGGGTGTCTCCGAGGCCGAGGTTCAGACCCAGGGCGACAAGAACATCATCGTCAACATCCCCAAGGGTTCGAACGAGAAGCAGGCGCGGGAGCAGGTCGGTACGACCGCTCAGCTCTACTTCCGTCCGGTGATCACGCAGGCCCCCGGCCAGCCCACGCCCGACCCGTCCGCCAGCCCCTCGTCCGGCACGGACAAGGAGAAGGACAAGGGCAAGCCCACCGGCAAGGCGACGGACAAGGCGACGGACAAGGCCACCGACAAGGCGACCTCTCCGACCGACAAGCAGTCCCCCCAGGGCCGTGCCGTCAGCGAGGCGCTAAAGGACGACCCGACGCCTTCGGACAAGGCCAAGGACGGCGAGGACGGCAAGAAGCAGGACAAGAAGCCGACCCCGGACCCGGCCACCGCCAAGCTCCAGGAGCAGTTCACCAAGCTGGACTGCACAGACAAGAAGGCGCGCGCCGCGGCCGGCCGGGGCATCAAGCCCTCCGAGCCCACCATCGCCTGCGGCAAGAGCCCCGACGGCAAGACGTGGGACAAGTTCATCCTGGCCCCGGCCGAGCTCAACGGCAAGGACGTGGATGACGCCAAGGCGGTCATCAAGCAGGAGACTGGTGCCTGGGTCGTCAACATGGAGTTCACCAAGGGTGGCGCGAAGAAGTTCTCCGATGTGACGAGCAAGCTGATGAAGCAGCAGTCGCCGCAGAACCAGTTCGGGATCGTCCTCGACGGTGAGGTCGCTTCGGCGCCCAGCGTCAGTATGGTCCTGAGCACCAACGCCGAGATCTCCGGCAGCTTCACCCAGGCGTCCGCCAAGGACCTCGCCAACATCCTGTCGTACGGCGCCCTGCCGCTCACCTTCCACGAGCAGAGCGTCACCACGGTCAGCCCGGCCCTCGGCGGCGAGCAGCTCAAGGCGGGCCTGATCGCCGGTGCCATCGGCCTCGCGCTCGTCATCATCTACCTGGTGGCCTACTACCGCGGCCTCTCGCTCATCGCCATCGCGAGCCTCCTGGTCTCCGCGGCGCTGACGTACACGATCATGACGCTGCTCGGTCCGACCATTAAGTTCGCGCTCAACCTGCCCGCGGTGTGTGGTGCGATCGTCGCGATCGGCATCACGGCGGACTCGTTCATCGTGTTCTTCGAACGCGTACGTGACGAGATCCGCGAGGGCCGCACGCTGCGTCCCGCCGTCGAGCGGGGCTGGCCGCGCGCCCGGCGCACCATCCTGGTCTCCGACTTCGTGTCGTTCCTGGCCGCCGCCGTGCTCTTCGTCGTCACGGTCGGCAAGGTGCAGGGCTTCGCGTTCACGCTCGGCCTGACCACGCTGCTCGACGTCGTCGTGGTCTTCTTCTTCACCAAGCCGCTGATGACGCTCATGGCCCGCAAGAAGTTCTTCGCGAACGGCCACAAGTGGTCCGGCCTCGACCCGGAGCGGCTCGGCGCCAAGCCCCCGCTGCGCCGGTCACGCCGAGCTGCCGCTCCCCCCGCCGGCCCTGTCGACCCGAAGGAGGCGTGAGATGTCGAAGCTCGGCAGCCTCGGCGCCAGGCTCTACCGCGGTGAGGTCGGCTACGACTTCGTCGGCAAGCGCAAGATCTGGTACGGCATCTCGATACTGATCACCATCACGGCCATCGTCGGCCTTGCGGTGCGCGGCCTGAACATGGGCATCGAGTTCGAGGGCGGCGCCGTCTTCAACACCCCGAAGACCAGCGCCTCGGTCTCGAAGGCCGAGGAGTCCGCGGAGAAGGCCTCCGGCCACGACGCGATCGTCCAGAAGCTCGGCGACGACAAGCTCCGCATCCAGATCGCGGGCGTGGACATCAAGAAGTCCGACCAGATCAAGAAGTCGCTGGCCGAGGACCTGGACGTCGAGGCCGGTAACATCGGCGCCGACCTGGTGGGCCCCAGCTGGGGCGAGCAGATCGCCAAGAAGGCCTGGCAGGGCCTGGCGATCTTCATGGTGCTCGTGGTGATCTACCTGGCCATCGCCTTCGAGTGGCGCATGGCACTGGCGGCACTGATCGCGCTGATCCACGACATCACGATCACCGTGGGCGTGTACGCACTGGTCGGCTTCGAGGTCACCCCGGGCACGGTGATCGGTCTGCTGACCATTCTCGGATACTCGCTCTACGACACGGTGGTGGTCTTCGACAGCTTGAAGGAGCAGTCGAAGGGCATCACCAAGCAGACCAGGGACACCTACAGCGAGGTCGCCAACCGCAGCATCAACGGCACCCTGGTGCGCTCCATCAACACCACGGTCGTCGCGCTGCTCCCGGTGGCGGGCCTGCTGTTCATCGGCGGCGGTGTCCTGGGCGCGGGCATGCTCAACGACATCTCGCTGTCGCTGTTCGTCGGCCTCGCGGCCGGTGCGTACTCCTCGATCTTCATCGCCACGCCGCTCGTCGCCGACTTCAAGGAGCGCGAGCCGCAGATGAAGGCCCTCAAGAAGCGGGTGCTCGCCAAGCGCGCGGCGGCCGCGGCGAAGGGGGAGTCGGCGGAGGCGCCCGCCACCGCGGACGACGAGGAGCCGCGGGACGACGTGGCCGGTGACGCCGCGCCGGCCGTCGTCGGCCCCCGCTCGCAGCCCGCGTCGCGCAGCCGCGGCAAGGGCCGTCCCTCGGGCAAGCGCCGATGACCGAGCTCGCAGGCGTCACGGAGCTGCTGCGCAGCCGCATCCGCGACGTCCCGGACTATCCGAAGCCGGGCGTGATGTTCAAGGACATCACCCCGCTGCTGGCCGACCCCGCCGCGTTCGCGGCGCTCACGGAGACGCTGGCGGACCTCAGCGTCCGGTACGGCGCCACGAAGATCGTCGGCCTGGAGGCCCGCGGCTTCATCCTGGGCGCCCCGGTCGCGGTCCGTGCGGGGCTCGGCTTCGTGCCCGTACGCAAGGCGGGCAAGCTCCCCGGGGCGACGCTCAGGCAGAGCTACGACCTGGAGTACGGCAGCGCCGAGATCGAGGTGCACGCCGAGGACCTGGCCGCGGGCGACCGCGTCATGGTCATCGACGACGTCCTCGCCACCGGTGGCACCGCGGCGGCCTCGCTGGACCTGATCCGCCGCTCGGGCGCCGAGGTGGCGGGTGTCGCGGTCCTCATGGAGCTCGGCTTCCTCGACGGTCGGCAGAAGCTGGAGCACGCCCTCGCCGGGGCGCCGCTCGAGGCGCTGATCACCGTCTGAGGCGGCTCGCGGTACGACACGACGGGCGCTCCGGTATCCACCGGAGCGCCCGTCGTCGTTCGGCCGGTTCCCGCTCTGGACGCGTCCGGGGCCGGACACCTCCGCAGGTCCGAGAGCCGCGGCGGGACGGCCGGGGGACAGCGGGGGCACTCGCGAGGGAATCCCCGGACCGCCCCTCGCGTTTCTCCAGTACGGAGGAGTCTCACCGGTCGAAGGCGAACCGACGGCCCAGGATCGATACCATGGGTTCTTCGGGGCCTGTCCGGGGGACCCCGATCGCGCACAGGGAGCGCTCTTGCCAGACGAGTCCCAGCCACTCACCGCCGCCAAGGCCGCCCAGAAGGCCCAGCAGGCCTCGGCGGGCTCCGCCGCGCCCGTGAAGAAGGCAGAAGGCGCGCAGGGCGGCACGTCCGCGCAGCGCGCCCAGGGAGGGGCCTCCCGGGGCGACAAACCGGCCGAGCAGCCCCGCCCGAAGCCGCCCGCGGACCACCACCCGACGGCTCCCGCGATCCGGCCCGCCACGGGCCAGCCCTCGCGTTCCGGCTCCTCCAACCGCGTACGGGCCCGCCTCGCCCGCCTCGGCGTGCAGCGCTCGAACCCGTACAACCCGGTCCTGGAGCCCCTGCTGCGGATAGTGCGCAGCAACGACCCCAAGATCGAGACGGCGACGCTGCGCCAGATCGAGCGGGCCTACCAGGTCGCCGAGCGCTGGCACCGCGGGCAGAAGCGCAAGAGTGGCGACCCGTACATCACGCACCCGCTCGCCGTGACGACGATCCTCGCCGAGCTGGGCATGGACCCGGCCACCCTGATGGCGGGGCTCCTGCACGACACCGTCGAGGACACCGAGTACGGCCTGGACACCCTCAAGCGCGACTTCGGCGACCAGGTCGCGCTGCTCGTCGACGGCGTCACCAAGCTGGACAAGGTCAAGTTCGGCGAGGCCGCGCAGGCCGAGACCGTGCGCAAGATGGTCGTCGCCATGGCCAAGGACCCCCGCGTCCTGGTCATCAAGCTCGCCGACCGCCTGCACAACATGCGCACCATGCGGTACCTCAAGCGCGAGAAGCAGGAGAAGAAGGCGCGCGAGACCCTGGAGATCTACGCGCCGCTCGCCCACCGCCTGGGCATGAACACCATCAAGTGGGAGCTGGAGGACCTCGCCTTCGCGATCCTCTATCCCAAGATGTACGACGAGATCGTGCGCCTGGTCGCCGAGCGCGCCCCCAAGCGCGACGAGTACCTCGCCATAGTGACCGACGAGGTCCAGGCCGACCTGCGGGCCGCCCGCATCAAGGCCACCGTCACCGGACGCCCGAAGCACTACTACAGCGTCTACCAGAAGATGATCGTCCGGGGCCGTGACTTCGCGGAGATCTACGACCTGGTGGGGATTCGTGTACTTGTCGACACGGTCCGCGACTGCTACGCCGCCCTCGGCACCGTCCACGCGCGATGGAACCCGGTCCCCGGCCGGTTCAAGGACTACATCGCGATGCCCAAGTTCAACATGTACCAGTCGCTGCACACGACGGTCATCGGGCCCAACGGCAAGCCCGTCGAGCTCCAGATCCGCACCTTCGACATGCACCGCCGCGCCGAGTACGGCATCGCCGCGCACTGGAAGTACAAGCAGGAGGCCGTGGCCGGCGCCTCCAAGGTGCGCAGCGACGTACCGAAGAAGACCGGCGGCAAGGACGACCACCTCAACGACATGGCGTGGCTGCGCCAGTTGCTCGACTGGCAGAAGGAGACCGAGGACCCCAGCGAGTTCCTCGAATCGCTGCGCTTCGACCTCTCGCGCAACGAGGTCTTCGTGTTCACGCCGAAGGGCGACGTCATAGCGCTTCCGGCGGGCGCCACCCCCGTCGACTTCTCGTACGCGGTGCACACCGAGGTCGGCCACCGCACCATAGGGGCGCGGGTCAACGGCCGTCTCGTACCGCTCGAATCGACCCTGGACAACGGCGACCTGGTGGAGGTCTTCACCTCCAAGGCCGCGGGCGCGGGCCCGTCCCGTGACTGGCTCGGCTTCGTCAAGTCGCCGCGGGCGCGCAACAAGATCCGCGCCTGGTTCTCCAAGGAGCGCCGCGACGAAGCCATCGAGCAGGGCAAGGACGCCATCGCGCGCGCCATGCGCAAGCAGAACCTGCCGATCCAGCGCATCCTGACCGGCGACTCCCTCGTCACGCTCGCCCACGAGATGCGCTACCCCGACATCTCCTCGCTCTACGCGGCGATCGGCGAGGGCCACGTCACCGCACAGTCCGTCGTGCAGAAGCTCGTTCAGGCGCTCGGCGGCGAGGAGGCGGCCAACGAGGACATCGCCGAGAGCGCGCCGCCCTCGCGCGGACGCAGCAAGCGGCGGTCCAACGCGGACCCGGGCGTCGTCGTCAAGGGCGTCGAGGACGTGTGGGTCAAGCTGGCCCGCTGCTGCACGCCCGTTCCCGGCGACCCCATCATCGGGTTCGTCACGCGGGGCAGCGGCGTATCGGTTCACCGCAGTGACTGCGTGAACGTGGACTCGCTCTCGCGCGAACCGGAGCGCATCCTGGAGGTCGAGTGGGCTCCCACCCAGTCCTCGGTCTTCCTCGTCGCCATCCAGGTCGAGGCCCTGGACCGCTCGCGTCTCCTCTCCGACGTCACGCGCATCCTCTCGGACCAGCACGTGAACATCCTGTCGGCGGCCGTGCAGACCTCGCGCGACCGCGTCGCCACCTCCCGCTTCACCTTCGAGATGGGCGACCCCAAGCACCTGGGGCACGTGCTCAAGGCGGTCAGGGGAGTGGAGGGCGTGTACGACGTGTACCGCGTGACGTCGACGCGGCGGCCGTAGGAGAGACGCCGGCACCATGCGAAGGGGCTCCCGTACGCCAACGTACGGGAGCCCCTTCGCGCGATCGGTACGTGGCTCAGCCGCCGAACTCGTGCAGACCCTTCAGCGCCTGGTCCAGCAGCGCCTGGCGGCCGTCGAGCTCCTTCTGGAGCTTGTCGGCCTTGGCGTGGTTGCCCGCCGCACGCGCCTTCTCGATCTGGCCGACCAGCTTGTCGACGGCGGCCTGCAACTGACCGGTCAGGCCTTCGGCCCGAGCCCGTGCCTCCGGGTTCGTCCGGCGCCACTCGGCCTCCTCGGACTCCTGCAGCGCCCGCTCCACGGCGTGCATCCGGCCCTCGACCTTCGGGCGGGCGTCACGCGGGACGTGGCCGATGGCCTCCCAGCGCTCGTTGATGGAGCGGAACGCGGCACGGGCCGCCTTCAGGTCCGTCACCGGGACGAGCTTCTCGGCCTCGTCGGCCAGCTCCTCCTTCAGCTTGAGGTTCTCGCCCTGCTCGGCGTCGCGCTCGGCGAAGACCGAGCTGCGCGCGGCGAAGAAGACGTCCTGGGCGCCGCGGAAGCGGTTCCACAGGTCGTCCTCGTGCTCACGCTGGGCGCGGCCCGCCGCCTTCCAGTCGGCCATCAGGTCGCGGTAGCGCGCGGCGGTCGGGCCCCAGTCCGTCGAGCTCGACAGCGCCTCGGCCTCGGCGACCAGCTTCTCCTTGGTCTTGCGGGCCTCCTCGCGCTGGGCGTCGAGCGACGCGAAGTGCGCCTTGCGCCGCTTGGAGAACGCCGAGCGGGCGTGCGAGAAGCGGTGCCACAGCTCGTCGTCCGACTTGCGGTCCAGGCGCGGCAGCCCCTTCCAGGTGTCCACCAGGGCCCGCAGCCGCTCACCGGCGGCCCGCCACTGCTCGCTCTGGGCCAGCTCCTCGGCCTCGGTGACCAGGGCCTCCTTGGCGTGCCGCGCCTCGTCGGACTGCTTGGCCTTCTGGACCTTGCGCTCCTCGCGGCGCGACTCGACGCTCTCCACGAGCTTGTCGAGCCGCTTGCCCAGGGCCTCCAGATCGCCGACGGCATGCGCCTCGTCCACCTGCTGACGCAGGTGCTCGACGGCGGTCATGGCGTCCTTGGCGGACAGGTCGGTCGTCTTCACCCGGCGCTCGAGAAGTCCGATCTCGACGACCAGACCGTCGTACTTGCGCTCGAAGTAGGCGAGGGCCTCATCAGGAGATCCTGCCTGCCACGAACCGACCACTCGCTCGCCGCCGTCGGCCGTACGCACGTACACGGTCCCCGTCTCGTCGACGCGGCCCCACGGGTCGCTGCTCACAGCGCCTCCTCCACATGATGCCTGCGCAGGGCCTCGGAGCCCCCGGCATCGTCCACAGTTTCGTCACCGCCAACATAGGCGACCGGCGGGGCGGCTGTCCGCACCCCGCGCGTCCGAAGTTTGCCCACCGGGGCTCAGGATTTCGTGATGGTGGCCTTGTCGATGACGACCGTCGCGTTCGGAGCGCCGTTGCCCCGACCGCTGCTCTCGCCGGCGGCGGCGATCTTCTTGAGAACCTTCATCCCGGAATCGGAAATGGTCCCGAACGGTGTGTAGTCGGGCGGCAGCTGACTGTCCTGGTAGACGAGGAAGAACTGGCTGCCACCGCTGTCGCGGCCCTGCTTCTTCTGCGCGTTGTACTTGTTCGCCATGGCGACCGTGCCCGCCGGATACACGTTCCCCTTCAGCCGCTCGTCCTTGAGGTTCTCGTCGGGGATCGAGTAGCCGGGGCCGCCCTCGCCGGTGCCCTTCGGGTCGCCGCACTGCAGGACGTAGAGGCCGCCGGAGGTGAGGCGGTGGCACTTGGTGTGGTCGAGGTAGCCCTTCTTCACCAGGAAGTCGAAGGAGTTGACGGTGTGCGGGGCCTTCGCCGCGTCGAGGTCGAGGTCGATGTCGCCGCACGTCGTCTTCAGGTGCATCGCGTAGTCGGCGGACCTGTCGATGGTGAGCGCCGGCTCCTTCTTGAAGCTCAGGGGCTTGACCTTGCCGGGCGCCGCCTTCGCGCACGGGTCCTTCGGCGTGCTGCTGGGCCGCGCGGCCGCGTCGTCCTTCGTCGATCCGCCGCCGTCGAAGGCGCCCGCCGCGTACGACACCGCGCCAGCCGCCACGACCACCGCGAGCGCCCCCGCGAGCACCGCGTTACGCATCCGGGCCCTGCGCCGCGTGGCCTCGCGCCGCTCCTGCTGGCGCGCGAACTTCTCCCGGGCGAGCTGCCGCCGCCGCTGCTCGTTGCTGACCACCGGGTCTCTCCCCTTTTCCCCTGGGACCCATTCCGGGCCGCTTGAATGTGCCCCGTACCGTATATGGGTTAGCTGTGGAATCGGCAGCGCCGGTAGGCTCTGATCTGCCGCGTTGTCCCGCCGGAAACCGCGGCCATCCGCCGTCGGACGACGAATGAAGGACGATCGTGCTCATTGCCGGGTTCCCCGCCGGGGCCTGGGGCACCAACTGCTATGTGGTCGCCCCCGCCGCAGGCGAGGAGTGCGTGATCATCGACCCGGGCCACCAGGCCGTCCAGGGAGTCGAGGACGCACTCGCGAAGCATCGGCTCAAGCCCGTCGCGGTCATCCTCACCCACGGCCACATCGACCATGTCGCCTCGGTCGTCCCGGTCTGCGGAGCGCACGACGTGCCCGCGTGGATCCACCCCTGCGACCGGTACATGATGAGCGACCCCGAGAAGGCCCTCGGCCGCTCCATCGGGATGCCGCTGATGGGCGAGCTGACGGTAGGGGAACCTGACGACCTGCGGGAGCTGTCCGACGGGGCCGCCCTGAAGCTGGCGGGCCTCGACTTCTCCGTCGCGCACGCGCCGGGCCATACGAAGGGGTCGGTGACCTTCCGGATGCCCGAGACGGCCGAGATCCCCTCAGTCTTCTTCTCG
This sequence comes from Streptomyces sp. NPDC044106, assembly GCF_056433985.1. Classification (NCBI taxonomy): domain Bacteria; kingdom Bacillati; phylum Actinomycetota; class Actinomycetes; order Kitasatosporales; family Streptomycetaceae; genus Streptomyces; species Streptomyces sp. NPDC044106. The sequence goes on from NZ_JBWKFZ010000027.1 coordinate 82,751, forward strand.
GGCGATCTGCTCTTCGCCGGCTCCATCGGACGCACCGACCTGCCCGGCGGCAGCCACCCCGAGATCCTCGATTCGCTGGGCCGCGTGTGCCTGCCGCTCGACGACTCGACCGTGGTGCTGTCCGGCCACGGCCCCCAGACGACCATCGGCCAGGAGCGCGCCACCAACCCGTATCTGCGGCAGGTGGCCGCGGCCTCCCAGGGCCACAGCGCGGACCAGACGTCCGCGCCGCGACGAGGAATGTGACGAGAAAACCCGTGAGCACCTTCAAGGCCCCCAAGGGCACGTACGACCTGCTTCCGCCGGACTCCGCGAAGTTCCTCGCGGTGCGCGAGGCGATCGCCGCGCCGCTGCGCGACTCCGGATACGGCTACATCGAGACGCCAGGTTTTGAAAGCGTCGAGCTGTTCGCGCGCGGTGTCGGTGAGTCCACCGACATCGTCACCAAGGAGATGTACGCCTTCACCACCAAGGGCGGCGACCAGCTCGCGCTGCGCCCCGAAGGCACCGCCTCCGTGCTGCGCGCCGCCCTCGAGGGCAACCTCCACAAGGCAGGCAACCTCCCCGTCAAGCTCTGGTACTCGGGCTCGTACTACCGCTACGAGCGCCCCCAGAAGGGCCGCTACAGGCACTTCTCCCAGGTCGGCGCCGAGGCGATCGGCGCCGAGGACCCGGCGCTCGACGCCGAGCTGATCATCCTGGCCGACCAGGCGTACCGCGCCCTCGGCCTGCGGAACTTCCGCATCCTGCTCAACTCGCTCGGCGACAAGGAGTGCCGTCCCGTCTACCGGGCCGCGCTGCAGGACTTCCTGCGCGGGCTCGACCTGGACGAGGAGACACGTCGGCGTATCGACATCAACCCGCTGCGCGTCCTCGACGACAAGCGGGCCGACGTCCAGAAGCAGCTGGTGGGCGCCCCCTCGCTGCGCGACTACCTGTGCGACGCGTGCAAGACGTACCACGAGCAGGTCCGTGAGCTGATCACGGCGGCGGGCGTCGCCTTCGAGGACGACGAGAAGCTGGTCCGCGGCCTGGACTACTACACCCGCACGACCTTCGAGTTCGTCCACGACGGCCTCGGCTCGCAGTCCGCGGTGGGCGGTGGCGGCCGCTACGACGGCCTGTCCGAGATGATCGGCGGCCCCTCGCTGCCCTCGGTCGGCTGGGCGCTCGGCGTCGACCGTACGGTGCTGGCCCTGGAGGCGGAGGGCGTCGAGCTCGAACTGCCCGCGGCCACCAGCGTGTTCGCGGTACCGCTCGGCGACGAGGCGCGCCGGATCCTCTTCGCCAAGGTGACGGAGCTGCGCAAGGCCGGGGTCGCCGCCGACTTCTCGTACGGCGGGAAGGGGCTCAAGGGCGCGATGAAGAACGCGAACCGCAGCGGCGCGCGCTTCACCGTGGTCGCCGGTGAGCGTGACCTCGCCGAGGGCGTCGTCCAGCTCAAGGACATGGAGTCCGGGGAGCAGGAGGCGGTCGCGGTGGACGAGATCGTGCCGGCCCTGAAGGCGAAGCTCGGCGGCTGAAGCCTCTCCGGCGCTTGAGGAGCGGGGTCCGGGGCAGAGCCCCGGGCCCTCGCCCCTCAGCAGAGGTCCCTCAGTCCAGCAGGCCGAGGCGCAGAGCGCTCGTCACCGCCGCGGTCCTGTCGTCGACCCCCAACTTCCGGAAGATCCGCAGCAGGTGCGTCTTCACCGTCGACTCGGCGACGAACAGACGCCGCCCGATCTCCGCGTTCGTACGGCCCTCGGCGACGTGCCGGAGCACCGCCGTCTCGCGCGCCGTCAACCGGGGCCGCTCGGGACGGGTCCGCAGCTGGTCCATGAGCCGGGTGGCCACGGACGGCGCGAGGACCGTCTCGCCCCGCGCGGCGGCCCGTACCGCGTCGGCCAGTTCACCGCGGGCCAGGTCCTTGAGCAGATAGCCGGCCGCGCCCGCCTCGACGGCGCGCAGGATGTCGCGGTCGGTCTCGTACGTCGTGAGCACGATGACCCGGCACGACAGCTCCGCGGCCGCCATCCGCTCGACCGATTCGACGCCGGCCCCACCGGGCATGCGCAGGTCCATCAGGACGATGTCGGGCCGCAGTTCGGCCGCCAGGGCCTCCGCGTGCGGGCCGCTCGACGCCTCCGCGACGACAACGAGGTCCGCCTCGGCGCTCAGCATGGCGCACAACCCCTCGCGTACGACGGGATGGTCGTCGGCGATCACGATGCGGATCACGCGGAGTTCCTCTCGGGAGAGGGGAGCAGGACGGTGACGGTGGCGCCCTCGCCGGGGCCGCTCACCACGTCGGCGGTGCCGCCGACCTCGGCGGCCCGCGCCCGCAGCCCGCGCAGGCCGTACCCGTGGCAGGGTGCGCGGGGATCGAACCCGCGCCCGTCGTCACGCACCGAAAGCCGGAGCGAGCGGTCGTCGTACGTCAGGGTGACAGCGGCCGAGGCATCGGGGCCCGCATGCTTGCGTACGTTGGCGAGGGCTTCCTGGCAGGAGCGCAGGGCGACCACCTCCAGGCCGGGCGGCAGCGGCCGTACGTCGCCGTCGACGGTGACGTACGCCTCGTGGCGGGCGGCGAGGCGGCGCAGGGCGTCCGGCAGCGGGCCGCTGTCCAGATCGGCCGGGCCGCCACCGGCGACCAGGGCCCGCGCCTCGTCGAGGCTCTGCCGTGCGGTGGCCTCCATCAGTCCGAGGTGGCGGCGGGCCGCGGGCACGTCCCGCGCCAGTTCCGCGTCGACGGCCTGTACGAGCATCAGGACGCTGGTGAAGCCCTGCGCGAGGGTGTCGTGGATCTCCCGTGACATCCGCTCTCGCTCGGCCAGCGCGCCGCGCTCGGCAGAGAGCCGGACGACCTCCTCGCGGCTGGCCTCCAACTGGGCGATGAGCCGGGCCCGTTCGGTGCTCTGCTCGATGACCCGCAGGGTCCAGACACCGACGGCCACCGAGAAGACGAGGGTGACCGTCGCGAACACCGAGTTGTAGAAGACGTCCTGCGCCGTCGGTCGCCACAGCACCGCCCAGCCCGCCACCGGCACGATGTTCAGAACGACGACCGCGACCAGCGCGGGGCGCGTGCGCAGCGCGATGAAGCACATCGGGATGAGCGCGAAGGTCATCAGACGGGTCTCCCCGACCAGCACTCCCGGCGGCAGGAAGAGCAGGATCGTGCCGGTGACGTACCTCCGGGCCCGTCGTTCGTCGGCGCCCTCGCTGATCAGGACCGGCCGGCCGAAGACGACGTACCAGGGGACGAGCAGCAGAAGCGGCACGGCGGCGGCGAGACGGACGGGCCATCCCGGGGAGGCGGTGCCGAGAACGAACACCAGCGTGGCCAGCCACACCACGGTGAAATACGCATCCCAGAGCCGGAAGGTCCGGTTCCATACGTGGGAGTCGCCCACGTCGGACGGCTCGTACGCGTGCGCTGTCATGCCGTAGAGACTGCCGCCGGACTGAAGGCTTCGGGACCCCCATATGTGCCTCCTTACGTCCATCGAACGGTGGACACCCGCGTGGGTGCGGCACAATGTCCCTGCCCGCGGCCACCACAAGCGACGGAACGGCGTGATGAGCAAAACGATGTCAGCGAAGGACGACGCCCTGAACGACCTGGACCGCGCGGACGCTCCGCGTGGCGTCGGTGGCAGCCGCGCGCTCGCCCTGCTTCTGGTGGTCACCGGCGCGGCCGGTCTGCTCGCCTCCTGGATCATCACGCTCGACAAGTTCGAGCTCCTGAAGGACCCGAACTTCCAGCCGGGCTGCAGCATCAACCCCGTCGTCGCCTGCGGCAGCATCATGAAGAGCGAGCAGGCGGAGGCGTTCGGCTTCCCGAACCCCATGATCGGCCTGGTCGCCTACGGCATCGTGATCTGCGTCGGCATGAGCCTGCTCGGCGGTGCCCGCTTCCCGCGCTGGTACTGGCTCACGTTCAACGCGGGCGCGCTCTTCGGCGTCGGGTTCTGCACCTGGCTGATGATCCAGTCGCTCTACCACATCAACGCGCTCTGCCTCTGGTGCTGCCTGGCCTGGGTCGCCACGCTCCTGATCTTCTGGTACGTCACGTCCTTCAACATCCGCCACGGTTTCCTGCCCGCGCCGGGCTGGACCAGGAGCTTCCTCGCCGACTTCACCTGGGCCCTTCCCGTCATGCACATCGGCGTCATCGCCATGCTGATCCTCACGCGCTGGGGCGCCGACCTCTGGGCCTGACCACGGGGCCGATGGGATTGTCAGTGGCGTGACATAGGGTTCTTCACGTGGAGCCCGACCTGTTCACCGCCGCAGCCGAAGACCGCCAGGAGAAGGACCCGTCCAGCAGCCCCCTGGCCGTCCGGATGCGCCCGCGCACCCTCGACGAAGTCGTCGGCCAGCAGCATCTGCTGAAGCCGGGCTCGCCCCTGCGCCGGCTGGTCGGCGAGGGCGAGGGAGGCCCCGCGGGGCCTTCGTCGGTGTTCCTGTGGGGCCCGCCCGGCATCGGCAAGACCACCCTCGCGTATGTCGTCTCCAAAGCCACGAACAAGCGCTTCGTCGAGCTCTCCGCGATCACCGCGGGAGTGAAGGAAGTGCGCGCCGTCATCGACGGGGCCCGCAGGGCCATGGGCGGCCACGGCAAGGAGACCGTCCTCTTCCTCGACGAGATCCACCGCTTCAGCAAGGCCCAGCAGGACTCCCTGCTGCCCGCGGTCGAGAACCGCTGGGTGACGTTGATCGCGGCGACCACCGAGAACCCGTACTTCTCGATCATCTCCCCGCTGCTCTCCCGCTCCCTGCTGCTCACCCTCGAACCGCTCACCGACGACGACCTGAGCGCGCTGCTGCGCCGGGCGCTCACCGACGAGCGGGGCCTCGGCGGCGCGGTTGAGCTGCCCGCGGAGGGCGAGGAGCACCTGCTGCGCATCGCGGGCGGCGACGCCCGGCGCGCGCTCACCGCCCTTGAGGCGGGCGCGGGATCGGCGCTCGCCAAGGGTGAGAAGGAGATCACCCTCCAGACCCTGGAGGAGTCGGTCGACCGCGCCGCGGTGAAGTACGACCGCGACGGCGATCAGCACTACGACGTGGCCAGTGCCCTCATCAAGTCCATCCGCGGCTCGGACGTCGACGCGGCCCTGCACTACCTGGCCCGCATGATCGAGGCCGGTGAGGACCCGCGCTTCATCGCCCGGCGCCTGATGATCTCCGCCAGCGAGGACATCGGCCTCGCCGACCCGACCGCCCTGCCCACCGCGGTCGCCGCGGCCCAGGCCGTCGCCATGATCGGCTTCCCCGAGGCCGCGCTCACCCTCAGCCACGCCACGATCGCCCTCGCCCTGGCCCCGAAGTCGAACGCGGCGACGATCGCCATCCAGCAGGCCCAGGCCGACGTCCGCGGCGGCCTCGCCGGACCCGTCCCGCCCCACCTGCGCGACGGCCACTACAAGGGCGCGGCCAAGCTCGGCCACGCCCAGGGGTATGTGTATCCGCACGACGTCCCGGGTGGCATCGCCGCCCAGCAGTACGCCCCGGACACCATCGAGGGCAAGCGGTACTACCAGCCCACGAGGTACGGCGCCGAGGCGCGGTACGCCGACGTGGTCGAGCGGGTCCGCGCCCGCCTCAAGGGCGAGCAGCCCGAGAGCTGAGCGGCCCCTGAGCGGCCCAGGGCGAGGCACCCCGCCATACCCGGTACACTTGTCCGCAGTGCTGCGTCCCGTGACCGGTCTCGTACCGGCGCCACCAGAACGGGACATCCAGCCGGAACCCCACCGCCGCGAGGCACCGGGGATCCAGGAGCGTCGCGCACCGTCGAAGGTGTCGCGGGCAGCCCACCACCATCTCGTACTCCGGGAATCGGTCGGTGGGCCACTCGCGTGCTGCACATTGTGCCCAGACCAGGGAGCGGCTGCCTTGCGGACCACGGCTCACGGGCCGTGCTCACGAGGTTTCCCAGGCTGCGGATGCGACCTCCCCTAACCACTGGTGAAGCCGAATTCACAATGAACAGAGAGGTTGGTTCATGCCGAACCAGTCCCGCCCCAAGGTCAAGAAGTCGCGTGCCCTCGGCATCGCGCTGACCCCGAAGGCCGTCAAGTACTTCGAGGCCCGCCCCTACCCGCCGGGCGAGCACGGCCGTGGGCGCAAGCAGAACTCGGACTACAAGGTCCGTCTGCTCGAGAAGCAGCGGCTGCGCGCGCAGTACGACCTCTCCGAGCGTCAGCTCGTCCGTGCCTACGAGCGTGCGTCCAAGACGCAGCTCAAGACCGGTGAGGCCCTGGTCATCGAGCTGGAGCGTCGTCTCGACGCCCTGGTTCTGCGTTCGGGCATCGCCCGCACGATCTACCAGGCCCGCCAGATGGTCGTGCACGGCCACATCGAGGTCAACGGCGGCAAGGTCGACAAGCCGTCGTACCGCGTCCGTCCCGACGACGTCGTGATGGTCCGCGAGCGCAGCCGTGAGAAGCCGCTGTTCCAGGTCGCACGCGAGGGTGGCTTCGCCCCCGACGGCGAGACCCCGCGCTACCTCCAGGTGAACCTGAAGGCCCTGGCCTTCCGTCTGGACCGCGACCCGAACCGCAAGGAGATCCCCGTGATCTGCGACGAGCAGCTCGTCGTCGAGTACTACGCCCGCTGACCCGGACGTAGCTCACCCTGCTTCAGCCCGTCGCCTCCCCGCCCTTACCGGCGGGGCAGGCGGCGGGTTCGGTCGTTTCCGGGGCCCGCGCGCAGCGCGGTCTCCAGGGGTCTGCGCCGGGTGGAACGCCCGGACTCCAACACCTCGGCCGGCTCGGCGAGTTCGGTGCCGCGCCCGACGAAGGCGTTCAGCCCAGGGGCAGATTGCCCGACGGAAATGATCCCATGGGTACGGAGCGTGCTCCGACGTATGCGTTCCGTGCAATCACTTCGGACAACTCCTGTGGCGGCGAAGGGGAATGCGGTACGGAGTGGCGCCCTGGGCGCGATAGGGTCGGAGGACGACTTTTTCGATGTTCGAGTCCGAAGTCCGGGACGAGATTCCTGCGGACGAGATTCAGGGAGCGGTGCCAAGTGTCCGGTGGAGAGGTTGCCGGGATCCTGGTGGCCGTCTTCTGGGCGATCCTGGTCTCCTTCCTCGCGGTGGCACTGGCGAGGCTGGCCCAGACGCTCAGGGCGACCACCAAGCTGGTCGCGGACGTGACCGAGCAGGCGGTCCCCCTCCTGGCGGACGCCTCCACCGCGGTGCGCTCCGCGCAGACCCAGATCGACCGGGTCGACGCCATCGCCTCCGACGTCCAGGAGGTCACGTCGAACGCGTCGGCGCTGTCCACGACGGTCGCCTCGACCTTCGGCGGTCCCCTCGTGAAGGTGGCCGCGTTCGGCTACGGCGTGCGCCGGGCGATCGGCCGCAAGTCCGGCCCCGAAGCGGGCGACATGCCCACCAAGCCCTCCCGTCGTACGGTGATCGTGGGTCGCACCGTCCCGTCCGCGCGGCGGGCGAAGCGGGCCAACCGGAGTAAGAGGGACTGACGCAGCGATGTTCCGCCGTACGTTCTGGTTCACCGCGGGCGCAGCCGCCGGCGTATGGGCCACCACCAAGGTCAACCGCAAGCTCAAGCAGCTGACCCCCGAGAGCCTCGCCGCGCAGGCCGCGAACAAGGCGATCGAGACGGGGCACCGCCTCAAGGATTTCGCGCTCGACATCCGCGACGGCATGGCCGAGCGCGAGGCGGAGCTGGACGAGGCGCTGGGTCTGCGGAACCACCCCGACGCCGAACTGCCCCCGGTGCGGCGCTTCGCGGTCATCGAGAGCCACAGCAGCTACAAGAACGACATGAAGACGCAGTACAACCGGAATGAGGACCACTGATGGAGTCGGCTGAAATCCGCCGCCGCTGGCTGAGCTTCTTCGAGGAGCGCGGGCACACCGTCGTCCCTTCGGCGTCGCTCATCGCGGACGACCCGACTCTGCTGCTCGTTCCCGCCGGCATGGTGCCGTTCAAGCCCTACTTCCTGGGTGAGGTCAAGCCGCCCGCCCCGCGCGTCACCAGCGTGCAGAAGTGCGTGCGCACGCCCGACATCGAAGAGGTCGGCAAGACCACGCGGCACGGCACGTTCTTCCAGATGTGCGGCAACTTCTCCTTCGGCGACTACTTCAAGGAGGGCGCCATCACGCTCTCCTGGGAGCTGCTGACCAGCCCGGTCGACAAGGGCGGCTTCGGCCTCGACCCCGAGCGGCTGTGGATCACGGTCTACCTCGACGACGACGAGGCCGAGCAGATCTGGCGCGAGAAGGTCGGCGTCCCGGCCGAGCGCATCCAGCGGCTGGGCAAGAAGGACAACTTCTGGTCCATGGGCGTGCCGGGACCCTGCGGCCCGTGCTCCGAGATCAACTACGACCGCGGTCCCGAGTTCGGCGAGGAGGGCGGCCCCGCCGTCAACGACGAGCGCTACGTGGAGATCTGGAACCTGGTCTTCATGCAGTACGAGCGCGGCGCGGGCGACGGCAAGGAGGACTTCCCGATCCTCGGCGAGCTGCCGTCGAAGAACATCGACACGGGTCTCGGCCTCGAACGTCTCGCCATGATCCTGCAGGGCGTACAGAACATGTACGAGACGGACACCCTGCGCGTCGTCATGGACAAGGCCACCGAGCTGACCGGCGTGCGCTACGGCGCCGAGCACGGCTCGGACGTCTCCCTGCGCGTCGTCGCCGACCACATCCGTACGTCGACGATGCTCATCGGCGACGGCGTCACGCCCGGCAACGAGGGCCGCGGGTACGTCCTGCGCCGCATCATGCGCCGCGCCATCCGCAACATGCGTCTGATGGGCGCCACCGGACCGGTCGTCAAGGACCTCGTCGACGTCGTGATCGACACGATGGGCCTGCAGTACCCGGAGCTCGTCACCGACCGCAAGCGCATCGAGACCGTCGCGCTCGCCGAAGAGGCCGCCTTCCTCAAGGCACTCAAGGGCGGCACGAACATCCTCGACACCGCCGTCACCGAGACCAAGGCCGCAGGCGGCAAGGTCCTCTCCGGTGACAAGGCGTTCCTGCTGCACGACACGTGGGGCTTCCCCATCGACCTCACCCTGGAGATGGCCGCCGAGCAGGGCCTGACCGTGGACGAGGACGGTTTCCGCCGTCTGATGAAGGAGCAGCGGGAGCGCGCCAAGGCCGACGCCAAGGCCAAGAAGACCGGCCACGCCGACCTGCACGCCTACCGCGAGATCGCCGACGCCTCCGGCGCCACCGACTTCACCGGCTACTCCCTCACGGAGAACGAGGCACAGATCGTCGGCCTCCTCGTCAACGGCGTCCCCTCGCCCGCGGCCACCGAGGGCGACGACGTCGAGATCGTCCTGGACCGCACCCCGTTCTACGCCGAGGGCGGCGGCCAGATCGGCGACACCGGACGCATCCGCCTGGACAGCGGTGCGATCGTCGAGATCCGCGACGTGCAGAAGCCGGTCCCCGGTGTGCACGTCCACAAGGGCGTCGTGCAGGTCGGCGAGATCACGGTCGGCGCCCCGGTGTGGGCCTCGATCGACGCCCACCGCCGCCGCGCCATCGCCCGCGCCCACTCCGCGACGCACCTCACGCACCAGGCGCTGCGCGACGCGCTCGGCCCGACGGCCGCACAGGCCGGTTCCGAGAACCAGCCCGGCCGCTTCCGCTTCGACTTCGGTTCGCCGTCCGCCGTGCCCACGGCCGTGATGACGGACGTGGAGCAGAAGATCAACGAGGTCCTCGCCCACGAGCTGGACGTGCAGGCCGAGGTCATGTCGATCGACGAGGCGAAGAAGCAGGGCGCCATCGCCGAGTTCGGCGAGAAGTACGGCGAGCGCGTGCGCGTCGTCACCATCGGCGACTTCTCCAAGGAGCTGTGCGGCGGTACGCACGTCCACAACACCGCCCAGCTCGGTCTGGTCAAGCTGCTCGGCGAGTCCTCCATCGGCTCCGGTGTGCGCCGCATCGAGGCGCTGGTCGGCGTGGACGCGTACAACTTCCTCGCCAAGGAGCACACGGTCGTCGCCCAGCTCCAGGAGCTGGTCAAGGGCCGCTCCGAGGAGCTGCCCGAGAAGATCTCCGGCATGCTCGCCAAGCTGAAGGACGCCGAGAAGGAGATCGAGAAGTTCCGCGCGGAGAAGGTCCTCCAGGCCGCCGCCGGTCTCGTCGAGTCCGCCAAGGACGTCCGCGGTGTAGCCCTCGTCACCGGTCAGGTGCCGGACGGCACCGGCGCCGACGACCTGCGCAAGCTGGTCCTCGACGTGCGCGGCCGCATCCAGGGCGACCGCCCGGCCGTCGTGGCCCTCTTCGCCGTGGGCAACGGCCGTCCACTGACGGTCATCGCCACCAACGAAGCGGCGCGTGAGCGCGGCCTCAAGGCCGGTGACCTGGTCCGCACCGCCGCCAAGACGCTCGGCGGCGGTGGCGGCGGCAAGCCGGACGTCGCCCAGGGCGGCGGCCAGAACGCGGCCGCCGTGCCGGACGCCATCGCCGCGGTCGAGCGCCTCGTCACCGAGACGGCCTGATGGCCGAGGCTGCTGAGGGCATGCGCCGGGGCCGACGCCTCGCGATCGACGTCGGGGACGCCCGGATCGGGGTCGCCTCGTGCGACCCCGACGGGATCCTCGCCACGCCGGTGGAGACGGTGCCCGGACGTGACGTCCCGGCCGCGCAGCGTCGGCTCAAGCAGCTCGTCGAGGAGTACGAGCCGATCGAGATCGTCGTCGGCCTCCCTCGCTCCCTCAACGGGGGCGAGGGCCCGGCGGCTGCCAAGATCCGCCTGTTCACCCAGGACCTCGCCCGCATGGTCGCCCCCATTTCGGTGAGGCTGGTGGACGAGAGGATGACCACAGTGACGGCCAGTCAGGGCCTGCGCGCCTCGGGCGTGAAGTCCAAAAAGGGCAGATCTGTTATCGATCAGGCTGCTGCGGTCATCATTCTCCAACAGGCTCTGGAGTCCGAACGGGCGTCAGGCAAAGCTCCCGGCGAGGGCGTCGAAGTGGTCATCTGATCGCGATACGGTAACGTTCCGCGCGATGCGGCGGTGTTCGAACAGCTGCCGCACAGCATCAAGAGGCGGAACGGTTGCCCGGCCATCCCGACGGCGGCCCCGCCTCGCGGCATGTAGGGGATCGATGACTGAGTATGGCCGGGGCCCAGGCTCCGAACCGTGGCATCCGGAGGACCCGTTGTACGGGGACAGCGGATGGGGAGGACAGGCGCCCGCGAGCGGCACGTCCACCTACGGCGGCCAGGGGCAGTACCACCCGGAGCAGCCGCATCAGCATCAGCAGCCGCACCAGTCCCAGTACGGGGGAGACTGGAGCACCGGTCAGCAGCAGTCCTACGGCGGCCAGCAGCAGTACAACGGTGAGCCCGGCCAGGCGTACAACGGGAACCCCGGGCAGCAGTACCACGGTGGCCCGGGCCAGGAGTACGCCGGGAGCCCCGGCCAGGGGTACGGCGGCGGGCCCGACCACGGCCATCAGGGTGACTGGGGCGCCGGCCAGCAGGGGCAGGTCCCCTACGGCGGTGATCCGATGGACCCCTACGGCGGCCAGGAGGCCGGGTACGGCGCTGAGAGCCACGACTACTACTCGACCCCCGATGCCTACGCCCCGCCGGAGCCGCCGGCCCGCCGTGTCACGGTGCCCGAGCCCGGTTCCGAGAAGACCGACTGGGATCCCGGACCCGACCAGGGCGAACACGCGTTCTTCGCGGGTGGCGGGGACGACGACGAGCACGACGAGGATGCCGGGCGGCCCGGTGGCCGCGGTGACCGGCGCGGCGGCCGGGGCGGCAAGAAGGGCAAGAAGCGCCGCAGCGGCTGCGCCTGCCTGGTCGTCACGGTGGTCTTCGCCGGTGGCCTCGGCGGGGTCGGCTACTTCGGCTACCAGTTCTATCAGGATCGTTTCGGCACGGCGCCGGACTACGCGGGCGAGGGTTCCGGGTCGGTCACCGTCGACATTCCCAACGACGCCGGCGGCTATGTGATCGGGCAGAAGCTCAAGGCTGCCGGTGTCGTCAGAAGCGTCGACGCCTTCGTCTCCGCCCAGGGCAAGCATCCGAAGGGCCAGTCCATTCAGCCGGGCGTCTATGCCCTCAAGAAGCACATGTCCGCGGTGAGCGCCGTCGAATTGATGCTCAGCCCCAAGAGCCGCAACAACCTCATCATTCCCGAGGGCAGGCGGAACGCGTGGGTCTACCAACAGATCGACACGCGCCTGAAACTGGCGAAGGGCACCACCGAAAAGGTCGCCAAGAAGGACTGGCAGAGCCTCGGACTTCCTTCCTGGGCGAATACCAACAAGGACATCAAGGACCCGTTGGAGGGATTCCTCTACCCCTCCAGCTATCCCGTCGCCAAGGGCCAGAAGCCCGAGGACGTCCTCAAGAAGATGGTCGCCCAGGCCGGCGAGAAGTACGACGAACTCGGCCTCCAGGCGAAGGCCAAGGAGCTGCACCTGAAGGACCCGTTGCAGGTCCTCACCGTGGCGAGCCTCGTCCAGGCCGAAGGCAAGTACAAGCACGACTTCGAGAAGGTCGCCACCGTCGTCTACAACCGCCTGAAGCTCAACAACACCGAAACGTACGGTCTGTTGGACTTCGACTCGACGGTGAACTACCTCCGTGGCGAGTCGAAGCTCGGGACCGGGACGGTCGACGCGCTCCGCAGGATCGACGACCCGTACAACACCTACAAGATCAAGGGCCTGCCGCCCGGGCCGATCGGAAACCCGGGTGAAGTCGCGCTGAAGTCGGCGCTGCATCCCGCCAAGGGCAATTGGTACTACTTCGTCTCCGTCAGCGAGGACAAGACGCTCTTCGCCGAGACCAACGAAGAGCAGAACCGGAACCGCGACAAATACCTGAAGGGGCAATGAGCGCGCAGAAGCGACGAGCCGCAGTTCTCGGCTCCCCGATCGCCCATTCCCTCTCCCCGGTGCTGCATCGCGCGGCATATGAGGAGCTGGGGCTGAGTGACTGGTCCTACGACCGTTTCGAGATCGATGAGGCGGCGCTGCCCGCATTTATCGGTGAGCTCGGCCCGGAATGGGCCGGACTTTCGCTGACGATGCCGTTGAAGCGGGCGATCATTCCGCTGCTCGACGAGATCAGCGGGACGGCCGCGTCCGTCGAGGCCGTCAATACGGTGGTGTTCACGGAGGACGGCCGCAAGGTCGGCGACAACACCGATGTCCCCGGCATGGTCGCCGCCCTGCGCGAACACGGCATCGAGCAGGTCGAGTCCGCCGCGATCCTGGGCGCCGGCGCCACCGCGTCGTCGGCGCTCGCCGCCCTGGCGCGGATCTGCACGGGCGAGGTCGTCGCGTACGTACGCAGTGACGCCCGCGCCACCGAGATGAGGCAGTGGGGCGAACGGCTCGAAGTGGACGTGCGGACCGAGCCCTGGGAGGACGCGCGCGAGGCGCTGAGCTCGCCGCTGGTGATCGCCACGACCCCGGCGGGCACCACGGACGTCCTTTCGCCCCTCGTACCCGAGCGCCCTGCCACCCTCTTCGACGTGCTGTACGACCCGTGGCCCACCGCTCTCGCGGCCCGCTGGTCGGCGTACGGCGGAGCGGTCGTCAGCGGACTCGACCTGCTCGTGCACCAGGCGGTGCTCCAGGTCGAGCAGATGACGGGACGCGCTCCCGCGCCGCTTGCCGCGATGCGCAAGGCCGGGGAGCACGCGCTCGCCGCACGGTAGGCCCGTGGTCGTGCCCGGCCCGCGCCCCGGTCGCGCCGTGGTCGAGGCCCGTCCGCCAGATGGACCGGACGCGGGTTCCCGTCCCGGGACATGGGAGGATCAGGGTGGCGGGCCAGGGCCGCGCACCCGGCCGCGCCGTCGAAGACCGCAGTTCGAGGCGCGAGCATGAGGAGCATCCGTTGAGCAGGTTGCGTTGGCTGACCGCGGGGGAGTCGCACGGACCCGCGCTTGTCGCGACGTTGGAGGGGCTTCCCGCCGGCGTG
>NZ_JBWKFZ010000028.1:0-94106 GCF_056433985.1 Streptomyces sp. NPDC044106
TCCGCGTCCGCCAGATCACCGCGTTCTCCCCGCCCCATGCCCGACGCAACGAGCAGATCAGGCGACAGTCACATGATCGGCCGGACAGCTCCTAGTCAACGGTGGCCGGACCTTCAAGGTCATGTACCCGGACGAGATCGAAGAGCGGCGCCAGAAGATGCCCTCCAAGAACAGCCCGGCATGGCGCAACAGCTACGACGAGATGGCCAAGAAGACCGTCCTGCGCAACCACTTCAAGGCCCTCCCGAAGAGTGCCCAGCTGGCGCGCGCGATGGCCCACGACGGCACCGTCCGCACGGACGTCACGGTCGACGCCATCGACGTCGCCCCCGAGTACCCGCAGCGGCCCGAGCTCGAATCCGGCGCCAGCGACTAGCCCGCACACGCTCGAGCCGGCCGCGGGCAAGGCGGCCGGCTCCCTCCCAAGGAGACCACACCCATGGCAGAGATCGAGTTCACCGTCCCCCTCGGGGGCCGCGACGTCACCGCTTCCATCGTCGATCCCCTCTCTGAGCACACCGTCCCGGATGCCCGCGGCTGCCCCGACTGCGAGGGCGACGCCTACTTCTCAGGCTGCGCTGCCCCCGACTGCAACGGCTTCGCCTGCCCCGACTGCGGCACCGGCTGCGACCTCGACTTCCTCGACGACGACGAGTCCAACTGCGCCCGAGCCATCGCCGAGTGCGAGGCCGAAGAAGACGAGGAGGACGAGTCATGACCAAGCACCTCACCGTCGCCGAGCGGCTTGCGTCGACCGAGAAGGACGCCCTCCTCGACGACATCGCCCGCCACTCCGAATGGGACCGGTTCCTCGTCGAGCAAGCCGTCCTCCACTTCGGCGCCAACGTCGTCGACTTCAGCTGCAACGACTTCCGAGACGTCCTCCCCGACCTGGGGGAGGGCTACCTCGGGGCAGCCATCAACTCGCTGCGCACCGCCAGGATCATCCAGCACACCGGACGGATGGTGCCCTCCACCAGCGAGGACACCCACGGACACCGCATCGCCGTGTGGGAGCTCACCGCGAAGGGGCGACACATCGCCGCCCAGCGACAGGCAGCAAGGCGGGCCGCGGCATGAAGGAAGCCCTCCTCAACGCGCTGACCACGTGGACGGTCCTCGCCGAACTCCTCACCTGGATCTGGATCGCCGCCCCCTGGCTGTTCTTCGGCTCCCTCGCCGCCCTGATCGGTTGCCGCCTCTACGGCGACTTCATCGACGCCAACCAGCTCATCCGCGAAATCCAAGCCGACGCCAACCAGCCGCGAGAGGAGAAGCCGCTGTGAACGCCACCGAGACCCACGAGTCGAGCCGCGCCTGCTACCTCCGCGGATGCCGACGAGACGAGTGCAAGCAGGCCAACTACCGCTACCAGAAGCAGCTGGAGCTGGACCACATCCAAGGCCAGCGCCGGCTGCACGACACCGAGCAGGTGCGCGTCCACGTCGACAGGCTCATGGCCAACGGCTGGTGGCAGGCAGAGGTCGGTCGAGCTTCGGGCGTCTCCCGCTCCACCATCAGCCTCATCACCAAGGGGCTGCCCCGCACCAACCGGCGTATCGCCGCCGCGATCCTGTCCATCCCGGTTGTCCCCGTCATCCGTACCGACCGCGGCGAGCGCGTCAACGCGACGGGCACCATGCGCAGGCTCCGCGCCCTCGCTGTCCTCGGGCACGCCTGGCCGGACATCGCCGAACTCACCGGGGTCGGCGAGGACCGGCTCGGGTTCATCGCCCGCGGTAAGACCGACGTCGTCCGCCCCGCAGAAGCCCGCAAGGTCGCCTCCGTATACAAGCTCCTCTCCACCCGGCCTGGCCGCATGAAGCAGATCGCCACAGCGGCGAAGAACAAGGGCTGGTATGGGCCGCTCGCCTGGGACGAGATCGACGACCCGGACTGCCTGCCCGAAAACCTCAGGCGCAGGACCGGCGTCGGGCGGAAGACCGAAGTGGACGACGACGAGGTCGCCCGCCTCACACGTGCCGGCAAGAGCGCCAAGGAGATCGCCTTCCAGCTCGGCTGCCACGAACGCACCGTCACCCGCGCCCGCGGACGCGTGCTGGAGGTGGCCGCATGACGAACCTCAGCCTCTGCTCCGGCTACGGCGGCCTCGACCTGGCCGTCGAGCAGATCACCGGCAACAAGACGTTGGTCTACGCCGAGAACGACCCGTTCGCCGGGCAGGTCATGGCCGCCCGCTTCCCGCACGCCGAGAACCTCGGCGACATCAAGAAGACCGACTGGGCTGGGGTCGCCGCCCGGCACCAGATCGACACCATCGCCGCCGGCTTCCCCTGTCAGGGGCTCTCCAACGCCGGCCTCCGGAAAGGACTCCTCGATGCCCGCTCGGCGGTCTGGAAGAACGTTGCTCAGGCTGTTCGCGTCATTCGACCTCGCCTCGTCTTCCTGGAAAACGTGGCGGGCATCCGGTCGCGCGGCCTCGGCGAAGTCGTCGCCGACCTGGCCGCGATCGGGTACGGCATCCGATGGACGTGTGTACGAGCTGGTGAAGACGTCGTCGGGGCGCCGCACCCCCGGGACCGCTGGTTCGGCCTCGCGTACCCCGCTGCTGAAGACCCCGACGTCGCAGCTTGGCGTGAACGGTGGGCCGCAGCATCCGGCGAAGCGGAAGGCAGGCGGGCACGGGCCGACGCTGGAGGACGAGGTCGTGTTCCTGCTGGCGCCGCCGACGGAGCGGATGGAGCAGGAGCCCGCCTGAGGCTGCTCCCGTCCCCGTCCGCCGGGAACTTCAACGACGGTGAAGGCATCAAGTCCTGGCTCGCCCGGCGCGACCGCAACCGCGCCAAGGGAATCAACGGCAACGGTATGGGCACTCCGCTGTCCATCGCCGTCCGCATGGCCGATCAGTCGTGGGTGACCGCTGAGGGCATCGACTATGGGCCCGCCATCCGCCGCTGGGAAGCGGTCCTCGGCCGCCCCGCGCCGCTGCCCACCGAGCCCGGGGACCGCGGCAACCGGCGGCTCAATCCCGCGTTCGTCGAGTGGCTGATGGGGCTGCCCGAAGGCTGGGTCACCGGCCTCGGACTGCCCCGCAACCCGCAGCTCAAGATCCTCGGAAACGGCGTCGTCACCCGCCAGGCCGTCGAGGGCTACCGCCGGCTGCTGTGCGCCGACCTTGAGGCGATGGCCGCATGAGCGGAAGCACAGGGTCGCGTCGCGCGCCCCCGCCCCGATCAGGCCGATGAGGCACGGGGTTTGTGCACGCCTCCCGCGTACACAAACCCCCAGCTCAGGCTGGTAATTGACCCCGGTATGCGCCGTTCACGAGTCTGCCGCACCAGCCGCCTGAGCCGGCCGCCGCGCCGGGACCCGACCCGCACGCACCGCCATATCCGCAACGCCAGGAAGAAGAGAACCCCATGGCCGTCTCTAAGCGCCTCCGCTTCGAGATCTTCCGCAGGGACAACCACACCTGCCGCTACTGCGGCGCGTCCGCCCCGGACGTCCCGCTGCGCGTCGATCACGTCACCCCGGTCGCGCTCGGCGGCACCGACACCCCCGACAACCTCGTCACCAGCTGCGAGCCCTGCAACAGCGGGAAAAGCTCGGTCACCCCCGACGCGACCATCGTGGCCAACGTTCAGGAGCACCAACTGCGCTGGGGCCGTGCACTCGAGGTCGCAGCCAGCATCCAAGCGGGAAAGCGCGATGAGCAGGAAGCCGCCTGGAAGACGTTCGCAAAGTCCTGGGACTCATGGGCCGACGTCTGGCAGCCAGGCGTGAACGTGACACCCCTCCCCGGCAACTGGAAGCAGAGCGTCGAGGCCCTCCGCGTCGCAGGCCTGCCCGACTGGATGTGGCCCGACATCGTCGAAGCGGCGATGACCACCCCGGGCGTCAAGGACGAATTCCGCTACTGCTGCGGCGTCGCGTGGCGCCGAGTCCGCGAACTCCAGGACAAGGCACGCGAGATTCTCGAGCAAGAAGACCGCGAGCTCATGCAGAGCATCCTCGAAGGGTGGCGTGAACTCGGCAGCGTCGGCGATGCCTGGTGTGAAGCGGTCCGCGACGCCAGCACAGATGGCGTCGAGCCCGACGCCACGCCGCAGGAGTTCAAGGACGCTCTGTCCCAGGGGCTCGAGGCTGGCCTGACGATCGAGCAGTTGAGGGATGCGGCGCGACGGGCGGGCGCCGAGAACGACGGCAACATCCTGGCCTACCTCTCCGATGCGGATGAGGTGCAGGACTGATGCCCCGTATCCGCACCGTGAAGCCCGAGTTCTGGGAAGACGAGCTCCTCGGCATCATGCCGCGTGACGCGCGGCTGCTGTTCATCGCCACGTTCAACATGGCGGACGACGAGGGGCTCTTGAGGTGGACACCCGCCTACATCAAGGCGCAGGCGTTCATGTACGACGACGACCTGGCCATTGCCCACGTCGGCAAGCTCATGCAGTGCCTTGCCGACGCAGGGGTCGTCTTCCCCTTCATCGGGGGCGCCGCTCGCCAGCAGATGGCTGTGATCGTCAACTTCCGTAAGCATCAGCGGATCAACCGGCCGCAGCGGAGCAAGCTGCCGCCGCCGCCGACTGGTGCCTGGCAGGTGCGGGAGATGTACGCCCGCCGGGACGGCTGGGTGTGCCAGCTGTGCGGTGGCGAGATCCCGCGTCGCTTGGTCGCGAATGACGATCACAACCTGTGGGTCGACCATATCCGTCCGGTGGCCGCGGGGGGCACCGATCACCCGTCCAACGTCCGTGCCGTGCACCGAGTCTGTGGCCGGAGCCGAGGGTCCACTGACGGCGAGGATGGCTTCATTCCGCCCGCCGGGCTGGCAGGCATTGAGGATTCACTGAATGAGTCAGTGAACGGTTCACTGAATGACCCAGTGAATGAATCTCACGCTCCGTCGAACTTTCACGTCCCCACGGGTACCGACGGTGAGTTTCCTTCCATGAACCATTCACTGACGGAAAGGAAAGGAAAGGAAGGGAACAGGGAAGGGAAGGGAACCCCCCCTACCCCCCGGCAGCCGGCCGGCAGCCCCGCCGTGGCACAGGCAGAAGAAAAGCCCCTGCCCGACCGAATGGCCGACGCCTTCCTCGAGCGGTACGCCCGCGGCAACTCCTACAGGCGCCGCCAGGTCCGCACGACCATCGCTGACGCGCTCAGCAACGAGACCGACCCCGACGAGTTGTGGGACGCCCTCGAGCAGCTCGGCAACACCAGCTCGCCCGTCAGCGCCAACTCGCTGCAGTTCGCCTTCTCCAAGATCCGCAGAGCTAGCCAGGCGGCGACCGTCGTCGACATCGCTTCCGGCCAACCGCTCCCCGGTGGCGACGCGAACCTCGCCGGCTGGGCCGCTGTTGCCGCTTCCTTCCCCATCGAATCCGAGGACTCCGCATGAATCCACGAGAGGCCGCCGAACTGCTGGGCCACTGTGCAGCGTTCGACAACCGCAAGCCCAGTCAGGGTGCCGCCGTCGCCTGGGCAGCAGCCCTCCAGGACGTCCCGCTCGACGCGGACGCCAAGGCCGCTATTGCTGCCTACTACACGACGCCGCCGCAGGATCCGAACGCGAAGCTGTGGATCCTGCCGCATCACGTCCGCTCGCTCCGCTCGAAGATCCGCTCGGCACGCCTCGAGAACTTCCAGTACGAGCCGCTGCCCGACGAGACGCCCCGCGAGTTCCTGGCCCGCTACAAGGGCCAAGTGCAGGCCATCGCCGCCGGCCGTGTCGCCGGGCCCACAGGCCAGCCGGCGCTCACCGGCGGCCCGTCGCGAGAGTTCATGGCCGAGCTCGATGCCCACGGCTGGACCGGCAACCGCATCGTCGACGACGAAGGCGCGGCCGAAGCTGAGGTCGTCGAGTCGGTGAAGCGTTCCGGTCCGCTGGGTGTGGAGTGCCCTGCTTGCTCGGCCGCGATAGGCAAGCCGTGCAAGACGCCCAGCGGTGACGAGAAGCGTCCGCTCGGCAAGCCGCGCGCCACCCCGCACTCCGCCCGCCGCCGCGCCGCTGAAGGCCGTGAAGAACTTCCCGCCGAGGAGCGGGCCGCGCAGGAGCAGCGGGTCCGCGACCGGGCGGCCCAGCACCTTGCAAGCGACGACGTCGTGGACGCCGAGATCGTCGAGGAGGCGTCATGAGCGACGCTGCGATCCCGGACGACGACGGCCTTCAGGTCGACGACATCAAGGCGATTCGCAACGAGGGCCGCGGTGAGCTTCGGGCCTTGTTGCGGGCGCAGATCGACATCGGCCGCGCCCGGCGTGAACCCGCGGCGAAGAAGCCGGTGTTGAAGCCGTCCGGACACAAGCCCGGCGCCTGGCCGCCCGGCTGCAGTCCTCCCGGCCCGCCGCCTGAACGGCAGATACCCGCCCACGTGTGGCGTGCAGCAACCCGGCACTACAGCAACGAGATCAACCGACCCGACCAGCCCTGCGACTGCGGCCAATGCCCCAAGGAGAACCGATGACACCCGCCGAAGAGATCCGAGCCGCCGCCGACCTCGCCGACTTCAGCCCCGCCGAAATCCGCCTCTCCGCAGACGCCGTCCAGCAGCCCCTCGTCGATCTCCTGCTGCTCGGCGCCCACCACGCGGAGGAAGGCACATGGCCGCCAGCCCTCGTCAACCACGTGCTCGCCATCGCCCGAGCCCTGAACGGAGGCCCCCGATGACGATCCGTTCCGGTGCTCCGATGCCCGAGTCGCTGCGGCACTTCGTGCGCGCCAGTCAGCATCCCGCCCGCGCCGTCCCCTGCCCGCACTGCGCGGCGCCCGCCCACCGGCCGTGCGTGCTCCGCGCATCCGGCAGGCAGCTCACCGAGCCGCACCCGCAGCGGATCTCCGCCTGGGCGCAGCTCACCGCCTGCTGCCCGGCCTGCCAGGTCGAGCCCGGCATCGACTGCCACGACAACGGGTGGGCCCGCGTCACCGTCCACGACCGCCGCACGCAGGAAGCGAAGGAAGTCGCCGCATGAAAGTCCGTGCCGACATAGCCGCCCTGATCCGCGAGGGGCACACCAACGCGTCGATCGCCGCGCGCCTGCCCTGTGCCGTGGAGACCGTGGCCCGCGCCCGTCGGGCTCTGCGTCTGCCGCCCGCCGATCTCCTCGGCCGCCTGTACGCCGAAGCTGTCCCCACCGGGCAGGTCCGCAACTACAAGCCGCCCGCGGGTCGTATGCCGCTCTCGCCTGCCCGTCAGGCCGCCAACCGTGAGCAGCTGCTCGCCGCGCTCCGGGGCGAGGCCGCCTGATGCCCGCCGTGCTGATGCCGCGCGTGGATGCGGTGGCTGGATGGGGGACCGGGCCGCTGTGTGGCCGTGGGTGCGGGGGTGTTGGCGCTCCCGGAATCTCCGGTCACCCCAATCGAGGCCCCGTCGCGGTCTCCTGGCGGCCCTCAGGGCGCCTCTAAGGCATCGAGTGGCGCCCGGCCCGTTCCGAGTCTTCCCGTCGCCTCTCAGGGGCTCTCAGGGCTTCCCGCCTCACCCCCGAAGCTCTCAGCGCCCGTCTAAGCCGCTTTCACGCCCTGGAGACCCCGGGCGCCAGTCGTCCCCCGAAGGGCCGTCCACGGCCCCGCCACTCGCCGAATTGAGGCCCGCATGACTGACACCGAAGCCCCCGACTCCCGATGGGCGCCAACCCGTCGCCCACGCCGCCGAGCCCTCAGCCCCGCCCAACTCGCCCTCGCCGACGACCTCCACACCCGGGCCCTCGCCCTCCGCGCAGCATCCGACGGCGACCTGTCGATCCGCGAAGCCGTCGACCTCGCCGCCGTCCAACTCGGCCTCGAAGCGCCCGCACCCACCGAAGGAGAAGACCAGTGACCACTCGAATGCGCACCAACACGCCCGACCGGCAGAACCCCGACGGTTCCACGACGATCCACCTGAAGCGCTGCTGCAACGGCTGCGCCCAGTACCTCGGCGACGTCGCCGACTGGGACGTGGACGAGCACGGCAACCTCACCGACGTCCGCGACGAGTGCGAGCACTGCCAGCCGCTCGTCGAGGCAGAGGTCGCGGGCTGCCGCACCTGGAAGCTGCTGCCCCGGAACATCGCGTCAGTCGACAACGACATCGACCAGTACGGGGTGTTCGCCAAGAGCTACTGGCAGGAAGTCGACGGCAAGTTGCAGGTTGTCGGCCTGCGCATCGGAGCTGACGAGGGCCGGGTCGTCGCCTACTTCGGGGACTGGATCATCCGGCACCCCGACGGCGGGTTCGCCGTCCACGCCAAGCCGCAGGCGGTGCAGCGGTGACCGCCCACGCCCTCGGCGTCGAGATCTCCTGCGACGGCCCCGACGCCTCCCGCGACTGCCCGAACTCCGCAGCGGTCTCCGCCTGCTTCAGCTCCCTCACCGCCGCGCAGGTCCGCGCCGACGGCCACAGGGACGGCTGGACGCTCCGACGCCGTGGCGGCCGACTCGTCGACCTCTGCCCCGCTTGCAAGCCCACCCCGTGATCCCCAACCCGACCCGAAGGAGCACCCGATGACCACCTACCGCATCGAGTTCGGCAAGCTCGGCGACGAGTACCCGGTACCGCCGATCACCGTCGACTGGGACGACCCGACGGAATCTGCCCGGACCGTAGCCCAGCATGCGATCCCGTACCTGAAGCCGGTCCTGGAGAAGCTCGGTCGCGGCCACTTCGCCGACTGCTTCTTCCGGGTCAACGGCGAGCGTACCTACGGCGAGTTCATGTACCTCGACCTCGTCGGCGGCAACGGCGGCGCCCGCTTCTGCCCTGCCCGGCTGGTCCCCGCCCCGTGATCCCTGGTGCTGGCCTCCGCCTGCAGCTATCAGGCGGAGGCCAGCCCGGACATCCCACCACGACTGACCTGGAGTTGACCATGAACGAGTCCATCGAGCCCGCCGCCTCCGTTGAGGAGAGCGGTCACCCGCTGTACGGCCTCACCGTGCCCCTCACCGACTACCCCCGCTATGGCCTCACCGCCCCTACTGACGGCGGGGCCGACACGAAGGAGGACGCCAAGTGACCGACCAGCCCGCCGACGCCGACCTCCGCGAGCGCATCGTCGCCGCCATCGAGGACGTGTTCGACCGTTGGCGGGATGGGCTCGGTGACCAGCGGCCGGAGGACGCCATCCGTGACGCCGTCCTGGCCTGCCTCCCCGAGGCCCGCCGTCCGTTCGACGCGCAGGCCGGACTGCAGCGCCTCGCCGACGACCTGCAGCGCGGGGAGGCGGCCGACGACTCGCCCGCACCTGGCGAGATGTACCGCCACTACAAGGGCGGCCAGTACACCGTCCTCGCCGTCGCTGAGGACACCGGCACCGGCGCCCCGGTGGTCGTCTACCGCGACGAACACAGGCGCGTCTGGTCGCGGCCTCTCGTCGAGTTCGCGGGCACCGTCACCGACGGGGTGCGGCGGTTCACCCTGGAAGGCGAGTTGGCCGCCCTCCCCGCACCCGCCGACCGGGCCGCCGAGTGGCGGGCCGCAGCGGTCGAACTCGACAGCATCAGTGACCAGTTCGACGCCGAGGACTGCACCTGCGGCGACTGCGCACTCTGCACCTGGAAGGAGGCCGCCAGGCACCTCCGCCGCATGGCCGACGAGGCGCAGCAGCCCGAGCTGTGGGACGCGTCCGACGCCCGCCCGGGGACTACCGACTACACGCTGCAGCAGCGACACAGGCAGGCCGACGAGGGTCAGCCCGCCGAGACTGTGCACGGCTGCCCGCCCGATGGCTCCGGCCTCACCCCCTGCTGCGGCCGAACCCCGTTCGAGCTGCCGCTCACGGACCGGATCAGCAGCGAGGCACCCACCACCTGCCCCGGAGCCGTTGAGGCGCGGCAGGCCCAGGCGGGGGAGGGGTGATGACCGGCTACCTGCCGCCCGTCGGCGGCTCCAAGCATGAGTACTTCCCGCCAGAGGACGAGTGCGTCGACGCCACCGGCAACTCCTGGCCTGAGCACGACTACCCGCCCGTCGGCCACGGCAACGAGTGCCGTCGATGCGGCGCCGAAGCCGACGACTGAAGCCTTCCGGGGCGGTGGTTCCGGCCGCCGCCCCGCACCCGACCGCAAGGAGCACGACGTGCCCGTGAACATCGAGGCCATCTTGATCGGTCTCCTCTCCGTCGCCCACGCCCCCGAGCAGGCCGAGCATGCGGCCCGCGAGGTTCTGCGGCAGCACGCCCACGAACTCGCCGGGCAGCAGCGGGCCTACTTCGGTGTCGGTGGGGTGCCGCGACGCGCCCACTGCGACCCGAACTGCGACTTCTGTCGAGGCGTGACCGAAGCCTCCAACCTGATTGACCCCGAGGTGCAGCCGTGACCGCCGCGAAGCTTCCCCCGTACCTCGACGTGCGGACGGCCGAGATCCTGGCCCGCTGCTATCGCGGGCAGGCCAAGGGCGATGTGATCGCCCGCGCCGTCCGCATGCTCGCCACCGCCGACGGCCACCTCAAACCCGACGGCACGATCAAGAACGTGGCGGGCGGACGGCCCGCCACGAGGAGGCCCGCATGACCAGTCCCGCCGTCGCCGCAGCCGTCATCGGGGGAGGGGCGCCGTGAACCGCCCCAGCATCCTTGGCCAGCCGCTCAGCCCCGGTCAGATCGCGGCGCTCCGTCTCGCCGCGTCCGGCTACAGCAGCCGCCAGATCGCCCACCGGCTCAACAGCACCGAACAGGGCATCCACCTGCGGATGAAGGAAGCGGCGATCCGGCTCGGCGCCCGCTCACGCACCCATGCCGTCGTCATCGCCCTCCGCCGGAGCCTCATCCGCTTCGACGAACTCGACATCCCCGCCACCGCCCGGAAGGACGCCGCATGACCGGGCCCCGCCGCCTCACCGACGCCGAACTCCTCGCCGTGGCAGCGACCGAAGCGACTGGGCGGCCTGCCCTCCACGACGCCGAACTTCTCGACCAGCGGGAGCAGCGATGACCGACGACCCTGTGGAGGCGTCTCAGCGCCCGCGTCGGCCCCTGCCGCGCCGCGACCGGCGCCCCGCCAAGCACAGGAGGACCACATGACCAGTCCCGCCGCCCGCTTCGCCGCCGTGTACGCGGCCCTCACCGCCTCCCAGCGGCCCGCCGACATACGCGGGCAGCACATCACCGAGGAGCAACGGGCAGACATGCAGGACATGCCCGTGGAGGAACTGCTGTGACACCCCCACCACGCCTCACCAGCCACGAACGCACCATCCTCCAGTACATCGCCGACGGCTACGCACACAAAGAAATCGCCGAAGAACTGGCCATCACCCGCGGAGCAGTCACCGCCACAGTCACCCGCACCATGGGGAAAATCGGCGCCCTGAACAGCCCACACCTCGTCCTCCTCGCCTGCCGGCTCGGCCTCATCGACGGACGCCCCCGCCACCCCACACCCGAACCGCGTGAGCGTGGCCCGGTGCGCCTGCCGCTCACCCCCCGCCAAATCGACGTCCTCACCGCGGCTGACGGCGCCAAGACCCTCGCTGAAATCGCCCGACGGCTCGGGACAACCCGGCACCAGGTCGAATCCCGCCTCTCCGAGGCGTACATCCGCCTCGACATCGACTGGATGCCCCTCGCCGAACGCCGCGGCGCCGCCATCCGCATCGTCCGGCGACGCCGACTCATCCCAGCACCCACGAAGGACACCGCATGACCGACCGGCCCGCCCTGTACACCGTGGACATCATCACCAACGCGCGCATACGACTTCTCATTGCAGCGCGAAACACGGTCATCGCCGGAGATCCCGACTTGTCCGCCCGCTACCGCCGTGCCATCGATCAGCTTGAAGACGACGATCCGGCCGTCCGTGAAGCTGCCATCGAGGAAGCCAGCGCAGTCCTCCACGAAGCCACCGATGCTGTAGGTGGCCAGCCCCTGCAGCATGACGGGCCGACGATCACCGAAGCTACCGCTGATGACCGGCGTTGGTGGAACGCCGACAAGGAGGGCGCGTGACCGACCGCATCGATCAGGCCCTCGACGCCGACCTCGCCCACGTCACCCGGCGGCCCTGATTCACCCCGTCGACGGCACCCGGGCGGCGAGCTCCGACAGCAGCCGCCCGGCCACCTCCCGATCCGGGGCACCGCCGTCCCGCACCGCGGCCAGCAGCAGCATCAGCTCCTGGGCCTCGACCACGGACAGGACCGGCAGCAGCGGGGCCGACGGATCGCCGGCCGTAAGGTCATCGTCGACGTTCATGCCAGGACAACGGCGCCCTACGCCGACGGTCACGCGAACCGGCCGCCCGCCCACGCGCCCGGGCGGTACCGTCATAATGTCAACCGCGACAGCCCGGGAGGACGGCATGAGCGACCAGCCTTGGACCATCGACGCGATCGCCCACGCGATCCCCAACGCGGACACCCGGCAGACGTTCCTCCGCCAGGTCAACCTCACCCCGCTCCCCGAGCTCCCCGACGTCCTCGCCCGCTGGCAGGCCTTCGTCGAACGCTGGCAGAACGAGACCGCCCCCCAGCTGGAAGCGCTCCTCGAATACGCCAAGACGCACCACGGAGAGCTACCGCCCGAGTACCGTGAGGCCCCGGAATCGCGGGCCGACTGGGACCAGTGGGAGCAGACCATGCGGCAACACCGAAGGCACTCAGCGGCGTGACCTGGCATTTCGAGCGCGACCCGCTCGCCCTCGACCTCATCGGCTCCTTGCCGACCGAAGCCCAGTTCGCGTTCTTCAACCTGATTCCCCGGCTCGAAGAAGACCCCGATGCCGCCACCCAGCCCCACGGACTCGACGTCGACGGACCCGTCCGCATGCGCGAAGCCGCCCTCCCCGGCGCCATCACCGTCCTCCTCATCAGCGACGAAGCCGGGCGCATCAACCTCGTCGCCATCCTCAACCCGCCCACCTGAGACGCAGGAGAGCCGCTGCCGGTGGCCAGGCCCCTCGCTTGAGGAGATTCGCGCATGGCCTGGGTTGATCGCGAACACCTTCCGACGCTGGAGCAAGACCACCGCTACACGCGGCTGATCAACCTGACGAAGCGGCTCCTGGAGGAACACGTGCGATCAGGTCACAGCTCCAGCAAGGCCCACCGCCGATTGCCCGGCTCATCACGATCAGTGTCCGCGCCGCAGGACAACACACCGAGCTCGGCGACCGCGGGCAGGAACGACTCGTCGGCCTGGGCAGGCCCGTCCTGGTGGGACAACGCCATGATGAGTGCGGCGCCATCCTGATCGGCCACATGCACCGTGATACGCCGCCCTCCATCACCCAGCGCGGCCCTGACCAGACGCCGGGCCACCGCCGCGTACCTCTCCCGCTGCCCCGCAGCACCGAGATACCCCCAGGCGCGCAGCTGCTCCACCACCCGCACCGCGGCCTTCTTCTCCGACCACGGAGCGTTCTCCAACGCCCAGTTGGCCGCACGCCGGTTCGCGATTAACGCCGCCGGACGACGGCGCACAGGAGGCGCCGCAGCCCGCTTCGTCGGCGGATCCGGAGGCGGCGGCGACGGCGGCCTCTTCGGCGGCGGCGGCGTCTTCGGCGGATAGTCCGGCCGCGGCTTCGAAACCGCATCCTGCCGCGCATCATCCATAAAACGACCGTACCCCCGCATGCCCGGGCGGGACCCCGAGATGGGAAGACTCAAGCCCAACGAGGGACCCAGGACGGTCCGGCAGTCAGAAGAGCCGCTGCGCTCTGCGGCAACTCTCCTCCCGGAGCGCCGTCAGCCAACCCCACAGATCAGGCAGCTCCTGATCAGGGCAAGCCAGCGCATGCGCAATACGACACTGCTGGCTCGGCCTCGGGCACGAGTCGTCCTGCACCGCCCAGCCCTGCCGCACGTACCAACGCTGCCGCGGCGGCACCGTATGCGCGGGTGGGTGAAAGTCCGGCTCCAGCATGGCCCAGTCGTGGTCGTTTGTCGGCACCGGCTCCCACGGCAGCCCGCAGCGCGGGCACTTGACCGGCTGCGTCCGATCCTGACCAGTCCGCCACAACTCCTTGGGATCCATCGACGCCATACCGGCAGAATCCGACCGGAGCGCAGCGGACGGCAGCCTACGAACCGGACGGGCCACGCGGGCGCCGGGAGACGAAAGGCGGCACCCGCGGCGCCCCGGGGCCGCCAAGAGCCCACACAGCGCAGCAGAGGCGGCCGGACCGAGGGCTAGACGCGACGAGGCCCTGGCCGGGATGCCGGCCAGGGCCTCACAGTTCACTCACTGCGCGGGCTGCCCGCTGCCCGGGCACATCTCCCGGCTGCCGTATGCCTGATGCTGCGCGGTCGGCTGCCCCGGCTCCGCACTCCCGAAAGCCCCGCACACCGGACAGCAGGCCCGGCACACGCCCGGATCGAACCGACAGCCGCTCTCGTGATCACACACGCTGGCCTCCTCGACGAGGGATGACCAGACCACCGTCCAGCCCGCAGGCCAGTCCGGGAAGGGCTCACGCGAGGCGCACGAAAGCCTTCTCGCCATTGTGGAAGACCACCGTGACGCCCGGCTTACGGCCCTCCTCCGACGACCACACGGAAATCGACTCCGTCTCCGCAGACTCCGCAGCACCAATCACCCCAGCCAGCCAGGCATCCGGCGCACCCGACACCGGAGCCGCCACGAACGCCGGCGGAGACCCCTGAACGCCCGCGGTCGGCGTGTCGTGCTTCGCACCCTCCGCCAGCTGCCCAATCACCTGCCACCGCGACTCGCGGCCCGCCACCGTCACCGACAAGGCATACGGATGCGGGCCGTCGTCCAACACCTCGACACGCTGCACGTCAGGGCTGTTCTTCAGCAGATCGACCAGGAAGTCGCGGAACTCAGCGGGGCGCATTGGAGGGTCCTTTCGTGGCGGCGGCCGCCAGTTTAGAGGCGAGCGGACAGACCGGAGACGCAAGAGCACGAAGCCCGGCGAGCCGGATCAGAACGCTGTAGCAGAGCGGCGCCCCGCCAGAAGGCGAGGCGCCGCAGGAACAGTCAGGCAGTCCGGGCAATTCGCGCCTTGGCCCGCAACTCCTCCGCGAACGCGACCAGGTCGTCCGCAGTCGCATCCGCCATCTCCGGCGTCAGGAAGGCATCCACGCCGGACCCGTCGCCGTACAGGACGTGCGCGGCCCGCATGCGGGGGTCGGGGCTGACCGGGTCGGACGTCACGCGGCAGTACAGCTCGGAGTGCGCGTCCTCCGACAGCAGCGTCGGCACCTGCATGAACGACAGGTCCGAGTAGTGCGTGATGTCCTCGACCGCCACCTCAGGCTCGACGGCGTGCGGCTCGGTGCAGAATTCCGGGCAAGGCACGAAGATCGTTTGGGTGCGGCCCGGACGACCGATCAAAGCCGGCACCAGACGAGGGGTGGGAGAGGCAGCCGCAGTCGGCGAACCGCTATCCGCGTTGCTTTTCCGCGTTTCGCTATGCACTAAAGTCATCCGTGAAACCTTCTCTCTGGTAGGAGCGGGTTGATGATTAGCGAGGTGATGACTCGCTGGTCGCGGCGGCCGGGCGGAAGCCCGGCCGTTTCGCGTTCCTGGAACCTACCGGGGCGGCAGGTATAAGACACGAAGCACGATCGCGATCTGGAAAGGCAACAGATCACTAAGTGTTGAAAAGTTAGGGCCTAAGTTCTCAACTGTTGCAGGTCCCGGCTATGGCGTGACCTTGGACTTCCCGTCAGGCGGGTAGAGCTGCAACCCGCACGACGCAAGCTGCGGGACCCGCCAACATGGCCGGAACCGGCCGGTGTTCCTGTCGACGCCTCGAACCTACCCGGCCCGCAGAACAGGCCATCGAAAACCGGCGCCACGAGATTCGCCGAGACTCGCCGAGACCCACGTGACAGATTCTCAAAATGACAAAATTGCACGTCACCGACCTGCGACATGAACCATGAGGACATGTCCACGACCCCTTCCGGTAGACGTCCGATGCGGGCTGAAACTCGACCGTGCCGAGAAGCTACGCCCACACCGCGCCACCACCCGCACGAACCAGACACCGACCGCCAGACCCCTGAACTGCACCACGTCCGACTTGCCCGGACCGATAGGATTCGTCGCGCGCCCCACGGAGTGCGCGGCCAAGCGGTGGGTGGAGGTGGAAGCGGCCGGAAGCGGCGCTGCGCTACTGCGGGCCTGAGAGGATCTGCACCATGGCAGACGACCGCATCATCCGGACCAGCCCGCAGCGGCTCAGCCGGGACGTATGGGAGTCCGGGCGTGCCATCCAGAGCGCGGACGTCGCAGCGGTGCGCGTCGACGAGATCGCCGCACCCGACCATGTCGCCCAGGCCCTCGGACTCGATGCGGGGACCCGCGTCGTGCAGCGCAGCCGGACCTACGAAATTGACGGCCAGCCGGTACAGCTGGCCACCTCGTACCTGCCGCTCGACCTCGTGCAGGAGACGGCGATCACGCAGGCTGACACCGGGCCCGGCGGCACCTACGCGCGGCTCGCTGAACTCGGGCACGCGCCCGCGTGCTTCACCGAAGACGTGATTGCCCGGCCAGCGACCATCACGGAATCTGACCAGCTCGGACTGCGGGCCCGCGAGACGATCATCCACGTCACCCGCACCGCACGCAATGACGCCGGACGGCCCGTCGAGATCAACGAGATGGTGCTCCACCCGCAGCGGTACCAGCTGCGGTACGAATTCGACGCCTAGCACGACGGGCCTCCAGGGGCTCCTTCTTCAGGGGGCGGCGAGGGCTGAGCGATCTCGGCGACGAGGGCCTGCGTCAAGGCGACGAGGGCCTCGCGCGACATGTGGGCGGCTAGGGTTCGGGCCGCAGCAGCGGGAGCTTCTGTCGGAACGGGAATCGTTCGGCTCACTGGATCTCGAACGACGGCCCGCCGTCCTTGCTGGGATGCCAGCAGTCCCTCGGAACGCAGGAGGGCGATGCCCTTGCGGACCGTCGCGCGCGATGTGTCGAAGCGAGTCACCAAGGCGTTCTCGGATGGCAGTTGGCTCCCAGCGGGAATCGCTCCGCTGTAGATCTCCTCACGCAGAGCCTCTGCGATCCGCCGGTACAAGCCGAACTTGTCCAGTGCGTCACTCCCGTTGTGTACGGGAGCCTCATGGCGGATAGCTGACACCTCGGCTTCTGCCGCCAACGCGCGGTTGTCGAACCACGTGATGTCACGTCGCGCTACCGCTGGCCACCACGGCTTGTCCGCTGAGTGCTGGGCAAACCTTGCGCTCGGGCTGCCCGTGATTCCGACGTACAGCAGCCGGTCGTCGGCGTCGCACAGGCGGTACACCGCGGTCCGATCGGGGGATGCAGGCATGGCGCTCCTCACGGTGCGTGTGGCGTGGGCCACTTGTCGCAACTGTAGGAGGGTTGTTGAGCAGTTGGCTAGCCCCTGGGCGCCTTTCGTCGCGCACGACAGCGCCCCCGACCCTCGCGAGGGTCGGGGGCGCTGATTCAGCTCTCAGAACTCGTACTGCAGCTCGTACATGTGGCCTGCCTTGGCCATGATCTCCACCTGGATCGGCCGGTCATCCGTGCTGTACGTCGTCCGGTACGTCCGCAGGACGGGGAGCTTCGTCGGCATCTTCAGGGCCGCGTATTGCTCCGGCGTAGGGAGTCGGGCGGACACCTTGTCAACGCACTGGACTGTCGGGTGGCCAAGATCTTCAAGTGCGCGACCCGAGCCGCCGCGAAGGAGGTGGCGGTTCATCAGTTTGGTGCCGCGCGCCAGGCTCATCGGGATGTAGACCTCAACCAGCTCGCACGGCTCGCCGTCCAGGGTGAGCATCTGACGGCGGAGCAGGGCGGTTTCCTCGTCGCCTAGGTTGAAGGTCTCGCGGACAGCTGCGGGCGGAACGACTTCTTCGACGTCCAGTAGCTTGGCCTTGGCTGCCGCGCCCTTCTTCTCGTTCTCGCTAAGCCACTGGTACTTCTCGCCCGGCTGTGCAGGGTTCTTGTAAGCCGCGGGCGTCATGGTGCGCTGTCGGTGGGGTCGAACGATGACGCCTGATCCCTGCACTGGAGAGGCGAGACCTTCCTTCTCCAGGGTTGTCACGGCGTTCTTGATCGTCTGTGCCGCCGCCCCGAACTTCGCTGTGAGCTTCCGGCTGGAGGGTAGCTTGCTGCCGGGCGGGAAGTCGCCGTTCAGGATGCCATCGCGCAAGAAGGCGGCGATCTGTTCCTGAACTGCCCAGACGTTCGCTTCGTCTACGGGCTCGTCTGGCATGTCAGCTCACCTTCATCGAGTAGTTGAGCTGTCCGATGCGGCCAGGGGCCACGCTGACGAACACCTCGTAGGGGCGGTTCGATCCGTCCCTGATGACGCGGAGAAGCGTGAGGACCCACTCGTTCGAATCGGTCATGTGTAGCGCCTGGCGTTCCTCAGGCGTTGCTGGTCGGGTCTGCACGCTCTCGTCGACGTCCGCAGGGGCGTAGCCCAGGCTGGCGAGCAGTGTGGGGGCTCCACCCCTCACCTTCCCCGAGGATGCAAGGGCCGTTTCGGAAGCCACGTGGAGTGGCCAGTAGGAGTCGGCGATCTCCACCGGAACGTCGTCAAGCAGGATCAGTCGCCGACGTAGAACAACCGGCGCTCCTGGCTCGAGATCGAAAGCCGAGGCGACGGTCTCGGGTGCGGACGCTTCGCCGGCGAACAGGATGCGCTGGCCTCCGGAACGTCCCCGCGTTGCGGCCTCCTTGCCCCAGGCGTCGCCCTGGTTGGGGTGGATGTAGGGCGCTGAGGCGCCAGTCCACTGGGCGTCCGTCATTCGCTACTCCTCCGTCCGGCGACTTCTCCATATGTATTGAACACCTTGCCAACGATAAGGCCAGCTCAGGTGGGCCGGGGAGGTAAAGGAGAGGGATCGACTTCGCTGAGACTGTTGCAACTGCTCAACACACCTCCTACGGTTAAGAAGTAAGCGACCCCCGACTCCTGGATTGGAGAGCCAGATGCTGCCTGCGGCTCAACCGCTGCTCACCGTGGGAGAGACCGCAGTTGCCCTGCGGGTCTCCAAGCCGACGGTCTACCGCTGGATCGCCAAAGGCGACCTCCCGGCCATCCGCTACGGACAGCTGCGACCCGAAGGCGACACCAGGCGCGGGGGAGCGCTCCGAATCCCGAGGGCCGTCGTCATGGCGCTGCTCTCTCCCTCTGAGGAGGTGGCCTGATGGCCACGGCAACCCGTATCCATCCCACTGCCCCGCTCCCTCCGGCTGCCGTCGCTGCGTTGTCTCGTCTGGAGCGCGTCTTTGCCGCTCCGAAGGTGGTCGAGGCGTTGACCTGCTTCGAGGTGGCGTCGGCCCGCACGGCGGAGTTGTCGCATCTGATGGATGTCCGTGATCTGTCGAAGGTCGAGTTCGATGTTCTGTTCGACGCGCAGGACGTGATGCGGGAGTCGCGTCGGATGCTCGTCGACGCCGGGATGCTGCACCTCATCGGGGTGTCGTCGTGAGCGCCCCGACGGCCGACCACACGGTGTTGGAGCGTTTCCCTGCTGGTGGCCCGCGTGGTTCGTGGCCGGCGGAGCGGTTTGCTGAGGCTCGCCGTCGCGAGGGTGTTCCGGCCGAGGTGATCATGTCGATGGCCGATGACGCCTTCCTGGTGATCGTCACGGCGGTGGCGTCGTGAACGTGTCCACCCCTACAGCTGGTGCCCGCATCCGGATTCACCGCTTTAACGGCAAGCGCACGGTCTTCGTCAAGACGGGTCTGGTCGTGGATGTGGGTGCGGACGGCGTCATCGAGTTCAGGGACGACGCCGGGCCCCACGTGTACGTGGCGACTGATCAGATGCTGGCGTCGATGGGCCAGTCCCAGACGGTCACTGTGCTGCCGCCGGTCTGACGGCTCGCACCCTCCTGTTCTGCCGCGTCGCGGCTATCCCGTAGCACCGCATCCGAGGAGCCCTCCATGTCTAAGCCGTCGTGGCTTTCCAGTCAGCTCGCAGACCGTGACCGCACCGCCGACGCTCTTGGTGCCGCGGCCGATCAGATGAACGTCTGCCTACAAATCGCCGCCAACCTGCACGAGCAGGGCAAGGACCACCAGTCGGACCGGTACTGGCGGGCAGCTCTGGGCGAGTCGCGCCGGCTGGACGCTGAGGCGGAGGCGCTGGGCATCGACATTCACGACATCGGTGATGAGGCGGCCCGGCGCCGCTAGCCCCCTGTTCGCCGTGGTGGCGGGTGTCCGCGGCTCCCCTCCACCCCGCCACCACGGCTTCCGCCTCTGGCTGTTCGGGCGGCTGCCGGTGACATCCCCTGGCGCCGGCAGCTCCCCGACCGTCCAGCACCACCTGTTCGTTCGATCTGAGAGGTCTTGATCCTGATGTCGATTTATCTCTTCGACGCCGATCTGGCGTCGACGGACCTGGGCCGTCACGTGCGGGCCACGACCACGGTCTCCGCTGCGATGGCCGAGCTGTTCGGCGATGAGCTGACGCGGGCCCTGTACCGGGAGAACGCCTACGCCGTCCCCGACGACCAGCGGCAGACGTGCCCGACGCACCTGGACTGGCGGCAGCACTGCCTGGACCTGCACGTCGACGTGAAGGCGGCGGCGTGATGGGCGGCAGCAATCTGGATGAGGCCAGCAATCTGGATGCGGCCAGGCAGCTGGTGGTGTCCACGCAGTTGGGGTCGCAGGGCATGTTGCAGCGCAAGCTGCTGGTCGGTTTCGCGGAGGCCAGCAGGCTGCTGGACCGGCTGGAGGCCGAGGGGGTGGTCGGCCCGGCCCGCGGCACGCAGCCCCGTGAAGTCCTCGCCAAGCCGCGGCTCGATTGACCCGCAAGCCGCCGTGCTGGCGGATGGCCACCGCCTGCCAGCACGGTTCAGCCCCGGCATCCAGCCGTGAGGGTGCCGCATCGAGTGCGGCCCGGGGCGCGCACCACCATCCGTTCCCAATCAGCGAAGGAGCCCCTCATGGGCCTGTTCAAGAAGTCTGCCGTGGAGAAGGCCGCGATCGCGGAGCTGAAGGCTGCGGACGCCGCTCTCCACGCCGACCAGCGCGCCGATGGGAAGTCCGGGATCCGCGATGAGACGCCCGAGTATCTGCGGCTCAACGCGATCGCCGATGAGAAGGCCGCGAAGGTCAGTTTCTGGCATGGCGGCACCAAGCGCGGCCGGTGAGAAACGCCGTGGCCTACCTAGGGCAGCTGTCGACGGACTTGTTCAATGACCGGCAGATCCGCGCCAAGGAGTTCTCCCGCTGGGGCCAGTGCCATAGCGCCTTCGCCCGAGGCAGGCGCCGGGAGATCGTCGACCGCTACAAGGCGGAGATCGAACGGCGGGGAGCTCCGGAGAAGCCGATCTGGCTGGACGTCGACGACAAGTACGACGCGGTGTACGTCGGCGATGGCCACCATCGCGCGGTAGCCCTGATCGAACTGGGCGTGGCCGGCTTCGGCTTCCACTGGCGGCTGATCTCCAAGGGCGGCTGGTTCTCCCAGCCTCCGTTGGAACGTGACGCCTTTCCGTACCACCTCATCGGCGTCCCGGGCTGAAGATCTACTGCCCCCGTTACTCACGAGAGGACTGATTGCCATGCCGACTTGGATCTTTACGGCTACGTCCCGTATCGGCGCCAAGGTCGACCCGGTCACTGGCGCTCCGTCGGACAGCATCGCCGTCTACGACCAGGACGACCTCGAGCAGCGCATCGCCGCCGCCAAGACCGACCCGCGGCAGCTCGACGTGAGCGTCCGCAAGGTCGCCTGAACTCCGATAGCGCGTCCCCCCCACCAAGTCCTGAAAGGACCGCTATGCCGATCACGTTCCGCAAGAGCTTCCGGATCTTCCCCGGGGTCCGCCTCAACATCAACCAGAAGTCGATCTCGTGGACGTTCGGATTCCGAGGCGGCCCACGCTTCACGGTCAGCAGCTCCGGCCGCCGCACCACCTCGATGGATCTGCCGGGCCCGTTCGGTTACCGCCGGACCACCACACGACAAAGCCGAGAGGACTGACATGCGACTCGTCTACGCCGCCGGGATGCTCCTGCCGATCCCGCTGTTCATCATCGCCCTCCTGATCTCCCGCTGACCGAAGGGACATCGATCACCGTGACCGCCGCATCCGTCGAGAAGGTTAACGGAACGCCCGTTGCCTCGCCCGAACTCGGGGAGGGGCGGCCCAGGCCCGTCAAAGACCAGTGCACAGCCGAACCAGCCTCGCCGCCGAGCCAGGAGGAGGAGAAGCGCCGCACTGTCCAGGCCAGCCGCGCCGAGACCCGCGCCGACAAGGCGCAGAAGTCCGAGGAGCGGCGCAGGAACGCCGAGCACAAGCTGAAGTTGAAGGCCGACGCCCGGCGGGCAAAGGTCGAACGCAAGGAGAGGGTGCGCGCCGAGAGGGAGAAGCTGCGGGCGCGCCGCCGCAAAGAGCGGCGCGCCGCCTGGCAACGAATCCAGACCCGGCTGTCGCATCACATGCCGGCGTGGGGCCTGCCGGTCGTCGCCGTCTCGCTGATCATGGGCTGGTCCGGGCAGGCGGGGGCGGCATCGCACCTCGGCATGGGGTTTGCCGCCGTCGGAGTCCCGGTCTTGACGGAGGGCATGGTCCTCACGTTCGCCGGGCTCACCGGGCAAGCGATCGATAAGGGCCGCCCCTACAAGAGCCTGATGCGTATCACGTGGATCACCACAGTGATCGCTGCGACGATCAACGGCGCGGGCCATCTGATCGAGGATGATTCCCCGCCCGGCATGTACCGGGCGGGCGCATACGCTCTGGCATCCCTCGCCGCCATGGTCCTTTGGTGGGTTGTGATGCGGTCGAAGCGGGCCGCGATCTCCGGCAGGACGGCTGAGGAGATCGCCCGCTGGAAGCGCCTCGGGCGCCGCCACCCGATCCTTATGCGCCGCGCCCGCCGCGTCTCCGACAACACCGGAGTAACGCTTCCGGAAGCGTGGGCCAAGGTGTGGGAACGGGCGAATGGGGCGGCTCCGGGTGAGCCGTCGATCCGGGAAATCCGCGCTTCCCGGCGGGCCGCGCACCGGCGCCGTGAGGCGCAAGCCTGGAGCGGGCAGCGCAGTTTGCGGAAGCGCCCGGACGTGTCCGCCATGACGGTTCCCGCACCGAAGGTGGATGCGCCGAGGGGCCCTCGCGGCGACGCGTCCGGTGACGCCTGTACCCCCGTACAGACCCCCGTCTTGCCAGTCGCCCTACTGGTTCCCGGAGGGCAGGGGGGATGGGTTGAGCACCGAGTGCCGGTGCTTCCGATGTCACCCCCGAGGCGGCTTCGGACCGGCAGTGGCCGGAAGGTCACAACCCGCTTCCCGCAAGGGAAGGACGCGGTTTCTAGGCGCGTCCGCAAATCCGTCGAAGACAGCCGCCTCGCTACCGTCCGCAAGCTCGTGACGGAAGCCGCGAAGCGCAACGAAGACCTTCGGAAGTACCCGTCGAACCGGGCCGTCGCCAAGGCCGTCGGCTGCCGACCGGGAACCGCTCGGGAGCTCCTGCGGGCTGTGCTCGCCGAACACGGAATCACCCGCTGAACTCTGCCCGAACATCCACCATCATCAGTCTGGAGAGATCGTAATGAACGCCACCATCCGCCGGATCGCCGTCTCGGGCAGCGCCGCGGTCGCCCTCCTCGGAGGCGCTGCCGCCATCACTGCCGACACCGCGTCAGCCGCCGACATGGACACCGTCATCACCCGGGCCACCGGAGCACCGGTGAAGCTGCCCGACGGCAAGACCACCTACGTCCGTGGCATGGACGCCGCGTCGTACCGAGTCACCGACGAGCACACGCGCACGATCACCCTCGCCGCCGCCAAGACGGACAAGGATTCGGACGATATTGGCAATGGGCTCACCCCCGACAGCGGTTCCGGAGCGGCCCTGAACAACCCCAACCAGTCCTCGGTGAACGGGCAGACGCCTGCGGGCTATAACCCGCAGCAGATCCAGACCCAGGCGGGAGGCGGCGGCACCATCGCCGTCAGCATCGTCGCGATCCTGATCCTCGGGATCCTCGTATGGGTGAAGGTCAAGCACAGCGGCCTGAAAGCTATCGACGCCACCCTCGGTGTCCTGCTCGGCATCGCCCTCTCCGGCACGATCATCGGCTCCATGGGCTCGCAGATGACCAACTCCCTCGTCGGCTCGCTGGGCACGATGCTCGGCGGCATGGGCTGACCCCACCACAGCGGGGACCAGCCCGGTCCCCGCCCCGACCCTCGAAAGGACCACGCTGGTGGCCGCCGACGCGCCCGTAGAGCAGCAGCCCAGCATGCCGCCCATGCCCAACCAGCCGCCCACCCCGACGAAGCCCAGCCGCAGCAAGCGCGCCAAGGCCGCACTCAAGGAACAGCGCGGACACGCCGCCGCCCGCACCAAGGACTGGCTAGCCGCAGGCGACCTCGACCAGGTCGACCTCATCCAGGCGGCCACCGAGAAGAAGCAGCGCCAGCACAGCGACAAGATCGCCCAGCAGCAGCGGATCGTCGCCGAAGCCCACGGTCGACTCGCCCACGCCAAGATGCGGGCCGAGAGCGAAGATGCGAAGTCCGTGTCCGCGACAACCCTCGCCCACCTTGGCGGCCGGGTAGCCGCCGAGGAATCCAAGCTCGCCGCCATGCTCGCCATGCCCGTCATGCCACCCACCGACCGGGAGATCAGCAACGTCCGTCACAGCAAAAGGGCCGGTCGTTCCGCCGTTCTCGCCGCGGGCGGGTTCGGTTCCCTGCCCGCCCTGGGGGTCGCCATCGAGCAGACCGCTACCGGCCAGCCCATGATCCTCGCCGTGCTGGGGACTGCCGCAGGCTACGGCTGGTACCTGGTTTCCCGCCCTTTCGACGCCGGCCAGCCTGCACCTGTTCTGAGGGAAGAGATGCAGCAGCTGGCTACCCCCATCGATATGACCAAGCCCGAACCGCAGCCTGGGGTACGTGAGTTCAGCGCACCGCCCCCACCGGCGCTCAAGGTGGAGCAGCTTGAGGAGGCACTGCGGAAGATCGGCATGGTGAAAGGCGACGATCAGCTGCAGATTCTGGCTGTGCCGCAGCGCGAGAAGGACGGGAACACCACCGTCGTCTTCGACCTCCCCGCCGGACAGAAGGTCCTCACGCTGCAGGCAAAGCTCGAGGAGTTCGCTGGTGCCATCGGCCGCGACTCCACCATGGTCGACGTCCAAAAGGCCGGGAGCGCGGTCCGTACCAGTCTGTGGATCACCGACGAGGACCCCTTCGAGAACACCAGGCCCTCGCCGCTCATCAAGGCGCCAGGGCAGCTCGACGCGTTCAAGGAGGGTGTGCCTGTCGGATGGGGCAAGCGCGGCAACACAATCAAGATTCCCATCAGCATCTCCAACGTCGCTATCGGCGGGGGCACGCGCTCCGGTAAGGGGGTCGGTGCATCGAACCTCGCCGTCGGGTCGGCGTTCGACCCGCGGATCAACCTGCGGATCGTCGCCGGCAAGAACAACGGCGAGTGGGACCCCTACGCGAAGTCGGGCGTCGCCTCCACGTACTTCAAGCCCGACCCGGCCCGCCTCCTGGCCCTTCTGCGGGCGCTGATCGCCGACAAGGACCGGCGCGAAGCCGAGCTCGGCAAGCTCGGCAAGAGCAAGCTCGTGGCCCCCGTCATCGACCAGATCGGAGGCCTCGAGCTCCTCGTCATTGACGAGCTGGCCACCTACACCAGGCCGGGCAAGCCGCTACAGGAGGAGATCCTCGAAGCGCTCGTGTTGCTGGCTTCGGTCGCGGCTGGGGCGGGGATCCTGCTGGCCGTCATCACTCAGTACCCGGGTGTGGATATCTTCCCGACCGAGCTGGCGATCAACTTCACTACCAAGTGGGCGATGCGTGTCGACACTGCCCAGCAGTCCAACGCCATCCTCGGTGCAGGCTCGTCGGGGATGGGGCGCGACGCTTCCAAGTTCGATCCGCCGCGGCCGGGATTGGGATGGCTGGTCAACCCATTCGCCGGGCTCACCGACAAGGCCCGGTCGTTCGACTTGGATGAGGACGAGCGCGGGGAGATCACCATGCTGCTGGAGAAGGCGGCGAAGATCCGCGAGAAGGCGGGCCGGCTCGCCGGGCAGTGGGAGGACCCGATCGAGAAGCACCTCCTCAACGCCACTGGCCTGTCGTCCGCGGCGGGAGGCCCGAAGCGGGGTGGGGTGCCTGGCCGGCACGTGTTGAACCACACGTCGGAACAGCGCCTGCAGATGGACGCTCTGCGTGGCTGCCTCGAGGCCATGAATGAACTCGAGCGCGATGTAGCCCAGGTCGACGAGATGGCCGGGCTCGTCGGCGGTGGAATGACCGAAGAGCGGCTCGGTGAGCTCCTCCGAGCAGCAGGCGCGGGCAACACGGTGAAGGTCACTATTCCTGGCCTCGCGAACCGCGTGAACGGCTACAGAAGGACTGCGGTCGCGGATGCCCTGAACTTCCTCGAAGGGCACTGAGCTGCGGCGTTACGTCCAGATGTGCGTTGAATCATCCCTCCCGGACGCCCCCCGGACGTTGATCTTGCAGGCCCGGTCGCGACCCGGGTCGCGACCACCCACCGTCCGTGGGTGCGTCCGGGTGCAAAACGCCACAAGTCCTACCCCATAAACAGCAATATTCCACCACAAACCAGACTGGAGATCATCGTGGCAGGCAAAACCTGGGAGCCCACCAAGCGTGGCGCCCGCGACCTCGAACGGCACGTCCGTAAGGGCACCGTCGTCTACACCGTCGCCGGCGTCGCCACCAACCTCGCCCCCTACGAGGACGGGCAGCTCTACACCGCCCACACGTTCGACCGCCGCAGCCCAGTCACCGGAAAGTGGATGACCGGCCACCTCACCGCCCAGGCTCTGCTCGCGCAGTCCGGCACCGTCTACGCACAACCGCCAGCCAGGATGCGTGACATCGCTACCCCCGCCCCACAGGTCGGTTCCCCGCTCGGCGACAACTACGAGGGCGTCCTCGACGAGGCCGAGCTCCGCGGCCTGGAGAAGCACGTCGCCCAGGGAAGCAACCCCCGCACCCGCCGCAGCCCCGGCGGCTGGCGAGTCTGACCGATCAAGGAGACCGCATGTCTGACCTGAAGATCACCCACCAGTCCGTGCACGACTACATCGCAGCCAAGAAGCGCGGCGACCGCACCACCACCGACCGCATCGTCCGCGAAGCCGGCGAGCGCTTCGCCACCCGCACCACCGACGGCAGCGAGATGGCGCAGCTCGGCCACGCCTCCATGCACGTCCGCTTCGGCGAAGGAGCCTGACCGCGATGGCCACTCGCGACGAACTCCTCGATGCCGCCGCCTCCGCCATGCGGCGAGGACTCGAACTGAACGCCGAAGGCGCACCCGACGACCACCCGGACTACGCACAGGTCATGCCCGCACAACATGCGGCTGCCGCGGCCGGCATCACGCCGTCGGAGATCTGGATCGCCGCCACCGCCCCCAAGTAACCCAGCGGCCACTCGTCAGACAAGGAGACGCGATGCCCGACTACAGCAACCCGTCCACGCCGCTCACCGCCCGCAACTACGCGTGGAGCGCCACCCTCACGAGCGGACCGCTGAAGACCGGATCGAACCCGGCCAAAGATCGAGCCGGCAGTTATACGCCGCCCCCCGGCGCCACCGTCGGGACACTCCTCGACGGGATCCGCGTCATCCACGCGCGGGAGTGCAGTGTCCCCCTCGCCGACGTGGTCCTCGTGCGGTACTCGCTCCGCGAGGAGTAGCTCAGCCGGGGCGCCCCTCCCGGCCTGGCAGCAGTCAGGGGCGCCCCTTCCACCCGCCACACGCGAACGTGCAGGAGGCACCACTACGTGATCACGCACGCCCTCATCCAGGCAAGCCCACAGCCAGCCACACCCACGCCGCCCGCACTCGACCTCGACACACGCATGGCCCTCGCCCTCGCCGTCATGGACGAGCGCTGCACCCTCGCCACCCTCGCCATCGACATCAACACCGCCCACATCCCGACCCAATTGCCGCCGGAGACCCAAGCCCCTCTGCGGCTGACCCCTACCGCGGCACCCTGCCCGCACAGCACCCCGATCGCTGGCCTCCTGCACCGGGCCCACCACCGCCTCGCAACCGGCGGCTGGACTACCGGGGCGCTCCGAGACGAGCAGGGCGCCCGCTGCCCCATCGGCGCCATCCGGGTAGAGGCGACCAGCCGGCGTGAGGCCGACGACGCGTGCGTGCTGCTTCTCGAAGCGATCCAGCGCGACTTCCGGGACGCGGACACGATCCCGTCCTGGAACGACACCCAGACCAGCCCACGGTTCCCGCTGCTCTACCTCGGTAAAGCCGCCGACCTCGCCCACGCCCGCAACCTCTAACCCGAAAGGATCACCCATGAGCCAGTTCACCCGACGCGAACCCGATCGCGGCAGCCAGACCTGCGGCTACCAGATGCAGATCGGCAGCTGGCACAACGACGGCAACCGCTTCTGCAGCAAGCCCAAGGTCAAGGGCCTGTACTTCTGCCAGGAACATCACGACTGGCTCGCCCAGGACGAACCCGACGGATCCATCCGCATGGCCCCCGGCAACGCGATCGGCAGGTGACCGTGGGAATCAGCATCGACGGCCTCCGGGGAACCCGCTCCGCGCTCACCATCAGCAATCTGGGAACTCAGCTTGCCCACGTCCTCGCCGCCAGCGAATGGCGGGACATCGCCCACCTGTTCAACGGCCGGTTCTCGGACATCGCCGCCATCCCGCCCCGGGACGCTGTCCGGATCGGCGACGTCCTCCACCAGGCCGCCGACCACCGGCTCATGGACCCCGAATGGGGCACGCTCGCCCGCGAGATCGGCGATGCCGCCCGCCGGGCAGGCAACCGTGGGCTGCAGTGGACGTGGAGCTGATCGTAGGGCAGGCCCTCACCAGTAAGCCGCGCCGCGCCAACCAGATTTGCGGCTACCAGGACCAGCGCAACATCCACTCCCGCACCAGCGGCGTGTGGGCCAAATCCGCCAACCAGCAGTAGGAGACCCCGTGAAGCAACTCCCCAGCCCCAAGCGCCTGGTCGCCGCGACCGCGGTATCGATGGCCGCGCTCGCCGGCACGACGGCTGCCGTGATCGGCGCCGGTGCGCCCGAGCCGGTGACACTCGCTGCCGCGGTCGCAGTGTTCGGTGCTGCTGCGGTTGCCGGCTCCGTTCACCTCGGAGCCAAGCCAGCCGTGAAGGAGACCGCGTAATGCCCGACATCTGGAACGGCAAGAAGCTGCCGGAGCGCAACGTCACCCACACCAACATCAACTACCGGCTGTACGACCGACGCACCGGAAAGGTGCTCTCCACCAACTCGACGAACAGCATCGACTGCATCGTCACCGACGTACTCCGCACCCGCGAAGAGAACCCCGACGCCCCAATCTGTGCCGTCGAATACGACGGCCCTGCCTGGCGATAGGAGAAAGCTCGTGCGCATGACCCCGACCATCTGCGGCTACATGGAACTTTCGCTCGCCGACGAACTCGGCCACGACCTCGCACCCGACTGCTGCGACGACGAGATGACCGGAAAGGCCACCGACGGCGGCCACAAGGAATACACGTGCGGCGACTGCGGCATCGTCCTCGAAGTCGACGACCTCGGCCTCGTCTGGGACATTCGAGAGAAGGAAACGAAGGCCGCCGCTTGACGCTAATCAGATACGACAGAGCCCCGGCCGTCCTCGGTCGGGGTTTTCGTCGTGCGGGGTACGGCGCGGGCCATCCACCGGTCGTCGGAGAGGAGCCGGGGCCGCATCGCCGGCTCCAAGCCGAGCTGCTGGCACAGGAGTTCTAGGCCTTGGCGGCACTCCGGCTCGCTGTCGGCTTGGACTGCGTATCGGAGCGCCATGGAGGCAGTGTGACGCGACGGGTGGGGCAGCGGGGCGGGTTCCGGCGAAGTCGTTCATGACGTCTCGCGGTGTGCCATTGGCCCAGCCGTGTCAACCCCTGATGCAACAATGGTTCATCGCACCATCTGCTTCCCGACCACCGCGAGGAGCCTGCCGTGCACGACCACCCCACCGCCTCTGCATCCGATGACGCACTGCCACTCCGTTCAAGCAAGACGTGCTCCATACCTGAATGCGAAGCGCGGGCCGCGACTCGCGGTTGGTGTGGCAAGCACTACACGCGCTGGCAGCGGCATGGAGATCCGTTGGTCCACAGGTTCGACGACGTCTCTCTGTCGGACCGCTTCATGGCTAAAGTCGACTCCGGTGGAGAGGGCTGCTGGCCGTGGCTAGCGCACACTGATGCCGGTGGCTACGGGCGGTTCAAGTTCGAGCGACGAGACAAGCCCGCACACATCGTGGCCTACACGCTTTTCGTGGGGCCTGTCCCTGCTGGGCTGCAGGTTGATCACACCTGCCATAACACCAGCGACTGTGCCGGTGGGCTGGGGTGCCCGCACCGGCGATGCGTGAACCCTCTGCACCTGGAGGCAGTCA
Source organism: Streptomyces sp. NPDC044106 (assembly GCF_056433985.1). Lineage (NCBI taxonomy): Bacteria > Bacillati > Actinomycetota > Actinomycetes > Kitasatosporales > Streptomycetaceae > Streptomyces > Streptomyces sp. NPDC044106. The sequence goes on from NZ_JBWKFZ010000028.1 coordinate 30,275, forward strand.
CTCCACGGGAAAACTCGCTGCGAGGTCGAACAATCGCGGCGGCGCATGCAGCCCGGACCCATTGTCATCGAGGGCATCCACTGTCCGGCGACAACGTCAGGATCACCACCAAGGGATCCCGCGAATGCCGCGCTTGTCAGCGCGAGCGCCAGGTGAAGTGGCAGCTTGGTCGAAAGGGCGCGTGATGATCGAGAACCCGCTTGATAATGCAGAATGGCCGACCTGTACGGCTCCGGGCTGCGGCCGGGAACTGTGGACCGCCGAGGTGGGCCGATGGGTTTGCCGCCCCGACGAGGACAAGACACTGGCCCGTCTCGTCGAACTTCCCGTCCTGTTCCGGCGGCTGGATACGACCGCGGCATTGATGCGGGGTGCCCGGCGGATAGGCGGAGGCGGGTCCGGGACGAAGAACCCGCCGATCCCGCCCCGACTGGAAGTCCTCGACCTCGTCGGACCCGGCGGTGTCGCCGCGAAGCTGTCGGCGGTTGAGGACTCCTGGCGGTCAGCGCTCGGCTGGACCATCGCACCGTGGCGAGGTAGTCCGGCCCAAGCCGTCCCGCACCTGGTGAAGTTCCTCGCGGACAACCTGTTGTGGGCGTGCGGCGGGTACGAGTCCGTCGGCCAGGACATCGAGACGGTCCGCCTGCTGCACGCCGAGTGCGCGGCGATCGTCAACGACGAACGTAAGCCCGGACGCGTCCAGATCGGCCTCTGCCCCGTCCAGCTCGACGACGGACTCTGCCGCCAGCAGCTCACCGCATCCGCCGCATCCCACCGCGTCCGATGCTCGGCATGCGGCAGCCGGTGGGAGACCCTGGGAGAATGGCGGACACTCCGGGCGGCACAAGAGCAGGTATCGGAAATCTCCGCGACGGCGGCGTGAGCGGTAACCCGGGACGCCGAGTCGATCCAGCGAGAGGATGAGAGTTATGCCCTACAGCGTCGACCCGCACCAGCCAAAGACCTACCGTCGGGGAGGCTTCTTCCAGATGATGCCCCCAGAACCCACCGCCCTCAGTGACGTCGACCGCGCCCTCAACTACATCCGCAGCCACAACCCTCCCGGCATCAGGCCCGCGCCCGACTACGTCGACTACCCGGAAGCCGGAGATGACGGCGACGCACGCGACTGACGGGCGGCGGCAACCCCGCGCCGCACAGGAGCAGGCACTCGCCGAAGCGGCAGGGGTAGCGGCGTGAGCAACGAACTGGAACGGCTGAAGACGGCGGTACGCGAGGAGCTAGCGGATCTCTGGCACGACCTCAGCCGCGCGCAGGCCCACGCCATCAACGGCCAGTGGTCCATAGAGTGCGACAGCCTGGAAGAGCGGATCAAGAAGCTGACTCCGCTCGTCGGCGCCACACCGTGGGATGAGATCCAGATCGTGCTGCTGGAGAACGGCGTCTACCAGCGCATCCATGCAGATCTCGGGATCGCGGTCGAGCCGGACATGGAGCGCATCGCCCAGGTCCGGACACGGATCAACACGGTGGCGCCGTGAGCGAGATCGCCGACTTCCTGCGGGCCCGGTACCAGGAACGGCGAGCGCTCGCCGAAGCGGCAACACCAGGGGGCTGGCGGGCCGAGCCGTGCATCTACGGGAGCGGCGAAGGGTGGGGGCCGCCCCACTACTGGGAGATCAAAGCCGGAGAAGTTGATGTCGTGGCCCACCAGAGCCACGAAGGCGGTGGTATCGACATCGAGGCGAACGCCAGGCACATCGCCGCCAACGATCCGGCCGCCGTCATCGCCGACTGTGACGCAAAACTCGCGATCATCGAGGAAGCAGAGAACTCCGAGATCTCGGCGCGGAACCCGGATCGCGACGGCGACTCAGCGGATTCCCTCGCCTGGGTGCTCTGGGTCTTCGCCCAGCAATTCGCCGAGCACCGGGACTTCAAGGGTGACAAGTGGTCAAGTCCCGACGGCAGAGCTGATCTGTGAACGCGAACCGCAAGCGGGAGGAGTGGGCGCCGTGAGCGAGACCGCCCCCAACCAGGGCTTGTTCAGGGTGTACGCCGTTGCGTGGACCGCTGCCGCCAGCATGACGGTCACGGTCGCCTTCGCCGTCACCGGCCTGCCGCCCGAGGGCATCGTGGCCTACCTGCTCGTCGGGGCGCTCCTGTGGGGCATCGACATGGTGCTCACCAAAGGGGGGCCCCGGTCCGGCCACGGAGCCTCGCATGCCATCCTCGTCGCCGCCTTCGCCCTCGTCTGGCCGCTCGTACTCCTTGGGCTGATGGGGTACCTCGTATGGGAAGTGGCGCGAGAGCTCCAGAGTTGAACTACTTGCCCTCTGAGCTGGGCGAGCATATCTTGGTCTCAAGATGCGATCTTTGTGACCTGAGGGGCCGCCGGGTAGGCGGCCCCTTTCGCATGCCCGGGGGTGAACAAATGCCCGGACTGCTCATCCCCGTGGACCTCGCCGCGCACGTCGCCGGACGCCCCGAAGCGACCATCCGTCGCTGGGCAGCCGAAGGCCGCCTCACCCGGCACCAAGACCGCTGGCGGCGCAAGAACGGCGTCCTCTACGACATCGAAGAGATCCCCGAAGCAGTTCGCGACAAGGACACGCTGGTCCTCCTCGAACCCGGTGCGACCCCGCCGATCCTCAACATCCGGGCCTTACTGGCCGCCTAGACCCCCTGCGCGGTGGTCGACGCAGGGCGGGCCTTGTAGCGCACCCCCCTGCGCTCGGCCCCTTGCTGTCCGCCCGGCCGTGGGGGCCGGGCGGACACGCAACCCCCAGACGGGGCGGCCCCGAAGCTCATCCGCCCCCGTCCCGCCGCCCACTTCACCCAGCCGGGGCGGCGGGACACCCCAAGACCGGGTCTCCGTCTCGAGACCCGGACAGCCTCGGGTAGCGCCCGAGGAAGGCCGAAAGGCACGAGACGCCCCGCCGCCCGGCGATGGGGCCGAAGAAATCTCCCCGCCGGGTGGCGGATACCCCGAAGGAGCCCCCAATGCCCGACGAGTACAAGCTGCGGCTGGAGGCCTCCGGCGAGGTCACCCCCGCACCCGACACCGACCACCCCGAGACCGAGCCCGAACCTGAGGAGGCGGAACAGTGACCGCAGGACTCGCCCCCAGCCTCGTCTCCGGCTGGCTCAACACCCTCCGCACCGCCGGCGCCGCCTACGGGCCCGTCGCCGGCACGTTCGCCCAGCTGCACACCGCCGACCCCGGCGCGGCAGGCACCACCGCCATCAGCGTCGGGTCGACGACCCGCAACAGCTTCACCTTCGCCGCCTCCTCGTCCGGCTCAGCTCTCGCGCTGAGCGGCGCCCCGTCGGCGTGGACGAACGGCGGCACCTCGGAGACGCTCACCCACATCTCCGTGTGGACTGCCTCATCGGCCGGGACGCTGCTGTTCACCGTCGCGCTGACCGCTTCGAAGGCGTGGGCGTCCGCGGATTCGTTCACCCTGTCCACGCTGACAGCGGCGCTCACTCCGCAGTCCGCATAGGGCCTGAACGGGGGCGTCGGATATGACGACCTTCACCGACGACTTCAACCGCGCCGACTCCACCAGCCTCGGCGCCAACTGGGTTGAGGTATCCGGCGACTGGTCGATCATCTCCAACCAGCTGTCATCAGGATCCGCGGGCGGCACAATCATCCTGCGTGCCGCCACGGCGATGGCCACCAACGACCATTCCGCGCAGGTCAAAATTGCGGCGACAGCGGCCGTCAGCCATGGCGTGTGGTGCCGTGGCAACACCAACATCACCTCCGGCTATCTGTGGCGCAACGACGGTAGCAGCTGGGCATTGTTCTCGGTCGTCGGCGGCAGCTTCACCAGCATCGGCAGCTTCGCCGGAGCAGCCGTCGCCGGCGATGTCGCCAAGGTGCAAGCTGTCGGGTCGACGATCAAAGGGTTCGTCAACGGCGTCGAACGCGTGTCGGTCGTCAACACCGCCGTTGCCACCGGCACGAGCGTCGGCCTCCGCGCCGAATCCGTCGCAGCCTTGCGCTTCGACGACTTCACCGCAGCCGACGTCACCACCGGCACCACAGGTGATGCAGCTCGATCCGCAACAGCCACGCTGGCCGCCACCGGCCAACGGGCCGCTACCGGAACCTCAGCCACCACCACGACCGCGGCACTGTCCACATCGGGCCTGCGCTCCACCACCGGTGCCGCGGCACTGACACCCGCAGCAAACCTCACAGCGGGCGGGGCCCGGACCGCAACCGACAACGCCACCCACACCACCACAGCAGCCCTCACCGCCAGCGGCGAGCGGGCCACAGCCTCCACCGCCTCCCTCACCGCCACAGCAACGACCAGCGCCACCCTCGGCCTCGACGCAGTCAGCCCCGCAGCCTTGACCGGCACCGCGGCCCTCGCCAGCGCCGGCACCCGTGCAACTGCCGGACCCGGGACACTCGCCGGCACAGCAGCACTCACCGCGAGCGCCACAGTCGACACATCCAGCGGCGCCGATCTGACCGCGGGCGCAAACCTCACCGGCGCGGGAACACGCCACGCCATCGCCGTGGCCGACCTCGCCGTCACAGCCACCACCACAGCCGACGGCAGCACCGGATCCGCCGCAACCACGCTCCTCGCCGTCACCGCCACCCTCACCGGAGCAGGAAGCCGAGGCCAAGCGCTCACCGGCAGCCTCCCGGCCACTGCGGAACTCACCTCGGCAGGCACGACCGCCGCAGTAGGCGACACAGCCCTCACCGGCACCGTCGACATGACAGCGGCAGGACTGCGGACAGCAGCCGAGGCCGCCGCCCTCACCGGCACAGCTGTGCTCGCAGCGGCAGGCAGCAACGCCACCGCGGCGACCGCCTCCACCACCATCCTCGCGACCCTGTCAGCGGTCGGTGCAGTATCGGCCAGCGGCACCAGCACCGCAGACCTCACGGCCACAGCCGGGCTCACGGCAGCCGGGTCCCTCCAGGCCGCAACCGGCGCCGGACTGAACGGCAATACGGCTCTGGCTGCAGACGGACTGCGCGGCACCAGCACCACGGGAGGCTTTGCCGCCACCGCCGGCCTGGAAGCGACATCCTCTGTCGGCCGGTCGCTCGCCGCAGCGCTCGCCGCCACCGCAACGGCGTCAGCCGATGGCACTGTCACCTCCGGACACCACGGCGCGGCCACGCTCGCCGCCACTGCCCAACTGACCGCGGCTGCCGAGCGCACCTCCACGGGCGCGGCTCAGCTCGCAGCAGTCGCGCTGCTGGCGGCGTCAGGTCAGAGCACCGGCACCCTCGGCGGGCAGTTGACGGTCACCGCCGGCGTCACAGCGGCTGGAGCTGTCCTCGTCGAACACGATGACATCGAGGTCACCGTCGGCGCCCCCTACAGCAGGTGGTCAGTGTCCCCGCCGCGTTCCGAGCCGTACACGGCAGGCGCCGCCTACGAGGACTGGGAGGTGGGCGCCCCGTGCTGATCCCTGCCTCCTCCACCGAATACCTGCACGTGCCCGTCACGGCCCCGCCCGGAGTCGACTTGACCGGGGCCCCGGTGAAGATCGCGGCCGTCGCGCACCGCGACAACCCCAGCGGCAGTGAGTGGAAGACCGCCGAGTGGGCTGACGACGAAGCCCGCCTCCTCGTCGGCCCTGGCAGCGCACTCATCCTCATCCGCGGCGACTACCGGGTGTGGATCAGCGTCGACCCGCCGGGCGCCGAGAACATCACCCGCCATGCCGGGCACCTCGGCGTCACCTGACCAGGAAGGAGGGCAGTAAACATAAGCGATAACTTGACCAATACGGCCGAGAACCGGTGCCTCGACTGGATCATGGGGACGGCGACAACCGCCCCCACCCTCCCGCTGAAGGTCGCCCTCGTCACCATCAACGGATCCGACTCCGCGGCAGGCACTGAAGCGACCGGCGGCAGCTACGTCCGCAAAACCCTCACCGTCGGCGCCGCAGCATCCGGCGCCACCTCCAACAGCGCGGACATCGTCTGGACCGGTATGCCCGCCGGAACTTTTGTCGGCGTCGAAGTGTGGGATTCCGCGGGGGTTCCGATCCGCCTCTGGTACGGGCCGCTCGCCGCATCCCGAACACTGCTCGCTGGCGATGAGCTGAAAATCACCGCTGGCACCTTGGCGTTTGCGCTTTCGTGATCGAGAGGTGACCAGTGGCTCTCCTCTCGACCCTCGTCGACACATTCAACGACGGCGTCATCGGCCCTGACTGGGGCAACAGCTACGGCGGCGTGTCCGAAACCGGCGGTCGCGCCCGTATCCCGTGCGTGGCAGGCAACTACGCCGGCTACCAGACGGCCAAGACATGGACGCTGGCCGGGAGTTCCGTCTACTTGCAGGTTCCGCTGGCCGCAGCGGTGAATGGCGGCACGCTTGAGGTCCAGACCGTCTTCTCCGTGATCACTGCGACTGGTGGCACGAACCTCGCCTTCAGCATCAACACCGCTACGGGCACCATCCGCTGCGAATCCAATGTGGCGTACTTCGATGGTGCTGCCGTGTCCCTCACCTATTCGGCGGTGACGCACCTGTGGCTGCGGATCCGCGAAACGGGCGGCAACGTGCTGTGGGACACCAGCACGGACGGTTCGACGTGGACGAACCGCCGCACGCTGGCCACCCCCGCCTGGGTCACCTCGGCGATCAACACGTGCGCCCTCGACCTGTGGTCCTACCGCAACAACGGCACCACGAATTTCGCGGAATTCGACAACGTCAACACCCCGGCCTCCAGCGCCGCCACGTACTTCGCATCGGCCGCGCTCACCTCTGACAGCACCCAGACCGCCGCGGCGACCCGGTCCGTCGTTGTCGCCGCCAGCCTCAGCGCCGAGTCGGACCTTGGCGCGTCCACTGTCCAGACCGCGACAGCCGCCGCCGCATTGTCGGGATCCAGCGAACTCAGCGCGAAAACTGATGCGGTCGACACCGACGACATCACCGTCCAGTACAGCGAGCCCCGCGGGGGATGGACGGTGAGCCAGCCGTGGATCTAGCCGCTATCAGCACCGAGTTCGTGAAGGTCACCGTCGTCGCCCGCGCAGGTGGAACTCAGATCCAGTTGGCTGTGCCGCCGCAGTTTGCGTTCCTCCTCACCGACCTGAGCCCCGAGGGTGGGGACTGGCTGACGGGTGAGTGGCTGGCCCCGCACGGCCGGATCCTTGTCGGCCCGAACGGCGGCATCACCACGCTGGTTGAGGGCGAATACGCGGTGTGGATCAAGTTTGCGGGCGGGTCCGAAACGCCCGTCTACCGCACCGGCACGCTGAAGGTCTACTGAAGGGTCCGCGCCATGGCCGTCCTCGACGTCGGCTACCAGGTTGTCACGCGCGGCCGGGCACGGTTCAACTCCTGCTGGGACCAAACGGTGATGTTCTGGAAGCCGCGTTGCTGTAGCCGCTGCTCCAGATCAACGGGGCGGGCGTAGTTCCAGGCGAACCAGATCACGGCGCCGCCCCCCGGCTTGCTGCCGCCCTGCAGCGGGTGACAGGCGTCTTCACTGTTCGCGATCACTGGTAGGTGTGCCGCCGCGTCCGGATTGGCGGCGGTCTCCCGGATCACCTCGGCTACGACCTCGGCAACCTTCGGGGCGACCTCCTCGGCTAGCCCGTCGCGACTGTCGCCGACCACCAGGAACACGCTCGTCACGTTGCTCATTGGCCAACCGTACCGAACCGGCCCACACCTCAGGAGCCCGCGCCATGGCCGACGATCTGCTCGTCATCATCCCGACCCGTGGCAGGCCTCAGGCCGTGCCGGAGATCGTGCAGGCGTGGGACGACACGGGTGCGACCGCAGACCTGCTGTTCGCGGTCGACACGGATGATCCGGAGCTGGCCGCGTACAAGAAGCACGCCGCCACGTACAAGGCCGACCAGCGGGTGCGGTTCACGTTCGGCAAGCGGCGGCGGCTCGTCGGCACCCTGAACGCGCAGGCCGTGAAGGCCGCCAAGCAGTACCGCTACCTGGCGTTCATGGGCGACGATCACCGTCCCCGGCCCGCGGCTATGCCGTGGGATGCACGCATCCGCGAGTGCCTGTCCGGCGGCCCCGGCATCGTCTACGGCAACGACCTGCTGCAGGGCGAGGCTATGGCGACTGCCGTGGCGATGACCTCCGACATCGTCGGGACGCTGGGCGTGATGGTTGCGGACTGCCTCGTGCACCTGTGCGCCGACCTGGTCTGGATCGAATGGGGTCGCGGCATGGGGCGGATCACCTACCTCGACAACATGGTCATCGAGCACCTCCATCCCGCGGCGTCCAAGGCGCAGATGGATCAGGGCTACGAGGAGTGCAACAGCCCCGAACAGGTCACCGCAGACTCGGCCGCCTACTACGACTACCGCGACAACGGCGGCCTCCAAGCCGACCTCGCCAAGCTCCGGAAGCTCGTCGAGGAGGCCTCGTGAGCGCCCTGGACTACGACTGGGAGTTCCTGGAGGACGGAAAAACCATCGAGCCGATCTCCATCGGGATGGTCGCCGATGACGGCCGAACGTACTACGCGGTCAACGCTCGCCTCGCCTCACAGGGTTGGAAGGGCTGGCGTCTCCGCCGTCGCGTCCGGAAGCACAAGTGGCTGATGGAGAACGTCATCCCGCACCTCCCGAAGCCGTCCGGCGACTGGAACCTCCACATGCCGAAATCGTGGCTGTTCAACTACCGCGACCCGGCCGTGAAGCCTATCGAGCGGATCGCCGACGAGGTCGTGGACTTCATCCGCGAGACCGGCTCCGACGTGCAGCTCTGGGCGAATTACGGAGCCTACGATCATGTCTGCCTCGCCCAGCTTTGGGGTCGCATGATCGACCTCCCCGAGGGCGTCCCGATGTTCACCAACGACATCCAGCAGGAAGCCCGCCGTCAGGGGCTCGGCTGGGACGACCTGCCCAAGCAGGAGTCCGGCGAGCACAACGCCCTCGCGGACGCTCGCCACAACCAGACTGTCCGGCGCTGGCTGGCGAGCAGGCAGGAGAACTCGTGACTGCCGCTGACGTCATCACCGCCTGGGACCAGGCCGACCCGGACGCGATCCACCCGACGCGCCACGTCTCCGAGGACGCCTACTGGGAGTCCGGCCAGACACAGGCCGACATGCTGGCCAGCGTGATCCCCGGCGGGGCGAAGGTGCTCGACTTCGGCTGTGGTGACGGCCGCGTCGCCCTCCCGCTCGCCGCTCTCGGCTACCAGGTCACGGCCGTCGACAGCTCGCAGCGGATGCTCGACCGGCTCACCGAACGCGCCCCCGACATCGCCACCGTGCAGACCACCGCCGACGGGATCGCCGCGCATCTTGGCCGCCGACGTATGGATGCCGTGTACGCGCTCGCCGTGTTGATCCACCACAGCTGGGTGGACTGCCTGCACATCATCGGGCGCCTGCGCTCGGCGACGAAGCTTGGCGGGATCATCGTCCTCGACTGGCCCGTCTCCGAGACGCCCGAAGAGGCCGACTCGTGGATCGGCATCACCACCTGGTCCCCGCAGCAGCAGGCCGAAGCGTGCGCGCGAATCGGGTTGGAGCCCGTCGACAGCGGGCTGCCGTGGGGCGTCTACCGGGCCATCAAAACCAGCTGAGGGGGCGGCATGCGCGTCCTCCTCACCGGAGCCTCTGGGTTCGTCGGCCGCCACCTGCACCGTTCGCTCCTCGACCGCGGCGACCTCGTCCTCGGCATCGACTTCAACGCCACCGTGTACGCCCGCAGCGGTGACGCCCTCGACTTTTTCCGCACCGACGACCGCCGCTGGGACCTCGCCATCCACTGCGCGGCCATCGTCGGTGGGCGGGCCAGCATCGACGGCAGCCCGCTCGGCGTCGCCACCAACCTGGCGCTGGATGCCTGGTACTTCCGGTGGCTGGCCCGGTCCGGCACCCCGCGCGCCGTGTACTTCAGCAGCAGCGCCGCGTACCCGGTCGCACTTCAGCAGCCCGGTCCGATCCACCGGCTCGTCGAGACGGACATCGACTACGAGCAGCCCGCACGACCCGACGCGACCTACGGGCTCGCCAAGCTCGCGGGGGAACAGCTCGCCCAGTACGCCGAGGCGGAAGGCTGCCGCGTCAGCGTGCTCCGGCCGTTCTCTGGCTACGGCGAGGACCAGGCGGGCTGCTACCCGTTCCCTGCGTTCATCGCCCGCGCCAAGCGCCGTGAGGACCCGTTCGAGATCTGGGGCGACGGCAGCTCCACCCGCGACTGGATCCACGTATCAGACTTGGTGGGCGCCACGCTTGCGGCTGTCGACCAGGACTTCCAGGGGCCGGTCAACTTGGGCTGGGGGAGGGCAACGACCTTCGATGAACTCGCCGAGCTGGTGGCAGCCGAGGCCGGGTACCACCCTGAGCTGAAACACTTGCCTGCTGCTCCCCAAGGGGTTCATCACCGGGTATGCGACCCGAAGCGGATGCTGGACTTCTACTCTCCAGCCGTTTCCCTTGAGGAGGGAATCCGTTTGGCGTTGCCTCGCTGAAAGCGAGCTCGGCGGCAAATCCGGCACTGCCGACGCCCATTCTTGATCAGCGTGTTCTCTTCCGTGTACTCATGATCGTTCGGGCAGCGGGTTTGTGTATGCCAGAAATGCCGCCCCTTCTCCTTCATGTCGCGGTTGTTGTCCGCGCGGTCGCCCAGGAATAGATGATCAGGGTTGATGCACGGTGGATTGTCGCAACGGTGCAGGACGGCCTCATCGTCGGCCAGTGAGCCGTTGTGCAGTGCCCACGACGCCCGATGGGCAAGTACGTGTTTACCGTCCGGTCCGATCAGCTTCCCGTACAGGCCTTCCCTCGGCCCCGTCCCTACGAACTCCCAGCACCCGGTGGGGCGCTTCTCTATCTGAGCCCAGAGGCGCTCTTCGAAAGTTCCACGTATCCATTTGCGGACTTCGTGATTCGGATCGCCGAAGCGAAGCAGTCGTGCGTAGTGGCCGTAACAGAAACCTCGTCGCTTGGCCTGCTTCTCGCACTCATTTGCGCTGCATGTGACCATATAAGCATTGTACTGAATTCAGCCTCGCTTAGTGCCTGTTAGGGCGAATTGAACTCCCTTTTGGGGCGTGCCCATAGGGTGACGAGGTCGCGCCATGCCAACCCCGGATTACGCCCTCATCGACAAGCTTGAACGCGAACTCGGCATCGGTCAGCGCGCGCAAGAAGCCCATACAGGCGGCCCGCTCGGTGTGCCTGATCAAGGACTGCGACGGCATCAACACCGACGTCCGCACCTGGAGCGGCGTGCTGATCAGGCGCTTCCACGAACACTAACCACCCCACGAAAGGCCCGCGCCCATGGCCACCGAACCGATCGCATCACTCGTCAAGGCGTGCCGGGACTCCGAGGACTGCTGTCCTGGGGGTCCGGAAGCGTGCCGACTGGACGCCGCCAGAGCGGAAGCCAACGCTGATCGGCTCAAGCAGAAGCCCGTCACACTGCTCTATGCATGGTCCGATGGCGAGACGTACAGCTACGTCGACCAGGCCGGTGGCATCCCCGACCGGGCGCGTGAACGGGCCCTGCTGCGAGCCCTCCTGTCCCACGCCCTATCTCAACTCGACGAGTACGACCCCGGCCTGGGGATCGCCGCGACCTGACCTGCAGGAGCCCGCGCCATGGCTGCAGAGATCACCGCACCCGTAGAGGTCACCACCTGCCTACCCGGAGCCACACCGATCGGAGGACGCGTCGGCACCCTCGCCGTCGCCCTTCGCGGTGAAACACTCCACGCCGAAGACGTCTACCGATCCCTCGGCGAGCTGCTCGTCGAAGCAGGCAACTACCTCATCGAGAACGCCGCCCTCCCCGACGCAGGCGACGGTGACGCCTGATGGCCCGCATCCAGATCCTCGAACCCCCCGAAGACAGCAGCGACACCGAACGCCCCGAGGGGTAGGAGGCGGCCGTGAGCGGAGGCTGGAAGTCGAGCGGGCGCAAAGCGAGGTTCCCGTCCGGCTGGGCGAAGATCCGTGCACGCATCCTGGAACGTGACCCGACGTGCGTTCTCTGCGGGACACGACCATCCACGCACTGCGATCACATCGTGGCCAAGGCGGACCTCAACGGGCCTGCCGATCTTCAGGGCGTGTGCGGCCCCTGTCATGATCAGAAAAGCAGTGCCGAAGGGAACGCCGCCCAGCGCGCCAACCCAAAGCCCACTCGGAAGAGGCCGCAAGAACCCCACCCCGGAATGAGGTAACCGCCATGCTCTCGACCTACGTTCGCGTCCCCCACGGCACCGACCCACGCGACACCGCCATGAACGAGATCCTCTGGAGCGCGGCCAAGAAGTACGTCTTCCTCAAACGACCCCTCGACCTCAAGCTCATCCCCACGACACAAGGCCACGCAACACTCGCCGCGATCATGGGACTCGAACCCGACGAAGGACACGACGTGTACCGCGTCGACAGCGAGACCGAACCGTGCCCGCATACCTGATCGTCCACCCCAGGGATCAGCGCAAAGACGACGACCTCACCCTCACCTTCCAAAGCGGATGGGCCGTCCTCGCCGACAGCCACGGCATCTGCTTCGCCATCCCCTCAGGGCAAGGCGCCAGCATCCAACGCGTCGACCCCGACCCCGAAGACCAGAAGCCCGCGCCAAACGAGGAGTGATCCAACGTGGCGAGCAAGGGACGAGGAAACCGAAGCCGGCGAGGCAACGCGCAGACCCTCCGGAACTACTGGACGACCGGCCAGGGCGCAGCCAAGATCAAATGGGGGACGAGTGGGGACTACAACCGGTGTGTGCGAGCCGTGTCGAAGTACCTCGGAAGTCGAGCTCGCGGTTACTGCGCGCTGAGGCACAAGGCTGCGACAGGCATGTGGACAAGCCGGCACGCAAAGGCCCTTCGAGGCGGCAAGCGACGATGACCAGCACGTTCCACGCCGCACCACTGCCTGACCTGGTCGACCACAAGACGACGGATCGGTCGGCTGGCTACTGGTCCATCACTCCCTCGATGGCAGGGAGCAGGCCGGCCGCGAGGGGTAGGGCAGGCGGTGCCGCCGCCCCTACCGTCCGCCCCATTGCCGGGCAGGCGGGCAGGGCACGGGCAGTGGGCAGGGGCAAGGCAATGCATGTGCAGTGCTGCATGGTGATGCGATGGTGATCGCGTGAGAGTGATCTGATCTCGATGAGATATTGATCAGCGAAATGATCAATGATTGAAGTCGAAGAAGATCGAGAACGAAGATCGATTAGAGATCGTCAAGGTTGATCCACGGACCCTTGGCGATCTCTAGATCATGGTCAACTCGACGCCCGGATGATCTCTGGGTGACCCGAACGATCTCCGATCTGATCAGATCGCCGATCATGCCTCTGACCTGGGGGTATACCCCTGACCTGCGGTTATGCGGATCGGGACCGTCTAGCACCCAACCATCAGCGTGCGCTTGACCTGTATTTTTCCGGCCCCTGGTGGGTCGTTCGAGGCCCCAGGAGGGTCGCCATGACAGCGAAGCAAGATCCCCCTGCGGGTCTCGGCGCCAAGGCCCTGGTGGTCTGGACGGAGATCTCCGAGGGCTACGACCTGCGAATAGACGAACTGCGCGTGCTGGAGGACGCTTGCCGGGAGATCGATCTGGTTGAGCGTCTCGAAGCCGAGTTGGAGCACGCAGAGCTGATCGTTACGGGCAGCATGGGGCAGCCCGTGGCTTCCCCGCTCGTCCAAGAGCTCCGGCAGCACCGCGGCGTCCTGGCCCGTCTTCTTGGTTGGCTGAAGTTGCCGGACGAGGAGCAGCCGGCGAAGGGCAACACGTCGGCGTCGGCGCGCACGGCAGCTATGGCCCGTTGGGGCCGTGGCGCGTAGACGGTCGGTTGAGCGTCAGGATGACGGCCACGGCGAGGTCATCGCCTGGTATCGGGAGCGGCTGTCGGGCATAGCACCCCGCCCTGCGCTGGAGTGGGAACCGAAGCTGATCGGCCCCACCTGGCAGCGAACCCCGGACGGCAGCTGGTTGCTCCCCGAGGCCACGTTGGGCTGGGAAGTTCTCGGCTGGTGCGGTGTGTGGCTGCAGCATTCCCGCGGCGTTCCGTGGCGCTTCACCGACGAGCAGGCGCGCTTCTACCTCTGGTGGTTCGCCCTCGACGAATCGGGCACCTTCGCCTACCGCGATGGGGTCCTCCAGCGACTGAAGGGGTGGGGGAAAGACCCGACCGGTGCATGCCTGTGCGCGGTCGAGGCGCTCGGCCCGTCCCGTTTCGCAGACTGGGCTCCTGACGGCACGCCAATCGCAACGGACAGCCCGGAAGCCTGGGTTCAGACGGCGGCTGTCAGCCTCGAGCAGACGAAGAACACGATGCGACTCTTCCCTTCGCTGTTCACGGCGGAGGCGAAGGAGCACTACCGCATCCAGGTCGGCAAGGAGACCGTCAACGCCCTGGGGGACTCCCGTCTGATCCAGGCCGTGACGTCGTCGCCGGCGACGCTGGAAGGTGCGCGGGCGACCTTCGTGCTGCTGAACGAGACCCACCACTGGGACTCGTCGAACTCGGGCCACGACATGGCCGCCGTGATCGAGCGCAACGCCACCAAGTCGGCAGATGGCGCTGCCCGCACGCTACGGATCACGAACGCCTACGAGCCTGGCCAAGACTCTGTGGCGGAGCAGGACCGGGATGCCTGGGAGGCTGCCGACGCGGGCCGGGTCATGGACTCGGGGCTGCTGTACGACTCGATCGAGGCGCCGGCGCGGGCTCCGCTGACGATCGATGACGCTCCAGCGGTCATTCGGTCGATCCGCGGCGACGCGACCTGGCTGAACGTGGACAGGATCGTCCAGTCGATCAGCGACGTCCGTAACCCGCCGAGCAGGTCCCGGCGCTTCTGGTACAACCAGATCGTTGCCGCTGAGGACGCCTGGATGGCGCCCTACGAGTGGGACGCCTGCAAGGCCGATGCTCTCGAAGTGCTGGATGGCGAAGAGCTCGTGCTGTTCTTCGACGGCTCCAAGTCCGACGACGCCACGGCGCTCGCTGGTTGCCGGATGTCGGACGGCCACGTCATCACGTTCGGCGTGTGGCAGCGGCCGGCGAACTGGGACCCAGATATCCCATGGACGGTGCCGCGCGATGAGGTAGATGGCGTCGTGGAGCGGGCCTTCAATGCGTACAAGGTGTTGGCGTTCTTCTGTGACCCGGGCTCCGGCAAGGATGACGACGGCGAGCGCTACTGGGATCCCTACCTGGACAAGTGGGGGCAGTCGCACGGCACGAAGCTGATCCTGCACGCCGTCACGGCCGGACCGAAGCAGCACGCGGTCCGCTGGGACATGGGCGCTCCGCGCCACCAGGAAGAGTTCACGGACGCGGTGAAGCGCACGGGCGAGGACATCCTTGAGCGGCGTCTCACTCACGACGGTCACAAGATGATGCGCACCCACGTGGCGAACGCGCGTCGGCGCACGAATGCGTGGGGGATCACGATCGGCAAGGAACACCGCGAGTCCGCACGGAAGATCGACCTCGCGGTGTGCATGATCGGCGCCCGCATGCTGCGCAGGCGGCTCCTCAACAGCAAGCAGTACGGGAAGCGGCCCAAGTCGCGGGGCAAGGGACGGGTGGTGGTGCTGCGGTGACCGTCTCGATTCCCGATCTTCCGCTGGTGTATTTGTCGGATGACGAACTCGCGTTGATCAACATGTTGCGGGCGGACATGCTGCGCGACCGGTGGGCGCTGAAGCTGCGGGACGCGTACTTCAACGGTGAGCAGTTGGTCCGTGACCTCGGCATCAGTATTCCGCCGCAGTTGAAGGGCCTGCATACCGTGATCGGCTGGCCGCGTGTCGGTGTCGAATCGCTGGAGGAGCGCCTCGACCTGGAGGCGTTCCGCTGGGCTGACGGCGCCGACTCTTCGGAGCTGTCGGAGATCGCCGAGGCGAACGACCTGTTCGATGAGTCGAGTCTCGCGCACCTGGATTCGCTGGTGTACGGCCGCGAGTATCTGGCGGTCGGCTCTGGGGATTGCGGGACGGATGACTGCCCGCCGTTGATCTCGGCTGAGTCGCCGTTGGATATGACGCTGATGTGGGATGCCCGTCTTCGGATGGGTACGGCGGCGCTGCGCGAGTGCGCGGCCGACACCTTCATAGAGTCGGGTCCCGAGGAGCGGATGCTGGTCCTCTATCTGCCGGAACAGACGGTGATGTGTCTGCCGTCGGAGTCGGGTGGCTGGGAGGTCGTTGACCGGGACATGCACAATCTCGGTGTGGTGCCGGTGGTGCGGATGGCGAATCGGCAGCGCACGGCGGACCGGGTCGGCAAGTCGGAGATCACTCCCGAGGTCATGTCGATCACGGATGCGGCGTGTCGGCGTCTGATGGGTATGGAGGTCGCCGCGGAGTTCTTCGGGGCTCCGCAGCGCTACATCCTCGGCGCCTCCGAGTCGGCTTTCCAGGACGCAGACGGTACGGCGAAGTCGGCCTGGGAGACGTACATCGGCCGCGTGCTCGCTCTGGAGCGGGACGAGGACGGTCAGGTACCGGCGGTCGGTCAGTTCGCTGCGCATGACCCGACCGGCATGACGAAGATCATTGACCTGTATGCGCGGATCATGTCCGCGCAGTTCGGGCTGCCGCCGCACATGCTCGGCTACACGACAGACAACCCTGCCTCCGCGGACGCCATCCGGTCGACTGAGGCGAAGCTCGTCAAGCGCTCGGAGCGGCGGATCCGCCGGTTCGGTGCGGCGTGGCAGCAGGCGATGCGGCTTGCCCTGTGGGTGCGGGACGGGGAGCCGCCGGACACGGCGCGTCGGATCGAGACGGTGTGGCGGAATCCGGCGACGCCGACGGTGGCCGCTCAGGCGGATGCCACGGTAAAGCTGGTTCAGGCCGGGATCCTCCCCGCGGACTCTGACGTGACGTTGGAGATGGCCGGCTTGTCGGAGGGACAGCGGCAGCGGGTTCGTGCGGATCGGCGGCGGACTGACGGCCGGTCGATGCTCGACCGCCTGGCCGCTCTAGGTACTGCTGACGATGAGACTCCGTCTCCGGAGGTCGTCGATGGCGACGCTGGTCTCGGATGACGGTGCAGGCGCGAGTCGGCAGCGGCGGGCGCAACGCGGCCTGACGCGGTTCCTGCTTCGGGACATGCGCACTTTGCGGCGCCTCATCCGCCCGCGAGACCTGACCGGCACGGTGCCGGACTGGATCGAGGCGGTACGCGCCCTGGTGGCGCAGTACGGCAACGCTTCAGCCACGGCAGCAGCCGACTTCTACGACGCGGAGCGGGTGGCCGCGAAGGTGACGGGCCGGTTCACGGTTCCGCTGCTGGACCCGCCGCCGGACGACAAGGTTGACAGCAGTCTGCGGTGGGCGACGAAAGACCTGTGGCCCCGTGACCCTGGCGACCCGGCGACAACCGACGCTCAACTGCAGCCGCTGAATGTGCGCCTGGATGCTGCCGAGAAGAAGGCTGAGGGGGTCGTACAGAAGCTGGTGACCGATCAGGGCCGCGGCACGGTCCAGGGTGCCGTCCGGCAGGACCGGATGGCCGTCGGCTACGCCCGCGCGGCAGCCCTGGGTGCCTGCGCGTTTTGCCGGATGCTTGCCAGCCGCGGAATGGTCTACAAGCAGGACACGGCTGGCTTCCGCGCCCATGACGGATGCAACTGTGGCGTCATCCCCGTCTTCCGTGGCCAGCGCTTTGAACTTTCCTCTCATGCCCAGGAGTGGGACCGGCTGTACCGCGAGTACGCGGCCCCCTATCCGGGCGATCAGCTTCGCCGGTTCCGGCGAGCTATAGCCGAGCACGGCTGACAGCCGCACTCTTCCGTTCAACGAGGTCGCCCTGGTGGCGGCCTTTCCCTTTTCCACAGCCCCTGGAGGGCCGATCCGTCATGCCTGAAGAGACGACCGAGACGAGCGAGCAGCAGGCCGACGCCGGCACCGAGGAGACCGTCGAGGAGACGGCGACCGAGGAGAACGGCACCGAAACCACGGAGGACGCCCCGGAGGCGGACACCGAGGTCGAGGAGAAGCCGTTCGACCGGAAGCAGGCCGAAGCGAAGATCCGTAAGGCGAACTCGGAGGCTGCGAACCTTCGTAAGCGCCTGAAGGAACTGGAGCCAAAGGCCGCCGAGCTGCAGCGCATCAAGGACTCCGAGAAGTCGGAGTCTGAGCGCCTCAACGACCAGCTGACGGCGGCCAACGACCAGATCGCCAAGACCCGGCAGAAGCTGGCGAAGGCCCGAGTGCAGGCGCTCGCCGGCGCTGCGGCTGACGACCGTCCGGCGTTCACGGACCCCGAGGACGCGGTCGGCGCGCTCGAGCTCGACTCGTACATCGACGGGGATGGCGACATCGACGAGACCGCCATCGAGGCGGATCTCCAGGCGCTTTTGGAGCGCAAGCCGCACTGGGCGAAGGCCCAGCCCCAGGAGGGCCCGCGGCGTCCCGTACCGGACCGCACTCAGGCGTCCGGCGCCAACCAGACCAGGCCCCCTGCCCCGGGCGACGAGTTCGCCGGATGGCTGAAGCCGCAGCTCAAGTAGCTGCTGAAAGAAGGACACCATGGCGGTCACCGCCCCCCTGAAGATCACCGATGTGAACGATGCACTCCTGCCGCGGACTCTGGCCGGACCCATCTTCGAGAAGTCCGTCGAGTCCTCGGCGGTGATGGCGCTGGCGCGGCGTGCGCCGCTGGCCATCGATGCCACCACGTCGGTTCCGATCCCGATGGACGTGCCGACTGCGGACTGGGTTGGGCAGGCGGCGAAGAAGCCCCTGTCGACCTCGTCGGTCGGTGTGAAGCAGATGACGGCGAAGAAGCTGGCCGTTCTGATCCCGGTCGCCGAAGAGGTCGTCATGACCAATTCGGGCGGTCTGTGGACGCAGCTGCAGACGGATCTTCCGACGGCGTTCGCGCGGGCTTTCGACCACGCGGCAATCCACGGCAAGACCATGAAGGGCGCCACCGGCCCCTTCGCCGACTACCTGGCGATGACCAGCAACGCCGTCGTTCTCGGCACGGCCGTGCAGGGCGTCGGCGGCATCTGGCGTGACCTGGTGACCGGCATGAAGGAAGTCATCGACGAGGACTGGGACTACACCGGTACGGTCGCCGACTACCGGCTGAAGCCGGAGCTCCTCCTGGCGACGGACACCACGGGCCGCCCCATCCTGGTGGACACCCAGACCCCAGGAACGGACATGGCATCGGCGGGCACGCTGATCGGCCAGCCCCTGGCGTATTCGCGAAGCGTGTCGGGCAAGCAGCGCCGCCAGTCCGCGTCGACGGACACTGGCCTGCGCGCGATCGGCGGCGACTGGTCGCAGGCGGCGTATGGCGTGGGCATGGACATCACGGTGCGGATCTCCAAGGAGGCGACTTACGTCGACGAGGAGGGTGGCGTGCACTCGGCGTTCCAGGAGAACTTGGTGCTGCTGCTCGCTGAGGCCTACTACGGCTATGTGCAGGGCGACGCGGACGCCTTCGTGAAGTACACCGGCACTCCTTCGGGGTCGTGATGGCAGCCGTCCCGGCTTCCGCGCCGGGCGGGACGGCCAAGCCGGTGAAGATCGTGGCTCGCGTGCACGCGTTTCCACCGGAGCACAATGCGGGCGCTGAGCACATGCTCGTGTCGATGCTGCGTTCCCTGGTGGAGCGCGGGCACGACGTGTCGGTGTGGCTGTCCCGCTACGGCAGCGCCCACAAGGAGTACGAGTACCGCGGCATCAAGGTCATCCCCCTGGAGTCCCGGTTGGACTTCCCGACCGCCGTGCGTCGGGCGGATGTGCTGCTCGCGCATCTGGAGACGGTTCCGCCGACGGCGTCGATGGCCCGCGGGTACGGAAAGCCGATGATCGTGGTCTGCCACAACACGCACAGGCCCACCTTCCGGGACGCCGCCGCGGGCGGAACTGCGCTGGCGGTCTACAACAGCCGGTGGATGGAGCGGGAGGCGGAGATGTTCTTCGCCGAGTACCCGAAGTCGATCCGCCCCGAATCCAGCCTGATCGTGCGTCCGCCGGTGTTCGCCGGCGAGTACGCGACGAAGCCTGGCAAGGCCGTCACGCTCATCAACTGCAACCCGGAGAAGGGTGGCAAGGTGCTCGACGCGCTGGCCCGCCGGATGCCGGATCAGCAGTTCCTCGCGGTGCGCGGCGCCTACGGCGAGCAGCTCCTCCCGGACCTGCCCAACGTGGAGATCGTCGAGCACGTCGACGGCCAGGACATGCGGGAGAAGGTGTACGGCCGCACTCGCGTGCTGCTCATGCCGTCCTCCTACGAGTCGTGGGGACGCGTTGGATGCGAGGCGATGGCGAGCGGCATTCCCGTTGTTGCCCACCCGACGCCTGGACTCACGGAGTCCCTCGGCGAGGCCGGGATCTTCGTGGACCGGGCCGACATCGACGGCTACGAAGCGGTCTTGCGGAAGCTCGCGACGGCCGCCGAGTACAGGCTCGCCGGGAAGCGCGCCAAGGCCCGCTCTGCCGAACTCAATCCGACTGCTGACCTTGCCGCCTGGTGCGGAGCCGTGGAAGCCCTGCCCTAGGAGGCTGCTGTGGCATTCGTGATCCCGACAGCGGAAGACCTCGGCCTGTATCTGGGATTGGACGAGATCCTCGGGGACCGGGCGGCTCTGCTGATCCGGCAGGCCGTCAATCTGTGCCAGACGGTGGTGAAGCCCCTCCCGGAGGGCGCCGAAGCCGTCGTCCTGTCGGTAGCGGGCCGGGCGTATGTGAATCCGCAGCAGGTGTCTTACGAGACGATCGGCCCAATGTCGGTGCAGCGTCCGTCCGGTTCGGGCGGCCTGTATCTGACGAAGGCCGACAAGTCGGCGCTCAAGTCGCTGGCCGGTCGGGGCGGAGCCTTCACGGTCGATCCGACTCCGGAGACGGCTGATCCGTCACCGACGTGGCCGATCGACGACGCCGGTTTCCTCGACGAGTACGAGCCGGGCTGGGGGTATGGCTGATGCCGTACCCGTTCGGAGAGGTGGTGCGGATCCTCCGTACCGGGCCCTCGCCGGGTCGGGACCCTCGCGGGCAGCCACTGCCGGGCCCTGACCAGTCGTTCGACCTCGAAGGCTGCGCCGTGACGCCACGAGCGGAGACGCCGCAGGTGGGCGGTGACCAGCAGCAGGCCCGGGACACCGTCATCGTCGGCTGGACCGTGTATGCGCCGCCCGGCCAGAAGAACCACGCCTCGCTTCCGCTGCGCACCACGGACCAGGCGAAGGTACGCGGCGTGAAATGCGATATCACCGGCGAGCCCGGCGACTGGGGGCGGAGTGTCTTCACCGGAACTCGCGGCCCCGTGCAGTTCGCCGCGGACCGAGTGACCGGCTAGACGAGCGGAGGTCCCATGGCGGCACGGTTCAAGATGTCCACCAAGGGCGTCGGTCAGCTGCTGCGCTCAGAAATGGTGCGCGCGGAGATGGTGCGGCGGGCTGAGCTCATTAAGTCCACAGCTGAGTCGATCGCCCCTGTTGGTGGGGCGGGAGATCCGCACCCTGGGCACTACAAGTCCAGCTTCCACGTGACCAGCACGCGGCGAGGAGGCCGCAACCGTGACCGCGCGACTGCCACGGTCACCAACAGCTCCTACTACGCGCGGTTCGTGGAGTACGGCACCGAGAAGGTTCACGCCCACCACGTCCTGCTCCGCGCCGCTCAGGCAGGTGGCCGCTGATGGCCGCCGCCGTCGGATCTGTCGATGTCGAGCTTGAGGTCATTCAGTGGCTGCAGGCGAAGTTTGGTGATGAGGCGGTGGTGCGCGACGAGACCGACAACAACCTCCTCAATGAGCTGCCGACCGTGCAGGTGCAGCGCGTGCCGGCTGGTGGCGATGATGGGTTCCGTCTCGACCGGGCCTTCGTTGACATCGACGTGTACGCGGCCACCCGCGGCGAGGCGATCGCCTTGTCGGCGACGATCCGCGGCTGGCTCATGACCGAACTGGCCGGATCGGCAACCGAGTCCGCGGTCTTCGGGCGGATCCAATCGAACCCGCCCCCGGCCGCAAGACCGTATGAGAACACCGCCCTCCGCCGCGTCGGCGGCACCTACCAGATGTACAGCCGCCCGGTCTCCTGACGACCGGTTCTAGGTCCGCGCCGCTTCCCTTGATCCCGCCCGTGCGCGGGCTTCACACATGTCTGGAGACAACTGATGGTCAACATCACCCGCGCAGCGGACCTCACCGTCATCGGAGCGAATGGCGGCGGATGGGTGGGCGATACGGGCACTTCTGCGCCTGCGTCGCCGCTGATCCAGCCGGTCGCCCCGTGGGAGCCGCTCGGCGCGATCAGCGATGACGGTCTGACCTACGGCTTCGATGAGGACAGCCAGGAATTTACGCCCTGGGGTCTGACAAGCCCGTTCCGCACCCAGATCACGAAGTCGGTGCGGACGTTCAAGGTCACCCTGTGGGAGACCGCCCGCGTCGCCGTCACGTCGATCATGTACCGGCTTCCGGCTGCCGAACTCGAGCCGGTCGGCGGCCTCACGAGCTTCGCGGAGACAGCGTCGCCCGTGCCCGACCGCCGCGCCTGGTGGTTCCTCGTCATGGACGGCGACTCGGCCCGCGGCTTCTACGTCCCCCAGGGCGAAGTGAGCGACCGCAGCGACGTCACGTTCAAGCAGGACGAAATGAGTGCCTACGAAGTGACGATCACCGCCTACCCAGACGCGAGCGGCAACACGGTCTACCACAGCGACAAGGTCCCGGCGACACCCGACTACACCGGCTCCTGAGCCGCGCTGACTGGTGGGCGGGCTAGGCGCGTTGGCGCGGAGCCTGGCCCGCCCACCTCTACTCCCAGAACCGCGCCATAGATGAAGGAGACCCGCGCCATGGCTGCCAACGCCAGGACCGCAACTACCCGCACGAAGCCCGCCGCCCGCAAGAAGACCGTCACCCGGGCGCCCCACAAGACAGCCGTCGTCGCCCCGGACGTCGAGACCGAAGAGGCCTTCGACGAGGACGACGACAACGCTGCTGGGGCGCAGGAGGATGAGGCCGAAGGCCGTTACGTCACCGCCGAGCTGGTCGGCGAGCAGGTGCAGATCCTGCCGCCCGGTGTGTGGCGCCAGTCATGGAACCGGCTGCTGCACTCCGGGCAGATCGACGCTTTCGCCGAACTCGTAATTCACCCGGACGACTTCGGCCTGTACGAGGAACTCGACCCCACGAACGAGGAGTTCGGCGAGTTCATCGGTGAGGCCAGCGAGCAGGCGCCGGAGAGCCAGGGAAAATCGCGTGGACCCAACAGGTCCTCAAGGCGCACGCGGAGGCGGTAGAGGCCGACCTGTGGCGCTACTACCAGCGAGACGTCCTTGATGTGCACAGGGGAAGGATGACGTGGCGGCAGCTGCGGATCTTGATCCAGCATCTGCCACCTGAGTCGTCGACGATGACCGCCATGCGCAACCTGCTCTCGGATGAGGAGCTCACCGAGCAGGCGGAGAAAGGCGAGCCGGAGAAGGGCCGCTGGAGCCAGTTGGAACAGCTCGCCGCGTCGGTGCTGGATGCTGTCCGGCGCCTGGAGTACGTGACGATCTGCGCCAACACGGAGAAGAAGAGCGACCGCCCTGATCAACCGGAGCCGACGGCTCGGCCGGGCGCCAAGCCGCGTAAACCGAAGCCGAAGATCTCCGGTCAGGCTGCTGAGCGTCTCTTCCAGCTCATCAACGGGGGCGCCGCATAGCGCTGCGAGGGGAGGCCCCTCGTGGCGATCAGTGTCGGCTCCGTCGAGGTCGATGTCGTACCAAACACCCAGGGGATCCGCGCCAGGTTGCAGGCGGCACTGGTTCCTCCGGCGTCGCAGGTGGGCGACGAGGTTGGCCGGATCATCGGTCGGCAGATCGCCCAGCACATTGCGCCGGCGGTCACGCAGGGCATCAACAACGGCGCGAAGGCGGCTAAGCCGGCCGCCACCAGGCAGGGCAGTGACACGGGCGGCGCGTTCGCCCGGTCGCTGAAGGCCCGCCTGGAGGCGGCCTTCCGCAGCATGCCCAAGCTGGATGTGCGGCTGTCCGACACCGGGGTTGATGCGGACCTGGCCCGGTTGCGGGCCCGCCTGGAAACGCTGTCGGGCAAAACGATCGGCATCGACATAGATGCCGAGCGTGCCCGCGCGGAGGTCGCCGACATTGAGGAGCGGCTGCGCCGGATCGGTGCAGCCCACCCGAATGTCACTGTTCGCGCCGACACGGCAGCAGCTATCGCTCAACTGCGGCTCCTGCGGGAGCAGATCGACGCGGTCACCGCGCATCCCGCCCACATCCGGGTGGAGACCGACGGAACGTTCGGGCAGCGGCTGCGGGCGGCCGTGCAGCAGGCGGAGGCCAGCCTCCCCAACATCAACATCGGTGCGGACACCACGCCCGCCGAAGTCGAGGTCGCCCGACTGCGCGCCCAGCTGACGGCGCTGCGGGATGTGCGGATCGGCGTCGACATGGACGTCGCCACGGCGATGGCCCGCGTCGAGGCTATCCAGGCACGCCTGCAGGCGCTGGCGGCATCGGATGCGGACGTCGCTGTACGTATCGACACTGGTGCCGCCTCCGCGCAACTTGCTCTGGTGCGTGCGCAGATCGCCGCGCTCGACGGCAAGCGCATCAACATCCGGACCGACGTCAGTACAGCTCAGGCGACTGCCGCTCTGTTGCAGCTGACTGTGGCGCTCGGTGCTGTGGCGGTCATCCCTGCCCTTCCGATCATCGCTGCGGGGATCGGCGCTATCACCTCGGCGGCTGTTGCCGCCGGGGCTGGCGTTGGCGCGCTCGCAGCCGTCGCGATCCCCGCGTTCGTCGGCATCGCCAAAGCCGTGCAGGCGCAGAAGGCCGCCCAGGAGGCAGCGGCGACCGCGGCCATCAAGGGCGGCCAGGCCAACGGCCAAGGCGCCGGAAAGGCGCTGCAACTGGCTGGCGCCCAGCAGTCTCTGGCGACTGCGCACCGCAATGCGGCCCGGCAGATCGGGCAGGCCGAGCAGGGCGTCGCGGACGCGGTGCGTAATTCGGCGGAAGCGAACCGGCAGGCCTCCCAGCAGGTCAAGCAGGCCGAGCTAGGTGTTGCCGAAGCGGTGGAGCAGGCTGCGGACCGCCAGCGGGATGCGGCCCAGCAGGTCAAGCAGGCCCGTCAGAGTCTGGCAGCCGCGATTCGGCAGGCCGCCGATCAGCAGCGGGCCGCAGCCGAGAGGGTCGCAGCAGCGGAGCAGTCCCTGGCCGATGCACAGCGCACTTCCCGGCAGGCGCAGCTCGATCTGACACAGGCACGCCGGGACGCGGCAGTGGAGCTGGAGGACCTCTCCAACCGTCTTGCGGATGCGCAGCTGTCGGAGCGGGACGCGGCGCTGGGAGTGCAGGATGCCCAGGCGCGCCTCAACGCCGTGCGCGCGAGCGGCTCGAAAGCTACAGCGCTTCAGGTGGCGCAGGCGCAACTGGCCTACGACCAGGCGGTGCAGCGGCTCAAAGAGCAGCGGCTGGACACGAAGCGCACCGCGGCGGAGAAGAAGGCCGCCGACAAAGCTGGTGTTGAGGGCTCTGACACGGTCAAGTCCGCGCAGGAGCGGGTGGCTTTGGCTCAGCGGCAGGTGCGCGAGCAGACCGCCGATCTGGCGAAGGCTCAGCGGGAGGCGGCCCGCCAGCAGCAGACCAACGCTCTTGAGATTGCGGCGGCGCAGGGGAAGGTCGCGGAGTCGCAGCGTAGTGCGGCGCGCGCACAGGAGGACAGTGCGGACGCTATTGCGGCTGCTCAGGGGAGGCTTGCCGAGGCGCAGCGCAATTCGTCGAAGGTTCAGGGCGACGGTGCGCGGTCGGTCGGGCGTGCTCAGGGGGCGCTGGCTGAGGCGCATACGTCGGCGGCGGATTCGATCGCCAGCGCTCAGCGTCAGATTGCCTCCGCGTCGCAGCAGGCGGCCGGGGGCGTCGATCAGGCTGCCGTCGCGCAGGCCAAATACCAGGAAGCGCTGAACAAGCTGACCCCGTCGGCGCGGCAGACCTTCGATGCGTTCGTCGCGTTGAAGGGGGCGTTCGGCGACTGGTCGAAGAGTCTCCAGCCCGCCGTCATGCCGATCTTCACACGTGCCCTCAACGGGCTGAAGAGCAGCCTGCCGGGCTTGACGCCGTTCGTGAAAGCCGCCGCCGACGCGATCGGAGAGCTCCAGGACCGCGCCAGCCGCGGCTTCAAGTCGGAGGGCTGGAAAGAGTTCAAGACCGATCTCGCCGGGGCTGTGAAGCCCGCGATCATCGGGCTGTCCGTCGCCATGGCGAACCTGTTCAAGGGCATGGGCGGCATCGTCCAGGCCTTCCTGCCGCACATGGATTCCATCTCGACGCGGATGCAGGCCATCACCGGCCGCTTCGCGAACTGGGGCGCCAACCTGAAGGGCAGCCCTGCGTTCGAGCGGTTCCTCGCCTATACGGCTGAGCAGGGCCCGATCATGGCGCGCTCGCTGGGCGACATCAGCTCTGCCTTCTACCAGGTGTCGAAGGCTCTAGCTCCGCTCTCGGGTCCGATTCTTCAGATCCTCGGTGCACTGGCTCGCGGGCTGGCTTCCATCGCTACGACCCTGCCGTGGCTGATCCAGGGCATGTACCTCGCCTACGTCGCGACGCGCCTGTGGACGCTCGCGATGTTCCTGTTCAACGCGGTCGTGTCGGCGAACCCGATATCGCTGATCATCCTCGGGATCGTCGCGCTTGTCGCCGCCGTGATCTATGCCTACCAGCATTTCACCTGGTTCCGCACAGCGGTGAACGCAACGTGGACCGCCCTCAAGATCGGCGCTTTGTGGTTGTGGAACGTCGCGCTGAAGCCCGTCTTTGAAAAGATCAAGACGGGGGTTCGGCTGCTCGGTATCGCCTTCCAGTGGGTGCGCCAGCACCTGTGGGTCCTCTTGGGTGCGGGGCCGCTGGGGTGGGTGATCTTCTTTGCGGTCACCTTCGTCAGGAACTTCGGCCGGATCAGGGCAGGTGTGACGGTCGCCGTGCAGACGGTGGGCCATTGGGTGATGTGGCTGTGGCGGGTTGTGATCAAGCCTGCATTCAACGGGATCGCTCTCGCTGCACGCATCCTCGCCCTGGTCATCGTCGTCGTACTGGTCGCTCCTGTGGTGATCGCATTCCGGCTGGCGGCGGCCGTCGGGCTCTGGCTGTGGCGGACGGCTCTGGGCCCGACGTTCCGGGCCATCGGCGCTCTTGCGCGGTGGCTGTACGAGAAGGCGGTCAAGCCTGCGTTCCATGGGATCGGTGCGGCGGGCCGCTGGCTGTACCGGGTGGCTCTGAAGCCTGCGATCGACGGCATCGCCGCGGCGTTCCGGTTTGTCGGCGGTGTGGGGAGGTGGCTGTACGAGAAGGCTCTGCGGCCTGCTCTGCGTGGCATCGGCGCGGTGGCGATGTGGTTGTACCGGTCGGCCATCAGGCCGACGTTCGGGTGGATCGCCGATCGGGCGTCGTGGCTGTACAGCAAGGGCCTGAAACCTGCCTTCGACCGGATCAAGTCTGCGGTCCGCCTCGTCGGCGACGCCTTCGGGACGGCCCAGAAGGCGATCAAAACCGCTTTCGCAAAGATCAGGAAGGCCACGGCCGGGCCCGTCAACTTCGTGATCGAGTGGGTCTACACCAAGGGCATCAAGGCCGTCTGGGACAAGGTCGCCAAGTTCGTCGGCCTAGGCAAGCTCCCCGACGCGCCCAAGCTCCTCGCTGCAGGTGGCACCGTCGGAGACGGGTTTGCTCCGGCCGCACCGATGAAGGTGAACCGGCCCACCGCGATCGTCGGCGAAGGCCGCAGCCAGTACCCCGAGTTCGTGATCCCGACCGATCCGCGGTACCGCAACCGGGCACAGGCCCTGCACGCCGCCGCGGGCACGAAGCTGATGGCCAGGGGCGGCTTCCTCGGGCCGATCGGCGACGCCTGGGACTGGACGAAGGACACGGTCGGCGACGTCGTCGGCAAGGGCATCGACTGGGCGAAGACCGGCGCGGACCTGCTCGTCCACCCCTCCAAGATCTGGGGCGAGCTGGTCAAGCCCATCTTGAGCAAGGTCACCAAGGGTGTCGGTACGGCACCGATGGGCAAGGCCCTCGCCAAGTTCCCGATCAAAATGGTGGGCGGCCTCAAAGACAAAATCGTCGAAGCCGCCGCCAGCATGTTCGCCGGTGGCGGCGGGGGCGAGTGGCTCAAGCCCGTCAACGCCAAGTACGGCACCCGCTTCGGTGTCCGCGGCAGCATGTGGTCCTCCGGGCACCACACCGGCCTTGACTTCCCCGCCGCAACCGGCACCCCGATTAGGGCGGTCAGCGACGGAACCGTCTCCCAAGTCGCCTCCGGCGGTCCCTACGGCAAGCACGTCCAAATTGACCACGGCGGCGGGCTGTCCAGCTTCTACGCCCACATGTCGGCGATCCTCACCAAGCTCCACAGGCACGTCAATCGCGGCACGACGATCGGCGAGGTCGGCGCGACCGGCAACACGACCGGCCCACACCTGCACCTGGAAGCACGTCGCAACGGTCGGGCTGTCGACCCGATGCCGTTCCTCACCGGAGGGGGAGGCAAGGGATTCCCCGGCGCAGCAGCAGGCGCCGCACAGCAGTACGCCAAGTCGATCCTGCACCGCTACGGCTGGGGCCCGAACCAATTCGGGCCCCTCAAGAAGCTGTGGAACGGCGAATCCGGCTGGCGCTGGGATGCTCTCAACCGCAGCTCAGGGGCCTACGGCATCCCGCAATCGCTACCAGCATCGAAGATGAGGTCCGCGGGCGCCGACTACCTCACCAACTACAAGACGCAGATCAGGTGGGGGCTCGGGTACATCAAGGGCCGCCCCGACTACGGCAGCCCTGCACGGGCCTACTCGAAATGGCAGTCGCGCAGCCCGCACTGGTACGACCAGGGCGGCTACCTCGAGCCCGGGTTGAACCTGGCCTACAACGGCACCGGCCGCCCCGAGCCGGTGTTCACCTCCACGCAGGCCAGCGCTCTGACCCGGCTGGCGATGTCGCCGTCTGGAGGGGGCGGCGGCCAGTTCGAGGGCGACCTGTACCTCGATTCCGGAGCATTCCTCGGGCACGTCCGCGGCGAAGTCCAGCAGACGATGACGGACCTCACGACCACGCTGACCGCAGGCAGGAGGTGAGACATGCCGATCCCCGGGAATCTCCTGTCCGCGACCACCGAATCGGTGGACCCGAACACCAGCGGCTGGACAACCAAGCTCAATGCGACGCTGGCCAAGGGCACGGGAGGGAGAAACGGGGACGGCTGCCTCGTCGTCAAGAGCGTGACAGCGGGGGAGATGCAGGCCCGCACCATCTCCTCCTACCCCGTCGCCGCCGGGACGACGTACCAGACGTTCGCTGACGCGGCCGGGGTCGTTCCCGAACGCATCGGCATCCGGTGGCTGTCGGCGACCAGCACCGAAATCTCGGTGACCTGGTCCCTGGTCACGCTGGCAGCATCCAGCGGCTGGCACCGTGTCGGCGTTGCCGGAATGGCGCCGGCGGGGGCGACGCAGGCGCAGGTACTGCTGTCGTCGACTCCAGCTGCAGGGCTCGTCAACCAGTACTGGGAGAACGTCTACCTCGGCTTGCCGATCCGCACGACCGGCAACCTTTTCGCCTTCGGCACGGAGTCCGCCGAGATCGACGCCTCAGGGTGGACGGCCGAGGTCAACGCCTCCGTCACCCGGCAGGTACCTCCCGTGCTGTGGGCGGTCGACAACTACCTGGCCGGCGGCCACACCATCGCGGTCACCGCGACCGGTGCGGGCAACGCCGCCGCGGTCTCCACCGACCGGCCCACGGTCACGCCGGGCACCGACTACCTGGCCTACGCCTACCTCAACCCGCCGACGCTGCTGGCCGACTGCTGGATTGAACTCCGGTACTACGACGCCAACGGCAACCAGATCAACGCCATCCGCTCCACCCTCGTCTCGCCGACGCCTGGGTCGGGCTGGTACCGGCAGCGCGCCTCCGCGATCGCCCCGTCGAATGCGGCGACGTGCGGTATCGCCGCCGGGGTCAACGGGGCATCTGCCGGTCAGGTGCTGCGGATCGAGGGGGCGGTCGTCACTGTCGCACCCATCGTGCAGGCCGGGACGGTCCTCCCGTATGCCGACGGCAGCTTCGAGCAGGGCGTCGCCGGCTGGACACGCCCCTCGGGGGTGGCGGCCATCAGCCGCTCCACACCGTGGGGGCAGACCGCCTACGACGGCTCGTACTCCCTGTCGGTGACCTCTGCGACGGCCACGGCCAGCGTGGTCCGCTCGGCGAAATTCGCCGCTCCTGGCGGCGTGGGGTCCAGCTACCGGGCGCAGATCCTCGCCACTCTCGGTGCGGGTTCGTGGACCGTGAACGTGAAGGTCCGCTGGTACTCGGCGGCAGACGTCGACCTGGGCACCACCGGCGGTACCAGCTACAGCTTCCCGGATGCCAGCTGGTATGCGATGGCGACGGACGCCAGCGTGCCCGCCACCGCGACGCAGGGGGCGATCGAGCTCACCCTCACGGCGGGCGCCACCAGTTCGGCGATGTACGTCGACATGGCGGCCCTGTGGGCGGCTGTGCCGCTCACCGCTGTCACGGTGGTCGACGAGTCCGCGAGCATCACGTTGACTTTGCGGGAGCTCGCTGTCGGGCAGTCGATCAGCGTCTACCGAGAGGGGCTCGACGGTATCCGCACTCTGGTGCGCGGGCCTCTGGGGCTTCTTGACCGGACTCGCATCACCTCCGACCTGATGATCATCGAGGACTATGAGGCGCCCCTCGGCGTACCCGTGCTGTACCGCATCGAGCTGTGGCCGGACGGGGCCACCACGCCCGGAACCCGCGCCTCGGAGAACGTCACGATCACAGCCGGAGACCCCAACCTCGCCTGGTTGAAAGATCCAGGGAATCCGCAGCGCAACATCCGCCTCATGATCTCGGAGCCGCCCGACTGGCAACGGCCCGTCGAGCAGGCGGCCTATCGAGTCAAGGGCCGACGCAACGCGGTGACTTTGAGCGACATCCGCGGCGGACTTGAAGGTGACCTCGCCTTGTGGACGCGCACCGACGATGAACGCAAAGCCCTCCACTGGCTACTGGACTCCGGGAACGTGCTGCTGTGGCAGGCCGTGCCCGGCATGGGCGTCGACGACATGTACGTCAGCGTCGCCCAAGCCTCCGAGACCCGCGTTGGCGGCACCGCCATGGAACCCTGGCGGGCCTGGACACTGCCTCTCACGCAGTCCGACATGCCCGTCACGACAGGGCTCAGCGGCTCCGCGGGCCGCACCTGGCAGGACGTCCTCGCCGAATTCGACACGTGGGCTGACCTCCTCACCACGTATGCCACCTGGGAAGACACCCTCCTCAACCGCAGGATGGGGTGAGTCGTGTACCCCGTCAGCGTCCGGTTCCTGCCGCGCCTCGGCGAATCGCACACCCCCGTCACCGAGGTGAAACTCTTCAAGACCGACGGGTCGGTCGTCACGATCGAGCACACCGGCGGATCCGTGCCGGTCGACCGCGGGCAGACGATCCGCCGCACCTGCACCGTCACCACGGCGGACGTGTCGCTCATCCCGCGCACGCCTGCCGACAAACTCGCCACCTACGGGGCCCGGCTACGGATCGCCCGCGGCGTCACCTACGGCGACGGCAGCCAGGAGCTCGTCCCGCTCGGAGTCTTCCGGTTGGACAGCGTCGACGGCGACCCCGCTGACGGGCCCGTCACCCTCCAGGGCAAGAGCCTCGAGGCGTGCGTCGCCGACGACAAACTCACCGAGCCGTACAAGGCCACCGGGACTGTCGTCGGTGCCGCCACCGCCCTCATCCAGCGCAGCCTCCCGGATGCCGACGTCATCTCGACGATCGTCGACGCGCCCATCGGGGCTAGGACGTTCGACGTCGAAGCCGATCCATGGGCTGGCGTTCAGGAGATCGTCGCCGCGGCGGGTGCCGAGTGCTACACCAACGCCGACGGCGTGTTCGTCATCGCCACACTGCCCGATCCTGAGACGACGCCCGCAGTCTGGGAGGTCGCCGCGGGGGAACGGGGCGTGTACGTCTCGGGCAGCAGGGCCATGAGCAGCGACGGGGTCCGCAACGGCTGGCTGGCGCGCGGTGAGAACACGGAGGAGAACGTTCCCCCGGTCTCCTACCTCGCTGTCGACGCCGATCCGAACTCCCCGACGTACTGGGGCGGCCCCTACGGACGCCGTCCGGACTTCTACAGCTCCAGCACGCTCACCACGGTCAACGCCTGCGCCCAGGCAGCGGCTCTGAAGCTGGCAGCCGGGAAGGCACCGAACGCTTCAGGAGATTTTTCGTCGCTCCCGAACCCTGCACTGGAACCGGGCGACGTCATCCGCGTCATCCATCCCGACGGCACCCGCGAACTCCACCAAGTGCAGTCCTTCTCCGTGCCGCTGGACACCGGCGGCGACTTCCCGATCACGACGATCGCGGCGAAGGAGGACTCGTGAAGTCCAACTTCGGGCCAGTCCGTCAGCTCGCCGACGCCCTCCAGCAGCAGGCCGTGTCCGCCGGCTCGACCGCGACAAGTGTGCGGGGTGCGGACTGGCGGCTCGCCACCGTCCAGACCGTCAACGGCGACGGCACCGTCGTCACCGCCGACGGGATCACCGCACGCCGGATGGAGACGTACACGCTGCCGCTCGTCGGTGACGTGATCCGCATCGACCAGTCCAGCAACGGCAACTGGCTCGCCATGGGGCGCCTCAGCAGCGGCGACCCGGCATGGATCACACCGACGCTCGGAACCGGCTACACGCAGGGCAACACCAGCAGCCAGGGCAACAACAACGGGCCCATCCGCTACCGCAGAATCAACTGGCAGGGCGGTTGGTGGATGGAGTGGGACGGCGGCGCCACCCGCGCGAGCGGCGCCCAGACCGCCAACGTCCTGTCCGCGGCGCTGGCCGCCACGTTCCGGCCCGTTGCGCGCGCGTCGTTCGTCGCCCCACGCAACGCCACCTCGATCACCGGGGTGTCGCTGAGCACCTCCGTCGTCCACAGCGTGAAGGTCGACTTCGACTCGGACGGCACCGTCTCCCTCATCTCCGCAGCTGCAGGCGACGTCGACACGCTGTGGTTCGCCCTCAAGGGCTTCCGCTACCCGCTCAACTGAAAGGGCCGTGATGGCTGCAGCCACGTACCGCGTTGTCGTGAACGGCGGCGAATCAATGATCGATATAGCTCTGCGGGAAGGCGACTACTCGCCTGTCACAGACGACACCATGCCCTCCCTCATCTGGGAGCTGGCCAGGGCGGCCTCCGGTCTCGAAGGTGCCACCACCGTCACGGTCAGCCGCACGGCGTCGGTTTCCACGGATGTGCCGGAGGTCTGATGCCCACTACAGACGACTACGGGCAGGGCATCAGCATCGCCGCGCTCACCGACCCACCCGACGCGGCCAAGCTCGCCAAAGATCTCGGGAACGCGATCGCACCCCGCTCGAACATGCGGTTCGCCTCATCGTCTGAGCGGTCCGCGACACTCACGGCCCCGGTCGAGGGCATGGTGGCCTGGCTGCGGGACGTCGACCTGCTCACCGTGTACGACGGCAGCGGCTGGGCGGTGATCGGCTCCGGCACCAAGGCCTGGTCGACCGTGTCGCTGGCCTCGGGCTTCACGCACAACGGCAACTCGAACGGCAACCTGCAGTACCGCATCGTGAATCTCTTCGGCGAGGACACGCTGATGCTGCGCGGCGCTGTGAACTGCACATACAGCGGAAGCCCCAAGGTCATCGCCAACGGCGGGTTCGTCACCAACACCCCCCTGGTCACGGCTGCCCGCCCGTCGTCGCTGCGATCCCTCACCGGGGCCTGCTCGACGACGGACTCGGACGTCCTCTCCGTGAAAATCGACATCGGTACGGACGGCCGCATACAGATCGTCGGCACGACCTCCGCCACCGCCAACCCGAAGATCCAACCGCCGTGGGTGTCCTTCAACGGAACCTTCTGCAGCCTGTGAGGAGGATGGCGTGGCCACCGTATGCAAGCTGTACCGCGGCGAGAAACCGCAGCTCATCCCGCCGGAAACGTGGACACTCGTCACCTACGAGCGGGTCATCAGCAATGACCGCTCCATGGCCCGCCAACTTTCGCTGATCATGCCGCCGTTCGACGGGGACTTCCTGTGGGCCCGCAACCTCCGCTGGGCCGCCATCACTGTGTCCGACGGCGACAGCAGGCCGCGGCAGTTCATGAGCCGCTTCATCCGCGACCCCCACGGGGAGCGTGACGACACCGGAGCCGACGACCGCATCGCCACCCCCGGCCGGTCCTGGCAGACCACCAGCTGGTTCTTCGCCGGTCAGGCCAGCCAGTCGGTCGGCGTCGAGGTATGGCACGACCACGACCAGCCCTGGCCACTCGAGCACGCCCAATTCGTCGGCACCACCTGGGACTACTAGAAGGGGCCGACCATGGCCAAGAGCGGCCCGCAACGCTTTCCCGGCGCCAGCACCACCTACTGGTACGGCTCCAAGTACCCGGGCTCCGCGATGGAGTCCAACGTCATCGTCTGGCACACCACCGAGGGCACCAGCCTCCCCTCCTACGGCGGGGGAGCGGAAGCGCCGAACTTCACCGCGAAACCGGACTTCGCCGCGAAGCGACTCGTCTGGCACCAGCACTTCGACTTCGACGTCTCCTCCCGCGCCCTCGTCAACAAGGCCGGGGGAGTAGAGACCAACACCCTCAACGCCTGCCAGGTCGAGATCGTCGGCACCTGCGACCCGGCCACCCACACCAAGTGGAGCCGCGCCGGATACGCCCACCTCTACACACCAGACCTCCCCGACTGGGCAATCCGGGACCTGGCTGCGTTCGCGAAGTGGGCCAACCAGAACCACGGCGTACCACTGTCCTCGGGACTCACGTTCAAGGCGTACCCATCCAGCTACGGCAACAGCTCCGTGCGCATGAGCGGCAGCCGCTGGCAAGGCTTCAAGGGTCACTGCGGGCACCAGCACGTCCCCGAAAACGATCACGGTGACCCGGGAGCTTTCCCCATCGCCGCCATCCTCGCCGTCGCCAAGGGCGGCACCACCACCCCACCCGTGCAGGAGGACGAAGTGCCGCACACGCTCGGCCGGTACGAGACGGCAGACCGCCCGCTGATACCGGGCAAGTGGACCACCATCCCCATCGAGGGCATCGACCTCCTCACGGGAGCGACCGCCTACCAGGCGATGGCGCA
The DNA here is from genome assembly GCF_056433985.1 of Streptomyces sp. NPDC044106. Lineage (NCBI taxonomy): Bacteria > Bacillati > Actinomycetota > Actinomycetes > Kitasatosporales > Streptomycetaceae > Streptomyces > Streptomyces sp. NPDC044106. The sequence continues at coordinate 65,400 of NZ_JBWKFZ010000028.1, forward strand.
AATCACCGCCGAACTCCCCGACGGCGCGACGCTCCAGGGCCGCTTCTACCACCACCGACCCGACGGCACCCGCTGGACAGCCGGACTCAGCGAACGGCAGAGGACTGCGGGCAACACGTTCGCCGACTTCCACAACTCCGGGTCCATCGCAGCCTCCGAGAAGCTCCGCTTCGAAGCCTGCTACTGGCCCGTGGAAGCCGACGACCAGAGGTCCATCACCATCACCACCACGCGCCTGCGCGGCCTCTACTGGAAGTAGGGCCCCGTGGCCCGATCTGGATGGGGGCTCGAGTCCCTCAAGGAGCATTTCGAAGCCCTCCTCGCGGAGCGGGAGATACGAGGCCAGCAGCGGTATGAAGCGCAGCAGAAGGCCCTCGATGCAGCTCTCCTGACCGCGAAGGAAGCGGTCCAGGCGGCGATGCAAGCCGCCAAGGAAGCCGTGCAGAAGGCCGAGCTGTCTGTCGACAAGCGGCTTGAGCTCCTCAATGAGCTCCGTGTCGGGGTGGCCACTATCGCCCAGTTCGAAGCGCTGGAGAAGGTCGTCGTCGAGCTCGCAGATCGCGTCAACCGCAGCGAAGGCAAAGGCGCCGGACTGACCGCTGGCTGGGGCTACCTACTGGCAGCCATCGGAGCCGTCGCCACGATCATCGCGATCGTCCTGTCCCTCAAACAGTGAACCCGAGCAGAACGGAGAGGCTGCCATGCGCATCCTCGGCAGAGAACCGGTTGTCCTACTCAACGTCTTGTCGGCTGTACTCGGCCTCATCGTCTCCCTCGGTGTCACCAGCCTGTCCGCCGAAACAGCCGGTGCCATCGTCGGTGTCGCCACAGCCATGCTCGGCGCCATCGCTGCGGCCATGACCCGGCCGATCGCCCCGCAGGCCTTCACCGCAGTGGTCGCCTCCGGGGCGGTCCTGGTCGCCACCTTCGGCTACGAGGTCTCCCAAGAAGCCGTCGGCTCCATCAACGCCGCAGTCCTGGCCGTACTGACCCTGCTCACCCGGGTTCAGGTGTCCCCCAAGACGTCCACTCCGCCGACGGCAGTCTGAGCGGAGCAGCACGTGGCCGACGAGCCGACCCTCGGAGAGGTAGCAAGACGCCTTGAGGCCATCCACGCAGACCTCAAGGAAGACCTCCGCGAGTACGGTGCACGGCTCGACAAGAAGGTCAGCGTCGAGCGCTACGAGCTGGAGCGGCGCACCGCCGACGAAGTGCACCGGCAGCTGATCGCGCGCGTGGCGGCGATCGAGGCGGAACGCGTGCAGGAAATCCGGGACGACGAACTGGCACGGCGCAAGGTCGAGGACCAGCGGCGGGCCGACCGGCGGCTCATCCTCACCGGGCTGGTCGTGCCCGTGCTCCTCGTGCTGCTGCAGGTGTACCTCTCGACGAGGGGAGCGGGCGCGTGAGGCCTCACACCTCCCCAGTTAAAGCGCGACGCCGCGCAGACCTGTGGTTCGCCCTGGTCGCAGTCGCAGGAGTGGCCGCACTCGCATGGGTCGTCATCACCATGCAGTCCCTCAGCCAGGACCTGCGCGCCGCCAATCAGGCTCGGGATGCTCTGGCCTCGCAGGTCGAACGCCTCGGCGGGAAGCCGGTGGCGGGCCCGCCCGGCAGCCGCGGCGAATCCATCACCGGCCCCCGCGGCCCCAAGGGCGAGAACGGAGAACCCGGCAGGCCGGGGGAGAAGGGGCCGCCCGGTCAGGACGGCGGCGACGGAGAAGACGGCGAAGCGGGCAGCGATGGCGCGGACGGAGTCGGCGAGACCGGACCGCCCGGCAACTCAGGCGCCGACGGCCTGGCGGGGCCACCGGGCCCTCAAGGCGAACCCGGGCCCGCCGGCCCGCAGGGAGAGCAGGGGCCCGCCGGCGAGAACGGGGCCGACGGCCGTGACGGGCAGACGTGCCCCGACGGTTACAGCCTCCGCCCCCCAGACGCCGACCCGGATGCGTTGATCTGCCACCGCGACGGAGCCCCGGACCCCGACGAGCCAGACCCCGTCCCACAGAATGTCGCCCTCGATCCACAGCGCCGCCAGTACTGAGGAGAGCTGATGCCCGACCCGCGCCCCATGGACCGCCGCATCGACGACTCGGCAGGCGATATGCCGTCCCTCGTCGAACTCGGCTTGGCCGAGCCGCAGCCGGAACCTTCCTACGAGGGGATCTTCCTGGAGCCGGATGTCCCACCCGAAGGACCGGTTGAGTAACTGATGACGCCCCCGTCGCCTGCCTCAGGGCGGGTGGCGGGGGCATTGCTGCGTCTACTCCGCCAGCTGCTTCTTCAGCTCGGCGACGTGCGGACCGGTGTCCGCGGCAGGCATCTTCCAGCGGTGAGCGGTTTCCTCGCCGTCCACGTAGATCAGGGTTCCGCCCTTTGCCTGCGCGGGCTTCAGGTCGAACGCTTGGAGCCGCCATTGGTAGGTGCCCGGCTGCACAGGATCGGCGTTGTTATACCTATCGACGGTGACGCTGGAAGCGTTGCCACTGTCGAAGCCGATCGACTCTCCGTCGGGGGCGATCCACGACCAGCCTCCGCCGCTGATCGGCGCCACCTCGTCAGCCGGCGCCCCCGTCATCGCCTTGTCCTTCATGGTGACTACGGCGAAGACCCCGTTCTCGGCGGGCTCGGTGCCACTCTTATGTACGTACACGACGGTGTCCGGGGTGATCTGGAGGACGCCTGTGCCGCTGTCGCCGATGGTCTGCGCGGGCTCGCCGAGCTTGAGGTTAGTCGCCTGCCCCTCGGCCCCGTCTCCGCCGGCGCCTTCTTTACCGGCGCAGTGGTCCAGCCATTCCTTCTGGCTGACGTACTGGTCCGTACAGTCGATCTTCTTCGTGGACGGCTTCGCCGCGGCCGACTTCTCGTCGGGGTCGCCGTCGTCGCTTCCGCAGGCGGTGAGCGCGGCGAGAAGCAAAGCCGTTGCGGCTGCTGTAGATCGAACCCGCATGTGCGCCCCCAGGATTGAGCTGATCGGGACACCGTAGGGCAGAAGCGGCGGGCGGGGGAGAGGGGTTGCCGGATGGTGCGGCCCCTCGTTACTGAGCTGTGAACGATGGAGAACGTCGCGCCCCGGCCGCTGGACTCCCTCCTGCAACCAGCTCATCCGGAACGGCTGTGACGAGACGGCGCCGATCCGCCGGTCGAAGTCCAGAAGCCTGAGATGATCCCGCTCCAGCCACGACTCGTACCCCACGTGCCGGTTCACCGTCGCCGACCAGTACAGACCCGGATAACTCCGCGACCCCTTGGCGAAGTGGAACGACCTGACAGGGAAAGCATCCTCGAACTTGACGCTCCAGTGATCGGCGAGAGAACCCACCACCCGCCCCTCGGACGGAACCGTGAATTCCACCCCGTAACCGGCTCCCGGCTTGCCCGAACGATCCACCCTCAGGGCTGCTGAGCCCATCGCGCCCTCCCGCTACGTCGCAGATGTGCGACGTTAGGCACCACGAAAGCGCCAGCAGGACAGGTTCGGTGAGATAACCACCCGAACGAGGCATCTTCCCTGAGACGCGGAAACGCCCCGGCTCACGATGGTCAGTCGCAGAGCAGGTTCAGCGAGACGCAGGCCCGGATCGGATCAGCTTTGGTGAGATTGGAGCGGGTCGCGTGAGACGGGACACCAATGAAGTGGGCCGCCCGTGAACTGCACCTGTGAGCCGGTCGCTTGACGGGCAGCCGCTCTCGATAACATGCCATATCGCGGGCGTTATTTGGGGTGATTGTCCGACTCCCGAGCGGCTCGCTACTCCTGCTCGGCGAGGTGCGTTTTGAGGATCGTGACGGCAGCGTCCGGGCCGCCAACTTCCTGGACGAGTTCGCCGAGGTCAACGGGCACGACGGCGGCTTCGCGGGTGCCCCTGCTGGTCAGGAAGTAGACGCGCCGAAGTAGCTGCACGGCGTTGTGCAGCTTGCTGATGTTCGCGCGGGCTACCGCGATGGGCTGGTCCTCGGCATTGGCGTCCATAGAGGCGAGGTTACCATTGCGTCTTGATGTACATAAAGGCGAGATGTACGTTGGTCCGCAAGGCCCGACCACTCACCGAGAGGACTGCCATGTTCAAGCGAGACGCCAAGACGGGCGTCAGGGAATCCGACTGATGGCCGCTACGACGACCTTCCAGAGCCTCATCGACCGTCACGCCGCCGATATCGCGGTCGCTGCCGACCAGCGGCCCGCCACGACCTCCGCCAGCTTCACCGACCAGGTCGCCACCGCTGGCATCAACCTCGGACTCGCCCGGATGGACAACGCCGAAGACATCCAGGCAGCCGCCACTCAACTCGCCGAAGCTCTCATCACCACGGACCAGAAGGAGAGTCAGACTCTCATCAACCGCGCCGAGCGGCTGCTGAAGCCTCTTGCGGACGTCGTTGACGAGTACCGGCTCATGATCTGACCGGCTACCGCCCAACTACCGAAAGGATCAACCCATGACCCGAGCCAGCAACGCCAAACCCGGCGACGTGACCGACTACGGCACCACCGTCGAATCCGTCCAGAACGGAGGCGGCGACCACACGCTCATCAACACGCGCGACGCCAACGGAGAGCAGCTCAAGGAGATCTGGCGCTCCAACGACCAGATCGACCGCCGCCGCTGAACCCCAGCTCGGGCCCCGCAGGGGCGGGGCCCGAGCTCGTTGTCGAGCAGGCGGTCGACTGAATCGCAAGAAGAGCCAATGACAGAACAGCCCACCCCGGAAGGAAGCACCCCTTGAGCGTCCGTAACGTGTACCTGGACTGCGAGTTCCTGCCCGCCGACCCCACCACCGCCGGGCTCGTCTCCATCGGCCTCACCGACGACCAGGGTGTCGACTTCTACGCCGTCAACGCCGACATGGACGTCAAGTCGCTCGTCGCGATCCCGTGGATGGTCAACAACGTATGGCGGTCTCTGCCGCTCGTCGCCAACCCCGGTGGGCTTGAGGCGTTGAACCTGCTTCACGAGGACGTCCGCACCATCGACCAGATCCGCACCGGGGTTGCCGCCTACTTCAACCAGACGCGGGCGCCCGAGACCCGCCTGTACGCGTACTACGGCGGGCAGGACATCGGCCGCCTGCACTCACTGTGGAATAACAACTGGGAGGTGATGCCGGATCAGATCCCGCAGTGGTTCACCGAGCTGGAGAGCCTGATTGTGGACGCGGGCCGACCGCGACTTCCCGTACAGGACGGTGGGGAACACCACGCGCTTGCGGACGCCCGCTACAACCGACAGATCCACGAAGCGCTCCTCGCCCGCCAGAAGAAAGGCCGTCCCGGTTTCCGCGAGGAGTGGCGGCCGTGACCGACCTCGTCCCCCGCCAACTGGACGCCATCCCCGCCGCCTACGACGCTGCGACGCTCGCCGTCCTCGCCGCCATTGAGAAAGCCGCCGACGAGCACCTCGACAGGATCATCCCCGACAACACGAAGCGCGGCTACGAGAACGACTGGGACCTCTGGAAGGAGTTCCATGCCTGGCTCGCCGAACGCACCGGACACGCACTGCCGTTGACCGCCGTCACCAAAGGCACTCTCGTCGGGTTCGTCGTCTGGCTCGATACGATCAAGCTCGCGGCCCCCACGAGCATCGACCGCAGGATCACCGGGGTCACCGTCACCGCGCGCGGACTCGGCGTCGAAGTGCCGAAGGAAGCCACCGTCGCCGCACGCAAAGCCCTCAAGCCGTTGAAGAACGACGAGGACCGCATCGCGCGCGGACGCGGTGCGGCCAAAGCCGCCACCCCAGACCAGCTCCGACAGATGGCCGCCGCCGTACCCGGCGGGCTCACCGGACTTCGCGACCGTGCCCTCTGGCTCATGGCGTTCTTCATCGCAGGCCGCTCCGCCGAAGTAGCCGCCCTCCGCGCCGAAGGCATCAACCTCCACAGCGAAGGCCTCAAAGTGCGGGTGCCCGGCGTCAAGGGCAGGCCCGCCCGCGAGGTCGTCGTCATGTACGGCAAGAACCCCGACACCTGCCCCGTCCGCGCGTGGTCCACCTGGAAAGCCGCCAGCGGCATCACCACCGGAGCCGCCTTCCGCGCCATCGACGTCTGGGGCAACATCGCGGACCGGCACATCACGGCCGAAACCGTCCGCGACATCATCGCCCGCAACGCCGAACGAGCAGGCGTCGCAGTCCGCCTGACCGGCCACAGCATGCGGGCCGGATTCATCACCACCTCACGACGCGCAGGCAAACGCGAAGAGAAGATCCGCGAGCAGTCCGGCCACGCCCAGAACAGCCCCGCCTTCTGGGGCTACATCCGCGAAGCCGACAAATGGACCGACGCGGCATCGGACGACATCCTGTGATCCGTTACTGAGGTCCCGGCAGAGATGTCAGGGCATCCAGTCGTCGGGCCCGCCGCCCCGCCATTCGATAAGCGATGACCGGACGACGTCCATCTCATCCCACTCCTGGAGCCCGGCCTCCTGCATGAACCTCGCGACGTCCTGCACGGAGTAGGCGAGACCGGAGATGCTGCCGTCGATGCGAACCCGGCGGCCACCGGACTCGTCAGGCGGATAGATCACTACAGGGGTGGCGGAGACCATGTCTCCAGGGTGCGCCGCTCTGGTCAGTCGAGCGCGCCGAGTGCGGTGTCCGGGCGACAGTGGCTGCAGGCTGCGACGCCCTCGGTGAGTGCGCGGACGGCTTGGTCGCGGGGGATGCCGCGGATGCGTTTGCCCATCATGTGGCAGCCGCCGACGTGCACGGCGACGGGGAGTTTGTCGACGCCGATGCCGACCTCGAGGACCCAGTCCGGTGCTGGCGGCCGGGCCTGTACGCCGCGGGCCTGTTCCGTCTGCCGCTGCGGCTCCTGCGCAATCCAGCGCTCCACGGACGCCAGCTGGTGGCGGAGGAAGGCTTCGACGATGCGAAGTTTCTCCAGGCGCGACGGCTGCGGCAGATCGGACATACGTTCGAGTCTACGGGTGGCGGTCAGGTCTGCCATCCTGGGGGCGGACCAGAGGAGGGACCATGCCGCACCGCCCGTACCCCAACCGCGATCGCGCGCTGCGTCAGCTGGACAGGCGCCAGTTGCCACAGGCCGCCACGCCGTCGCCGTTCACGCTGAAGCTGATCGACGACATGCTTGCTGTACACGATGCTGTAGGGGCAGCCATTCGCCCGATGGTCGAAGCGATCGCCGACATGCGCGACAATCCGAAGTCGTCGTTCCAGGTCGCCCGCAGTTCCTGACCCAGCCCCGTTGTCAGTGCCTCCGCCTACACTTCGACCATCCCATCCGCGCTGTGGCTGCAGCGTTGCCGCCCCGCCCTCGGAGTGATGCCCGTCGGCGGGGTGCTCTGCCGTCAGAGGCTCTTCTTGCTGCAGGTCAGGCATCACTTGGGCCCCCATAAAGTGATCAAGCCGTGTCGCTGTCCGTCTCCGGGTGCCGTACCAGCTTCTTCAGCTCGGTCTCGACGGCGAGCCGCGACTCCCCGGACTCAGCGGCGAACGCCGTGATCCGCTCCTGCACTGCCTGCGCGGTCTCCACGGTCAGCGTCCCGGCCTGGATCTCAGCCCCGGCGGAACGTTCCAGCGCGATCAGATCATCGGGGAGTTCGATAGCCACCAGCGGATCATAGGTCGTTCACCGTTCTTCCACTGCGGCGGCGCTTCCGGCGTCAGGGTGCTCGCGCCGCTTCTTCTTCACCCAGTCGTGCATGGCCTCGATGAGTGCGTCGGACGGCGAGCGCTCCTCGGACTTGGCCAGCGCCTCGAACTCGTCACGCAGCGGCTTGGGTGGGCGGAAGCCCATGACCTTGGTCTGTCCTGTGGCCGGTCGCCCCATCGCTCCCCCTCGGTTAAGTGTTTAACAGAATCTAGCATCCATCTGCGGCGACGGGTTGACAAGGGGGGAAGCCTGCGACATTCTTGTTAAACAGAAACCGCCGACTGGCAGGGGAGACGAAATGAGCACCATGGTTCGTGAGCAGTCCACCGCGGAGGTTGCCGAGATGGCCGCCAACCTCACCGACGAGGCCCTGTGCCTCGCCTGGATGGGCACCGAGGGCAAGACCGCAACCAAGGAACTCGCCCTCGTTCGAGGCTGGATCATGGACGAACTGAATGCGCGCCTCGGCGACGACCTCTTCGACGAGTGGCTGATGGATCTCGACGACGACGGCAACGGCGTCAACCCGCTCGCCTACCTCGCCGCCTAAGGGCCCCGATGCCGAAGAACCGGGTCGCCTTCCTGGCGATGGAAGCAGACGGAATGGGCGCCGGTGAGCTGCTGTGTCTCACCGGATTCGTGCGCTGCCCCGGCTGCGGGTTCGTTGTCCATAGCGAGAGGCTCGACGTGCTGCCCGAGCACTACTGCGCACGGCGCCAGCAACTGAACCAGAAGGCTCACTCCGAGGGAACCGCGTGACTCAGACCAACAGCGGTACTTCGAAGCTTGACCCCACCGCAAGACGGTGCCCCGCCTGGAGAAAGCAGGCGGGGCACCGTCACGTCAGGCTACGTCACGCCGCCTCGACGATCCCGCCCCTCAGCGACTCCGCCTGCTCGGCGCGCGTCCACTCCGCGACCAGCACCTCATACCGGGCCCGCGTCTGCCCGTACAGCCAGCCGCCCGTCAGCCGCAGCAGCTCCCGGATCTCGTCGTTCACCACCGCGGCAGACCGCGCGGAACCACAGTCCGGGGGAGTGGGGATCATGCCGCGATTCTAGGCGCCGGGTCTGACATCGCCCAGGATTACGACGCGACCGGCATATGACGATCACGCGCCGAAATGGCTGAGCGCCTTCTCCCACGGGAACGCCTGCGGATCACCCTGCTTCGGCGGATGCGGCTGATAGCCGCCCGGCCCGTACAACACGGCGACCCCCTGCCTGCGCAGCGCCGCGATCGACGTGCACACGGCGGGCTGAGCCCCCTGCGCCTGATTGAAGTACGGCATCGCCGCCACCGGCACCCCCATATGCACCGCCTCCGAGGGGATCCCGATCGCCACCGTGTCAGCGATCCCCGCACCCCACTTGTTCAACGTCGTGCACGACATCGGCGCCACCAGCATCGCGTCCGCCTTCGGCAAGGAGTCCGTCTCCCACGGCAGCTTGTACCGCCACCGCACTGGATGCCCCGTCAACTCGACCAACTCCTGCATCCGCGGCTCCCACCAGGCCGCCGCCGACGGGGTCAAGATCAGACAGACGTCCCAGCCTGCTGCCTTCGCCGCACGCACACCGTCGTCGACGTACTGGGTGGGGCCGGCCGCGCACGCGATGAGGTAGAGCACTCGAGTCATGCGCGCAGTCCACAACGCGCCGCCAGGTCACGCAACTCCCTGGCCGGCGCCGGTGTCGCGCCGACGACATCCTTCACCAAGTCCACCGCGTCTGGGCGCCCTTCGACTTCCTCCGGTGCGAGAGCATCAGCCTCGAGCAGCTCCTCGGCGGCCTGCTCGCGGCGACGTGTCAAGAGGCAAGCGCGTGCCTTGGCGACACGAAGCCCGGCACGACGCTCTTTGGACAGGCCGCCGACCGCGTCACCGTCCAGCCCGTCGGCGGCCTCAAGCGCTGACCAGCCGTCTTCCAGACGAACCAGCATGTCGACCCGGTGCAAGGTGACGTTGGTCGGGCCGAATTGTGTCCAGTCTTCGTCGCGGTCCCCGCCCTGCCGGTCCGCGACATCCCCCGCCTCGTCAACGTAGCCGGAGGCCGCCCGCACCCGGGCCGTCGTCCGTTCTTGCGACGACGCGGCCAGCGCCGCGGACAGGTACAGCATGCCGAGCGTCGACAAACCGAGCGGCCCCCGATCCTCCAGGTCGCTCGCCAACCGTCGTGCGGTGGCCGACGCGAACTCGACCGCGACCTCCGGGCGCTGCTGGTACACGAGGCTCTTAGCGACCCGCCGTGACGCGGCACCGATCTGCACCGGATCCCCGGACCGGTCTGCAGCGGCCAGGGCGCGGTCCGCGGCGAGCGCAGCCTGGATCGCCGTCGCCTGCCCGTACTTGTGCAGGTAGGAGGTGGCCAGCTGGTACACGCGCGACAGCAGCCCCCGCATCTCGCAAGAACGGTCGGCCGGGGCGTGGTGGGCGGCCTGCTCGGCGCCGACGATGAGAGCAGGCAGTTCCCGGGCCAGGGCCGCGTAATGGCAGGCCTGGAATGCCTCGCAGGCGTACACCAGGCGCCGCCGCAGGAAGTCCGCGGTCGGGGTGACCGCATCCTCGGGGAGCGGGCTGTACAGGGCGTCAACGACCGGGAGCGCCTCGGGCGGCGGTGAGGACGGGCCCTGGGGGGCGGGCGGGATGTCGGACAACAACTGCTCCAGTGGGATGCGCAGGACATCAGCCGCACGCGTCAGCACCGACAGGCGAGGATCCTGCTGCCGCTTGCCGCCCTCAAGGTCCTGCACCCACCGCTTGCCCTGCCCCATGAGCCGGCCGAAGTCGGCCTGGGTGAAGCCGCGTCGCTCACGCCAGAAGGCGATACGCCGGCCGATACGGGAAGTGTCCACTGCGCGCCCCCGGAACAAGGCACGCACTTTGCGTGCCCCACTGTGTTGTACCGCGTTCTACGGTCACGTCAGACCTGATCAACGAATGTGGGGACGTCATGGATGTGCAGCAGCCCCCAGGTTTGGCAGACCTGAGTGCCCAACAGCGCCGCGGTCGCGCGTGCGTTTCCTGTGAAGCCGACCTCAACAACGCCACGGCAGTCGACCTCGGGGTCCGCCCGGATGCCGCCGTCGATCACCGAGCTGACGTGTTCCCCCGTTCCTGCCCCACCTGCGCGAAACCGGGATCGACATCATGACGCTCGCGGCAGCAACCAAAAAGCAGGGCCAACTCCTCGACCACCTCGACCGGTGCCCGGCTTGCCAGCAGTTCAGGGCCTGCCCCGCCGGGGAGCGGCTGCGGCGGCAGGTTCGGGAGGCTCGTCGTGCTCTGCGCCCGCTGTGACCAGCCGATCCGACCGGGCCAGCCGTACAGCGTCCACGACATCCACAGCGCGTCGGCGGGCGGGACCACAGTGCGGGTACACCTTGACTGCCCGGGTGCACGGCCGCGAAGGTGATGTTCCGCGCACCGTCAGTTCGTGGCTCTGGCCAGCGCTTACACCATGAGTGATGAGTTCACACCCCGTGCGAACGGAACACTGCAACGATCGCTGTGCGCAGTCTTCCGCATGGCAGATATATGCATTTGAATACCCAATTAGAAGCCAGGATCTGCCCGCAGCACCCAGACCCCGTGTGCTGGCCGGTCAGCCGTGCAACCGGATCCGCCACCTGTCCATCGGCAGGATCAGATCCGCAGTCTCGACAGGGGTCCCATGCGCATCAAGACGAGTCCGCACCACGCGGAACGCGATGGTGTCGATCAGCAGCCCCAGCGCGTGGGCCTGCTCCTCGCCGAGCGGCATCGTGTCCAGCTCGGCCGTGAACGTCACGTGCGGTCGACGACGGCCACGCCACCAGCTGATGACCAGCATCGCCGAACGGCCCCCGGGATCCAGGCACTCCACCGTCTCGTGCTGCAGCAGCGTTCGCGCCGCGACTCCGAGACGCTCGGCCAGCTCCTCCGATGCGGGGCGCGGGCGTGTGTCAGTGGTCTCGCTGGTGTAGGGCCAGGCGGCGTCAACGTCGGTGAGGGTGCGCACAGCAGGAGGATGGGCCACGACGACCTGTTTCCGCTCCTCGCCCTCGAGAGAGCCTGTTCTCCTCAGGAGCGTGTAGGCCAGGTTGATGGTCTCGTGGTGCACTCCGTACTCGCCTGCCATGGCGCGACGCGACGGGAGTGGCTCGCCGGGCCGCCATTCGCCGTTGGCGATGCGAAGACGGATGCTGTCGGCGATGCGGCGGTAGCGCGCGACTGGCATCCGGACCCCTGGCGTCGATCACGTTGATCATGACGTGAGGTCTGAAGCTACGAATGCGGTCCATGGCTGGTTATAACCAGTGCTGCCGCTGAGCGCGCCGAGAAGGCAAGTGAACAGAGAGCTTCGGGGGCGTGAGTCCAGCGCACCGCTGCCCCCGAGGAGGCGCTGTCGGCCTGCCGTACCCCTGTAGTGGGTCCGATGGCGGCCCCCCCAATGCCCGGCCGCGCGTGCCGGGTAGCCGCTCGAACCAGCGACCCAATTCCCGCGCCAGCCGCGGCGGGTCGCTCGTTCGCATAGAAGCCGGTGCCGGACCCCATCAACGCCTCCAAGGGTGCACAGGGGTCCGGCGCCGGCCTCTTTGGTCTAGTGGTCTCAGTGCACCCTTGGAAGAGCTTCAGTCGAAGCGGTCTCACCGAGTGGGAAACAACTGGGAACCGTAGGGAGTAACCGGCGCATAACTACGACTGACCAGAGTCGCACTTCGGATAGAAATCGCCTGCTCATAAAGGTGGGCGACCGTCCAACGCCTCATCAGGGTCCCGCATAGACAGCGAGATTCTTTATCGGATTGGCAAAGAACTTCCATCGCGTCTGTTCTCCGCACCCCCGCAAGCGCAAGGATCCCTCGTACTGATCGAATCTGCTCGAATCGATGTACGGGAGGCCCCACTTGCGAAGGACCCCAGGGACCAGACGGACGGCGGTGCTCGGATCTGCGGGTGCCCTCGTCACGGTGACGCTCATAGCCGGTGCCGTCGCGGCTCCCACGGCGAACGCCGATGCCAAGGCGGGCGCGCAGAGCGCCGCCGCCTCCCGCTCCGGGAAGGACCGTGAGGCCCGCGGTGCCGCTCTCGCCGCCCAGCGCGCCGCGCGGGCCGGCATCGACTGGCGGGACTGCCCCGCCGACTGGGGCCTGGAGAAGCCCATCCAGTGCGGATGGGTCACCGTACCCCTCGACTACGCCAAGCCGAACGGCAAGAAGATCAAGCTCGCCGTCGACCGCATCGGCAACACCGGTGGGAAGAGCGAGCGGCAGGGCGCCCTCGTCTACAACCCGGGCGGCCCCGGCGGCTCAGGCCTGCGCTTCCCGCGCCGCGTGACCACCAAGAACGAGCTGTGGAAGAAGACCGCGAAGGCGTACGACTTCGTCGGCTTCGAGCCCCGCGGCGTCGGCCACTCCGCGCCCGTGTCCTGTGTGGACCCGCAGGAGTTCGTCAAGGCGCCGAAGCTCGACCCGGTCCCCGACAGCGAGGCCGACAAGCGTGCCCAGCGCAAGCTCGCCGCCGAGTACGCGGACGGCTGCCAGGAGCGCAGCGGCCACCTCCTGCCGCACATGACGACGCCCAACACCGCCCGCGACCTGGACGTGATCCGCGCCGCGCTCGGCGAGAAGAAGCTGAACTTCCTCGGCGTCTCCTACGGCACCTACCTCGGCGCCGTCTACAGCACCCTCTTCCCCGCCCACGTGCGCCGCATGGTCTTCGACTCCGTGGTGAACCCCTCGACGGACAAGATCTGGTACGAGGTCAACCTCGACCAGGACGTGGCCTTCGAGAAGCGCCTGGTCGACTGGATGACGTGGGTCGCGAAGAACGACACCGCCTTCCACCTCGGCACGACGTACGGCGAAGTCCGCGCCCAGTGGGACAAGCTGCGGGCCACAGCGAAGAAGCAGCCCCTGGACGGCGTGGTCGGCCCCGCCGAGCTGCAGACGTACTTCCAGAGCGCGCCCTACTACGACTCCTCCTGGGTCGAGATTGCCACGAACTGGAGCAAGTACGTCGCCGGGGACCCGAAGCCCCTCATCCAGGCGGCCGCTCCCGACATGGCCGACAAGGCGGGCAACGCCGCCTCGGAGAACAGCAACGCCGTCTACACGGCCGTCGAGTGCGCGGACGCCAAGTGGCCGCGCAGCTGGCAGAAGTGGGACCGCGACAACACCCGCATTCACAAGTCGAGCCCCTTCATGACCTGGGGCAACGCCTGGATGAACCTGCCTTGCGCGACCTGGTCGAGCAAGCAGCAGCGCCCGCTGGAGGTCGGCACCCACAAGGGGCTGCCGAAGACGCTGATCGTCCAGTCCACCCGTGACGCGGCCACGCCGTACCCCGGCGCCGTCGAACTGCACAAGCGCCTCAAGGGCTCCCGCCTGGTCACGGAGAAGGGATCCGGCTCGCACGGCGTCACCGGTCTCATCAATCCGTGCGTCAACAAGCGCGTCGACAGCTACCTGTTGACCGGCAAGGTGGACGCCTCGGACGTGACGTGCGGACCGCACGCGGTGCCGAAGCCGTAACGACGACGGGGAGGCCGCCATCGGGTGATCCCGGTGGCGGCCGTCCGTCTGTGGGCCTCAGGAATTCCGGCCCGCGAGCCAGGCGTCCTCCGCCGCGTAGTCGAAGAGGTCGACCGAGGGGTCGTAGTTCGCGGCCATCTTCGGGAACGCCTCGCGCCAGTCGCGGCCCTCCAGCCGCCGAGCCAGCCAGTGCACGGTTTCCTCCAGCGAATCCTCGTACGTGGTCACCGCGCGGTACCCCAATTCCCGCTCCGCCGCCGACATGTCGTACACCACCGGGTGCGCCGTGGACCAAGGCGTCACGCCGACGTTCGGGGCCGGAGCCTCGCCCGGCACCGTCACCGTCACCGTCCCGCTCTCGAACCCCATCACCGAATCGATCGCCGCGCCGATCTCCGCCACCGTGGGAGCCCCCGGATCGCCCGCGTTAAGGAGCCGGGAGCCGGGGCGTGCGCCGGCCAGCCGGATGAGCTCCGCGAGGTTGTGGACGCTCACCGGGTGGAAGCGGCTGAGCCCTCCGTGCGTGAGCACGCGAGTGCGCCGTCCGTCCAGGTTCCGCTTCACGAAGTACAGCTCGCGCGGCGCGCCGCAGTACGGCCCGTGGATCGCACCGGCGCGCAGAAGGGTCACCGGCAGCCGCTCGCCGAGCGCGAGCAGCTCGCGCTCCAGCTCGATCTTGCGGGTGCCGTACGTCGAGTCGCCGGGCGCCACCGTTCGCTGGCTCTCCGGGATCGGCACGGGGTACCGAGGGAAGCCGTCGGGCTCGTCCTGGGTGTCGAAGCTGCGGCCCTTCTCGTCCTCGTACACCGCGCCGCTCGAGACCACCACCGCCGACCCGATCCGGTCGGCGAGACCGGCGTACTGCCGGGCGTGCGCGGCGGTGAACGCCACCATGTCGACCACGAGGTCCATGCCCTCGCCGAGCGCGTCGGCCAGCGCCGCGTCGTCCTCCCGGTCCAGGCGTACGGCCCGTACATCCTCCGGCCACCGCTCGTCCCTGCCCGCTCCCCGCGACGCCGCCGTCACCGCCCAGCCGTCCTCGGCGAGCGCCCGCACCGCCACCCGCCCGATCTGTCCCGTCGCACCGATCACCATTGCCTTCTTCATGATCGGACCGTATGTCCCGGCAGGCGGCCGAGGGGAGGGAATCTGCTCCTGGCAGAGGCGTCAGCTCAGCGGCATTCTCGGGAACTTCCGCTGCTCCCTGCTGCTCGCCTCGGCCCGCTCCGCCTCCTCGGCCTTCACGACCGCCGCGTACCTGTCGACGTACTCCTGGCCGGAGAGCCCGAGGATCGCGTACATGATCTCGTCGGTGACGGCCCGCAGGACCGCCTTCTCGTTGTCCATGCCGACGTAACGGGAGAAGTCGAGAGGTGCCCCGAAGCGGATCGTCACGCGCTTGAGGTTCGGCACCTTCTGGCCGGGCGGCTGCGCCTCGAACGTGCCGATCATGGCGCACGGGACCACCGGCACCTGAGCCTTGAGCGCCATCGCCGCGACGCCGACCTTCCCCTTGTACAGCCGTCCGTCGTGCGAGCGGGTGCCCTCCGGGTAGATGCCGAGCAGCTCACCCTTGCGCAGCACGCCGAGGCCTTCGCGGATCGCGGCCCGGCCCGCCTCCTTGCCGGACCGGTCGACGGGGATCTGCCCGGCGCTGCGGAAGAACGCGGCGGTCAGCCGGCCCTTGATGCCGGGCCCCGTGAAGTACTCGGCCTTCGCGAGGAAGGTGATACGGCGCTTGATGATCGCAGGCATCAAGAAGTGGTCGGAGAACGACAGGTGGTTGCCCGCGACGATCGCCGCGCCGTTGTCCGGCACATGTTCCAATCCCTCGATCCTGGGCCGGAACATCAGCCGGAGCAGCGGGCCGAGGATCACATGCTTGAGCAGTAGGTAGAACATGACTGCAGCCTTCCCCCTGGTCCAGGTGCCGACGCACAGTAGCCAATCGACAGCGCGGATGCGAGAGCCCGTTCGGGCCCTTGCGTGCCGCCTTGCGGGGGACCGGCCGGCGCGGCGCCTGGACGCGTGGTGGGGGCGACGGATGCCGTGGGCTGTGCCCGGCGTCCCGACGCCACCGCACCCGCGTCCCCGGACGCCACCGCATCCCGCGTCCCGACGCCACCGAACGTCACCGCCACCGTCGCTCTCCGACGTCACACTCCGGAGGTCCCCATGCGCCCGCTCCGTCTCACGGCCGCCGCCCTGGTCACCCTCGGCGCGGCCCTGCCGGCCCATGCCGCGCAAGAGGCGCCCACCCCGGACCGAGGGCTCCTCCTCACCGTCTCGGGCGACGAGAACACCTGGGTCCGCGGCGTGCTGCTGCGCTGTGAACCCGACCCTTCCGGGCATCATCCGCGGGCGGCCGAGGCGTGTGCGGCGATCGCTCAGGCGCGGGGGGACTTCGACGCGCTGGCGAAGGACCCGCACGCGTGCACGAAGGAGTTCGAGCCGGTCACGGCGACCGCCACCGGCACCTACCGGGGCCGGACGGTCGGCTGGCACAAGACGTACCCGAACGCCTGCGCCCTGGACGCCGACACCGGTCACGTCTTCCGCTTCTGACCGGTACCGGGCGCCGCGAGGTCCTCAGGGCGTGCCGCGTGACAGGACCATGGCCAGCGTGAGCAGGCCGACCACGACCCAGCCGAACCACAGCCAGCCGTTGCTTCCGAGCGCCGCCGTGTAGGCGGTCACCATGACCAGGCCCCCGATGGTGAACCCACCCATGGTCTTCGTGGAACTGGGCATCGCTCAGCCTCCTCCCGGCAGCCTGCGGCGACGGTGCGCCCAGACCGCGGTCCAAAGGCCATCGTCACCCGGGAGGACCTTCTCGCGCTAGCGTCCGCGAGCGGCCAGTGAGGCCAGATAGGCGTTGTACTCCTCGAGCTCCTTGTCGCCGTTCCGGTCCGCGGCACGGTCCTTGCGCCGTGCCTCACGGTCCTCAGAGCGCCGCCACTGGAAGAGCAGGGCCACCAGGACCACCACGGACGGGATCTCGCTGAAGGCCCAGGCGATGCCGCCTGCCGCCTCCTGGTCGGAGAGGGCGTCGATGCCCAGGGAGGCGGGCGGATGCATGTAGGTGCCGATCATCGGCTGCGTCGCCATCATCAGCGCGATGCCGAAGAACGCGTGGAACGGCATGCCCGCGAACAGCTCCAGCATCCGGAAGATGTGGCCGGGCCGGTGCGGTCCCGGGTCGACGCCCATGATCGGCCAGAAGAAGACCAGGCCGACGGCGAGGAAGTGCACCATCATCCCGATGTGGCCCGCCTTGGAGCTCATCAAGGTGTCGAAGAGCGGCGTGAAGTAGAGCGCGTACAGGCTCGCGATGAAGAGCGGGATGGTGAACGCGGGGTGCGTGATGATCTTGACGTACCGGCTCTGCAGCAGCCAGAGGAGCCACTCGCGCGGGCCCTTGCTGCCGCGCGCCGCCACCGGCAGCGCCCGCAGCGCCAGCGTGATCGGCGCGCCGAGCAGCAGCAGGATCGGCGACAGCATGCTGATCACCATGTGCTGGGACATGTGCACGCTGAACATGACCATGCCGTAGTCGTTGAGCTTGGTGCACATGACGAGCAGCACGGTCAGGATGCCGATCACGAACGAGACCGTGCGGCCCGCAGGCCACTTGTCGCCGCGTCGCACGAGCCGCGCCACGCCCCAGCCGTACAGGGCGAGGGCCACCAGGCAGCTGATGAGGAAGAAGGGGTCGGCGGAGAGTTCCAGGCCTCGCCCCAGCGTGAACGGCGGCAGATCCATGTTCATGCCGTGCCCGCTGTGATCCATCCAGTGGCTCCTGATTCGTGCGGATTGTGCGACGTGTGTCGGCACCAGAGTAGAACTGCCCCCGGCCGTTGACACGACCGGGGGCGAGTAGTGCGCGGGACGGCCTGGCTAGAGCACGCACTCCGCCTCGGCGTAGCGCTCCTCGGGGACAGTCTTGAGCGTCTCGACCGCCTCCGCGAGCGGCACCATGGTGATGTCCGTGCCGCGCAGCGCCGTCATCATGCCGAACTCGCCGCGGTGCACCGCCTCCACCGCGTGCCAGCCGAAGCGGGTCGCGAGCACGCGGTCGTACGCGGTGGGGGTGCCGCCGCGCTGGACGTGGCCGAGGATGACCGGCCGGGCCTCCTTGCCGAGGCGGTGCTCCAGTTCGAGGGAGAGCTGCCGGGCGATGCCCGCGAACCGCTCGTGGCCGTAGATGTCCTTGGCGCCCTCGTCGAACTCCATGGAGCCCTCCCGGGGCTTGGCGCCCTCGGCGGCCACGACGATGGCGAACTTCTTGCCCGCGGAGAAGCGTTCGCCGACCTTCTTCGCCAGCTCCTCGATGTCGAAGGGGCGCTCAGGGACGACGATGGCGTGCGCGCCGGCTGCCATGCCCGAGTGCAGGGCGATCCAGCCGGTGTGCCGGCCCATGACCTCCACGATCAGGACGCGCTGGTGCGATTCCGCGGTCGTCTTGAGGCGGTCCAGGGCCTCGGTGGCGACGCCGACGGCCGTGTCGAAGCCGAAGGTGACGTCGGTGACGGCGATGTCGTTGTCGATGGTCTTGGGCACGCCCACGATGGGCAGGCCCGCGTCGGAGAGGAGCCGGGCCGCCTTCAGCGTGCCCTCGCCGCCGATCGGGATGATCGCGTCGAGGCCGAGTTCGGCGACGTGGCCCTTGGCGCGCTCCACGCCGTCACGCAGGTGGGCGGGTTGTACGCGGGAGGAGCCGAGGATCGTTCCGCCGCGGGCGAGGATGCCGCCCACCGCGTCGAGGTCCAGCTTGCGGTAGTCGCATTCCAGGAGGCCTTTCCAGCCGTCGTGGAAGCCGATGACCTCGTCGCCGTGGTCCGCCACCGCGCGGTGCACGACGGAACGGATGACGGCGTTCAGGCCGGGGCAGTCGCCGCCGGAGGTCAGGACACCAATGCGCATTGCACGGAATACCTTTGCAACGTGGGTCGATGACCGGACCACGTCGTCCGGCTGGATCCCCGCCACCCTATAGGCGCCGGGGGGCGGGGCCGCATCAGGCGTCCGAAGGCTGGACGGCCCCGCTCACATGTGCGGGCGGGGCGTCAGCCGGGCTCCGGGCCGGGGTGCTTACGCGGGCTGCTGGGCGGCGGCGATGCGCTCGTTGCGCAGCGCCTCGTACCACCGGTCGTCCGTGGGCGGCAGCGCGTTCACATCGAGGGCCAGCTTCAGGAGCAGGTCCGCGATGAGCGGGTTGCGGGCGAGCACGGGGCCGTGCATGTACGTACCGAAGACGGTGCCGTTGTACGCGCCCTCGGTGCCGTCGCCCGTGCCGTTGCCCCGGCCGAGCGTGACGCGCGCCAGCGGCCGTGCGGAAGGGCCGATGTGTGTGATGCCCTGGTGGTTCTCGAAGCCGGTCAGCGGGGGGAGGCCCAGCTGCGGGTCGATGTCGCCGAGCACGTCACCGACGCACCGGTCGCCCTCACCGCGGGTGGAGACCACGTCGAGCAGGCCGAGGCCCGGCTCGCGCTGGCCGAGGTCGTTGATGAACTCGTTGCCGAGGATCTGGTAGCCGGCGCAGACCGAGAAGACGATCGCGCCGTTGCCCACCGCCCGCTGCAGTCCGCCGTCGCGGCGCAGCCGCTCGGCCGCCAGGCGCTGGGGGCGGTCCTCACCGCCACCGATCAGGTAGATGTCGCCGGAGGTGGGTACCGGCTGGTCGCTGCGCACGTCGTAGCGCTCGACCTGGAGGCCGCGCTGGCGCGCCCGGCGCTCCACGACCAGGGCGTTGCCCTGGTCTCCGTACGTGCTCAGCAGGTCGGGGTAGATCCACACCAGCCGCAGGCTGTTGTCGCTCATGCTCATGTCCTTATCCGGGCGGGTCAGTTGCCGACGCGGCGGCGCAGGTCCTGGAAGGCGGTGTAGTTCGCGATGGTCTCGATACGTCCCGGCGGGGCGAGCTGCACCGCTTCGTCGAGGCTCTCGCAGACCCGGAAGTCGAGGTTCGCGACCTCCAGACGCACGGCCAGGTCCAGCTTGCGGTCGCCCAGCACGAAGATCGGGTGACCGGCGAGGCGGGTGTAGTCGACGTCCCAGAGCCAGGAGGTGTCCGTGCCGTCCGCGCCGCGCGCGTTCACGGAGAGGATCACCGGGGTCGGCGGCGGGTCGATCAGCGAGAACGTCTCGAGCCAGCCCGCGGGGTTCTTCGCGAGCAGCAGACGCAGATCGCGGCCCTGGAACTGCACGACGTCGTAGCGTCCGGCGACGGCCTGCACCTGGTACATGCGTTCAAGGGCGACCTGGGGCGGCACGCCGAAGACGGCGGCCACGGCGGCCGAGGAGGCAGCGTTGGCCTTGTTCGCCCGGCCGGGCAGCTGGAGGTGGATCGGCCAGGCCGAGCCGTGCGGGTCGAGGACGTGGTCGCCGGAGAGCACCCAGCTGGGCGCCGGGCGGCGGAAACCGCACTCGCCGCAGAACCAGTCGTCGCCGGGGCGCTGCATGACGCCACCGCAGGACGGGCACGACCAGGCGTCGTCCTTCCACTCCTGGCCCGCGGCCACCCACACCACGTTCGGAGAGGAGGAGGCCGCCCAGACGACCAGCGGGTCGTCGGCGTTGGCGATGACCACGGCCTTGGAGCCGGCCAGGCCCTCGCGCCAGTGCTCGGCGAGCATGCGGGTCTCGGCGGCGCGGTCGAGCTGGTCGCGCGAGAGGTTCAGCAGCGCGATCGCCTTCGGGTCGACGTCACGGGCGACGCCCGCAAGGTACTTCTCGTCGACCTCGATCACACCGAACCGCGCGTCGGAGCCGCCGGCGAGGGCCGAGGTGATTCCGGCGGGCATGTTCGCACCGAGCGCGTTCGAGACGACCGGGCCGCTGGCCCGTAGCGCCTCGGCGATCAGGCGCGTGGTGGTCGTCTTGCCGTTGGTGGCCGACACGAGGACGACGTCCAGGTGTGTGGCGAGCCGTCCGAGCAGTTCGGGGTCGAGCTTGAGCGCGACCTTGCCGCCGATCACCGATCCGCTGCCGCGGCCCGCTGCGCGTGACACCGCCGCGGCCGCCTTGCCCGCCGTCACGGCCAGCTTGGCCCGCGGCGACAGCGGGTCCGTGTTGCCTGACATCTGTCGAGATCCTCCTTGCGTACGGCGCCGCGCCTGCCCCCGGCATCGATTCGCTGCTCAGCCTATCGAGATCCACTGGCAAGCCCGAATCACGGCACCACCTCGGCACCTCCCGATGCCGCTCCGTCCCTTGGACCGTACTCTTGCCGCCATGCGACACGGCACGATCCCGGGCGCCTCGGGGCGCGTACGACCTCTGACCCTGCTCGGCGACCCCGTGCTGCACGCGGTGTGCGAGGACGTCACCGACTTCGGCCCCGAACTGGCGGCCCTCATCGAGGACATGTTCGCGACGATGTACGCCGCGCGGGGGGTGGGACTCGCCGCGAACCAGATCGGGGTGGGCCGACGGCTGTTCGTCTACGACTGCGAGGACGACGACGATGTCCGCCACCTCGGGCATGTGGTGAATCCGACGCTCGTCGAGGTGGACGGCGTGACGGTGCGCGGACCGGAGGGCTGTCTGTCGCTGCCCGGCCTTGAGGCGGGGACGCCGCGCTTCGACCACGCCGTGGTCGAAGGTGTCGACATGCGCGGGGAGCCCGTGCGGGTGCACGGCACGGGCTGGTTCGCGCGCTGCCTCCAGCACGAGTACGACCACTTGGACGGTGGCGTCTACACCGACCGCCTCACCGGCTGGCGGCGCCGCAGGGTGCTGCGGGCCGCCGCCAGGGCCTCCTGGAACTCCGAGGCCCGCGGGAACTCCTGAGGCTCTCAGAACCCGGGGCCGCCCACCCGGTTGCCCGCCGCCGCGAGCCGTCCCCAGAGCAGATCGGCGAGGCTGCGCACCAACTGCGCGCGCGGGCAGGGGCGTTCGCCGAGCCACCAGTCGCCGGCGGCGTGCATCATGCCGACGATGCCGTGTCCCCAGACGCGGGCGAGCTCGGCGCTCTCCGGGCCGAGGTCGACGCGCTCCTCGATGACCTCGGCGAGTTCCTCGCCGAGGCGGCGCAGCAGGGGAGCGGAGTGCAGGCCGACGTCGAAGCCCTGCTCCCCGGGCGAGGGGGCCTCCGACGGGTGCATGAGGAAGCGGTAGACCTGGGGGCGTGCCTCGATCGCCGCGAGGTAGGTGTCGAGCGTGGCCTCGACGCGCTCCCTGCGCTCGGCGGGGGCATCGAGCGCGGCGCGCAGGGCTTCGAGGAGCGCGTCGGTGTGCCGCTTGGCGAGCGCGGCGTACAGGCCGCCCTTGTCGCCGAAGTGGCGGTAGAGGATCGGCTTGGTGATGCCCGCCTCGGCGGCGATGGCGTTCATGGAGGCGCCGGGGCCGTCGCGGAGCACGACCCGGTCCGCGGCCTCGAGCAGTTCGCGCCGTCGGCGCTCCGCGGACCGCTGCTGATCGGTCCGCTGCGTGGTCTCCATCGTTTCTCCCCGCCCGTGCTGAATCGGTGACGCACGCGCAACGTAACACCCGCCGACCGGCCCGCATCGAACGGGCTGCCGGGAGTTGACAGGGGCTACTGGCCGGTAACAGACTGCTGTTACCGCAAGTAACGTCGCAGTTGATCGCAGGTCCTGGAGGGGTCATGGCCGAGTTCACCATGGAGCTCAACGACGAACAGAAGGAGGTCCGGGACTGGCTCCACGGGTTCGCCGCCGATGTGATCCGCCCCGCGGCCGCCGAGTGGGACGAGCGCGAGGAGACCCCGTGGCCCATCATCCAGGAAGCGGCGAAGTTGGGAATCTATTCACTCGATTTCTACGCACAGCAGTTCTTCGACCCCACGGGACTCGGCATCCCGATGGCCACCGAGGAGATCTTCTGGGGTGACGCGGGCATCGGCCTGTCCATCATGGGCACGGGTCTGGCCGCCGTCGGCGTGCTCGCCAACGGCACCGAGGAGCAGATCGGTACGTGGATCCCGCAGATGTACGGCGACGTGAACGACGTCAAGGTCGCCGCCTTCTGCTCCTCGGAGCCCGACGCCGGATCGGATGTGGCGGCCATGCGGACCCGCGCCGTCTACGACGAGGCCAAGGATGAGTGGGTCCTCAACGGCACGAAGACCTGGGCGACCAACGGCGGCATAGCCAACGTCCACGTCGTCGTGGCGGTCGTCGACCCCGAGCTCGGCTCCAAGGGCCACGCGTCCTTCATCGTCCCGCCGGCCACCCCGGGCCTGTCCCAGGGGCAGAAGTTCAAGAAGCACGGCATCCGCGCCTCGCACACCGCCGAGGTCGTCCTTGAGGACGTGCGGGTGCCGGGCCACTGTCTGCTCGGCGGCAAGGAGAAGCTGGACGAGCGCCTCGCCCGCGCCCGGGAGCGCGTGAGGACCGGCGGCGAGCGCGTCAAGAACGCCGCGATGGCCACCTTCGAGGCATCGCGCCCTGCGGTCGGCGCCATGGCCGTGGGCACGGCCCGCGCCGCGTACGAGGAGGCGCTGGAGTACGCCAAGACGCGTACGCAGTTCGGCCGCCCGATCATCGACAACCAGGGCGTCGCCTTCCAGCTCGCCGACATGCGCACCCAGATCGACGCGGCCCGCCTCCTGGTGTGGCGCGCCTCGTGGATGGCGAGCACCGGCAAGAAGTTCGAGTCGGCCGAGGGCTCCATGTCGAAGCTGTACGCGAGCGAGGTCGCCAAGAAGGTCACCGCGCAGGCGGTGCAGATCCTCGGCGGCAACGGCTTCACCCGCGAGTACCCGGTGGAGCGCATGCACCGCGACGCCGCGATCTACACGATCTTCGAGGGCACGAGCGAGATCCAGCGCCTGGTCATCGCGCGCACCCTGTCGGGGATGCCTATCCGGTAACCGGCCGCGCCGCCTCTGGGGGAGGGGAGGGGCTGAGATGACGAGGGATTGACAGGCAAGCTTGCAAGTTTGCCTGTCGACCTCGTATCGTCGAGGCATGAGCGGACACCTCGATGACCCCACGCCGGAGCAAGTCGCCGCCGACCTCACGAACGTCGTCGGACGGTTCGTGCGACGGCTGCGCGGAGCGTCCCCCGGGAGCGGCCTCAGCCCCTCGCAGCGTTCCGTGCTCTCCCGCATCGACCGCGAGGGGCCCGTGACCACGGCGGGCCTGGCGCGCGCGGAGCTCGTACGCCCCCAGTCGATGCGGATGACCGTGGGCGCGCTGGAGTCCATGGAGCTGATCGAGCGGGCCCCCGACCCGAACGACGGACGGCAGTCCGTGCTCTTCCTCACCGACAACGGCCGCCGCACCCTCGCCGAAGCGCGGGCCGCCAAACAGGGCTGGCTCTCGCTGGCCGTCGCCGAGGAGCTCGACCCGGCCGAGCGGCGCCAACTCGCCGCAACGGTCGAGCTGTTGGAACGACTGATGCGCAAGTGAGGGCCACGTCTCGTGCGCGGGCGGAGCACACGGCGGCCACCGAGCACGGGGCCGACGCGGCGGACGGGCGCCCCGGCTTCGGCGCGCGGCTCACCGCACCCCTGCTTCTCGGCTCCCTGCTCAACCCGCTCAACACCACGATGATCTCCACAGGCCTGGTGGCGATCGGTCACGACTTCGGCGTCGGCGCCGCGGACACCGCATGGCTCGTCTCCGCGCTCTACCTCGCCAGCGCCGTCGCCCAGCCCGTCCTCGGCAGGCTCGCCGACAGCGTCGGGCCGCGCCGGGTCTTCCTCGGTGGCCTCCTGGCCGTCGTCGCCTCCGGCCTCGTGGGGGCGCTCGCCCCCGGCTTCGGCTGGCTGCTCGTCTCCCGGCTGTTGCTCGGCATCGGCACGTCGGCCGCGTACCCGGCGGCGATGGCGGTCCTGCGCGGCGAGTCCGCGCGCCTCGGCCGACCCACCCCGCGCACCGTCCTCGGCCGCCTCTCCTTCGCCGCGCTGGGCAGCGCGGCGATCGGGCCGACGCTCGGCGGACTCCTCGTCGCGAGCGCGGGCTGGCGTGGCATCTTCGCCGTCAACGTGCCGGTGGCGCTCCTCGCGTACGGCAGCGCTCTGCGCTGGGTCCCGAAGGACGGCCCGAGGGGCAAGGGCTCGGGCAGTGGTTCGGGGAGCAGCCCGGGCAGCGGCCTCGCCGCCGCGCTCGACCCGCTCGGGATACTGCTCTTCACCGGCGCGCTCAGCTGCCTCGTCGTCTTCCTTCTCGACCTGCGCCACCCGATGTGGTGGCTGCTCGCCCCCACCGTCCTGCTCTCCGCCGTCCTCACCTGGTGGCAGCTGCGCCACCCGCGCCCGTTCATCGACCTGCGCATGCTGGGCGCCAACCCCGCGCTCGCCCGCACGTACCTGCGGCACGGGCTCAGCTACCTCGTCGTGTACTGCGTGATGTACGGCTTCACCCAGTGGCTGGAGGAGGAGCGCGGCTACTCCTCGCTGCACACCGGACTCGTCATGCTGCCGATGTCCCTCGCCGCGCTGGCCTGTTCACTGATCGGGGCGCGCACGAAGGGCATTCGGGCCCCGCTCACCGTCGCCGCGGTGCTCCTGTCCGCGGGCAGCTCGCTGCTGCTCTTCACGACGGGTTCCACGCCGCTCGCCGTACTGCTCCTGGCCGGTGCCTGTTTCGGCATCCCGCAGGGGCTCATGGGCACCGGAAACCAGGCCGCCGTGCAGCAGTACGCGCCCGCCGATGCCATCGGCGCGGCGGCCGGACTCCAGCGCACCGCCCAGTACCTCGGCGCCATCACGGCCTCCGGGCTGATCGGCCTCGCCTACGGGCAGCGGGCCGACGACGGGGGGCTCCACCTGATGGCCGCGGTCGGCGGCGTCCTGGCGCTGGCCCTGATCGTCCTGACCTTCACGGACCGCGCGCTGCGGCCACGCAACCCAGCCGCAGCCACAGCCGACACAACAACAGACAGCACAGCCGCCCCAGGCACAGAAAGGCACAACTCCCATGACTGCCACCGTCCTTGACTCCACCACCGCCCTCGTCCTCGTCGACCTCCAGAAGGGCATCACCGCGCTGCCCACCGTTCACCCCTCACAGCAGATCGTCGAACGGGCCGCCGCGCTGGCGGACGCCTTCCGCGGGCGCGGACTCCCCGTGGTCCTTGTGCGGGTGACCGGCGGCGCCCCGGGCCGTACCGAAAGCCCCGCGCGCGGCGGCGACGTACCCGCGGACTGGGCGGAGCTCGTCCCCGAACTCGGGCGCGCGGAGGGCGACATCGTCGTCACCAAGCAGCAGTGGGGCGCCTTCTACGGCACCGATCTCGACCTGCGGCTGCGCCGCGGGGGCGTCACCCAGATCGTGCTCGCCGGCATCGCGACGAGCATCGGAGTGGAGTCGACGGCCCGCGCGGCGCACGAGCACGGCTACCACGTCACCGTCGCCGTCGACGCCGTGACCGACATGGACGCCGACGCCCACCGCAACAGCGTGGAGAAGATCTTCCCGAGGCTCGGCGAGACGGACACGGCGGAGGCCATCGCCAAGCTGCTCTGAGCAGCCGCCGCCGCGGGAGGCGGCCGGTGAGGGCTCGTCCTACGGCAGGTACACGTAGGGCGTGGTCGTGCAGAGCGTGGCGAAGCCCAGGCGGTCCAGGATGGGGCGGCTGTCGGCCGAGGCGTCGACCTGCAGATAGCGGTAGCCGCGTGCGACGGCGATCCGGGCGCGGTGGTCCACCAGCGCGCGGTAGATGCCCTTGCCGCGCCACCGCGGATCGGTGCCGCCGCCCCAGAGCCCGGCGAAGTCGGTGCCCGGGCGGAACTCCATCCGCGCGCCGCACACCGGCTGCTCCCCGGCCATCACGACGACCGCGACGATCTCGTCGGGCGTCGCGGTGAGCCGGTCGAGTACACGCCGGGCGAGCTGCTCGCTGAGCGCGGCGTCGTCCTCGCCGAAGGCCGCCAGGTGCGCCTGGGCCATGAGGCGCGCGCTCGCGGCGTCCGTCACCGGCAACAGCCGTACACCTTCGGGCAGGTCGGGGCCCGGAGGCAGGGCGTCGGCCTCCGCGACCATGACCGTTTCCGTGGGCTCGGCCTCGAACCCGGCCGTGAGGAGCCGCTCGGCGAGGTCGGCGGGGCGGTCGTAGGAGTGCAGCTTCCACTCGAACTCCCGCCCGGCGTCGGTGTAGTGGCGCACCTGCTCCGCGATCACGGTGTCCGCGGTCGTCGCGTCGATGTCGGCCCACAGCACGCCGTTCCAGGCATGGGCGTCACCGGTCACCCGCACGACACCGCCGGTCCTCTCGACCCGCGCGCCGTCGCCCTCACCCGGTGCGCCGTGCCGAAGCTGCCGGTCGTACGCGGTCAGTACCGCCTCGTGATCCATGGGGTCACCTCAGCAGGGCGCGGAGGAGGCGGCAACCGGATTTCGCGGGGCCGTGCCGGGTCCCGCCCTTGCGCGGGCGGAACACAGGATCTAAGCGGCGCCCCGCCATCGGCACCGCAGCGCCGTCGCGGCGAAGCCGGGGCCGAAGGCGACGACGGCGCCGTGCGCGCCGTCGTCGGGCGGGTCGGCGTGGGTGCGTTCCAGGACGCGCAGGACGCTGACGCCGCCGAGGTTCCCCTCGTGGCTGAGCGTGTCCGTGGCGTGTCGTGCGGCGTGGTCGTCGAGGTGCAGGGCGCCGGCGGTCTCGGCGATGATGCGGGGGCTTCCGGGGTGGAGCACGGCGAAGTCGAGCCTCTGCGGGCCGAGCCATTCCACGAGGCGGGGCAGCACGTCGGTGACCGCGGCCAGGACCTGCTTCGTGGAGTCGAAGTGGATGCCGTCCGCGGCCATCCGGCCGCGCTGCCGGTCGAGGCTGTCCGGCAGCACGTACTCGAAGGCGTCGTCGATGGCGAGCCCGGCCCCCGTCGGGGTGTCGGTGACGACCGTCGCGGCGGCAGCGTCACCGAACAGCGCCTTGTAGATCATTGACTCGATGGTGGTGTCGCTGTGGTGGTAGATGCCGGAGAGCACTTCGGCGGCGACCACGAGGACCTTGCTGCCCGGCCGCGCAGCGATGAGGTCGGCGGCCCGGGCGAGGGCCAGTGCGCCGCCCGGGCAGGCCACCGTCGCCAGCGCGATGCGGCGCAGGTCGGGACGGAGGCCGAGGCGCGAGACGAGGGCGATGTCGAGGTTCGGGACGGCCCAGCTCGTGGTGTGCGTGGTGACGAGGGCGTCGATGTCCTGTGCGGTGAGCCCCGCCTCGTCCAGGGCCAGGGTCGCGGCGTGCTCGGCCATGGTGAGGGAGTCGGCGAAGGCGGTGCGGACACGCTCGCCGACATCGGCCGTTCCGGCGACGGTGGGGGAGTCGAGGGGCCGTGTGAAGTAGCGGGTCCGCACCCCGCTGTTGCCGATGACGCGGAGGATCGCGCGCAGGCGCGGATGGTCGGGGTGGCGGGCGCTCACGTCGTCGGCGATCTCTGCCGTGGTGACCTTGTGTTCACCGACGACGGTGTGCGGTCTGAGTACGTGAGCAGTCACGGGGCAGCTCCCCATATGTACGCAAAAGGTGGGGTGTGGCCAAACTACTGCACTGTGCCGGGAGTGCCCTGTCGAGAAGACGCCCCTAGAGATCGTCTTCAAAGGGTCAGATCCAGAGCAGGAGTGAGGCGATGGTGACGGTGGCCTGGTAGGACTCACGGGTCTTGTCGTAGCG
>NZ_JBWKFZ010000029.1:0-92825 GCF_056433985.1 Streptomyces sp. NPDC044106
GCAGATGCTGGAGACGGGGTTATCAACATATCTGGCGTTGACTTTTGGCACGCTGTTGAGTTCTCAAGGAACGGACGCTTCCTTTGTACTCACCCGCAGAACATTCTCTGGGGCTTTCCTCCGGGCACTTCCCTTCGGTATTTCGTGTTTCCAACCTTACCAGATCCGTTTTCCGTTCCGTTTCCGGTTCGGATTTCATTTCCGGTGGCCGTTGGAGGGCCTTTGCCTTTCGGCGTGTTCACTACTTTAGCGGATCCCCTCCGCAACTCATAATTGAGTTTCGCGAGTTCCAATTCCGGCATGCGAGCACGCCGAATGGGACCCCGCAGAGGGGAAATCGTGAGGTAGTGGTTGGCCGCTTCCGGCTGTTGGCAGATTGCCGTACCCGGTTCAAGCGACTCGGACTACCTTACGGAGGGGCCAGGGGTGCGTCAAGTTCGCCGGCGCCGGGGCGTATGGGCCCGATAGGGGCTCACCGTAGGGTCGTTGGCCGTCCAGAAGCGCCACGGGTGGACGCCGCCCTCGCCCGACACTCCTGTGCGTGGACCGCTCATGACCTGGTCGGAAGCGGGAGGTGTGCCCGTCAGGACGGAGAACGGGGAGTCCGGGTCCCCGCAGACGTCGCTGCCGTCGAGCCGGCGGTCCACGTCGAGGGCGGTGGCCAGGCGCGCGGGGCCTTTGGCCAGTTCCTTGTCATTTCGGGCCGAGAGTCGACGGGTGCGGGCCAGGGCCGCGCCCTCCGTGATCTCGCCCGCGCGCAGCAGGACCGCGCCCGCCTTGCCCTCCGGGCCGCACACCAGGTTCATGCAGTGCCACATGCCGTAGGTGAAGTAGACGTACATATGGCCGGGCGGTCCGAACATCACGCCGTTGCGCGCGGTCTGGCCGCGGTACGCGTGGGAGCCGGGGTCGACCTCTCCGGCGTATGCCTCCACCTCTGTCAGGCGGAGTTCGATCGGGCCGTCCGGGGAGTCGCGTACGAGGACGCGTCCGAGCAGGTCCGGGGCGACCTCCAGGACAGGGCGGTCGAAGAAGTCTCGGGTCAGGGGCGTACGGTCAGGGGCCGCGATCATGTCGTACGAGCGTAATACACGTGGTCTTCGTTTGCGGGTGGCCTGCGGGCCGCCCGGTTGCCAGGGTGATGGCGCGGAACCAGGCGCGGCCCCCTCGCGTTTGTACGGATCAAGGGTTCACGTCGAGACGAACCGCAGGCTGACGGCCTGGGGGAGGAGAGTCATGGGGTTCAAGAAGCTGCTCGCGAGTCTGGGTGCCGGCGGTGCCTCGGTCGAGACCGTGCTGACCGAGGTCAACGTCGTGCCGGGCGGTGTGGTCCAGGGTGAGGTGCGCATCCAGGGCGGGTCGGTGGAGCAGCAGATCGAGGCGCTCTCGGTCGGTCTGCAGGCCCGGGTCGAGGTCGAGGGCAACGACCAGGAGACCAAGCAGGACATCGAGTTCACCAAGGTGCGCCTCGGCGGAGCCTTCACGCTGCAGGCCGGCCAGGTGCACGCGGTGCCGTTCAGCCTGGAGATCCCCTGGGAGACGCCGGTCACGAGCATCGACGGGCAGCAGCTGCGCGGCATGAACATCGGTGTGACCACCGAGCTGGAGATCGCGCGCGCCGTCGACTCCGGCGACCTGGACCCGATCAACGTGCACCCGCTGCCGGCGCAGCAGGCCATCCTGGACGCCTTCATCCAGCTGGGCTTCCGCTTCAAGAGCGCCGACATGGAGCGCGGTCACAT
The DNA here is from genome assembly GCF_056433985.1 of Streptomyces sp. NPDC044106. NCBI lineage: Bacteria > Bacillati > Actinomycetota > Actinomycetes > Kitasatosporales > Streptomycetaceae > Streptomyces > Streptomyces sp. NPDC044106. The sequence goes on from NZ_JBWKFZ010000029.1 coordinate 1,743, forward strand.
CCGCGGTACGCGGCAGAGGCTGCCCTTCTACCAGGAGATCGAGTTCTTCCCGCCGCAGCAGTACCGCGGTCTCAACCAGGTCGAGCTGAGCTTCGTCGCCGACGACCGTGAGATGGACGTCGTCCTGGAGATGGACAGGAAGCCGGGCCTGTTCAGCGAGGGCAGCGACTCGTTCCGTTCGTTCACGGTCGGTCTCCACGACTTCCAGGGCACGGACTGGGCGGCGTACCTGAACGAGTGGCTGTCCCAGGTCGGCAGCAAGCGCAACTGGTTCTAGGCTCGGAGAGGATCAGCAATCAACCAGGAGGTGCCTACGTGACCGAGCTCAAGAGGCCGCCGCTTCCCCATGACTTCCATCCGTCCGTGCCGTCGTTCACGGTCGTGAGTGAGGACTTCGAGCCGGGTGCGGTCCTCAAAGACGCTCAGGTCTACGCGGCCGGGAACACCTCGCCGCAGCTGCGGTGGGAGGGCTTCCCGCCCGGGACCAAGAGCTTCGCCGTGACGTGCTTCGATCCGGATGCCCCTACCGGAAGCGGCTTCTGGCACTGGACCGTCTTCGACATCCCGGCCTCGGTGACCGAGCTGCCCGCCGGAGCGGGCAGCGGCAAGTTCGAGGGTCTTCCCGAGGGCGCGGTGCAGGTGCGCAACGACTTCGGGACCAAGGAGTTCGGGGGTGCGGCGCCGCCGCCCGGCGACCCCGCGCACCGCTATGTGTTCACCGTGTACGCGGTGGATCAGGAGAAGCTCGGTCCCGACTCGGACGCGGCTCCCGCGTTCGTCGGCTTCAACCTCCGGTTCCACACGCTCGCGCGTGCGCAGGTGATCGCCGAGTACGCGGCCCCCGCGCAGAGCTGAGCGGGACGTCGGCCCAGCCTTCCCGGATCAAGTTCACGGATTGTTTGCCCGCCCCCGGTCATGGAAGTGACCAGGGGCGGGCATCTTTATTGCGTTGTCCATCTCGGCGCGCCCGGCCAGAGTTGATCCCAGCCCGCCAGGCGGTGGGCCGGTGCATACGGGAGGTGGGCAGGTTGATGCGGGACACGCTGGTGCTGAACGCGAGCTTCGAGCCGCTCTCGACGGTGTCGCTCAACCGGGCCGTCGTTCTGGTGCTCCAGGACAAGGCCGTGGTCGAGCACGCCCACCCCGGGCTCCGGGTGCGCGCGGCGGCGATCGACATACCCGTGCCACGGGTGATCAGGCTGTGCAGATACGTACGGGTGCCGTTCCGAAGACAGGCGCCATGGTCCAGGCGGGGCGTACTGGTCAGGGACCGGCACCGGTGCGCGTACTGCGGCAGGCGTGCGACGACGGTGGACCACGTCGTTCCGAGGTCGCAGGGCGGCGCCGACTCCTGGCTGAACACGGTGGCGTCGTGTGCCCTGGACAACCACCGCAAGGCGAACCGGACTCCGGAGGAGGCCGGGATGCCGTTGCTGCGGCAGCCGTTCGAGCCGACGCCCGCGGACGCGATGCTCCTGTCGCTCGGGCGGGAGGAGTTGGCCTCGCTGCCGGAGTGGCTGGCCCAGCCCGCGGCCTGAGTCCGGCCGCCTGATGTGATGCACCCGCGCCCCACTTCCTGGGGGCGCGGGTTCTGTGCTCGTCCTCGCGTCAGTCGATCGTCGGCTGTTCGCGGCGCTCCTTGCCGGAGGGGCCGCTGCCCGAGCCGCCGCCCATCGGGTTGAAGTTGCCGAGGGCGCCGCCGAGGCCCTTGAGCGCGTCGCCGATCTCGCTGGGCACGATCCAGAGCTTGTTCGCGTCGCCCTCGGCGATCTTCGGGAGCATCTGGAGGTACTGGTAGGAGAGGAGCTTCTGGTCCGGGTCGCCGGCGTGGATGGACTCGAAGACCGTGCGGATCGCCTGCGCCTCGCCCTCTGCACGCAGGGCGGCGGCCTTGGCCTCACCTTCGGCGCGCAGGATCGCGGACTGCTTCTCGCCCTCGGCGCGCAGGATCTCCGACTGCCTGACACCTTCGGCCTGGAGGATCGCGGCGCGCTTGTCACGGTCGGCGCGCATCTGCTTCTCCATCGAGTCCTGGATGGAGGTCGGCGGCTCGATCGCCTTGAGCTCGACGCGGTTGACGCGGATGCCCCACTTGCCGGTGGCCTCGTCGAGGACGCCGCGCAGCGCCGCGTTGATCTCCTCGCGGGAGGTGAGGGTCCGCTCCAGGTCCATGCCGCCGATGATGTTGCGCAGGGTGGTGACGGTGAGCTGCTCGATCGCCTGGATGTAGCTGGCGACCTCGTACGTCGCGGCGCGGGCGTCGGTCACCTGGTAGTAGATGACGGTGTCGATGTTGACCACCAGGTTGTCCTGGGTGATCACCGGCTGGGGCGGGAAGGGGACGACCTGTTCGCGCAGGTCGATGCGGTTGCGGATCGAGTCGATGAACGGGACGACGATGTTCAGTCCGGCGTTCAGCGTGCGTGTGTAGCGGCCGAAGCGCTCGACGATGGCGGCGCTCGCCTGTGGGATGACCTGGATGGTCTTGATCAGGGCGATGAAGACCAGCACCACCAGAATGATCAGGACGATGATGATTGGTTGCATCGTGGCTCCCCGTACCCTTCATGCTTCGGCGTGTGTCCGCGGGATCTCAAGGATCTTGCCGGTCGAGTCTGTCAGACCGCCGTACGGCCCGTGGGGCATTCACATGACGACGGCCGTCGCTCCGTCGATCTCCACGACATCCACTTCCTGCCCGGCTTCGTAGGCCTGGTCGGTGTCGAGCGAGCGGGCCGACCAGATCTCGCCCGCGAGCTTGATGCGGCCGCCCGAGCCGTCGACGCGTTCGAGGACCACGGCGGACCTCCCCCGCAATGCGTCGACTCCGGTGGCCAGTTCGGGGCGCTGTGCGCGATGCCTGGTCGCGACGGGGCGTACGACGCCGATGAGCGCGACGGAGACCGCCGCGAAGACCACGACCTGGAGCACCGTGCCCCCGCCGAGACCCGCCGTCACGGCGGCCGCGACGGCTCCCATGGCGAGCATGCCGAACTCCGGCATCGCGGTCAGTACGAGCGGAATTCCGAGCGCGGCCGCTCCGATCAGCCACCACACCCATGCGTCGATGTCCACACCGTCATGGTAGGACCGCCGGTCCCCTCGGGGACAGGGTGTCAGCCGAGCGGGAGACCCGTGGCGGTCCAGCGGTCGTTGCGCTGCTCGACGACGAGCGGGAGGCCGAAGCAGAGGGAGAGGTTCCGCGAGGTGAGTTCGAGCTCCAGCGGGCCCGCGGCGAGGACCTTGCCCTGCCGGATCATGAGGACGTGCGTGAAGCCGGGGGCGATCTCCTCGACGTGGTGCGTGACCATGATCATCGAGGGGGCGATCGGGTCGCGGGCGAGGCGGCCGAGGCGGCGTACGAGGTCCTCGCGCCCGCCGAGGTCGAGACCGGCGGCGGGCTCGTCCAGGAGCAGCAGCTCGGGGTCGGTCATCAGGGCGCGGGCGATCAGGGTGCGCTTGCGCTCGCCCTCGGAGAGGGTGCCGAACTTGCGGTCCAGGTAGTCGCTCATGCCGAGGCGGTCGAGGAAGGCGCGGGCGCGCTGCTCGTCCATGTCCTCGTAGTTCTCGTGCCAACCCGCGGTCATGCCGTACGCGGCGGTGAGGACCGTCTGCAGGACGGTCTGGCGCTTGGGCAGCTTCTCCGCCATCGCGATGCCGGCGATGCCGATGCGGGGGCGGAGCTCGAAGACGTCGGTGCCGGGCTTGCCGAGGGTCTCGCCGAGGACGGTCGCGGTGCCGGTGCTCGGGAAGAGGTAGCTGGAGGCGACGTTGAGGAGGGTGGTCTTGCCCGCGCCGTTCGGCCCGAGGATGACCCAGCGCTCCCCCTCCTTCACCGACCAGGAGACCTGGTCCACCAGAGCCCGGCCCTCGCGGACCACAGATACGTCCTCAAGCTCCAGTACATCGCTCATGAGCGCGCTGTCTCCCATTGCAGTCTCGGTCGTCGCTCGCGTCGGTGGACGCGGCCCCCGGATAAAACCTACGCCACCGGCCGACCGTTCCTGTCGTGAGCCCGGTCCTTAGGCTGTGTGCATGCTCTCGGAACCACGCTCAGGACGCTTGGCCGCATGGGGAAATGCCCTATTGGCCGGACTTGTTTCTCCGGATGACGCGGTGCTCGCGATGGTCGGCGAGGACGCGGTGCACCGGGTCGAAGGACTTCCCGGCGAGTCGGGCCCGGTCGGGCTGACGCTCGCCATGGGCCGGCTGCGCTCGCTGGGGGTGACCGGTCTGCGGGTGGCGCTGCCCGCGCCGGGGCATCCGCTCGGGCTGAGCGGTCCCCCCGAGTTCAACACGCGTGCCCTGGCGGCGGAGGAGGCCGTCGTCGCGTTCGGTGCGCCGTACGGGCTCGTGCCCGAGGTGTACGAGGCGGGGCCGGACGGCGATGTCCATGTGGAGGTCGTCTGGCACTGCCTGCCCGTGCGTGAGGCGCCGCCCGCCGATGTGCCCTCGCTCGGTGAGGCGGAGCGCGAGCTCGCGGAGGCGCTGCGGGAGGCGACGGAGGTCCTTTCGCGGCTCGATGTCGCGGGGTCGGGTCCGGTCGCGGAGGCGGCGCTCGACGCGTACCGGGCGCGGGCCGAGCGAGGCCGCGAGGTGCTCGCTCCCGGCTATCCGCCGCGCGCGGTACGGGTGCTTGAGCTGGCGCAGCGGGTCGGGCTGCTGATCTCGCTGGCGTACGAGAACGGTCCCGGCGGGGCGGTGAGTGCGTCGGAGATGGCCGCACGGGGCGAGGCTCTGCGGCCCGTGGAGCGGACCGCGCGCCGGGCGCAGGTGGCCGCGTACAACGCGTGGGTCGAGGAGCGGGAGCGGGGCGGGCGCTGAGGACGCCCCCGGCGCGGCACGAACGCCACGGGCCCCGCGGACCTCGGGGGTCCGCGGGGCCCGTACTGGGGCCGGTGCCCTCAGCACTCCATCGGTGCCTCAGTGGCTGTTCGGCGCCTCAGTGGTTGTCCGGCGCCTCAGTGGCTGTCCGTGCCTCAGTGGTTCACGGTCGCGTTGGCGAACGCCGGGTTCAGGACGCCGACGACGTTCACGCTGTTGCCGGTGACGTTGACCGGGACGTCCACCGGTACCTGAACGAGGTTGCCGGAGCCGACACCCGGCGAGTTCGTGGCAGCGCCGTTGGCCTGGGCGTCCGAGGTGGCGGACGCGGCTCCGGCGGAGGCGCCCGCGGCGAGTCCGGCGGCGACAACGGCCAGGGCGGCCTTCTTGGCGATGCTGTTCATGGGAAGTGCTCCTCCTGCTGACATGGGCGACCCCGGCTGCGGGGTCAGAAGGGTGCGCGGGGCGCTGGGTTCGCGGTCGGCGCGGGACCGGTCATGTATGGGCGGCCGGTCGGTCGCGCGGTGCGATCAGCGGTTCGCGCAGAAGTTCCCGAACACCGGGTTCAGCCCGCCGATGACGGTGAGGGTGTTGCCGCAGGCGTTCACCGGGATGTGGACCGGGACCTGGACCAGGTTGCCGGAGACGACGCCGGGCGAGTTCTTGGCGACGCCGTCGGCGTGCGCGCCGCCGTGGGCGGAGGCCATGCCGGCGCCGGCCGCGGCCAGGCCACCGGCGATCATCGTGACGGCAGCGGCCTTCTTGAGGTTCTTCACTTCTACGATCCTCCTGAGCGGAAACTGCGGCCAGCCGCCGCAGCACGCACTGGAGAACGCCCGGGCCTCCTTGGGGATACGCCAATCGGGGGACATATACACGACGGTATGAATCTCAGCCCGGAAGACGACGGTCCGCTCTGACGCCCGCGCCGGTCAGCCGGTCACACCGTGCCGTACGGCCCACAGCGCGGCCTGGGTCCGGTCGGCCAGGTCCAGCTTCATCAGGATGTTCGAGACGTGGGTCTTGACGGTCTTCTCCGAGAGGACGAGGGCGCGGGCGATCTCGCGGTTCGAGCGGCCGTCGGCGATCAGGCCGAGGACCTCGCGCTCGCGCTCGGTGAGCGAACCCCCTCGGCCCTGTCCGGTGCCCGCCTCCTCCTGGGACAGCAGCGCGCCCGCCACCTCCGGCTGCAGCAGGACGTGTCCCGCGTGGACGGAGCGGATGGCGCCGGCGAGGGCTTCCGGGTCGACGTCCTTGTATACGTACCCCTTGGCGCCGGCGCGCAGGGCCGGGACGACCGTGCGCTGCTCGGTGAAGCTGGTGACGATGAGGACGCGGGCGGGGTTGGCCAGCTCGCGGAGCTTGCGCAGCGCCTCGACGCCGTCCATGCCGGGCATCTTGACGTCCATCAGGACGACGTCCGGCTTCAGCTCCTCGGCCCGGGCGACGCCTTCGGCGCCGTCGGCGGCCTCGCCGACCACGTCGATGTCGTCCTGGATCTCCAGGAACGTACGCAGACCGCGGCGGACCACCTGGTGGTCGTCGACCAGCAGCACCCGGATCCCGGTCTTCGAATTGAGCACAGCGTCAGCCACCGGGCACCTCCATCTCGATCGTTGTGCCCTTGCCGGGCTCCGATTCCACGGTCAGCCGTCCGCCGACCCCGCTCGCGCGGTCCCTCATGGAGACCAGCCCCAAGTGCCGTCCCGCGCTGCGGGTGACCTGCGGGTCGAAGCCCGTGCCGTCGTCGGTGACGCGCAGGACGGCTCCGGCGCCGCGCTTGTCCAGGGCCACCGTGACGTGCTCGGCGCCGGAGTGGCGCAGGGCGTTGTGCAGGGCCTCCTGGGCGACCCGCAGCATGGCTTCCTCCTGCGAGGCGGGCAGCGCCCGCACGCCCTTGCTCTCGAAGGTGACCTGTGCGGAGTGTGCCCGGTGCAGCACCTGTGTGTGGGTACGCAGGGTGGCGACCAGGCCGTCCTCGTCGAGGGCGGCGGGGCGCAGCTCGACGACGGCCGCGCGCAGTTCGTCGGCGGCGTCGGCGGCGAGTGCCGCCACCTGTTGCAATTCGCCCTTGGCCCGGGACGGGTCGCGGTCCACCAGGGCCGCGGCGGCCTGCGCCGTCAGACGCAGTGAGAACAGCTTCTGGCTGACGGCGTCGTGCAGCTCGTGGGCGAGGCGCGAGCGCTCCTCGGCGATGGTCAGCTCGCGGCTGCGTTCGTACAGGCGGGCGTTGGTGAGGGCGATGGCCGCGTGCTGGGCGAGGAGGGAGAGGAGCTCCGCGTCGTCCTCGGTGAAGCCGCAGCCACCCTGGGGCTTGGGGCAGTTCTTGTTGGCGAGGAAGAGCGCGCCGAGCGTCTCCTCGTCGGAGTGGATGGGCATGCCGAGGAAGTCGGACATCTCCGGGTGGGCGGAGGGCCAGCCCCCGAAGCGCGGATCCTCGCGCACGTCGCCGAGCCGGACGGTCTCGCCCTTCTGCAGCATCGAGGCGAGGATGCCGTGCTGGCGGGGCAGTGGGCCGATGGCCTTCCACTGGTCCTCGCTGACGCCGTCGACGACGAACTGGGCGAAGCCGCCGTGGTCGTCGGGGACCCCCAGGGCGGCGTACTCGGCGTCGAGCAGTTCGCGCGCCGAGGCGACGATCGTCTTGAGGACGTCGCGCACCTCCAGGTGCCTGCTCATGGCGAGGAGCGCGGAACTCACCGCGGTCAGGCCGGTCCGGGGTCCTTGACTCATGATCACACCGTACCGGCGGGGTGTGACACTGCGTATCCGTCATGTGGCGGCCTCCGCCTAGGCCGCGGGGCCTAGGCCCATGGTCCGGGCGGTACGCCGTCTGGCGTCTGTGGCACCAGACGGAGGAGGGCCCTCACCGAGAGCATTGCTCGGGCAACTAGCGGTGAGGTTGTTACGTGTCCGATGTGAGCCCGCGCATAGGACCAACGTCACGTACGAAGGCTGCTAGTGGATGCATGGCCCCTTTCCATGGCGGGTAAGCGGGGCCGCCGGGGGCATCTTCCGACCCCCTGATCCACTACCCCGGATCGTATGTCACACCTTTGCCTCAGAATTTTGCGCCCGCTAACAATTGCTCCCGTCGCTCGGCGCCGCGGTACGACCACCGCGGCGTTTGTGCCGGAGTAGCAATGTCCCCACCGGACCAGAGCGGCCTCCGCTATTCGAAGAGGTCCAACTCGCATGTCCAAGTTCAACCTCCCCGGTCATAGTCCGTCCACCGTGACCAGGTCCCAGAAGTTCTCGATCGCCGGTGTCGCCACGCTCGGTGCCGCCGCCCTCGCCTTCTCCCTCGTGCCGGGCAGCGCCGACGCGGGTACCGAGACCCAGAGCCTGGACGCCGCCGCCCCGGTGGCCTTCAAGCAGAACGTCGAGGCCGAGCAGGCCGTCCGCGCCGGTGTCATCAAGCAGCACAGCAGCGCCGACAAGCAGGCCAAGGACGCCGCGAAGGCCGCCGAGGAGAAGAAGAAGGCCGAGGACGCCAAGAAGGCCGCCGACGAGGCCGCCGCGAAGAAGAAGGCCGAGGACGAGCGCAGGGCGCAGGAGGCCGCGAGCCGCGCCGCCGCCCGCAAGCCCGTCTACGCCAACAACCTCGACGGCTGGATCCGCCAGTCCCTGGACATCATGAAGGCCAAGGGCATCCCCGGCTCCTACGAGGGCCTGCACCGCAACATCATCCGTGAGTCCGCGGGCAACCCGAGCGCCGTCAACGGCTGGGACATCAACGCCATCAACGGCACCCCGTCGATCGGCCTGCTCCAGGTCATCAAGCCGACGTTCGACGCCTACCACGTCGACGGCACCTCCACGAACATCTACGACCCGGTCGCCAACATCACGGCCGCGGCCAACTACGCCGCCGACCGCTACGGCTCGATGGACAACGTGAACGGCGCCTACTGACCTTGATCGCCTGATCACTGGACCTCTTCAGCCGAAGATGAGGTTCGCAGACGCCGAAGGGCGGCACCCCGCACGGGGTGCCGCCCTTCTCGTGCGCCCGAAGGCGCCTACTTCCGCATGACCTCCGGCTCGTGCCGGCGCAGCAGGCGCGCGACCGCGACGCCGCAGATGATGCCGAGCACGAGCAGCACCGTGATGTTGATGCCCCACTGCGTGGCCGAGTGCTCCCACAGGGGGTCGAGGTCGCCGGGCTTCTTCGGGTCCCACGGCGGCATCAGGTGGGCCAGGTCGAGCGTGGAGCCCGCGCCCGCGATGGCCCAGCGCGACGGCATCAGCCAGGCGAACTGCTCGAGGCCGGGCGAGCCGTAGACCTGGAAGAGGACGCCGGTGAACACGACCTGGACGATCGCGAACATCACCAGGAGCGGCATGGTCTTCTCGGAGGTCTTCACCAGCGAGGAGATGACCAGGCCGAACATCATCGAGGTGAAGCCGAGCGCGATGATCGTCAGGCAGATCTCCGCGGCCGGGGGCATGATCAGGCCCTCTTCCGGCAGATCGCGGGGGGCGAAGCCGATGCCGCAGATGATGACGCCCTGGATGGCCGTGATCACGCCGAGGACGATGACCTTGGACATCAGGTACGCCGAGCGGGAGAGGCCGGTCGCCCGTTCCCGTTCGTAGATGACCCGTTCCTTGATCAGCTCACGTACGGAGTTGGCCGCGCCCGAGAAGCACATGCCGACCGCGAGGATGAGCATGATCGTGCCCGCGTCGCCGTTGAACTTGACGGGCGGTTTCGGCGGGGCGAGGCCGAAGTCGGCAGGGATGACGACGCTGACGATGCCGAGGACCGCGGGCAGGATCACCATCAGGCCCATGAAGCCCTTGTCGGAGGCGATCACGGAGACGTAGCGGCGGATCAGCGTCCACAGCTGCGAACCCCAGCCCTGCGGTTTCGGCGGCTTCACGGCCTGCGGCGGCGGCATCTGTACGGACTGCGCGGCGACGGCGTCGATGTCCGCGGCGTACATCTGGTAGTGCTGCGAGCCCTTCCAGCGGCCCGCCCAGTCGTAGTCGCGGTAGTTCTCGAAGGCGGAGAAGACGTCGGCCCAGGTGCTGTAGCCGAAGAAGTTGAGGGCTTCCTCCGGCGGACCGAAGTACGCCACCGAACCGCCCGGGGCCATCACCAGGAGCTTGTCGCAGATGGCCAGCTCGGCGACCGAGTGCGTGACGACGAGGACCGTGCGGCCGTCGTCGGCGAGGCCGCGGAGCAGCTGCATGACGTCGCGGTCCATGCCCGGGTCGAGGCCGGAGGTCGGCTCGTCCAGGAAGATCAGCGACGGCTTGGTCAGGAGCTCCAGGGCCACCGAGACGCGCTTGCGCTGGCCACCGGAGAGGGAGGTGACCTTCTTCTCCTTGTGGATGTCCAGCTTCAGCTCGCGCAGCACCTCGTCTATGCGGGAGTCGCGCTCGGCCTCCGTGGTGTCGGCGGGGAAGCGCAGCTTGGCCGCGTACTTGAGGGCCTTCTTGACGGTCAGTTCCTTGTGCAGGATGTCGTCCTGCGGGACCAGACCGATGCGCTGACGCAGCTCGGCGAACTGCTTGTACAGGTTCCGGTTGTCGTAGAGGACGTCGCCCTGGTTGGCGGGCCGGTAGCCGGTGAGCGCCTTGAGCAGGGTCGACTTGCCGGAACCCGAGGGTCCGATGACCGCGATGAGCGACTTCTCCGGGACGCCGAAGGAGACGTCCTTGAGGATCTGCTTGCCGCCGTCGACGGTGACCGTGAGGTGGCGGGCCGAGAAGGAGACGTCACCGGTGTCGACGAACTCCTCGAGCTGTCCGCCGACGAGGCGGAAGGTCGAGTGGCCGACGCCGACGATGTCGTTCGGGCCGATCAGGACCGTCGAGGATTTCGCGATCGGCTGGCCGTTGACGTACGTGCCGTTGTGGGACCCGAGGTCGTGGATCTCGAAGCGGCCGTCGGGCGTCGCCGTGAACTCGGCGTGGTGGCGAGAGACCTGCAGGTCGGAGACGACGAGCTCGTTCTCCAGGGCGCGGCCGATGCGCATCTTGCGGCCGAGCGCCAGCTGGTGGAACGTCGTCGGACTGCGGTCACCGTAGACCGGCGGAGCCCCCGCGACGCCGCCGGAACCCGGAGTCTTCTGCCCGTACTGCTCGGACGGGCCGCCCTGCTGCGGGGGCACGTGCGACTGGTGCTGCTGCGGCGGCTGATGCTGCTGCTGTTGCGGCCAGCCCTGCTGCTGGGCCTGGTACGGGGCCTGCGGCTGGGGTGCCTGGTGCTGCGGGGCCTGCTGCTGGTGCGGGGCCTGCGCGGCCCAGCCGGGTGCCTCCTGCTGGTGTTGCTGGGGCGCGTGCTGCGGCGCGGAGACGGCCGCGGCGGCCGCGCCCGCGGCGCTGCCGGACACGTTCACCAGCGGACCGTCGGTCGCGTTGCCGAGGTGCACGGCCGAACCCGGGCCGATTTCCATCTGGTGGATCCGCTGGCCCTTGACGAAGGTGCCGTTCGTGCTGCCGTGGTCCTCGATGACCCAACTGCGCCCGCTCCAGCTGATCGTCGCGTGCCGCCAGGACACCCTGGCGTCGTCGAGCGAGATATCCCCCTGCGGATCACGTCCGAGGGTGTACGGCCTGGACGCGTCGAGCGTCCAGGTCCTGCCATTCAATTCCAGTACGAGTTCCGGCACTCCATGCCCCACTGAGTTGTCCCCCGAGCTAGCCCCCATCGGTGGGGAGTCTAGGGATGTCGAACATCGGGAGGAACTATTTCAGGCGGAGGGCTCTGACCGAAAGTCGGGCCTTGTGAAGACTGCGCCGGGGCGTCAGGGGTTGCCTTGTTGACGGGGCAGAAACCGACCCGGAGAGTAGTAAGCACCCATCAGTGCATACGGATCATGCTCATTCAGCCTCATTCAGCGCATTTCACTCATGGCGCCCATCACGGCTCCGGGACCCATGAGTTGTGCGAAACGCATGAGACGCGTGCGCGTGGAGGTGGGGTGGCGCACGGTGTTTCGGGGGGTCCTCATGGCAGCCGGTGAGCACAAAAGCCAAGGCAGGGACGTGCGGTGGGGTGATGTGCTGCTCTCCGCGATCGCCGCGGTGAGTTGGGCGCTGGTCGGCATGGCGGGGACGGCCGCGCTCGGACTGCATCTGCTCGGGGCCGACGCGGTGGGCTCACTCGGACCGATGACGGCGGCGACCGTCGCACTGGGCGCAGGGGGGTCGGTCACGCCGTCCGGCGATGTCTCGGCGTTCGGTCTGGACGGCGCCGAGGCGGCCACGACGATCGATATCGCGCCACTCGGCGTGGGCCTCGTGGGAGCCCTGCTCCTCGCCCACTTCTTCCTCCGCTCCCTGCGCGCGGCGGGCCCGGTCATCGCGCCCGCCGAACTTCTCGCGCGCGCGGCGGCGGTGATCGTCCTCTTCGTGGCGATGCTCGCGGGGCTCGCCTGGACGGGTCACGACCTCATCACGATCAACGGCAAGCAGCTCGGCATCGACAAGGGGATCGAGAAGGGACTCGACCGGCTGCCGGGCGGCATCGGCGACAAGCTGCCCGGCGGGATCGGGGACGTCGGCGGGCTCCTCCCCGACCGGCTCGGGGATCTGGCGGGCGCGAAGGCCTCGGTCGGATTCACCGTGGACACCGGTCCGACGCTGCTCGGCGGGGCGCTCTGGGTGGCCGGAGTCCTGCTCATCGCGCTGCTCGCGTCGCGGCGCACTCCGCTGCCCCACCGGCTCGACGGCCTGCACCGGGTGGTGCGCCCCGCCGCGTCCGCGCTGGTCACGGTGGTCCTTGTGGCGGTCGCCGCGGGGCTCGCCGCGGCGGCGTACGCGATGGTCGGCGACGCCCACCCCAAGCGGATCGCGGGCGCGGCGCTGCTCGGGGCGCCGAACGGCGTGTGGCTCGGCATCCCCGTGGGGCTCTTCGTGCCGTGGGACGGCAGGGCGACGGGATCGCTCACCCATTTCCTGCCCGATCCGGTGGACGACCTCCTGTCGGGCCCGTCCGACAAGGTGCTCACGCTCGGCAGGCTCGCCGAACTCGACGGCAGAGTATGGCTGTTGGGCGTCGCGACGGCCGTGCTGATGTTGTTCGCGGGGGTGCTGACGGCAGTGCGGACCCCTTGGGCGCGCGGGGTGGTCTCCGTTCCGGGGTTCGCGGGGCGGTGCGGGGTGCGTCTCGGGATCGTGACAGCGCTCGGGCTCCCCCTCCTGGCGTGGTTGACCGGGGTGTCCGCCGACGCCTCGCTCTCCGTACTCGGCTTCGACGCGTTCGGCGCGGGCATCGAGCTGCACGGACGGCTGGGGGCGGCGGCGCTGATCGGGGCGGCGTGGGGGCTCGTGGCGGGGGCGGCGGGGGCGGTGCTCGCGGTGGGGGCGGGGGCGGCCGGGAGCAGGGCGGCGGTGCCGGCGCTGGCCGGGGAGGTGTCCGGTGGGTCGGCCGGTGCGTCGAGCGGTGCGTCGCATGGTTCACCGTCCAGTGCGCGGACCGGGACGTCGCCGGGTGCGCCGACCGGTGCGCCGACCGGTGCGCCGAGCGGTGCGCCGACCGGTGCGCCGAGCGGTGCGCCGACCGGTGCCGGGCCATACCGCCCCGGGACCCCGCACCGGCCGCCGAACCCGGACACGAACCCTTACCTGCGGCCTCCCCAGGACGTATCCGGTGCGCCGACGGTGGTGGGCCCGGTCGTACCGCGCCCGTCACCTCCCCCGAAGCGGCCACGCACCCGCTCGGGGGACTGGCCTCCCCCTCCACCGCCGCCTCCCCCGCCACCGGAGCCACGCGGGCCCCGCTGACCGGAGCCACTGTCCTCGCCCCCGGCACCGGGGGTCGTGCCCACCCGTTCCGCCCGCGGAACGCCTGCCCACAACGGAAGGCGGGCTCCCCCGGGGCAGACCGGTGGGTGAGCGGGTGGGAGGAATCCACCGCGAAGCGGCGGCGCCGCATACAAGCCGCCCCACGACAGTCCCCCCTGTCCGGCCAGCGGACCGCCACCACCCCCATGCCAGGGAGGCGGATACCGTAGGGATCACCATGAGTGCTTCGCAGCCCCCTCAGCCCGCCGACATCCCGACGCTTCTCGTCAAGATCTTCGGCAAGGACCGTCCCGGTATCACCGCCGGTCTCTTCGACACCCTCGCCGCCTACTCCGTCGACGTCGTCGACATCGAGCAGGTCGTCACCCGCGGCCGCATCGTGCTGTGCGCGCTCGTGACCGAGCCGCCCGCCGGTCTGGAGGGCGACCTGCGCGCCACCGTCCACAGCTGGGCGGAGTCCATGAAGATGCAGGCCGAGATCATCTCGGGCATCGGCGACAACCGGCCGCGCGGTCTCGGACGTTCGCTGGTGACCGTCCTCGGCCACCCACTGACCTCGGAGTCGACGGCCGCGATCGCCGCCCGGATAACGGCCACCGGCGGCAACATCGACCGTATCTTCCGGCTCGCCAAGTACCCGGTCACCGCCGTCGAGTTCGCGGTGTCCGGCACGGAGACCGAGACCCTGCGCACGGCCCTCGCGACCGAGGCGGCGAAGCTCGGCGTGGACGTCGCGGTCGTCGCGGCCGGCCTGCACCGCCGCGCCCAGCGGCTGGTCGTGATGGACGTCGACTCGACGCTGATCCAGGACGAGGTCATCGAGCTCTTCGCCGCGCACGCGGGCTGCGAGGACGAGGTCGCCGAGGTGACGGCGGCCGCGATGCGCGGCGAGCTGGACTTCGAGCAGTCTCTGCACGCCCGGGTCAAGCTGCTCGCCGGGCTCGACGCGTCGGTCGTCGACAAGGTCCGTTCCGAGGTCAGGCTCACGCCGGGCGCCCGCACCCTCATCCGTACGCTCAAGCGCCTCGGCTACCAAGTGGGCGTCGTCTCGGGTGGGTTCACTCAGGTCACCGATGATCTGCAGGAACGTCTCGGCCTCGACTTCGCCCAGGCCAACACCCTGGAGATCGTCGACGGCAAGCTCACCGGCAGGGTGACCGGCGAGATCGTCGACCGGGCGGGCAAGGCGCGCCTCCTGCGCCGCTTCGCCAGGGAGGCCGGGGTGCCACTGGAGCAGACCGTCGCGATCGGCGACGGCGCGAACGACCTCGACATGCTGAACGCGGCGGGCCTCGGTGTCGCCTTCAACGCCAAGCCCGTGGTCCGCGAGGCCGCGCACACCGCGGTGAACGTCCCCTTCCTCGACACCGTCCTCTATCTCCTCGGCATCACCCGCGAAGAGGTCGAGGCCGCGGACATGCACCTGGACTGACCCGCCGCACCGACCCCCGCCGCACCCCGCGCGTGCGTCGACGCGTACGTAGAAGGGGCCCGGCACCGCAAGGTGCCGGGCCCCTTCACGATGGAGGAGGGGCGGGTCGCTACTCGGACGGCGCCCAGTAGTCGACGAGGGTGGCCACGCCGGGTTCGAGCGCCTTCCACGAGCCGGAGTACGTCAGCACGGCGAAGGCCGCGGTGGGAAAGCCCCGGCGGTTCAGCCGCTCTCTGGCGTCACCCTCGCAGTCACCGGCAAGGACATCCGTCAGGCCCTGGACCCCGGGATTGTGGCCGATCAGGACGAGGTTCTGCACGTCGTCCGGGGTTTCGTTGAGTACGGCGACCAGCTCACCGGGAGAGGCTTCGTACACCCGCTCCTCGTAGACGGTCTTGGGCCGCTGCGGCAGCTCCTGGACGGCGAGCTTCCAGGTCTCGCGGGTCCGGGCCGCGGTGGAGCAGAGGGCCTGGTCGAACGGGATGCCGCTGTCGGCCAGCTTGCGCCCGGCGACGGGGGCGTCCCGGCGGCCGCGATCGGCGAGCGGGCGCTCGTGGTCGGAAACCTGCGGCCAGTCGGCCTTCGCATGCCGGAAGAGGACAATCCTGCGGGGTTCTGCGACGCTCATACATCCCAGCTTCGCATGAAACGCGCCACGAGGCGCAGGGAGTTGGTGCGCTCCCTCGCCAGGAGTGACGGCATGGGCGCGCGGGGGGTCATGAGGCCGTGCGCAGGACCAGCGCCTGTATGCGCTCCAGGAGGTGGGTGATGATCGGTTCGCCTGCGGTGGCGTGCGCGTCCACGGGGTTCAGGATGAGCAGGAGCAGGGCCGCGAAGGCGACGGCGGGGAGGGCGATCGCCCACCACGGGAGCTGGATCTCGACGCTGCCGGACTCCGCCGGGTCGCGCCGGGTGTGCGATCGGGCCGACATGCCGCCTCCGTGGTCTTCGAGTGCTCCGCGCCGCGTTTTCGCGGCCACCACTCGAAGTTAGGTGATCGGCGCCCCTCAACCCCATCCGGAGACCCACCCACTTGACCCTGACACTGGCCCCCTAGGGGATGGGGGTGCTAGCCCCACCATCCGCCCCGCCGAGGTCCGTTCGGGTCCCTTGCGGGCGTCGGCTCACGGCGAGGCGATGGAGGCGATGACGCCGATGATCACGGTGATGGCCAGCATCGCGCCGAGCACGATGAGCAGCTTCTTCTGGCCGTTCTGGGGGTTCGGGTCGAGGACGGGCATATGGCCAGTCTCGCACCCTTCGCCGGTCCCCCCGCCGTCGGGGTCGGGCCCCTTCGGCGCCCGTCGGGGTCAGGCCGCCGCGGCCCTGGCCGCCACTTCGTCCTCGACCGTGCGGTTGCGGCCCGCCAGGGTGCCGACGACGATCTGCGGCACCATCAGGCACGCCATGAGGGTGAGGGGCAGGCCCCAGCCGCCGCTGTGCTGGTAGAGCACGCCCACGAGGAGCGGTCCCGGGATCGAGATCAGGTAGCCGGTGCTCTGCGCGAAGGCGGACAGCTTCGCGACGCCCACGCTGCTCTTGGCCCGCATTCCGACCATCGTGAGGGCGAGCGGGAAGGCGCAGTTGGAGATGCCCATCAGCAGTGCCCAGCCCCAGGCGCCGGCGGCGGGGGCGAGGTAGAGGCCCGCGTATCCGGCGAGGCCGCAGAGACCGAGGACGATCACGACGGGCCCCTGGTTGGGCAGGCGCGTGGCGACCCTCGGGATGACGAAAGCCAGCGGCACGCCCATGGCCATCGTGACGGCGAGCAGCACGCCCGCCTCGCCCGCCGGGACGCCCGCGTCCCGGAAGATCTGCGGCATCCAGCCCATCGTGATGTACGCGGCCGTCGCCTGGAGTCCGAAGAAGACGGCGAGGGCCCAGGCGGTGCGGCTGTGGGTGATGCGCAGTCCGGCGTCCTCCTGCCGCACCGCGGGGTCGACGTGCTCCGGGGCGGCTGCGGAGACCGGGCCGCGGTCCTAGACGAGCGGGATCCACGGCACGACGGCGACGACGGCGAGGCCCGCCCAGACGGCGAGTCCGGTCTGCCAGCGCCCGCCGAGCGCGTCGGTCATCGGGACCGTGAGCGCCGCGGCGAGGGAGGTGCCGAGCGCCAGTGCCATCGAGTACAGGCCGGTCATCGAGCCGACGCGGTCGGGGAACCAGCGCTTGACGATGACCGGCATGAGGACGTTGCTGACCGCGATGCCCATGAGGGCGAGAGCGGTGGCGGCGAGGAAGCCCGCGGTGCCGCCGACGAAGGGCCGGATGAGCAGTCCCGCGGCGATCGCGGCCATGCCGACGCAGACGACGGCGCCGGGACCGAAGCGCCGGGCGAAGCGGGGGGCCATCACTCCGAAGACCGCGAAGCAGAGGGGCGGTACGGAGGTGAGCAGTCCGGCGAGGGTGCCGCTCATGCCGAGGCCGTCGCGCACCTCTTCGAGGAGGGCGCCGAGGCTGGTGATGGCGGGGCGCAGGTTCATGGCCGCGAGGACGATGCCGACGATGACGAGTCGCGTCGCCCACGCGCGCGTGGGGGCCTGTTTCTCCCCGGCCGCGGTGCGGACGGGGGGTGTCGTGGGCGGGGTCATCGTGCCGGTTTCCTCACTAGCCATGGGGCCATCATAGAATCATGGGATGATTGGCTGTCCAATCGATTCCGTCACACCTGGAACGCAAGCCCCTCAGCCCCCACCGCCACCGCCACTGCACGAAGGAACGTCATGCCGCTGACCACCCCTCGCCGTTCGGCACTCTCCGAACAGGTCATCGCCGAGCTGCGCAACCAGATCTCCTCGGGCGAGTGGCCGGTGGGCTCCCGCATTCCCACCGAGCCGGAGCTGGTGGAGCAGCTTGGCGTGGCCAGGAACACGGTCAGGGAGGCGGTGCGCGCCCTCGCGCACAACGGCCTGCTCGACATCCGCCAGGGTTCGGGCACCTATGTGGTCGCGACGAGCGAGCTGGCCGGCGTCATGCAGCGCAGGTTCGCCGACGCGGACCCGCGGCACATCGCCGAGCTGCGCAGCACGCTGGAGTCGAGCGCCGCCGAGCTCGCCGCGGAGCGCCGTACCGAGCGCGACCTCAAGCAGCTCGACGGCCTGCTGGTACGCCGCGAGGAGGCCTGGGCCTCCGGGGACGCCGAGGCGTTCGTGACGGCCGACGCGACCTTCCACATGGCCGTCGTCGCCGCCTCGCACAACGACGTCATGACGGCGCTGTACGCGGACCTCGGCGAGGTCCTGCGGGACTGGCTGCGCGAGGACATCGGCACGGAGCTGACCCCCGAGACGCACATGGACCACGCCAGGCTGGTCGACGCGATCCGTGCCGGGGACGCGCAGGCCGCCGCCGTGGAGGCCGCGGGCTATCCGTTCATGTGCCGCCCTGAGCGGTCGGGGAGGACCGACGGCCGGGGCGTCACTTCTGGTGGCTGACCCAGACGGAGCGGACCTCTTTCCAGCACCGCCCGGTGAGCCGCACCGTCATCGCGGGCCCCGCCTCGACGGGCCGCGAGTCGGTGTCGATGTCCCACCAGCGGGCGCACTCCACGTGCAGGCGGACGCGGTCGGTCTCGGGGTAGGGGTTGTGGCAGTACGCGACGACGGTCTGGCCCGCGACGCCCGTACGGCACTCGGAGCCGAAGGGCCGGGCCTTCTGCGCCTTCGCGCCCGCCGCCCCTCCCGCGCGCGCGGGATGCGGTCCCTGCGGCGCACCGCTCGGCGCGGCGACCACAAGAGCGAGAGCCACGAGCACCGCACCGGAGAGACGCACACTCCAGGGTGCCCGCCACTCCCCCGCCGCCGCCCGGCCCGTGGGCCGAACGGGTGAGGCCCCGCCTCCCGCGCGCTGCGGAGGACGGGGCCTCGGGAACGTACCGTATGACGGGCGAAATGCCAGGTCAGGCGCCCATCATGTGCACGCCGCCGTCGACGTGGATGATCTCGCCGGTCGTCTTCGGGAAGAAGTCCGAGAGCAGGGCGACGATGCCTCGGCCCGCGGGCTCGGGGTCGGCCATGTCCCAGCTCAGCGGCGAGCGGCTGTTCCAGACGTCCGCGAGGTCGGCGAAGCCCGGGATGGACTTGGCCGCCATGGAGCCGATCGGCCCCGCGGAGATCAGGTTGCAGCGGATGTCCTCCTTGCCCAGGTCGCGGGCGAGGTAGCGGCTGGTGGCCTCGAGGGCGGCCTTGGCCGGGCCCATCCAGTCGTACTTGGGCCAGGCGTACTGGGCGTCGAAGGTGAGGCCGACGACCGAGGCGCTGTCGCCGAACAGGGGGCGGCACGCCATCGTGAGCGACTTCAGGGAGTACGCGGAGACGTGCATCGCCGTCGAGACGTCCTCGAAGGTGGCCTCCAGGAAGTTGAAGGCGCCCTGCGGGGCGAACCCGATGGAGTGGACGACGCCGTCCAGACCGCCGAGCTCGTCGCGGACGAGGCCCTCCAGGCGGTCCAGGTGCTCCTGGTTGGTCACGTCAAGCTCGATGACCTTGGCGGGCTTGGGCAGCTTCTTGGCGATGCGCTCGGTCAGGGTGGGCCGCGGGAAGGCGGTCAGGATGACCTCCGCGCCCTGCTCCTGAGCGACCTTGGCCGCGTGGAAGGCGATGGAGGACTCCATCAGCACACCCGTGACGAGGATGCGCTTGCCGTCGAGAATTCCGCTCATGTGATCAGTGACCCATGCCCAATCCGCCGTCAACGGGGATGACGGCTCCAGTGATGTACGAGGCGTCGTCGGACGCGAGGAACTTCACCGCGGCGGCGATCTCCTCGGGCTGCGCGTAACGGCCGAGCGGCACCTGGGCGACGATGCCCGCGCGCTGCTCGTCCGTCAGCACCTTGGTCATGTCGGTGTCGACGAAACCGGGTGCGACGACGTTGAAGGTGAGGTTGCGCGATCCCAGCTCGCGGGCGAGCGAGCGCGCGAAGCCGACCAGGCCCGCCTTGGAGGCGGCGTAGTTCGCCTGCCCGGCGCCGCCCAGCAGACCCACGACCGAGGAGATGAGGACGACGCGGCCCTTCCTGGCGCGCAGCATGCCGCGGTTGGCGCGCTTGACGACGCGGAAGGTGCCGGTGAGGTTGGTGTCGAGGACGGACGTGAAGTCGTCCTCGGTCATGCGCATCAGGAGCTGGTCCTTGGTGATGCCCGCGTTGGCGACCAGGACCTCGACGTTCCCGTGCTTCTCCTCGATCTCCTTGTAGGCCTGCTCCACCTGCTCGGCGTCGGTGATGTCGCACTTGACGGCGAGGACACCGGCGCCGGTGAGTTCCTTCGGCGGCTCACCCGAGCGGAAGGTGATCGCGACCTTGTCGCCGGCGTCGGCGAATGCGCGGGCGATGGCGAGGCCGATGCCCCGGTTTCCTCCGGTGACGAGAACCGAGCGGCTCAACGGATCACCCTTTCCCTAGCGGTCTGGTACCTCGAAAACCTATCGGTACCTGTCGCGATACGGAGAATCGACGACCGACAGTGGCTCGGAGGACTCCCTGTCGGGTCCCTACATAAACTCTGGTCCCTGGGCCCTCCGGACGACATGATCGGACCCGACCGGCGCCGACAACAGGGAGACACCCGTGCCCCATTCCATCGATGAAGCCTTCGCGGCACTGCCGTTGCGGCCTCTCGCCGACGCCGCGCTCGCCCGCGCGCGGGCGCTCGGCGCCGACCACGCGGACTTCCGCCTGGAGCGGGTGCGCAGCGCCTCCTGGCGGCTGCGCGACGCCAGACCGGCGGGCACCTCCGACACCACGGACCTCGGGTACGCGGTGCGGGTGGTGCACGGCGGCACCTGGGGCTTCGCCTCGGGTGTCGACATGACGATGGACGCGGCGGCCCGGGTCGCCTCGCAGGCCGTGGCGATGGCGAAGCTGTCCGCGCAGGTCATCAAGGCCGCGGGCGCGGACGAGCGGGTGGAGCTCGCGGACGAGCCGGTGCACGCGGAGCGGACGTGGATCTCCTCGTACGAGATCGATCCGTTCTCCGTGCCGGCCGAGGAGAAGGCGGGGCTGCTCGCCGACTGGAGCGCGCGGCTGCTCGCCGCGGACGGCGTCGCGCATGTCGACGCCGAGCTGCTCACCGTCCACGAGAACAAGTTCTACGCGGACACGGCGGGGACGGTGACCACCCAGCAGCGCGTGCGGCTGCACCCGCAGCTGACGGCGGTGGCCGTCGACGAGTCGAGCGGCGAGTTCGACTCGATGCGGACGATCGCGCCGCCGGCCGGGCGCGGCTGGGAGTACCTCACGGGGACCGGCTGGGACTGGGAGAGCGAACTCGCCGAGATCCCCGAGCAGTTGGCCGAGAAGATGCGGGCGCCGAGTGTGCGGGCGGGCTCGTACGACCTGATCGTCGACCCGTCCAACCTCTGGCTGACGATCCACGAATCCATCGGCCACGCCACCGAGCTGGACCGCGCGCTCGGCTACGAAGCGGCGTACGCGGGGACATCGTTCGCCACCTTCGACCGGCTCGGTGAGCTGGCGTACGGCTCACCGCTGATGAACGTGACGGGCGACAGGACCGCCGAGCACGGGCTCGCGACCGTCGGGTACGACGACGAGGGCGTGGCCGCGCAGTCCTGGGACCTCATCAAGGACGGCACACTGGTCGGCTACCAGCTGGACCGGCGCATCGCGAAGCTCACCGGCTTCGAGCGCTCCAACGGCTGCGCGTTCGCGGACTCCCCCGGACACGTACCGGTGCAGCGCATGGCCAACGTCTCGCTGCGGCCGGATCCCGGCGGGCTCTCCACGGAGGACCTGATCGCGGGCGTCGACCGCGGCATCTACGTGGTCGGGGACCGATCCTGGTCGATTGACATGCAGAGGTACAACTTCCAGTTTACCGGGCAGCGGTTCTACAAGATCGAGAACGGGCGGCTCGCCGGGCAGCTGCGCGACGTCGCCTACCAGGCGACGACCACCGACTTCTGGGGCTCGATGACGGCGGTCGGCGGCCCGCAGACGTATGTCCTCGGCGGCGCCTTCAACTGCGGCAAGGCCCAGCCGGGCCAGATCGCCGCCGTCTCGCACGGCTGCCCGTCCGCCCTGTTCCGGGGCGTGAACATTCTCAACACCACGCAGGAGGCCGGTCGATGAGCCCGTCGATGCGCAGCACCAGGCCGCACGAGATCGTCGAGCGCGCCCTCGAACTGTCCACCGCCGACGGCTGCGTCGTGATCGCCGACGAGGAGTCGACGGCGAACCTGCGCTGGGCGGGCAACGCGCTGACCACCAACGGCGTGACCCGCGGTCGCACCCTCACCGTCATCGCGACCGTCGACGGCAAGGAAGGCACCGCCTCCGGGGTCGTGACGCGCTCGGCCGTGACCGCCGACGACCTGGAGCCGCTGGTGCGGGCCGCCGAGGAGGCCGCGCGCGGCGCGGGCCCCGCCGAGGACGCCCAGCCGCTCGTGACCGGCACCGCCGCGTCCCCCGACTTCACCGAGGCGCCCGCCGAGACCTCCTCCGCCGTCTTCGCGGAGTTCGCGCCGGCGCTCGGGGAAGCGTTCGCGCGGGCCCGGGCGGGCGGCCGCGAGCTGTACGGCTTCGCCAACCACGAGTTCGTCTCCAGCTACCTCGGTACGTCGACGGGGCTGCGGCTGCGGCACGACCAGCCGACCGGCACCTTCGAGCTGAACGCCAAGTCTCCCGACCGCACCAGGTCGGCGTGGGCGGGGCGGGCCACCCGCGACTTCGGGGACGTGGACCCGGCGGCGCTCGACGCCGAGCTCGCGCGGCGCCTGACCTGGGCGGAGCGGCGCATCGACCTGCCCGCGGGGCGGTACGAGACGCTGCTGCCGCCGACCGCCGTCGCGGACCTGCTGATCTACCAGATCTGGCAGTCGTCGGCCCGCGACGCCGTCGAGGGCCGCACCGTCTTCGCCAAGCCGGGCGGCGCCACGCGGCTCGGCGAGCGGATCGCCGGGCTGCCGCTGACGCTGCGCAGCGACCCGCACGAGCCGGGCCTTGAGGCGGCGCCGTTCGTCCTCGCGCACGCCTCGGGCGGTGACGCCTCCGTCTTCGACAACGGCCTGCCACTCTCCGCCACCGAGTGGATCCGCGCCGGTGACCTCGCTCACCTGGCCACCAGCCGGCACAGCGCGGAGCTGACCGGGCTGCCGGTGACGCCGACCGTCGACAACCTCGTCCTGGACGGCGGCGGCGACCGCTCACTGGACGAGATGGTCGCGGCCACCGAGCGCGGACTGCTGCTCACCTGCCTCTGGTACATCCGCGAGGTCGACCCGGCGACGCTGCTGCTCACCGGCCTGACCAGGGACGGCGTGTACCTCGTGGAGAACGGCGAGGTGGTGGGCGAGGTGAACAACTTCCGGTTCAACGAGTCGCCGGTCGGCGTGCTCGGCCGGGCCACCGAGGCGGGCCGTACGGAGCGGACACTGCCGCGCGAGTGGGGCGACTGGTTCACCCGGGCCGCCATGCCCGCGTTGCGCGTCCCGGATTTCAACATGAGTTCGGTCAGCCAGGGCGTATAACCTCAGACCTTGCACTTCCGTGCGACGTCGCACTTCCGTGCAACCTCGCACTTTCGTGCACCGTGCAAGCACACCCAAGGAGACACGAGACCGTGACGGACATCGTCGACGAGCTGAAGTGGCGGGGACTCTTCTCCCTGTCCACCGATGAAGACGCACTGCGCAAGGCGCTCGCGGACGGTCCCGTCACGTTCTATTGCGGCTTCGACCCGACCGCGGCGAGCCTGCACGTCGGGCATCTGGTGCAGGTCCTCACCGTCCGCAGGCTCCAGCAGGCGGGGCACCGGCCGCTGGCGCTCGTCGGCGGGGCCACCGGCCAGATCGGCGACCCGCGGCCGACCGCCGAGCGCACCCTGAACGATCCGGAGACGGTCGCGAACTGGGTGGCCCGGCTGCGTTCGCAGATCGAGCCGTTCCTGTCCTTCGAGGGCGACAACGCCGCCACGATGGTCAACAACCTCGACTGGACCGCGGGCCTGTCCGCGATCGAGTTCCTGCGCGACATCGGCAAGCACTTCCGCGTGAACAAGATGCTCACCAAGGACTCCGTGGCCCGCCGCCTGGAGTCGCAGGAAGGCATCTCCTACACGGAGTTCAGCTACCAGCTCCTGCAGGGCATGGACTTCCTGGAGCTGTACCGGCGGTACGGCTGCACGCTCCAGCAGGGCGGATCCGACCAGTGGGGCAACCTCACGGCCGGCATCGACCTGATCCACCGCCTGGAGCCGGACGCGACGGTCCACGCGCTCGCCACACCGCTGATGGTCAAGGCGGACGGCACCAAGTTCGGCAAGACCGAGGGCGGCGCCGTCTGGCTCGACCCGGAGATGACGACGCCGTACGCGTTCTACCAGTTCTGGCTGAACGTGGACGACCGGGACATCTCGACGTACATGCGGATCCTGTCCTTCAAGTCCCGCGAGGAGCTGGAGGAGATCGAGAAGCAGACGGAGGAGCGTCCGCAGGCGCGCGCCGCGCAGCGCGCGCTCGCCGAGGAGCTGACCACGCTGGTGCACGGCGCGGACCAGTGTGCCGCGGTCATCGCCGCGTCCAAGGCGCTGTTCGGCCAGGGCGACCTCGCCGATCTCGACGAGGCGACGCTGGCCGCGGCGCTCTCCGAGCTGCCGCACGTCCAGGTCGCCGAGCTCGGACCGGTCGTGGACCTGCTCGCCGAGGTCGGCCTGGTGGCGAGCAAGTCGGCCGCCCGCCGCACGGTCAAGGAGGGCGGTGCCTACGTGAACAACGTGAAGGTCGCCGCCGAGGACGCCGTGCCGTCCCGCTCGGATCTGCTGCACGGGCGCTGGCTGGTGCTGCGCCGCGGCAAGAAGAACCTGGCCGCGGTCGAGGTCACGGCGGGCTGAGCGCGGGCACGCGGCGGGGCCCGACCCGCACATGCGAAGAGGGCCGGTCCGTGCGGACCGGCCCTCTTCCGTGCGTGAGTGCGTGAGTGCGTGAGTGCGTGAGTGCGCCCGTGCGGCTAGGCCGTTCGCCTCTTGCCCCGGATCATGTTGTACGCAGCGTCACCCAGGCCGACGACCACGACCGCGGCGACCAGCTGCAGCGCGTGGCGCCCCCAGTCGATGCCCTTGGTCTCGTTGATGCCGAACTGCGTGGCGAGCCAGTTGCCCAGGACGGCTCCGATGATTCCGAACACCGTGGTCAGCCAGAGCGGACTGTGCTGCTTACCGGGCAGGATCGCCTTGGCAATCAGCCCCAGCACGAATCCCACGATGATCGCCCACAACCAGCCCATAGCTGCCTCCTCATATGGCTCCACATGAGCGTTACGGCAAGTGTCGGCCGGTCCGCCATACGGCGCATGTCGGGCACCGCCATACGTGGCACGGCGCAGGAAGAGCACCGAGGTGAGGCCTGCCCCGGTCTCGTAGGCGACGCAGCCGCGGCGTAACGTTGAGGGGTCGGACCGGGGCAGGTATCCACGGAGAGTCCGGCACATCGGACAGGGCGGTGGAGCGTGATGCGGAAGCAGAGCAGCGGCCAGGTCTTCCGGATCACGGGGGCGCGGCAGGGTCTCGCGGAGGACGTCCGGGGCAGGCAGCGCCGGTATGTGATCTCGATGACGGTGCGTACGGTGTCGGTCGTGGCCGCGGCGGTGCTGTGGAACGTCGAACGGCACGTCGCGTTCGTCGCTCTGGTACTCGGAATTCTCCTGCCGTACGTCTCCGTCGTGATCGCCAACGCCGGCCGGGAGAACGCGCCGTCGCTGCCGTCGACGTTCGTACCCGCTCCTTCTCGGCCAATGCTGGCGCCGCCCGTCGCGACCGCCGCCGCTGAATCCGCCCCGGAAGATCCCCTGGCATCCTCGTACGACCAGCGGCGGAACGCGGCGCACGAGCAGAGCTGACCGTCGACGTTGCGCCAAGCTCAAGAAAACCTCAGACCATTCATGTAGTTCCGGTGCCAGTCACCGGGTCCCCCGTGACATACTTCGTACGCGCTCCGCATCCCCCGTCGGAGCGACAGACCGACGCCGGGCAGCTCCCCCCGTGGCTGCTCGGCGTCGCCTTGTTGTGAAGCACTTGGACGCGACTGTGAGTGACGAAACCCCCATCTGTTCCGCCAAGGGCTGCCGCGTCGACGCGGTCTGGGTGCTCGCCTGGAACAACCCCAAGATCCATACTCCCGAGCGGCGCAAGACGTGGCTCGCGTGCGGGGAGCACCGCGAGCACCTCGCCCAATTCCTGGGCGTGCGCGGGATGTTGAAGGACGTGGTGCCGCTCGCGGAATGGGAAGCCCGGGAGGGCTAGCCGAGCCGGCCGGGCCGACTAGCCGCCGATCGCCGACATCGGGCGCTCCGGCTGCAGGAACGACGGGTCGTCCAGGCCCGAGCCCGCCTTCTTGCCCCACATGGCGAGCTTCCAGATGCGGGCGATGGCCTCCTCCGAGCCGTCCGTGCTGCTCTCGGGGGCCGCGCGCAGGGCTCCGCGCAGGTCGGTCTCCTCCGTGGCGAACAGGCAGGTGCGCACCTGGCCGTCGGCGGTCAGCCGGGTGCGGTCGCAGGCCGAGCAGAACGGGCGGGTGACGGAGGCGATGACGCCGACGCGGTGCGGGCCGCCGTCGACGATCCAGCGCTCCGCGGGGGCCGAGCCGCGCTCCGTGGAGCCTTCCTCGGTGAGCTCGAAGCGGGTGCGCAGGGAGTTCAGGATGTCACCTGCTGTGATCATTCCGTCGCGCTTCCAGCCGTGCTGGGCGTCGAGGGGCATCTGCTCGATGAAGCGCAGCTCGTACGCGTTCTCCACGGCCCAGGCGAGGAGGTCGGGGGCCTCGTCGTCGTTCAGACCCGGCATCAGGACGGTGTTGACCTTGACCGGGGTGAGGCCGGCGTCGCGGGCCGCTTCGAGGCCTTCGAGGACGTCCTTGTGGCGGTCACGGCGGGTGAGTGTCTTGAAGACGTCGGGGCGCAGGGTGTCCAGGGAGACGTTGACCCGGTCCAGGCCCGCGGCCTTGAGGGCCTTCGCGGTGCGCTTGAGACCGATGCCGTTCGTCGTCAGGGACATCTTCGGGCGGGGCTCGAGCTGGGCGCAGCGCTCGACGATGCCGACGAGACCGGGGCGCAGCAGCGGCTCGCCGCCGGTAAAGCGGACCTCGGTGATGCCGAGCTGTGTGACGGCGATGCGCACGAGGCGGACGATCTCGTCGTCGGTGAGCAGATCGGGCTTGGCCAGCCACTGCAGGCCTTCCTCCGGCATACAGTACGTACAGCGCAGATTGCAGCGGTCGGTCAGTGATACGCGCAGGTCAGTGGCTACGCGGCCATACGTGTCGATGAGCACTGCGGCCCCTCCCCGGCGGTTGGTGCTGATGTTCCCGACTGGTTTCGACCTTACGCCAGACCTCTGACAACGCCATGGGCCATTTGCCACGAGGAACAGCGCGGCCGCGTCGTAGGACTCTACGACGCGGCCGCTGCGAACGCGTGAACAATTTCTCGTCAGTGCGCTCCGACGCCGGTGAGGGACTTGACCTCCAGCTCCGCGTACTTGCCCTTGTCGGGCTCCTCCTTGGAGAGGAGCGAGCCGAGCCAGCCGAGCAGGAAGCCCAGCGGGATGGAGATCAGGCCCGGGTTCTCCAGCGGGAAGTAGTCGAAGTTCGCGTCGGGGAACATCGAGCTCGGCTTGCCGGAGACGACCGGGGAGAACAGCACCAGGCCGACGGCGGCGACGAGGCCGCCGTAGATGGACCAGAGCGCGCCCTGCGTGGTGAACCTCTTCCAGAACAGGCTGTAGAGGATGGTCGGCAGGTTGGCGGAGGCCGCGACCGCGAAGGCGAGGGCGACCAGGCCCGCCACGTTCAGGTCGCGGGCGAGTGCGCCGAGCGCGATGGAGACGATGCCGATGAAGACGGTGGCCCAGCGGGCGGCCTTCATCTCCTCCTTCTCGGTGGCCTTGCCCTTGCGGATGACGTTGGCGTAGATGTCGTGCGCGAATGACGACGACGAGGCGAGGGTGAGGCCCGCGACGACGGCGAGGATGGTGGCGAAGGCGACCGCGGAGATCACCGCGAGCAGCAGCGCGCCGCCGGTGGAGTCGCCACCGCCGCCGATCTCCATGGCGGCGAGCGGCGCCGCGGTGTTGCCCGCCTTGTTGGAGGCGATGATGTCGCCGGGCTTGAGCAGCGCGGCGGCGCCGAAGCCGAGGACGATCGTCATCAGGTAGAAGGCGCCGATGATGCCGATGGCCCAGTTCACTGACTTACGGGCGGCCTTGGCTGTGGGCACCGTGTAGAAGCGGATCAGGATGTGCGGCAGGCCCGCGGTGCCCAGGACCAGGGCGATGCCGAGCGAGATGAAGTCCAGCTTGGTGGTGCCGCTCGCGCCGTACTTGAGGCCGGGCTCCAGGAAGGCGGAGCCCTTGCCGCTGTTGGAGGCGGCGGTGCCGAGCAGGTCGGAGACGTTGAAGTGGAACTTCAGCAGGATCAGGAAGGTGATGAGGATGGTGCCCGCGATGAGCAGGACGGCCTTCACCATCTGCACCCAGGTGGTGCCCTTCATGCCGCCGATGGTGACGTAGACGATCATCAGGACGCCGACGAGGGCGACGATGAGGATCTTGCCCGCGTCGGAGGTGATGCCGAGGAGCAGCGAGACGAGGACGCCCGCACCGGCCATCTGCGCGAGCAGGTAGAAGATCGAGACGACGATGGTGGAGGTGCCGGCCGCGGTGCGGACCGGGCGCTGGCGCATGCGGTACGCGAGGACGTCGCCCATCGTGTAGCGGCCGGAGTTGCGCAGCGGTTCGGCGACGAGGAGGAGCGCCACCAGCCAGGCGACCAGGAAGCCGATGGAGTAGAGGAAGCCGTCGTAGCCGAAGAGGGCGATGGCGCCCGCGATGCCGAGGAAGGACGCGGCGGACATGTAGTCGCCGGAGATGGCCAGGCCGTTCTGGAAGCCGGTGAACTGCCGGCCGCCCGCGTAGAAGTCGGCGGCGCTCTTGGTCTGCCGCCCGGCCCACACGGTGATGACGAGGGTCGCGACGACGAAGGCCGCGAAGAGGCTGATGATCAGCGTCCGGTGCTCGGAGGCGTCGGACGCGGCCGCCAGCTCGATGACGGCGGGGTGCGCGGGGCTCATGCGTCGCCCTCCAGGCGGGTCTGCGGGCCGTTCTCCATGCGAGCCCTGATGGCCTCGGCCTTGGGGTCGAGCCGCGCGGCGGCGTGTCGCGAGTAGAACCAGGCGATGAGGAACGTGGTCAGAAACTGCCCGAGGCCGAGGGCCAGGGCGACGTTGATGTTGCCGAACAGCTTGGTGCCCATGAACTCGCCCGCGTAGTTGGAGAGCAGGACGTACCCGAGGTACCAGGCGATGAAGGCGACGGTGAGCGGGAAGGCGAACGAGCGGTGCGAGCGGCGCAGTTCACCGAATTCCGCGCCCTCCTGCACCTCGATGAACTCCTCCGTGGAGGGCGCGTGGGGAGCGGGGTCTTTTCCTGCGCCACCCTTCGAAGGGGGCGGTGCGTCGGTGGCCACGGAGTCTCCTCGTGGTGCGGGTGGGGTGGGGACGGACAGTTGTTCCATGGGGTCGCAGGCCTCGCATCCGGGAGTGACGCGGATCACGTGGGCCACGGATGGCGATGCTAAGGCCACGGGACGTGATCCGACAGGGGGTTGATGTTGCTTCCGTCCCCTGCTCAACGTCCCCGCGCGCCGCGCGACGTGGCCGAACTCCCCGATTTCTTCGGCAACTCATTGATGGCCTGGGACTTTCCGGGTTAGCTTCACCCTGAACCACCCGTCATGTACCTGCCCGAGCACCAGTCGTGTTCGGGCAGTTCCGTATGCAATTCCGTGTGCGGTTCTCGTCTCCGGATGATGTGGAGATCCCATGGCTCATCTGCGTTCCAGACGCCGTACGGCACTCACCGTGCCGCTCGGCCTCGCCCTCGCCGCCTCGGTCGGCTTCATGCCCGGCTCCGCCACCGCGGCCCCGGACGGCTCCCCCGCCCCGGTGTCGGCGCGGTCCGCGAAGGACGCCCCCGTCTTCGCGTACGTCGTCAACACCCGTACGGACCGCAAGACGATCGCGTACGTCGAGAAGGCGATAGCGAGGGCCGGCGGCTCCGTCGTCGTCACGCACGACAAGATCGGCGTCATCGTCGTGCACTCGGCGGACCCGCAGTTCGGCGAGCGGATACGCGGCGTCCGCGGCGTTCAGTCCGCGGGCGCTACCCACACCTCCCCGCTGAAGGCGGCGGGCACCACCGAGGACGGCCGGGCCGAGCTCCTCACCGAGGCCGAGGCCAAGTCCCTGAAGCGGCACGCCGCCCCGGACGCCGAGCCGATGGAAGCCGATCAGTGGGACCTGCGGGCGATCGGCGCCGACAAGGCCGCGAAGATCAACCCGGGCAGCAGGAACGTCACGGTCGCCGTGATCGACACCGGCGTCGACGACACCCACCCGGACCTCGCCCCGAACTTCTCGCCGTCGCAGTCGGCGAACTGCGCCGGCGGCAAGGCGGACACCTCCGCCGGGGCCTGGCGCCCGACGAAGCCCGACCACTACCACGGCACGCACGTGGCCGGTGAGATCGCCGCCGCGCGCAACGGCGTCGGCGTCGCGGGCGTGGCGCCCGGCGTGAGGATCGCGGGCATCAAGGTGGCAGACCCGGTCAACGAGCTGTTCTACCCGGAGAACGTGGTCTGCGCCTTCGTGTTCGCCGCCGAGCACAGCGTCGAGATCACCAACAACAGCTACTACGTGGACCCGTGGCTGTACAACTGCAAGGACGACCCGGACCAGAAGGCGATCCTCGACGCGGTCAACCGCGCCCAGCTGTACGCCCAGAAGAAGGGCACGCTCAGCCTGGCCTCCGCGGGCAACTCCAACCATGACCTGGACTCGGACGCGATCGTCGACACCTCAAGCCCGAACGACTCCACCCCGGTCTCCCGCACCATCGACCCGCACGAATGCCTCGACGTGCCGACCCAGCTGCCCGGCGTCGTCACCGTCAGCGCGACCGGTGTGCGGAACCTGAAGTCGATCTACTCCAGCTACGGCAAGGGCGTCATCGACGTCACGGCCCCGGGCGGCGACAAGTTCCAGATCCCGGCCGACACCCCCTCCAAGAACGGCCGCATCCTGTCCACCATGCCGGGCGGCCAGTACGGCTGGCTGCAGGGCACGTCGATGGCCTCGCCGCACGCCGCAGGCGTCGCCGCGCTCATCAAGTCCACCCACCCCAAGGCGGGCCCGGCCGAGCTGCAGCGGCTCCTGAAGAAGCAGGCCGACCGGCTGGAGTGCCCGACCGCGTACGACCCCGACGGCGACGGTGACATCGACGCGGTCTGCGAGAGCGGTGGCAAGCACAAGAACGGCTTCTACGGCAGCGGTCTCGTCGACGCGCTCGACGCCGTGAAGAAGAAGTGAAGGGGAGACAGCTCGTGACCAGGTCCCACACCACCCGTACCACCGCCTCCCCGCGCTCGCGCCGCGCACTCGCCCTGCCGCTCGGCGTCGCGGTGGTCTCGGCCCTCGCGTTCCTGCCGGGGACGGCGTCGGCGCGCCCGGCCGCGATCCCGGACGCCCCCGCCTCCGCGTCCGCGTCCGCCTCGGACGCCGCGTCGATGAGCTACGTCGTGAACGTCCGGCCCGGCAAGGGCACTTCGGCGCGCGTCAAGAAGGCCATCGCCAAGGCGGGCGGCGACGTCGTCATCGCGTACGACAAGATCGGTGTCATCGTCGTCCACTCGGCGAACGCGGACTTCGCGAAGACGATCCGCCGGGTGAAGGGCGTCGACTCGGCGGGCGCCACCCGCACCGCGCCGCTCTCGGCGCAGGCCGACGACGCCCTGGAGTCGGAGCGTCCGCTGACCGCGGCCGAGGCGAAGGCCGCGGCGGGCAAGGCGTCGGCGGGCCAGGACGAGCTGGAGCCCCTGCAGTGGGACCTGCCCGCCATGAAGGCGGACAAGGCGCACGAGATCTCGCTCGGCAGCCGCAGGGTCACGGTCGGCGTCCTCGACTCCGGTGTCGACGACACGCACCCCGACATCGCGCCGAACTTCGACCGCGAGGCCTCGGCGAGCTGCCTGGGCGGCATACCCGTCCAGAAGGGCGACGCCTGGCGGCCGGTGGCCGGCGAGAGCGACCACGGCATGCACGTGGCGGGCACCATCGCCGCCGCCAAGAACGGCACCGGAATCACGGGCGTCGCGCCCGGCGTGAAGGTGGCGAGCCTGAAGGTGGCCGAGCCCGCGACCGGCATGTACTACACGGAGGCCGTGGTCTGCGGCTTCGTGTGGGCGGCCGACCACGGCGTCGACGTCACCAACAGCAGCTACTACACCGACCCGTGGCTGTTCAACTGCACGACGGACGACGACCAGAAGGCACTGGTCGACGCGGTCGGCAGGGCGTCCAAGTACGCCGAGCGCAAGGGCGCGGTGAACGTCGCGGCCGCGGGCAACGCGAAGACCGACCTCGCCCAGGACGAGATCCTCGACGACTCGAGCCCCGACGACACCACCCCGGTGCCGCGGACCGTCAGGACCAAGGACTGCTTCGACATCCCGTCGCAGCTGCCGGGCGTCGTGACCGTCTCGGCCACGGGTGCGAAGGGCATCAAGTCCTCGTACTCGAACTACGGCAAGGGCGTCATCGACATCGCGGCGCCGGGCGGCGACTCCACCAAGTACCAGACGCCGGCGCCGCCGGCCGTCGACGGCCGGATCCTCTCGACGCTGCCGGGCGGCAAGTTCGGCTACAAGGCCGGTACGTCGATGGCGTCCCCGCACGTCGCGGGTCTCGCCGCGCTGGTCAAGTCGACGCACCCGCACGCCTCGGCGGCGCGGGTGAAGGAGCTCATGTACCGCCAGGCGGACCGGATGGCGTGCACCGACCCGTACGACTTCGACGGTGACGGCAAGGTCGACGCGGTCTGCGAGGGCGGCCGCAACAAGAACGGCTTCTACGGCGTGGGCATGGCCGACGCGCTGGACGCCGTGCGCAAGTAGAGCCGCCTCGCGGTGGTCGGGGCCGGGCGGTCGAGGGGCCGCCCGGCCCTTCGCGAGCGGCGCGGGAGAGGATGTCGAACCATGTACGAGTACAGGGACGAGCAGTTCGTCGCGTCGAGCACACAGGCCTGGGCCGCGTGGCCCGTCCGCCCCCGGTGGCAGCTGGTGGCGCGGTTCGTCGCGACCGTGCTGTTCCTGCCGTTCTGGATCGTGTTCGGGATCGCGGTCTTCTGCGCCACCCTCGCCTTCGGGCTGCTCACCGAGGTCGTCGCCGCGGTGAGCAGCTCGTACGAGAAGGGGTTCGAGCGGTTCATGGACCGCGCGTTCGGCCGGATCACCACGCTTCCCCGGTGGTGCGTGCTCTGGTCCGAGATGCGGTACGAGGGGGACGCAGGCCACTACCGCGCCGAGGTCGACAAGCTCCTCGCCCGGTGGACCGCCAGGGCCTCGGCCCCGCGCAAGCCCAAGAAGCCGCTGCCGCCCGCCGAGTGCGAGATCCCGCGGCGCGCCTACCGCGGTGTCGGCGGCGACTACGTCGTACGGGCCGCGGCCGCGCAGGGGTGGGAGCTGCGGCCGTCGGACCCGGAGAAGTCGATCAGGCTGTGGTGGTCGGCGGCCTCCGCGTCCGGGGAAACCGCGCACTCGGCCTAGCGGCCCGCCGCTGCCCGAACCATTACACCCGTTCGAAACGGTATTGCACCAGTTGTCCCTCAGAACTTGCCCGTCGGGGACGCCCTGGTGAGGATTTCGTCGTGAGCTCCATTCGTCCGTCCGTCGAGCCGGGAGGCGACGCCACAAGCGGCATACCGGCCGCCGCCTCCGTCCCGCACCGCGCCCCGCGCCGCCGCCCCTCCCCCGGTGGCGCCGTCGCCGTGCTCGTCCTCGTGGCCGTCGCCGCGCTCGTCCCGCTGCTCGGCCCCTCGGTGGCGCTGCGCGGTACGGGCGAGGCCGAGGCCCCCGGCACCGCCGTGATCACGTTCCTGCGGACGGTCGTGTTCGCCGCCCTCTGCGTGCAGTTGGGCGAGGTCTTCGCCGGTCGCCTCGCCCGCCGGGTCCCGGGGGCGCCGCTGCACCGGGCACCGCGCGGCTGGGGCGCGTACGCGGCGTGGGCGGGGTGCGCGGCGGCGCTCGGGCTCGCGGCCATCGTGGCCAACGGCAATCTCGTGCCGCAGGGCCTCGCCGACCTGGACATCGGCCGGCTCTACGACACCCGGGACGGCAGGCTCGCCCTCCTGGAGGTCAACGCCTTCCTCGTGGCGGCGCTCTGCGCACGCACCCGGCGCCCATCGGGCGCCGCACTCCCGCTGGCCGCGGTCGTCGTCGCGGAGGCGCTGCGGGCCCACCCTCCCGTGGAGGACGCCCCGCTCGTCGGCAGCGGCCTCACCCTGGTGCACCTGTCCTGCGGCGCCCTGTGGGCGGGCGGACTGCTGTACGTCCTGCGCCTGCTGCGGCGGTGGCGGACGTCCGCTCCGCGGGAGGCCGTCGCGGTACTGGGGCTCTACGCGCGCGTGGCCGCCGTCCTGCTCGCCGCGATCACCGCGACCGGGGTGTGCAGCACGCTGCGCCGGATGCCGCCGGGCACGGTGACCGACCAGCTCACGGAGACCGCGTACGGCCGCACCCTGCTCGCCAAGCTGCTGCTCGTCGCTGTCGTCGCGGCGCTCGCGCTGCTGGCCCGCCGCCGGTTGCGCCGCACGGAGGACCGCCTCTCGGCGTACGTTCCCGCGCGCGGGGAGGTGCTCGCGCTGGGCGTCGTCGTGGTGCTCTCGGCACTGCTCACCGCGGTGCCGGTGCCGATCCGCTGGTGAGGTGCACCGGGCGCGGTTCCGGCTCGGCGCCGGTCCGGAGCACCGCCGCGGTCAGCAGGTACTGCGCCGCGAGGTACGTGATCATGATGGCGAAGTCGGGCCGGGGCAGCTGCGGCCACTCGGCGACGCCGGTCGCGATGAGGGTGTCCGAGAGCAGGAACAGCGCCCCTCCGGCGGCGGCCGTGACGCCGAGCGTGGTCGCGCCGAGGGCCATGGCGGTGAGCAGCAGGCTGTAGCCCGCGACCGGACCCCGCATCCCGGCCGGCAGATCGGGCCAGAGCAGTGTCACGACGGCGACGAGCGCGAGGGCGTACGCGGTGACGAGCGCCGCCCCGCGGGCGCGCGGCGATCCGCCGCCGGGTGCGTACCTCCGGGTGTCGCCGTACCGCTTGAACAGCACGAGGTAGCAGACGTGTCCTGCGGCGAAGGACCCCATCCCGGCGAGGAAGGCCGGCTCGGCGTCGAAGAGCAGGAGGGTGTCACCGCCCCAGCCGAAGAGGAGCGCCGCGACGAGCGGCCGGGGGCCGCCGAGCGCGGCGGCGTACGCGGCGAGGAGCGGCATGAGCAGCGGTTTGAGGGCGGCGTGGCCGGGGCCGGAGTCCGCGAGGAGGGCGAGGAGGTCACCGGCCGCGGTGACGCCGAAGGCGCCGAGGAGGAGCCGCGGCGCCGGCGGGCGCGTCACGCCGCCCGTTCCGGGACCGTCACGTCGGGGGCGGGCACGGCCGCCGCGGGTGCCTGCGGGGCCGCGGGTGCCTGCGGGGTCCTCGGCTGCCAGCCGGGGCCGCCGAAGACCCGC
Organism: Streptomyces sp. NPDC044106; assembly: GCF_056433985.1. Taxonomy (NCBI): domain Bacteria; kingdom Bacillati; phylum Actinomycetota; class Actinomycetes; order Kitasatosporales; family Streptomycetaceae; genus Streptomyces; species Streptomyces sp. NPDC044106. The sequence goes on from NZ_JBWKFZ010000029.1 coordinate 37,320, forward strand.
CCGGCCCGCTCGCGCCAACTGGCGGCCCGCTTGAGGTCCTTGGCGATGGCCACGTACTCGTGGGTGGCGACGCGCAGCGGGTTGTACGTGTCGATGTTCTTCGTCAGGCCGTACACGGGACGGTCGGTCTCGGCGACCCAGGAGCCGAACACGCGGTCCCAGACGATCAGGATGCCGCCGAAGTTGCGGTCCAGGTAGCCGCCCTGGGAGGCGTGGTGCACGCGGTGGTGCGAGGGCGTGTTGAAGACGTACTCGAAGGGGCGGGGCAGCTTCCCGATGCGTTCGGTGTGGATCCAGAACTGGTAGACCAGGTTGGCCGACGAGCAGAACGCGAGGGCCGCCGGATGGACGCCGCAGGCGATGAGCGGCAGGTAGAACGGCCACACCGTGAGGCTCGTCCAGGGCTGGCGCAGAGCCGTCGTGAGGTTGAACTTGCGGCTGGAGTGGTGCACGACGTGGCAGGCCCACAGGATGCGGATGACGTGGTGGCCCCGGTGCGACCAGTAGTAGAAGAAGTCCTGGGCGAGGAGCATCAGCGGGACGGTCCACCACAGGACGGGCACGCGCAGCGGGGTCAGCTCGTAGACCAGGGTGTAGATCGCGACGATCGGGATCTTCCACAGGAAGTCGAAGACGAGGCTGCCGAGCCCCATGCCGATACTGGTGGCGGCGTCCTTGGTGTCGTACCCCGCGGCGTCGTCGTCGGGATGGATCCGGTGGCTCACGATCTCGACGACGGTGAGCAGGACGAAGGCGGGGATGGACCACAGCACGACATCGGGCAGGTTCGGGGACATGCGTGCACGGTAGAACGGCTATTCGTCCACGACTAGAGGTTGTTACCGACAAGTATTACCGGCGGTACGGGAGCGGTTGTTGGTGATCCTCACCAAAGGCCCGGCTTCAAACCGCGGGCCGGGCCCGGGAATTCGGGGCCGGGGCGGCACCCCGTCTCCGCGGTGCCGCCCCGAGCCGCTACGCCCTCACCAGACCCGTACCGACGCCCCCGGCGCGAACACCGGGCTCGTCGCGTCGGCGGGTGGTTCCTTGAGGGGCTCGTCGAGTTCCCGGACCGTGGGTCCCACGCGCGCGGCGATACGGTCGAGCCGCTCCAGGTCGAAGCCGTAGACGCGGGCCGCGTTGCCGCCGACCATGGCCGCGATCTCCTCCCTGGGGAAGCCGGCGTAGGAGATGCGCAGGCCTTCGCGCGAGTAGGGGTACGTGCCCTCGTCGTGCGGGTAGTCGCTGCCCCACATGATCTTGTCGAGGCCGATCCGCTCGCGCAGGGCCGCTTCGTGGGGACGCATGAAGCTGGCGCCGACGAAGCAGTTCTCGCGCCACACCTCGGAGGGGCCCTTGCCCATCGCGTCGGCGAGGCCCGTGCCGAACTTGGCCTCGGCCGTGTCCGGGGTGCCGGTCCTGCGCGCCGCCGCGACGAGCCGTCCGTGGTAGTAGTCCAGCATGTCGAGCACGCCGGGGATCCACCCCGAGCCCTGTTCGGTGAGGACGAGCCTGAGCCGCGGGTGGCGGCGGAAGGCCCCGCCGAAGACCAGGTGCCACAGGGCCCGGTGCGAGAACCACGTCGTCTCGACCATGAACACCGCGCGCGCGGCCGGCTCCTCGCCGAGCGGCGGTGAGGCGGAGCCCGCGTGGTGGTTGACCGGCACGCCCAGCTCGGCGCAGGCCGCCCAGATCGGGTCGTACACGGCGGAGTACAGCTCGGGCAGGCCGGAGCCCGGCGGGGTGCCGGGCAGCATGAGGCCGCCCGTCAGGCCCGCCTCCACCGACCGGTGGATCTCCTCGACGGCCCGGTCGACGTCGTTCAGGAGGATCTGGAAGACGCCCGCCCTGCGGCCAGGGGCGGCGGCGCAGAACTCCGCGAGCCAGCGGTTGTGGGCGCGCAGGCCCGCCCAGCGCTGCTCGAACTCCTCGCGGGTCGGCGCCGGGGCCATCAGGGACGCCGAGGGGAAGAACGGCGGGATGGTGTTGGGGAAGACGACCTCGGCGACGATGCCGTCCGCCTCGAGTTCGGCGACGCGGCGGTCCGAGTTCCAGTTGCGGTCGGCGGTGTCGGCGAGCAGGTCCTCGTACGGGTTGACGTAGGTGGCCGCCCACGCGTCGAACGCGTCGTGGTGGCGCGATTCCAGGTACGGCCGGTAGTCGAGGAGGTCGGCGCCCGCGTGGCAGTCGGCGGAGATGACGGTGTAGCGGTCCTCGGTCGTACGTGGTGCGTTCATGCGTCCGCCCCCAGTACCGGGAAGTCGTGGTCGGTCAGCCAGTGGCGGCCCACCTCGCGCGAGCGCGCCCAGGAGGCCTCCACGGCCCGCTGGTCGACGTCCTGGCCCAGCTCGGCCGGGGTCGGGCCGATGCGGCGGGCCAGCGGTGCGAGCTTCTCCGTGTCGAAGCCGAAGACCTCGGCGGCGGCGAGGCCGAGCATGCGGCGGCTCTCCGCGACGGGGATGTCGTGGAAGGTCTTCCGCAGCCACGCGCGCGTGTCGGGCCAGGTGCCCTCGGGGTGCGGGAAGTCGCTGCCCCAGAGGATGTTGTCGACGCCGATCTCGTAGCGCTGGGCGAGCTCGCGGCGCTTGGTGTTGGTGGCACAGACGAAGAGCTGCCGGTCCAGGTACTCGTGCGGCGGGCGCTTCAGCTCCGCGAACGGGGAGAGCTTCTTGCCGCCGTGCGCGCCCAGGTAGAGGCGGTCCATGAACCACAGGAGGTTCGGCAGCCACCAGCAACCGGACTCCGCGACACCGAACCTGAGCCCCGGATGGCGCTCGAAGACGCCGGACCAGAGCATGAACCACAGCGGCCGCGCGGGCCACCACGTCACTTCGCTGACGTAGATCCCGAGGTGGTCGCCGTACTCCTGGCGGGGCGCCGCACCGGAGTGGGTGACCACGGGCATCGCGCACTCGGCCGCCGCGGCCCACACGGGGTCGTAACGCCGGTCGTGGTAGGGCGCCTTGTCGACCCACATGGAGGGGATCATCAGTGCGCCGAGCCCCGACTCCTTGGCGCGGCGCACCTCGGCGACGACGCGGTCGGTCTCACCGGTGATGGGCAGCAGGGCGACGCCGCAGTGCCGTTCGGGGTGCTCGGAGACGAAGTCGGCCAGCCAGCGGTTGTGCGCCTGCGCGCCCGCCATGCCGAGCTCGGGGTCCTGGTCGCCGGAGAGGCCGAGGCCCACTCCGAAGGGGGCGGCCGTCCGGCTGTCGACGGCGTCCGCGTCGGGGAAGACGACCTCGGCGGCCACGCCGTCGCCGTCCAGCTCCTTGAGGCGCTGCGCGGTGTCCCAGCCGCCGCGCAGGCCCTCTTCGTTGTCCTGGAACCACTTGGCGGCGAAGGCGTCGTTGCGGATGCCGAGCCGGGTCGCCTCATCGCGGCGGGCGTCGCGCTCGCCGAGGAAGGCGTCGAATTCGCGGTGGAACCGGCGCTCCAGGTAGGGCCGGTACTCCTCGGTGGGGAGTCCGGCGTGGCAGTCGGAGGAGATGATCAGGTACGGGTCGTTCTGCTGAGCCGTCATCACACGTCCCTCAGTCGGTCCCGGACGAATCCCTCAGTCCAGGATGAAGCTTTCCAGGTACGCCGGGTCGGACCGGTCGAGCATCGACTGCGCCCTCGCCCTGATCTGCCGGTCGCTGTGCTCGCCGGCCGGCAGCAGCCAGAAGCGGCCGGCCGCGATGCCCTCGGCCACGAAGTCCGCGACCTGCTCGACAGGCGTGAACTCCACCTCCTGACCCGCCTCCCTCATCGCGGCCTCCCACTGGCCGAGGCTGCGGTAAGGGGCCTTGCGGGGGCGCGACTTGGCGTAGCGTCCCGGCCGGTTGCGGTGCGACTCCCACAGGCCGGTGCGGAGCATGTGGGGTCCGGGGAAGAGCACGGAGGCGCCCACGCGCGCGTGCTCCGCCTTCAGATGGGCGTAGAGCGACTCGGTCATCGTCACCACGGCGGCCTTGGTGACCGCGTACACGGAGGCGGTGGGCAGCGGTGCGATGCCGCCGTCGCCGGACGAGGTGTTGACGACGTGGCCCGGCTCGCCGCCCTCGATCATCCGGGGCACGAAGGCCTGGATGCCGTGGAAGACGCCCCAGACGTTGACCTCGAAGGCCCACTTCCAGTCGTTCGGGTCGTGCTCCCACATGCGGCCCTCGGCGCCCGAGCCGACGCCCGCGTTGTTGCACAGCACGTGGACGGCGCCGAACTTGTCGTACGCCTCGTCGGCGAGGGCGAGCACCTGTTCGCGCACCCCGACGTCGACCACGCGCGCGTGCACCGTCGCGCCGTCCTCCCGCAGGGACGCGGCGGCCTTCTCCAGGGCGCCCTCCTCGACGTCGGCGAGCACCACCTTCAGGCCGTCCGCCGCGAACCTCCGGGCCATGGCGAGGCCGATGCCGCTCGCCGCCCCGGTGACGACGGCGACCTGCCCTTCCCGCAGCTCCATCTCAGGCGCTCCTCTCGGGCGGTCCGTCGAGGATCTGTGCGGGGTCGTCGTAACGCTGGTGGATGTAGGGCAGCAGGGCCTCCGCGCCGACCCGCTCGACGACCCTGCCCTGCTGGTCGGTGGTCTTCTCGCCGATGGTGATCTCGACGACCGAGCGCACCGGGAGGTCGGCCACCGGGTCGTACATCGACTCGCGCAGCACGACGTCGCCGGTGACGGCCTCCAGTTTGCGGACCTTCTCATTGCGTACGCAGTGCACGAGCACCGGGTCCGCATCGAAGCCCGAACCGTCCACCGCGGGCAGGAACTTGAAGTAGAAGTCGGTCTTCCGGACCGGCTCCGGCAGTGGCAGGGCGCCGCTGACCGCGCCGCGCACCTCCACGAACGCGATGCCGTGCCGGGCGAGGCTCGCCCGCACCACGAGGCCGTCGCGCTCGACCTCCACCTCGCCGAGCTTCTTCGGCTCCCCGAAGACCTCGCGCCCGCCGATCAGGGCCCGCTCGTGGGTCATCGGCATCACCAGCGGATACCAGCCCTCCACGTCCCCGTGCGCGGCGGCGACGGCGACCGAGCCCGCGCCCAGCGGGTAGCCGGGCAGGTCGACCTTGCTGATGTTGGCCCGCACCAGGGGGCGCCCGGTGGGTTTCAGCGGCGGCGGCAGGACGGCCGCGACCGCGTCCGGGTCGCTCTCCCAGACGGCCACCACCCCCGTCGACCAGATGTCGGGGAGCCTGGAACTCGCGGTGCGCGCGGCGGCGATCTCCGCCTCGTCGCGCGCTCCGTAGCGCACACGTGTCATGTCGTACCACCCTTCGTCAGCGCGGAATCGGCTCCGCGGCCGGGACTTGCGGCGGTTCTGTAACACAGTTACAACAGTCGTCGTGAAGGGTAAAGAGACACAGCGCGACGATCCCCGCGCGCCGCTGGACCGGGAGCAGGTCCTGGACACCGCCGCGCGTCTCGTCAAGCGGCACGGCCCGCGGGCCCTGACGATGCGGGCGCTCGCCGCCGAGCTCGGCACCGCCGTCACCTCGATCTACTGGCACGTCGGCAACCGCGAGTCGCTCCTGGACGCCCTTGTCGAGCGCACCCTCGCCGACCTCGGCGAGATCCGCGCCACCGGCCGCACCCCCGCGCAGCGCGTCGCCTCCGTGGCCCGCGCCCTGCGCCGCCGGCTCCTCGACCATCCGCACCTCGTGGCGATGGTCCACGAACGGGGCCTGACGGAACGGATGTTCCTGCCCGCCCAGCGGACCCTCGTGCACGAGGTGCACGGGGCGGGGCTGCGCGGCGTCCGCGCGGCCGAGGCCGTGCGCGCCGTCCAGTTCCACGTCGTCGGCCACGTCCTGGTCGAGCGCAACCGCGAACGCGCCCCTGAGCAGCACCCCGGCGAGGAGGAGCTGTGGACGGCGCGGACCGCGGAGGACGACGGCGCGCTCGCCCGCGCGCTGGCCGCACCCCTCGATCCGGAGGCGGTGTTCCGCGTCTCCGTCAGGGCTCTGGTGGCCGGACTGCTCGGACCGGGGACCTGACTGTCAGTCGCGGCCCGTATCCTCATGGACCATGCTCGAAGACCGCACGACCGCAGCGTCCGCAGCCCCCTGGCCGGCCGCGTACCCAACGGGGTACGCGGTCGTCGACGTGGAGACCACCGGACTGGCCCGCGACGACCGCATAGTGTCGGCCGCCGTCTACCGCGTGGACGCCAGGGGCGAGATCGAGGACCACTGGTACACGCTGGTCAACCCCCAGCGCGATCCGGGGCCCGTCTGGATCCACGGCCTCACGACCGCCATGCTCGCGGACGCGCCCCTCTTCGGGGACATCGCCGAGGAGTTCGCGGGACGCCTCGACGGCCGGGTTCTCGTCGCGCACAACGCCGTCTTCGACTGGTCGATGATCGCCAGGGAGTACGCGCGCGCGGAGCGCACCGCCCCCGTGCGCCAGCGGCTGTGCACCATCGCGCTCTCCAAGGAGCTGGCCCTCCCGCTGCCCAACCACAAGCTGGAGTCCCTGGCCGCGCACTTCGGCGTCGAACAGCGGCACGCACACAACGCCCTGGACGACGCGCGCGTGCTCGCCGAGGCGTTCCGGCCGAGCCTCCATGCGGCGGCCGGCGGCAATGTCCGCCTGCCGCTCCTGGAGTGCAGGCCGCTCACCGAGTGGTCCGACGGCGCGCCCCGGATCGTGCGCCAGTCGACGGGTCCTGCGCCCGTCTCCTCGTACCGCCCCGGGAGTTGGCGCCCCTCGCGCAAGCGGCCGCCGTGCCCGTACCCGAACCCGGGGCGTTACGAACCGGGCAAACCGCTCAAGCAGGGCATGCGGGTCGCGTTCTCCGGGGACACCTCCGTCGAGCGCGAACTCCTGGAGGACCGGGCGGTGGAGGCCGGGCTGCACATCGCGACGAGTGTGTCCCGCCTCACGAGCCTGCTCGTCACCAATGACCCGGAGTCCGGTACGTCCAAGACCGTCAAGGCGCGCTCGTTCGGCACGCCGGTGATCGACGAGGCGGCCTTCGGGCAGCTCCTCCAGGACGTGACGTCCGCCACGGAGCCGTAAGCGCCTGTCTTTGCACCCCCGCAGGCGTCAGACGGGTGATTGCCGCACGACTCGCCCGCCGACCGCTCGCCCCGCACCGCCTCGGCATCCCACCCTGTGGCGCATGGCACGTTGCGAGGTCTGCGGAAACGACTACGGGATGTCCTTTGGAGTGCACGCGCAGGGTGCGGTGCACGTCTTCGACTGCTTCTCCTGCGCCATCCACCGCATGGCGCCCATCTGCGAGCACTGCCGGTGCCGCATCATCGGTCAGGGCGTCGAGGTGGAGGGCCACTGGTACTGCGGCGCCCACTGCTCGCGCGCGGAGGGGCGGGTGGGCATCGTCGACAGCGTCTGACCGGACCCCGCCGCCCGGCACCCCACGACCCGAGAGGTACCTTCGTGGGGTGTACCGCTTCCTGTTGTCCCGGCAGTGGGTGATCCTCACCCTCATCGCCCTCGTTCTCATCCCCGTGATGGTCGAGCTGGGTTTCTGGCAGCTGCACCGCCATGAGCACCGTGTCGCGCAGAACCAGCGGGTCACCGAGGCACTGGCCGCCGACCCGGTCCCCGCCGAGAGGATCACCTCGCCCGGCCACGAGGTGCCCAAGGCGGACCTGTACCGCCGGGTGAGCGCCAAGGGGACGTACGACACGAAGCACGAGGTCGTCGTGCGCCGTCGCACCAACTCCGACGACGAGGTCGGCTTCCACGTCCTGACCCCCTTCGTCCTGGACGACGGCAAGGTCCTGCTCGTCAACCGCGGCTGGATCCCCGCCGACGGCCCGCAGACCGCCTTCCCGAAGATCCCCGCCGCCCCCAGGGGCGAGGTCACCATCACCGGCCGCCTGAAGGCCGACGAGACCTCCGCGGCCAGCGGCATCAAGAACGTCCGCGGCCTGCCGGACCGTCAGATCATGCTGATCAGCAGCGGGCAGCAGGCCGCCAGCCTCGGCAAGCAGGTCCTCGGCGGCTACGTCGAGCAGACCTCGCCCGAGTCGCCCGGCGGCTCCCCCGAACTGATCGGCGAACCCGACCACAGCGGCATCGGCCCGCACATGGCGTACGCGGTCCAGTGGTGGCTCTTCGCCGCGGGCGTCCCGGTCGGCTGGGTCGTCCTGGTCCGCAGGGAGCGGCGCGACCGCGCGGCCGCCGCCGAGTCCCCCGCCGAGGAGACCGTCCCCGCCACCGCCTGATCACACGGCTCCGGGGCTCCGGATTGGCCGGGCCCCTTCGCGGGAAGCCGTTCCCCGTGCATCACCCCATCGAGGACTACGCGCTCATCGGCGACCACCAGACCGCCGCCCTGATCGGCAGGGACGGCTCCCTGGACTGGCTCTGCCTGCCCCGATTCGACTCGGCCGCCTGCTTCGCCGCGCTGCTCGGCGACGAGGAGAACGGCCACTGGCGCATCGCCCCGAAGGGCGCGGGCCCCTGCACCCGCCGCGCCTACCGGCCCGACTCCCTCGTCCTCGACTCGGAGTGGGAGACGGCGGACGGATCCGTCCGGGTCACCGACTTCATGCCGCAGCGCGACCGCGCCCCCGATGTCGTACGCATCGTCGAGGGCCTCAAGGGCACCGTCACCGTACGCAGCACCCTGCGCCTGCGCTTCGACTACGGCTCGGTCGTGCCGTGGATGCGCAAAAGGGACGGCCACCGCATCGCCGTGGCGGGCCCCGACTCGGTGTGGCTGCGCAGCGAGCCCGCGGTGCACACCTGGGGGCATCAGTTCGGCACCCACTCGGAGTTCACCGTCGCGGAGGGCGAGCAGGTCGCGTTCGTCCTCACCTGGCACCCCTCGCACGAGCCGCGCCCGCCGCTCGTCGACCCGTACGGCGCGCTCCGCGACAGCCTGGCGGACTGGCGGGCCTGGGCGGACCGCTGCCACTACGAAGGACCGCACCGCGACGCCGTCGTCCGCTCCCTCATCACCCTCAAGGCCCTCACCTACGCCCCCACCGGCGGCATCGTGGCCGCCCCCACCACCTCGCTCCCCGAGGAGCCCGGCGGCGTCCGCAACTGGGACTACCGCTTCTGCTGGCTGCGCGACTCCACCCTCACCCTGGGCGCGCTGCTCGCGGCCGGCTACTCCGAGGAGGCCGAGGCCTGGCGCAACTGGCTGCTGCGCGCCGTCGCGGGCGACCCGGCTGCCCTGCAGATCGTCTACGGCCTCGCGGGTGAGCAGCGCCTGCCCGAGTACGAGATCCCCTGGCTGCCCGGCTACGCGGAATCCGCCCCGGTGCGCATCGGCAACGAGGCCGTCAAACAGCTGCAGCTCGACGTGTACGGCGAGGTGGTCGACTCCCTCGCCCTCGCCGACCGTTCGGGCCTGCCCACACCCCCGCACGCCTGGAACCTCCAGCTCGCCCTGCTCGAATTCCTGTACGAGAAGTGGCGGGAGCCGGACCAGGGCCTGTGGGAGGTGCGCGGGCCGCGCCGCCACTTCGTGTACTCCAAGGTCATGGTGTGGGTCGCCGCCGACCGCACGGTGCGCGCCCTGGAGGAGAACCCGAAGCTGCGCGGTGACGTCGAGCGCTGGCGCGAGCTGCGGGACGAGGTGCACCGCGAGGTCTGCGAGCGCGGCTACGACGCGGCCCGCAACACCTTCACGCAGTTCTACGGCTCCGCGGAGCTGGACGCCTCGACTCTCCTCATCCCGCGCGTGGGCTTCCTGCCGCCCGACGACCCGCGCGTCATCGGCACCATCGACGCGGTCCGCGCCGAGCTCGGCCACAACGGATTCCTGCGCCGCTACACCGCGGACCAGACGGTCATCGACGGGCTGCCGGGCGAGGAGGGCGTCTTCCTCGTCTGCTCGTTCTGGCTGGCGGACGCCCTGCACATGACGGGCCGCACGAAGGAGGCGCGCGAGCTGTTCGAGAAGCTCCTGCTCCTCCGCAACGACGTGGGGCTGCTGGCGGAGGAGTACGACCCCGCGGCCGGCCGGCAGCTGGGCAACTTCCCGCAGGCGTTCAGCCACATCGGCCTCGTCAACACCGCCCTCGCGCTGTTCGGGGAGGGCGCGGGAGGATAGGGCCATGGATTTGGGACTGAAGGACCGTGTGTACGTAGTCACCGGCGCCACCCGGGGCCTCGGCAACGCCACCGCCCGCGCGCTGGTCGCCGACGGCGCGAAGGTCGTGGTGACGGGCCGCGACGAGAAGACCGTCACCGAGGCGGCCGCCGAGCTCGGCCCGTGCGCCGCGGGTGTCGCCGCCGACAACGCGGACCCGGGCGCCGCAGACGCGCTGATCGCCGCGGCGCGCGAACACTTCGGCGGCTTCGACGGCGTGCTGATCAGCGTCGGCGGGCCCGCCCCCGGCTTCGTCGCGGACAACACCGACGAGCAGTGGCAGGCGGCGTTCGATTCGGTCTTCCTCGGCGCCGTGCGGCTCGCCCGCGCCGCCGCCGCCGAGCTCGGCGAGGGCGGCGTCATCGGCTTCGTCCTCTCCGGTTCGGTGTACGAGCCGATCGCGGGCCTGACGATCTCGAACGGACTGCGGCCGGGACTCGCCGGGTTCGCCAAGTCGCTCGCCGACGAGCTCGGCCCGCGCGGCATCCGCGTCATCGGCGTACTCCCCGGCCGCATCGCCACCGACCGCATGCGCCAGCTGGACGGCCTCTCCCCCGACCCGGAGGCCACCCGCGCCGCCAACGAGGCGGGCATCCCGCTGCGCCGCTACGGCATGCCGGAGGAGTTCGGCCGCACGGCGGCGTTCCTGCTCTCGCCCGCGGCGTCGTACCTGACGGGCATCATGGTGCCGGTGGACGGCGGGTCGCGCAGCGGCTTCTGAGGCCGCCCCCGTCTCGCGCGGGCCGGTCAGCTCACGCGTTCGGCGCCGTGCTTGAGGCCGCGCAGCCGCACCGTCGCCGGCAGGCTCGCGAGGCCCGCCGAGTCGCGGGCGTGCGCGAGGGTCTCGGCGGAGAACCGGTGCAGCGCGTCGGACGGCGTGGCGTGGGGTTCGAGCACGAGCTCCGCGCGCGCCCTCGGCGTGCCGCGCCGCCCGGTCAGGGCGACCTGCGCGCGCCGGACGCCGTCCAGTGCCTCGGCCTCACCGGCCAGCACGTTCTCCATGGCGCGCCCGCGCAGCAGCGCGCCCTCGCCGTCCCCGGTCTCCACCAGGACCTCGGCGAGGCGGTGCCTGCGCAGCTGTGCGGAGAGCCACCACAGGGCGAGCAGCACGATGACCGCGAGGACGGCGATGACGGTGGGCCAGAACCAGCCCTCGTCCCGCCAGCGCGTGCGGTCGGCGGTGCTCAGCAGCACGTCGTGGCGGCCGTCGTGGATCCACCACGAGGGCGGGGGCGCGCCGAGGCCGACGGCGAGCACGGAGCCGCCGAGGACGAGCAGCACGAGTCCGGCGAGTGCGAGGACGACGCGGTTGACGGTGCGCAGCATCGCGCTCACCCCTTCCTGCCGGGCCGGGCCACGTGGACCGAGAGCCCGGGGGCCCGCGCGAGGCCCAGTTCGTGGATGCCGTCGGCCAGCGTGGTGTCCAGGTCGCCGCGTACGTCGTCGAGTTCACGGAAGTGCGAGACGGCGCGCACATCCACCTTGGAACGCGTCATGCGGACCCGCACGGACTGCACTCCCGGCACGTCCATCGCCCGGTCGCGCAGCACCGTCGCTGCCGCGCCGCGGTACAGGCCCGCGCGCACGTCGGAGTGCGTACGCCGCATCGGAAGGACCGCGCGCTGACCGGGCGTCACCGCCAGCAGGAGGAGCCAGAGCCCGATCAGGGCGGCCACGGCGGCGCCGGCCAGTACGGCCGTGTCGTCGAGGGGGCGGTGCCCGAGCTGGTGGGCCAGTTCGCGCCGCCACCACATCGCCGGGTGGTCGGCCCTGACGGCGACGATGTCGTACAGGAGCAGCCCGGAACCCGCGAGGACCAGCAGGGCGAGCAGGGCCGCGGGCACCCGGCGGGCCGACCAGAAGCGGCGGGCCCTGCCTTCGTCGCCGGAGAGCGTGGGCGGCGGCTGGTAGGCGGACGCGGAGGCCGACTGGTCGAGCTCGCTCCCGAACTGCCCGGGCTCGCTCCCGGACTGTTCGACGACCGGCAGCGGCTGGGTGGCGCCGCCCCCCTGGGGTTCGCTCATCGTGTCCTCCCCTGTGCCCCGGCGCGGACCCGCGCCGAGTGCAGCCGCTCCACCTGGACGGCCACCTCGGGCACGTCCATCCCCGCCAACGCCTTTACCCGCTGGGCGACATGGCGACGCACCGCGCCGCACTGGCCGCCGATGTCGCAGGGGTAGTCCAGTTCGAGGCTGACCCGGATGCGGGCCGCGTCATGGCGGACGGAGACGGTGGCGCGCGGCGGCGTACCGTCCGGCGGAACCGCGTCCACCGCCTCACGGGCCGCCTGCGCGGCGATCTTCGCGACGACCCGGTCGGCGATCCGGGTCGCGCCGCGCTCCTCGGGCGCGACCTGTGCCGCCACCGCTCACCGCCGCCGGTCGCCGCGGCTGCGGAAGAAGTCGCCGGGCTCCAGGTCCCCGTCGAGGAACTTGCCGGCCACGAAGCCGATGGCGCCCAAGGCGGCCACCAGCAGGAACGCTCCGAATCCGCCGAAGTATCCGGCGAATCCGAGAGCCATTCCGGCCACCATGCCGATCACGGCCATGCTCATCGTGCGCTCCTTCGCGAGACGTCCTACTGGAGGCGTCCCTGGGACTCGTCGTCGTCCTCGTCGGGCAGTTTCACATCGCTCACCGCGATGTTGACCTCGACGACCTCGAGCCCGGTCATGCGCTCGACGGCCGCGATCACGTTCTCGCGTACGTCCTGTGCGACGTCCGCGATCGGTACGCCGTACTCGACGACGATCTCCAGGTCGAGCGCGGTCTGCACCTCGCCGACCTCGGCCTTCACGCCGCGCGACACGGACTTGGAGCCGCCGGGGACCCGGTCGCGCACGGCCCCGAAGGTCCGTGCGAGGCCGCCGCCCATGGCGTGCACGCCCTCGACATCGCGTGCGGCGAGCCCCGCGATCTTCTCGACGACGCCGTCCGCGATGGTGGTGCGGCCCCGGCTCGCGGGGTCACCGCCGCCGCTCCGGCCCGGCGCGGACTTCGCCGCGCTCTCGTCCAGGGAATTCTTCTCCAGCGTCTGAGACGCCTTGCGCTGTCCGCTCTCGGTCATCGCCGTCCCGTTCCTTTCGACAGGGGGAACTGCTCCGTCGAATGAGGCTGCTTCTGCGCCCACAGTAAGCGCGGCCCCGCGCCCGCGCGCTCGGGATGGGGCAGGCTGGAGCCATGACGGGAGAGGGTTGGACCCAGGCGGTACGCCGGCAGCTGGGGCTCGGGCGGGTGCTGCCGCTGGGCGGCGCGGGTGACGGCGCGTGGGTGACGGAATCGGCGGTGGACGCAGCGTTGCGCCGAATGGCTGACAACGTCACCGGTGTGCGCCTCGGCACGCTCCGCGTCGCGCCCGCCGATCCGGAGCACGCGCAGGAGCCGGCGGTGCCGCCGCCGCCGAGCGCGCTGCCGCCGGGGCCGCTGCGGATCACCGCGGACTTCGCGGCCGTGACCGGCGAGCCGCTGCCCGCGGCGGCGGACCGGCTGCGCGCCGCGCTGACCACCGCGGCGCACCGGGTCGGCCTGCGGGCCGACGCGGTGGATCTGGAGGTGACGGCTCTGCTCGACGAGGGCGCGGACGCCGGCGTACGCCCACCGGGTGACCCCGCGCCCGCGGGGCACTCCGGTGACGAGGAGGGGGACGGCGGGGAGAGCGGGGGCGAGCCGCGCGACGGTGACGCCGCACGCGTCGAGCAGGCCGTCCTCTCGGTGCCCGGGGTGGCCGGGCTCACCGGGGTGCTCGGCCGGGCCGTGCACATCGAGGAGCGCCCGGAGGCGGCAGCGCTGCCGCGCCGCCACGCGCGCGTGGAGCTCGCTACGGACGGCGGGCACCGCGCTCTGGACGTGGCGCTCGCGGTCCGCGCGGCGGTCGGCGCGGCCCTGCCCGACCATCCGTCGGTGGCCGTGCTGGTCACCGAGGTGGGCTGAGAGCCTGTGTCATATCCCCGGTCGGATCAGTGGGCGTCGTCTGGTGCGTGCGATCGCAAGGCGCCGGAAAGTCCTCGGTGGGGGTCCCCCCGGGCCGTTCAGGCCTGGGGGAAGAGCTACTAGGGCTTTTCGGCAACGCGGCGAGCGTGCGTGCCAGGCGGCGACCACCCGGCCGGGGATATGACACAGGCTCTGAGAGCCCGCGGCGACGGTGCCGGGTCAGTCGCCGAGGCCCGCGAGGTCCCGGAGCCTGCGTCCCTGTGCGGCGCGCTCGGCGACGCGCTGCTCCTCGTAGGAGCGGCCCGCGGCGCCCTGCAGCAGCGCCTTGGTCTCGATGACGGCGTCGCGGGGCGCGGCGACGAGCGCGGCGGCCAGGTCCTTGGCGGTCGCGTCGAGTTGGTCCACGGGGACGACGAGGTTGGCCAGGCCGGTGCGCTCGGCCTCGTCCGCGTGGACGAACCGTCCGGTGGCGCAGATCTCCAGTGCGCGGGCGTAGCCGACGAGGCCCACCAGCGGATGCGTGCCGGTGAGGTCGGGGACCAGGCCCAGGCTGGTCTCGCGCATGGCGAACTGCACGTCGTCGGCCGCGATGCGCAGATCGCAGGCGAGCGCGAGCTGGAAGCCCGCGCCGATGGCGTGGCCCTGGACGGCGGCGATGGACACGATGTCGCTCCGCCGCCACCAGGTGAACGCCTCTTGGTACTCGGCGATCGTGGCGTCGAGTACGCAGTCCTCACCGCGTGCCAGATCGATGAAGGACGGCTCGCCGTCGAAGCCCTCGGGCGTGAACGCCTGCCGGTCGAGGCCCGCGGAGAAGGACTTGCCCTCACCGCGCAGCACCACGACGCGGACGCTGCCGGGCAGCCGCTGACCTGCCTCCGTCAACGCCCTCCACAGCGCGGGAGATTGGGCGTTGCGCTTGGCCGGATTGGTCAGCGTCACCGTGGCGACGGCCTCGTCGATGGTGAGGCGTACGCCGTCCTTGTCGAGAACCGGTGCGAGCTCGCTGTCGGACGAAGCCATGGGTGCCTCCGATGGGGTGCGGTCGGGCCGGACGCACGGATGCGCCCGCAAGTGACTGCACAGTAACCACCCGGCCGATCTGTCGGCCGACCGGGTGGTCACCATCGGAGCATGGGACAGCCTGCCTCCTGCCGTCAGCCGGCGGCGGCCTTCTTGCCTCGCGTCGCCCCGCCGCGTCCCCGCAGCGTGACGCCGGACTCGCTGAGCATGCGGTGCACAAAACCGTAGCTCCGGCCGGTCTCCTCGGCCAAAGCCCGGATGCTCGCACCGCCGTCGTACTTCTTCTTCAGGTCTGCCGCGAGCTTGTCGCGCGCGGCGCCGGTTACCCGGCTGCCCTTCTTCAGAGTCTCGGCCACCCGTGCCTCCTCATGGGAAGTGCGCTCTGGACTTCTCATGATCACCCCTCTCGGCGTTCCTGGCCACCCATTCGACAAGGTCCATGCGACGAGGTTGGCCGTCCGAGGCGCCCCGGACACGAGCGGAGTTCACCATTCCGCGCGCTGAATTTCACTCAGCCGAACGGAGACCGCGACGAAGGGGCAGGTCAGGGCGGTGCGAGGGGAGGGAGCGCGACTCCTCGCAGGTCGGCGCCGAAATCCGTGTATGACACACGTCGGTACGAGGACAGCTCACACAGATGAGGGATCACGGATCGGCCGAATGATCCATACCCAGTGGATCAGTCATTCGATCAAGCACGGTGGACGCACCGCCGCCCCGGCACGGGCCTGTGGGGCCACCGGCCTCAGGCGAGGGCGACCAGATCCGCGTAGTCCTGGCCCCACAGGTCCTCGACGCCGTCCGGCAGCAGGATGATCCGCTCCGGCTGGAGGGCCTCCACGGCGCCCTCGTCGTGCGTGACGAGGACGACCGCGCCCTTGTAGGTGCGCAGCGCGCCGAGGATCTCCTCGCGGCTGGCCGGGTCGAGGTTGTTGGTGGGCTCGTCGAGGAGGAGGACGTTGGCGGAGGAGACGACCAGGGTCGCGAGGGCGAGCCGGGTCTTCTCACCGCCGGAGAGCACGCCCGCCGGCTTGTCGACGTCGTCCCCGGAGAAGAGGAACGAGCCGAGCGTCTTGCGGACCGCCACCAGGTCGAGGTCGGGGGCGGCCGAGCGCATGTTCTCCAGGACCGTGCGCTCGGGGTCCAGGGTCTCGTGCTCCTGCGCGTAGTAGCCGAGCTTGAGGCCGTGGCCCTCGATGACCTGCCCGGTGTCGGGCTTCTCGGCGCCGCCGAGGAGGCGGAGCAGGGTGGTCTTGCCCGCGCCGTTGAGGCCGAGGATGACGACGCGCGAGCCCTTGTCGATGGCGAGGTCGACGTCGGTGAAGATCTCCAGCGAGCCGTACGACTTCGAGAGCCCCTCGGCCATCAGCGGCGTCTTGCCGCAGGGCGAGGGCTCGGGGAAGCGCAGCTTGGCGACCTTGTCGTTCTGGCGCACCTCCTCAAGGCCCGCGAGGAGCTTGTCGGCGCGCTTGGCCATGTTCTGCGCGGCGACCGTCTTGGTGGCCTTGGCGCGCATCTTGTCGGCCTGCGAATGGAGCGTCGCGGCCTTCTTCTCGGCGTTCTGGCGCTCGCGCTTGCGGCGCTTCTCGTCGGACTCGCGCTGCTGCTGGTAGAGCTTCCAGCCCATGTTGTAGACGTCGATCTGGGCGCGGTTGGCGTCCAGGTAGAAGACCTTGTTGACGACCGTCTCGACCAGGTCGACGTCGTGGGAGATCACGATGAAGCCGCCGCGGTACGTCTTCAGGTAGTCGCGCAGCCAGACGATGGAGTCGGCGTCGAGGTGGTTGGTCGGCTCGTCCAGGAGGAGCGTGTCGGCGTCCGAGAAGAGGATGCGGGCCAGCTCGATACGGCGGCGCTGACCACCGGAGAGCGTGTGCAGGGGCTGGCCGAGCACCCGGTCGGGGAGGTTGAGCGCGGCGGCGATGGTGGCGGCCTCGGCCTCGGCGGCGTACCCGCCCTTGGTGAGGAACTCCGTCTCCTGGCGCTCGTACTGCTTGAGGGCCTTCTCGCGGGTGGCGCCCGAGCCGCTCGCGATGCGCTGTTCGTTCTCGCGCATCTTGCGGATCAGGGTGTCCAGGCCGCGGGCGGAGAGGATGCGGTCGCGCGCGAGGACGTCGAGGTCGCCGGTGCGGGGGTCCTGCGGCAGGTACCCGACCTCTCCGGAGCGGGAGATCGTGCCGCCGGCGGGGATGCCCTCACCGGCCAGGCACTTGGTGAGGGTGGTCTTGCCCGCCCCGTTGCGACCGACGAGGCCGATGCGGTCGCCCTTCGCGATGCGGAAGGTGGCGTTCTCGATGAGGATGCGGGCGCCGGCGCGCAGCTCGATGCCGGAAGCGGTGATCACGGGGTTCTCCTGAAACAGAGTGGACGGCGGGAGGGACGACTGAGGTGCTCAGGACCGGTGTCTATGCCGTCCAACTGAGGAGAGGTGCTGCCATGACAGCCAGTCTAACGGGCCCTCGCAACTACTTTTCCGGGCCGCTGCCGCCGCCGGTGTCCCCGTTGCCCAGCGGGGTGCGCCCCGGGACGATCCTCCCGTAGTCGTCCACCGCGACGACCTGCGCGGTCCACGACGCGGTGGCGCCCGTGCAGGGCTGGGCGAGCAGCAGGGCTCCGCCGCGCCGCACGGAACGTGCCGGATCGAAGGCGCAGCCGGGGCGGGCGGGCAGCACCCAGCGCAGGTCCCCGTCCGCGGTGCGGTAGGCGGCGATGCGGTGCGGGGTGACGACGGCCAGCATGCGGGCGTCCGGGGTGAGCGGCTGAAGGACCCCGGCGCCGCCGCGCGCGGCCGGGGAGCGCAGCCAGGCGGCGCTCTCGGGGATGGCGCGGTGCCAGCGCACGGCGCCGCCGTCGGCGCGCGCGACGTCGGTGACCAGGCCGTCGTTCCAGAGCGTGAGGGCGTGCCCCGGTGCGGGCAGGAGCGTGACGGGGTGGCGGTCCTCGCGCGTGTAGGTCCAGCGGCGGCTGCCGCTCCCGATGTCGTACGCCTCCACGGCGCGGCCCCGGGTACGCAGCCCCGGGTCGGCGACGGGAGCGGCCACGCGCGCGTGGACGGTGAGGCGGTCTCCGTAAGGGGCCGGCCGCGAGTGGTGGGCCGCGGTGATGAGTGGCAGGGCCAGCAGGGCGAGCGCCACGGGCAGGGCGATGCGGGCGCCGCGGCGGGCCGGGGCGGGCGCCTCGCGCGGCGGTCCTGCCGGGTCGAGCGGCGATGCGGACACGACGCCCCCTTCGGTACCCACTGCCCACGGATCAGGCGCGAGCGTAGCGGCGGGGGCACGGCAGGTCTGGGCCGCGGCGGGGCGACACGGCGCGGGCGGGGTCCGCGTCCCCCGTTCGGACCTCCGTCCGGCGCCCGGTGGCGTAGGGCATATGAGGATGAGGTGTCGGGTAGTCCGGTAGTCCGGTGCGGGACGGCGCGTGCCGTCCCGGTCGTGCGGCAGAGGGGTGCGCCATGCAGTTCGACGACGACGCGGGCCTGGACACCTCTGAGGTGCAGGATGTGCGCGGCAGCCGGATCCCCGGCGGCCGGGCGACCGTGGGGGGCGGCGTCGCCGGTCTGATCGCGCTGCTCCTCGGGCTGTTCTTCGGAGTGGGCCCCGACCAGCTGGGGCTCTCCTCCGGCAACGACGAGCCCGAGGCCACCTCCTCGTCCCTCGCGCAGGTGCAGCAGGGCTGCCGTACGGGGAAGGACGCGAACAGCAAGGAGGACTGCCGCATCGTGGCGGTGGTCAACAGCGTCCAGGACTACTGGCGCCCGGAGTTCCGGCGCAGGCGCGGAACGTACTCCCCCGCGCCGACCGTGCTGTTCACCGGCCGGGTGGGCACCGCCTGCGGCACCGCCACATCGGCGGTCGGCCCGTTCTACTGCCCGGGCGACAAGAAGGTCTACCTGGACCTGGACTTCTTCGACGAACTGCGGACCAAGTTCGGCTCCACGGGCGGCCCCTTCGCGCAGGCGTACGTCGTGGCCCACGAGTACGGCCACCACGTGCAGGACCTGGTGGGCACCCTGGGGCGCTCCCAGGACGGGCGCACCGGCCGGGACAGCAACGCGGTGAAGGTGGAGCTGCAGGCCGACTGCTACGCCGGGGTCTGGGCCCGGCACGCCACCCGCAGCCCGGACGAACGCACCGGCAAGCCGCTGATCAGCAGTCTGGACGACAACGACATCCGCGACGGCCTCGACGCGGCGGCCGCGGTGGGCGACGACCGGATCCAGGAGAGGTTCCAGGGCCGGGTCACCCCCGAGACCTGGACGCACGGCTCGGCCCGGCAGCGCCAGCAGTGGTTCTACCAGGGCTACCGGACCGGCGACATGGGTCAGTGCGACACGTTCCGCTAGCGGTCCCCGAGTACGGGGCTCACTCGCCGCCGGTGTGCACCTGGAAGGCGGCGCGGCGCACGGCCTTGGCGAGCGCCGGGTCCGGGTGGGCCGCGGCGAGGGCGACGAGGACCTGGACGGTGCGGGGGTGCCCGGCGCGGCGCACCTCGTCGAGGAGGGCGGGCACGGTGGGCTGGACCGCGGATTCCAGGTGCCGGACGAGGAGTTGGGTCTCGCCGTGGTCCGCGACGGCCGCCGCGGTGTCGATCCACAGCCAGGTGGTCTCCTCGCGGGTCAGCACGAGGTGGACGTCCTCGGGGTCGGCGCCCTCCTGCTCGGCGAGCCACAGCAGGGCGTAGGGGCGCAGCGAGGGCTCGTCGACGACGGCCCTGACGTCCGCCTCGGCCGGGGCGCCGACCACGCGCAGGGCCTCGAAGGCCAGGCCGCGCAGGAGGGCGTCCTCGCCGCGGGCGGCGGTGAGGAGTTCGGTGACGGCGCTGGAGACGGTGCGGGCGGCGAGCCAGGCGCGGTACTCGGCGCGGGCCGCGTTGGGGCGCAGGCGGGCGCAGCCGCGCAGCATGTCCTCGGCGGACTGCTCGATGTGCCCGGCGGGGCTCTGCGCGGCGACGCAGATCTGCTCCAGCTTGACCCAGACCGCCCAGCTGCCGAGCGGGGTGAGCGTGGCCTGCCCGTCGGCGCAGGTCAGCGCGGAGACGGCGGCGAGGCCGTGCAGGGCCCAGTCGAGGAGGGCGGGCAGCGGGGCGTCCTGCGGGCCGTCGGCCGGGGCGGGGCCCTCCGGCTGGGGCTGCTCCGGCTGCGGGCCGTAGGGGATCTCGCAGCGTTCGGTGCGCAGTTCGGTGACGCGCTGGTCGAGGAGGTCGAGCAGTTGCGGCACGGGGACGGGGCCCGCCGACAGCTGCAGGAGCGAGAGGACCTGCGGCATGGCCTCGACGACCTCGGCGACGGCCGCGGGGGCGAGCTCGTCGGGCGCCGGGTGCGCCAGCGACCAGGCGTCGAAGAGGGCGACCCAGCCGCGCAGCACGGCGGTGTCGTCGCGGTTCCAGGCGCGCAGCCGCCAGCCGGGCCGCGCGCTGTCGCCGTGCACCTCGATGAGGCCCGCGAGGCGTGCGGTGTCCCAGTCCGCGCGGACCTGAGCGGGGGTCAGCCCCAGCTCGCCGGCGGCGCGTTCGGCGGTGGCGTCGGAGAGCGTGCCCTTGCCGTCGGGCGTTCCGCCGGTGCCGCCGGGGCCCGGGCGCAGGGCGGCGTCGGCCCAGCGGGCGACCCGTACGGCGTCGGCGAGACAGGCGCGGGCCGCCCGGGCCAGTTCGGCGGGGGCGGGGGTGCCCTCGGGCGGCCGGGGCGCGGGACGGCGCGTGCGGCGGTTGCTCATCGCGCCGGGGGCGGCCGAGAGGGGTCGTGTCGCGTCGCGCCGGGCCTCTTTTCGCTCTTCGGCCCTCGGGTAGGGCGCGCGGACAAGTCGGAGCCTGGAGTCGCGCGGGGTACGGGACGTCACGGGAGCAGTCTTCCTGTTGACGGTCCGAAAACCCAAACGGAATGCGGACGGGGGCCGTTCGTCCGCCGCGGGCCGGGGTGGTGGAAGGCGTACGGGAGGGGTGCGGCAGGGGTGCGGACGGTCACAGCAAGGGGGTGAGGAAGCGGCGCAGCACCTCTTCGTACCCCTTCGGGTCGGCGTTCCACATGGCGCCGTGCGGTGCGTCGGGGACGGGGTGGAGCGTGACCAGGTCCGGGCGCCGGGCGGCCAGTTGACGGGAGAGGAGCCAGGGCGCGACGGCGTCGTCGGGGCCGTGCACGAGCAGGGTCGGGACCCGCAGTGTGCCGGGGCCGCCCGCCGCCAGGATCCGGTCGCCGCGCAGCCCCGTGCGCCCCTGTGCCGCACGGACCGCAAGCGGAAGGAGCGGTCCGGGGGTGCGCCGGGCGCCGGCGAGGGCGCGCAGGGTGGTCTCCCAGTTGAGTACCGGCGAGTCGAGGACGAGGCCGCTGACGCGGTCGCGCAGGGCCGAGTGCGCGGCGGCGTGCAGACACATGGCGGCGCCGGTGGACCAGCCGTACAGGACGATGCGCTCGGCGCCGTGGCGTACGGCGTACCGCATGGCGGCGTCCAGGTCGCGCCACTCCGTCTCGCCGAGGTGGCCGAGGCCGTCCGGGGAGCGGGGGGCGCCGGGGTCGCCGCGGTAGGCGATGTCGAGGACGGGGACCCGCAGGCGGCGCAGGAAGTCCATGACCACCATGGGGTGCTCGCGGGTCGTGCCCAGGCCGTGCACGGTGATGACGTGCGTGTCGCGGGCGCCGGACACGGACCAGGCGGGCAGGGAGCCGAGCTCGCCGGGGATGTCGACGTCCGCGTACTCGATGCCGAGTGCGGTCAGCGGGTCGCCGACGTGGACCTGCGGGGTGAGCCAGACGCGGGCGCCGGGGTCCAGGGAGCCGTGGGTGACGGCTTCGAGGCGGCGTACGACCGTGTCGGCCTCGTGCGGGGCGGACTCCAGGACGGGGCCGACGATCGCGTGGCTGCCGTTGCCGCTCAGGCCGTACGTGCCGGGGCGGCGGCTCGCGAGGGCGCGGGTCAGGCTGATCCGGCCCGCGGCCGTGGCGTGCACGGTCAGGCGTGGCTCGGTCGGCAGCGGACGGCCCACCGGTGCCTTGAGGGCGGCGTCGCTGGCGAACCGGCCCGCCGCGATGGCGGCAGCGGCGGTCCCTAGGGCGGCTGCTGTGACTGCGGTGACGGCCGCTGCCGTCGCTTTGGCTGGGCGCACCGTCCCAGTGTCCGGGGGCGAGGCGCCCGAGGCCAGTGGGCGATGCCCGCGGAGTGAGCGGAAACGGACGGAAGTGCGCCGCTCAGCGGGACGGCTGGCCGTACCCCCCTAGTTTGTCCTGCGCCTCGCGCAGCTGCGCGAGGGACAGCAGGGTCGGGGCGCGGCCGGGGACCGCGGCGGCCGTCAGCCAGAGGCGGGACATCCACTCCAGTTGGGCCGTGCGGTCGTAGGCCTGGGCGAGGGTGTCCCCGTAGGTGACCGTTCCGTGGTTCTGGAGGAGGCAGCCGGTGCGGGCACGCAGGGCGTGGAGCATGTGCTGGGCCAGCTCCTCGGTGCCGTACAGCGCGTACGGCGCGACGCGGACCGGGCCGCCGAGGGCGCCGGTCATGTAGTGGACCGCGGGGAGCTCGGTGACCAGCATCGAGGCGGCCGTGGCGTGCACGGCGTGGGTGTGGACCACCGCTTTGGCGTCGGTGGTCCGGTAGACCGCGAGGTGCATCGGGAGTTCGCTGGTGGGCGTGAGGTCGCCGATGACCTGCCGTCCTTCGAGGTCGACGCCGACCGCGTCCGCGGGCCGCAGCCGGTCGTAGGGGACGCCGCTCGGGGTGACGAGGACGGTGTCGCCGACCCGGACCGAGACGTTGCCCGAGGTGCCGACGACCAGGCCGTCCGCCACGGTCCTGCGGGCCGTTTCGACCAGCTCGTCCCAGGCCCGCCCGATCGCGTCGCGCGCCGCGCCCGGGTCCGCCTGCCGCCGCGTCACCTGTTCCTGCCGCCGCTCCTGCGCCTGTCCCTGCTCAGTCATGCGGCGATCCTGCCAGCCCGGCCCCGGGCGCCGCGGAGCGGAGCGCGGAAGGGGCGGTGCGGAACCGGCCCTGGCGGGATTCCGCTTACGGTCCCCCGGCGTCGGCGGGCGCGGCGGACGCGGCAGCCGGTGGGGGTGATCCGCGTCTCCTGGCCGGTTCGGGGGCCGGGCGAAGCGGTGTGCGCCGGAGACGGCCGCCGGATGGCGGAACCCGACACTCCGCCCCGTTTGCGGGCCTCCCATGGCCGCTCCTTACGATCATCTTCAGACACCTGCTGAATACGGAGCAGGGGCACTCCGCTTCGGGTCACCGCACCGCCCGGCCCAGTTCACTTTCCGTTCACCCGGATTGCCTACGTTCCACATGCCACTGACGTCCAACAGAAGCCTGGGTAAATGGAACACATCACGCTTCTCCTCGGGATCGTGATCGTCACCGCTCTCGTGTTCGATTTCACGAACGGTTTCCACGACACTGCCAACGCGATGGCGACGACCATCTCGACCGGCGCTCTCAAGCCCAAGACGGCGGTGGCCATGTCCGCCGTGCTCAACCTCGTCGGAGCCTTCCTCTCCGTCGAAGTCGCCAAGACGATCTCCGGCGGCATCGTCAACGAGGACGGACTGAAGACAGAGGTCATCTTCGCCGCGCTCGTCGGCGCGATTCTCTGGAACCTCGTCACCTGGCTGGTGGGCCTGCCCTCCAGCTCCTCCCACGCACTCTTCGGCGGCCTCATCGGCGCCGCCGTCATGTCGATGGGCTGGTCGTCGATCAACGGCGGCACCGTCGTCACCAAGATCCTGATCCCGGCCGTCGCGGCCCCGCTCGTGGCGGGCATCGCCGCGACGCTGGCCACCCGCCTGACGTACCGGATCGGCCGCGGCACCGACCAGAAGGCCACCGCCAAGGGGTACCGCGCGGGCCAGATCGCCTCCGCCGGCCTCGTCTCGCTGGCCCACGGCACGAACGACGCGCAGAAGACCATGGGCATCATCACGCTCGCCCTGATCACCGGCGGCGTCCTGAACCCCGGCGCCAACCCCCCGATGTGGGTCATCGTCTCGGCCGGCATGGCCATCGCGCTCGGCACCTACCTCGGCGGCTGGCGCATCATCCGCACCATGGGCAAGGGCCTGACCGACCTCGCGCCGCAGCAGGGCTTCGCCGCCCAGACCAGCGCCGCGACGGCGATCCTCGCCTCCTCGCACATCGGCTTCTCCCTCTCCACCACTCAGGTCTGCTCGGGCGCCGTGATGGGCGCGGGCCTCGGCCGCAAGGGCGGCGTGGTCCGCTGGTCGACCGCGACCCGGATGTTCGTCGCGTGGGGCCTGACCCTGCCGGCGGCGGGCCTGGTCGGCGCGGGCGCCGAGTTCCTCACCAAGCAGGGCCCCTGGGGCATCGCGGCCACCGCGACGCTCCTGATCGCGGGCTCGGGCGTGATCTGGGTGCTCTCGCGGCGCAACGCCGTCGACCACACCAACGTCACGGACGACGAGATCGGCCACGACGACACCGCGGTCGCCGAGCCCGCGGGCGTGGTCACCACCGCGATCGCCGCCGTCTCCCCTCCCCCGGCGGGCGTGCCTGCCGCCGCCGTCCCCGTGGACCAGCCCGTCAGGGTCACGGTCTCGGCCCCGACCACCACCACGACCGGCGCCATGGCGGACCCCGCCCGGCCCGCGACCGTGTAAGGACAGACCAGCATGAGCATCGACTGGGCAGCTCTCGGCTCCGTCTTCGGAGTCAGTCTCGCGGTGACGGTGGCCCTGGTGGGCCTGTTCACCCTCGGCGTCGTCGGCCTCTCCCGGCAGGAGACGGCGGCCGCCGCCACGGGCGGCACCGCGGCCCTGGCGCGCACCGGCGCGTATGCCTGCTTCGCCCTGTGCGCGGCGGCGGTGGCGTACGGCATCTTCCTGATCGTCGCCTGACGGCAGGGCCGTCGGCCGGTCTTCCCGGGTGGGGCGCGGAGCGTACGGAGCTCCGCGCCCCACCCGTATATCCGGATCCCGCGCGCCGGGCGTGCGCGCAACCCCGCATGTGGGCCCCAACACACTCTCCCGCCGCAGGTCAACGGCGAGTTGACGGGCCTTCGCGGACCGTGGTGGACTGCCCGGGCCAACTACGGCGGCAGAAGAGGAAGCCGGTGCGAATCCGGCGCGGTCCCGCCACTGTCACCGGGGAGCCACTCCCCGCGAGCCAGGAACTCTCGCCGCCGATCACGTCGAACCAGGGCGCGGACACCCTGAGTGAGGACATATCGCCATGCCCGGCCGCCCGGTGCCGCCCCTTCCCCGCTCGTCGAAGCCTCTCCGCAGCACGGCGACGGGCTGAGCGCATGAGTGCCGATCGCGACTTCGCGTACGGCGCCGCCGCCGGCCTCCTCGGTGACCTGCTGCTCGGCGATCCCCGCCGGGGCCATCCGGTCGCCGCGTTCGGCCGTGCCGCGGGCGCCGTCGAGCGGCTGCTCTGGCGCGACCACCGCGGCTGGGGCGCGCTGCACACCGTGGTCTGCGCGGGAGGCGCGGCGGGCGCCGCCGCCCTCGCCACCACCCTCGTACGCCGCTCCCGGGCCGGAACCGTCGCGCTGACCGCCGCCGCGACCTGGGCCGTCGTCGGCGGCACCTCGCTCGGCCGGGAGGCGCGGGCCATCGGCGGCGCGCTGGAGGCCGGGGACATCGAGGTCGCGCGGGAGCGGCTGCCGCATCTGTGCGGGCGCGATCCGCAGGCGCTGGACGCCGACGGCATCGCGCGGGCCGTCGTGGAGTCCGTCGCCGAGAACACCTCCGACGCGGTGGTCGGGGCGCTCGTGTGGGGCGCGCTGGGCGGGGTGCCCGGACTCGTCGGCTTCCGGGCCGTCAACACACTGGACGCGATGGTGGGCCACAAGTCGGCCCGCTACCGCCGGTACGGCTGGGCCTCCGCCCGCCTCGACGACGTCGTCGGATGGCCGGGGGCGCGGCTCACCGCGGGCCTCGCGGCGCTGGCCGGGGGATCGCCCGCCGGAGCGGTACGGGCCTGGCGCGCGGACGCGGCGAAGCATCCGAGCCCGAACGCCGGACCCGTCGAGGCGGCCTTCGCCGGCGCGCTTGGCGTACGGCTCGGGGGGACGCTGTCGTACGGGGGGCGGGTCGAGCACCGGCCCGTTCTGAACGCGGAGGGGCGCGACGTGCGCGCGGGGGACATCGAACGGGCGGCGAAGCTGTCCCGCCGCGTCGGCCTGCTCGCCCTCGGCGCCGTGGTCACCGCCCGCTGGGCACTTCGGTCGGCAACGTCAGGGAGAACGTCATGAGCGGTGGACTGCTCGTCGCAGGGACCACCTCGGACGCGGGCAAGAGCGTCGTCACCGCCGGCATCTGCCGGTGGCTGACCCGCAAGGGCGTGTCCGTCGCGCCGTTCAAGGCGCAGAACATGTCCCTCAACTCCTTCGTCACCCGCGAGGGCGCCGAGATCGGGCGGGCCCAGGCCATGCAGGCGCAGGCCGCCCGCGTCGAGCCCAGCGCGCTGATGAACCCCGTTCTGCTCAAGCCCGGCGGCGACCGCTCCAGCCAGGTCGTGCTGATGGGCAAGCCGGTCGGCGAGATGAGTGCGCGTGGCTACCACGGAGGGCGGCAGGCGCAGTTGCTCGACACCGTCCTGGGATGCCTGGCGGAACTCCGGGGCACGTATGACGCCGTGATCTGCGAAGGCGCGGGCAGTCCCGCCGAGATCAATCTGCGGCGCACCGACATCGTCAACATGGGCATCGCGCGCGCCGCCCGCTTCCCCGTCCTGGTGGTCGGGGACATCGACAGGGGCGGGGTGTTCGCGTCGTTCTTCGGGACGACGGCGCTGCTGAGCGCGGCCGACCAGGAGCTCGTCGCGGGCTACCTGGTGAACAAGTTCCGGGGGGACGTCTCCCTCCTGGAACCCGGGCTCGACATGCTGCTCGGTCTCACCGGGCGGCGTACGTACGGTGTGCTGCCGTTCCAGCACGGGCTCGGCATCGACGAGGAGGACGGCCTGCGGGTGTCCCTGCGGGGCGCCGTCCGGGAGTCGGTGGTGGCCCCGCCGGTCGGCGAGGACGTGCTGCGGGTCGCCGTGTGCGCGGTGCCGCTGATGTCCAACTTCACCGACGTGGACGCGCTGGCCGCCGAGCCGGGCGTCGTCGTGCGGTTCGTGGACCGCGCCGAGGAGCTCGTCGACGCCGACCTCGTGGTCGTGCCGGGCACGCGCGGGACCGTACGCGCCCTTGAGTGGCTGCGCGAGCGCGGCCTCGCCGACGCCCTGGCACGACGCGCCGCCGAGGGCCGCCCCGTGCTCGGGATCTGCGGCGGCTTCCAGGTCCTCGGCGAGCACATCGAGGACGAGGTCGAGTCGCGGGCCGGGGCCGTCGACGGGCTCGGGCTGCTGCCGGTGCGGGTGCGGTTCGCCCGCGAGAAGACCCTGGCGCGACCGGTCGGCGAGGCCCTCGGCGAGTACGTCGAGGGGTACGAGATCCACCACGGCGTCGCCGACGTCCTGGGCGGCGAGCCCTTCCTGGACGGCTGCCGGGTCGGCGAGGTCTGGGGCACGCACTGGCACGGATCGCTGGAGAGCGACGCGTTCCGGCGCCGATTCCTCACCGAGGTCGCCCGCGCGGCCGGACGCCGCTTCGTGCCCGCGCCCGACACCAGCTTCGCGGCGCTGCGCGAGGAACAGCTCGACCTGCTCGGCGACCTGATCGAAGAACACGCGGACACGGACGGCCTGCTGGGCCTGATCGAGAACGGCGCGCCGGCCGGGCTGCCGTTCATCGCGCCCGGCGCGCCCTCGTGAGCGCCGTCGTGAGCACCACCCCGCACCACCGCATCAAGGAGGCTCAGTGACCACCCCGTACCCGTTCACCGCTCTCGTCGGCCAGGACGACCTGCGGCTCGCGCTCCTGCTGAACGCCGTCTCGCCCGCCGTGGGCGGTGTGCTCGTGCGGGGTGAGAAGGGCACCGCCAAGTCCACCGCCGTGCGCGCGCTCTCGGCGCTGCTCCCCGAGGTGCCGGTCGTCGCCGGGTGCCGCTTCTCGTGCGATCCGGCCGCCGCCGACCCGAACTGCCCGGACGGCCCGCACGAGACGGGCGGCGCCACCGCGCGGCCCGCCCGGATGGTCGAGCTGCCGGTCGGCGCGTCCGAGGACCGCCTCGTCGGTGCCCTGGACATCGAGCGGGCACTCTCGGAGGGCGTCAAGGCCTTCGAGCCCGGCCTGCTCGCCGACGCGCACCGCGGCATCCTCTACGTCGACGAGGTCAACCTCCTCCACGACCACCTGGTCGACCTCCTCCTGGACGCCGCCGCCATGGGCGCCTCGTACGTGGAGCGCGAGGGCGTCTCCGTGCGGCACGCCGCACGCTTCCTGCTCGTCGGCACGATGAACCCCGAAGAGGGCGAGCTGCGCCCGCAGTTGCTCGACCGGTTCGGGCTGACCGTCGAGGTGGCCGCATCCCGCGAGACCGACCAGCGCGTCGAGGTCGTACGGCGGCGCCTCGCGTACGACGACGATCCCGAGGGCTTCGCCGGGCGCTGGAGCGAGGCGGAGTCCGCGCTGCGGGACCGCGTCGTGGCGGCGCGGGCGCTGCTCCCCCAGGTCGTCCTCGGCGACGCGGCGCTGCGGCAGATCGCGGCGACCTGCGCGGCGTTCGAGGTCGACGGGATGCGCGCGGACATCGTGATGGCGCGCACCGCGACGGCGCTCGCCGCGTGGGCGGGCCGTACCGACGTGCAGAGCGAGGACGTGCGCCAGGCCGCGCTGCTCGCGCTGCCGCACCGCAGGCGCCGCAACCCCTTCGACGCGCCGGGCCTCGACGAGGACAAGCTCGACGAGACGCTGGAGGAGGCGCGCGAGGACGAGGCTTCCGCGGAGCCGGAGCCTCCGGAGGGCGACGACGACCCGGACGGCGGCGGTCCTGACGGCGGCCCCGACGGTGGCGGCCCCGACGGCGGCGGGCAGCCCCCGGCCGACGGCCCGGAGCCCCCCTCCCCCGACCTGCCCGCACAGCACCAGGGCCCCGACCCCGACGAGACAGCGGCCCCTCAGGAGCCCGCCCCCGCCCCGGGCGGCGCCACCGGCGAGCAGCAGGCCGTACGGGCCGCCGAGCCGTTCCGCACGAAGATGCTGAGCGTGCCCGGCATCGGCGAGGGCGCCGCGGGCCGCCGCTCGCGTGCCCGCACCGAGCACGGGCGCACGACGGGTTCGCGCCGCCCCCGAGGCGCCCTGACCAAGCTGCACCTGGCGGCCACGGTGCAGGCCGCGGCCCCGCACCAGAAGGCCCGCGGACGCTCCGGCACCGGCCTCGTCGTACGCCGCGACGATCTGCGGCAGGCCACCCGGGAGGGGCGCGAGGGCAATCTCGTGCTGTTCGTCGTGGACGCGTCCGGGTCGATGGCGGCGCGGCAGCGGATGAGCGCCGTCAAGGGCGCCGTGCTCTCGCTGCTCCTCGACGCCTACCAGCGGCGCGACAAGGTGGGGCTCGTGACGTTCCGGGGCAAGGACGCCGAGGTGGCGCTGCCGCCGACGTCGTCCGTGGACGCGGCGGCGGCCAGGCTCGAATCACTGCCGACGGGCGGGCGCACCCCGCTGGCCGCCGGGCTCCTGAAGGCGCACGACGTGCTGCGGATCGAGCGGCTGCGGGACGCGGCGCGCCGTCCGCTGGTGGTCGTGGTGACGGACGGGCGGGCAACCGGGGGCGTGGAGCCGGTGGCCCGCGCGGGCCGTGCCGCCAGGCTGTTCGCGGCCGAAGGCGTCGCCTCGGTCGTCGTGGACTGCGAGTCGGGCTACGTGCGTCTTGGTCTCGCGGGGCAGCTCGCGGGCGAGCTCGGCGGGACGGCCGTGACCCTCGACGAGCTGCGGGCGGATTCGATCGCCGGCCTCGTCAAGGACGTACAGACCATGAACTCGCCTTCGAGGAGGGCCGCTTAATGCCGCAGGGACAGCCGAGCGTCGTACCGGACGACGGGCTCACGACGCGCCAGCGCCGCAACCGTCCGCTGGTCTTCGTGCACACGGGCATCGGCAAGGGCAAGTCGACCGCCGCGTTCGGGCTCGCGCTGCGGGCCTGGAATCAGGGCTGGCCGATCGGCGTCTTCCAGTTCGTGAAGTCGGCGAAGTGGAAGGTCGGCGAGGAGAACGCGCTGAAGGTCCTCGGCGCCTCCGGCGAGGGCGGCTCGGTCGCCTGGCACAAGATGGGCGAGGGCTGGTCGTGGATCCAGCGCGCCCCCGCCGAGGGCGAGTTGACCAATGAGGACAAGGCCCGCGAGGGCTGGGAGCAGGTCAAGCGGGACCTCGCCCAAGAGACGTACAAGCTGTACGTCCTCGATGAGTTCGCCTACCCGATGCACTGGGGCTGGATCGACGTGGAGGAGGTCGTGGAGGTCCTCCGCGACCGCCCCGGCACCCAGCACGTGGTCATCACCGGGCGCAACGCGCCGCAGCAGCTGATCGACTTCGCCGACCTGGTCACCGACATGTCCAAGGTCAAACACCCGATGGACACGGGGCAGAAGGGCCAGAGGGGCATCGAGTGGTAGCTCGCCTCGTCATCGCGGCGCCGTCGTCGGGCAGCGGCAAGACGACCGTCGCGACGGGCCTGATGGCCGCGTTCGCGGCGGCCGGGCTCGCCGTGTCCCCGCACAAGGTCGGGCCGGACTACATCGACCCCGGCTACCACGCGCTCGCGACCGGCCGCCCCGGCCGCAACCTGGACGCGTACCTGTGCGGCCCCGACCTGATCGCGCCGCTGTTCGCGCACGGCTCCGCCGGGTGCGATCTCGCCGTGGTCGAGGGCGTGATGGGGATGTACGACGGGGCCGCCGGGCAGGGCGAACTCGCCTCCACGGCCCATGTCGCGAAGCTGCTGCGGGCCCCGGTCGTCCTGGTCGTCGACGCGTCGTCGCAGTCGCGCTCGGTGGCGGCGCTGGTGCACGGCTTCGCGTCGTGGGACCCGGAGGTGCGGATCGCGGGCGTCATCCTCAACAAGGTCGGCTCCGACCGGCACGAGCAGTTGCTGCGTCAGGCGCTGGACGAGTCGGGGGTGCCGGTGCTCGGTGCTCTGCGCCGCGCTTCCCAGGTCCGGGCGCCCTCCCGGCACCTGGGGCTCGTTCCGGTGGCGGAGCGGCAGGCCGAGGCGGTCGAGTCCGTCGCCGCACTCGCCGCCCAGGTGCGGGAGGGGTGCGACCTGGACGCCCTGCTCGCGCTGGCGCGCAGCGCGCCCTCGCTGTCGGGCGACGCGTGGGATCCGGTTGCGGCTGTGGCCTGCGGCGCTGCTCTCCCCGATCCCGCCCCTTCCCGAAACCGGGGCGCCGCCCCGGACCCCGGCACGGGGCTCGGTCCATCACCGGCTGCGCCGGGTTCGTCCGCAAAGGCCGGACAGGCTGGATCTCGCCCCCGCATCGCCGTCGCCGGTGGGGCCGCCTTCACGTTCTCGTACGCCGAGCACGCCGAGCTCCTCACCGCCGCCGGGGCGGAGGTCGTCACCTTCGACCCGCTCCGCGACGAGCAACTCCCCGACGGGACCGCGGGTTTGGTCATCGGCGGCGGGTTCCCCGAGGTCTACGCTCCTGAGCTGTCCGCCAACGAGCGGCTCAGGAAGGCCGTCGCCGAACTCGCGCTCTGTGGTGCGCCGGTGGCCGCCGAGTGCGCGGGGCTGCTCTACCTCGCGCGCGAGCTGGACGGGAAGCCGATGTGCGGGGTGCTCGACGCACAGGCGCGGATGGCGGAGCGGCTGACGCTCGGGTACCGGGAAGCGGTGGCCGTGTCGGACAGCGTGCTCGCGGTCGCGGGCGCGCGGACGCGGGGCCACGAGTTCCACCGCACCGTCGTCGAGCCCGGCGCGGGGCCGACGCCCGCCTGGGGGCTGCACGCGCCCGAGCGGCGCGTCGAGGGCTTCGTCCAGGGGAACGTGCACGCCAGCTATCTGCACACGCACTGGGCGGCGGAGCCGGGCGTCGCGCGCCGCTTCGTCGGGAGCTGCACGCCGTGACCGCACGGGTCGGCTCAGCCCGCGATGCCCACCACCAGCCAGATGAACGCCGCGCCCGCCACCGTGCACAGCAGGGTCGAGCGGGCCGGGTGGTCGTGGTGCGCCTCGGGCAGGATCTCGGCCGCCGCGAGGTAGAGCAGCGCGCCGCCGAAGAAGCCGAGATAGCCGCCGAGCAGTTGCTCCGGAATGGTGAAGAGCAGCGTCGACGCGGCGCCCACCACCGGCGCCGCCGCGTCGGCGAACAGCATCGCGAGGGCCTTGCGGCGGGCGTTCCCGTACAGGCTGGTGATCGTGTACGTGTTGAAGCCGTCCGCGAAGTCATGGGCGACGACGGCCAGCGCCACGGCGACGCCCATGCCCCCGCCGACCTGGAAGGCCGCGCCGATCGCGACGCCGTCCATGACGCTGTGGCCCACCATCGCGGCGGCCGCCGTGAGCCCCACCTCGGGCACCCGCCCGCCGTCGTGCCCGCCCGCGCCGTGCGCGGCCTGACGGCCCGCGAGGAGCCGTTCGACCAGATGGGCGACGAGGAAGCCGCCCACGAACAGGAGCAGGGCCGCCGGTACGCCGAAGACGAGTCCGCCCGCGGCGTCCAGCGCCTCCGGCAGCAGGTCGAGGCCGACGACGCCGAGCATCAGGCCACCCGCGAGCCCGAGGACGAGATGGCGCCGGTCGGTGACCCGCTGGGCCGTCCAGCCGCCGACCAGGGTCATGAGGAAGGCGCCGAGCGCCACGAACACCGCCATGGGCCCTTGCTATCCGATTGACCCCCTGCCCCGCACATCCACCTCCCCCCGCCTCACACGGAAGGACCTCCCCATGACCGGTGCCGGACGGACGACGCCCCCTGATGACACCGTCCTCGTCGTCGGCGTCGGTGCCTGTGAGGACGCGGCGGTGGGCGAGGTGCTCGGCCTCGTCCGGGCGGCGGTCCGCGAGGCCGGTTTCCCCGAGGAGGCGGTCGCCGAGCTGGCGACGGTCGACGTGAAGGGCGGGGAGCCGGGGATCGTGGGGGCGGCGGCGCGGCTCGGGGTGCCGCTCGTGACGTACTCGGCGCGGGAGCTCGCGGAGGTGACGGTGCCGAACCCCTCGGCGCGGTCCCGGGCGGCGGTGGGCACGCCGTCGGTGGCGGAGGCGGCGGCGCTGCGCGGCGGGGGCGAACTCCTCGTGCCCAAGCGGAAGTCGGCGCCCGAGGGGCGTCCTTCGATGGCGACGTGCGCGGTCGCGGGCCTGCGGCGGCCCCGCGTCCCGGCCCCCGTCGACCTGCGCCACCACGGGGACGCGGAGGTACGGGACGACGGCGCGGACCTCACCGACCTGGCGGTCAACGTACGGTCCGACACTCCCCCGGCCTGGCTCAAAGAGGTGATCGCCAGGTCCCTGGACGGCCTGGCGGCCTACCCGGACGGGCGCGCGGCGCGCGAGGCGGTGGCGGCACGCCATGGCCTGCCGCAGGACCGCGTGCTGCTCACCTCGGGCGCGGCGGAGGCCTTCGTGCTGCTCGCCCGCGCCCTGAAGGTGCGTCACCCCTACGTCGTGCACCCGCAGTTCACCGAGCCGGAGGCGGCGCTGCGGGACGCGGGGCACGAGGTCGGGCGCGTGCTGCTGCGGGAGGAGGACGGCTTCCGCCTCGACCCCTCGGTGGTGCCTGAGGAGGCCGACCTGGTGGTCGTCGGCAATCCCACGAACCCCACGTCCGTCCTGCATCCGGCGGCGTCGGTCGCCGGGCTGGCGCGGCCCGGGCGGACTCTGGTGGTGGACGAGGCCTTCATGGACGCGGTGCCGGGCGAACGGGAGGCGCTGGCGGGCCGCACGGACGTGCCCGGCCTCGTGGTGCTGCGCAGCCTCACGAAGACGTGGGGCCTGGCCGGGCTGCGGATCGGCTATGTCCTCGCCGCGCCCGACACGATCGCCGCCCTCGCGCAGGCGCAGCCGCTGTGGCCGGTGTCCTCGCCCGCGCTTGAGGCGGCGCGGGCGTGCGTGGGGCCGCGGGCGCTCGCCGAGGCCGGCCACGCGGCGCACCGTGTCGCCGCGGACCGGGCCCACCTGCTCGCCGGCCTGGCGGAGCTGTCCTCCTTCGGGGTCCGCGCGGTGGAGCCCGCGGAGGGGCCCTTCGTGCTGATACGGGTGCCCGGGGCGGCCGGGGTGCGCGAGCGGCTGCGGGGGCGGGGGTTCGCGGTGCGGCGCGGCGACACGTTTCCTGGCCTGGGGCCTGACTGGATCCGGGTCGCCGTCCGCGATCGCGCCACGTCGGACCGCCTCCTCGGCGCGTTCTCGGCGGTGCTCGGGGGGCCGGAACAGACCCGCCGCTCCGCGGCGGATGCCTCCCACCCACCCACCCGTTCGCCCCGCAACGCACGGCGGAGGTAGGGGCGGGGGCCGGGGCGTTTGCCCCGCAACGTACAGCAGGACGGGGCCAGCCCCCACCGGGCCGCAGTCGCACACGCACCGGAGGGGACGTGGGGGTATGTGCGAACGGAGCACCGAGCACGCTATAGCCCCATTGTTCGTGCAGCGTGGCGCAGGGATAGCGAGTACGCACATTCCCCCGCGGCCCCGCCCCACAACCGAACAACAGGCGCACCCCACCCAAGGCGCCCCCGCCCCACAACCGCACAACCGCACACCACCCAAGGCGCCCCCGCCAGAATCAGCCTCGCCTCCGCCTCCTGCCCAGCGCCACCGCCCCACCCCCCGCCAGCAGCAACGCCACCGCCCCGCCCGCCACATACGGCGTCATCGAGCTGCCGCCCGTCTCCGCCAGCTCCGACTCCACCGGCTTCGCAGACTCCACCGGCTTCGCCGGTTTCGCCGGCTCCCCCTGCGGCCGCGGCTTCGTCTCCGCGTCCTTCGGCGGTGCTCCCGCCGGTGTCTCACACTCCGCCCCGGCCAGCGTCACCGCACCCGTCACCTCCGCCACGTTCAGCTTCAGGGGGTTCACGGACACCTTCAGTTCCAGCGCGGACGCCGCGGCCGTACGCGACGTCACGTGCGTCTTCGACAGGTCGAGCCGCACCTCGCCGACGCCCGGCACCTTCACCTCGGTCGTCCCCCCGGCGGTCAGCGTGACCTTCTTGCCGAGCACGGTCACCCCACCCAGCAGATTCGACTCGGCGACCGGCCGCTTCCCCGCCGTGCAGAGCGCCTTCGAGGTGACCTGCTCGACCTCGATGAGGGAGAGCAGCGGCAGCCCCGGCACATGGACCCGGACCCGCGCGATGTTGCTGTAGCCCTCGGCCGTGGCGCCGCGCACCGTCGCCTTCGCCGTGGCCACGTCGGCGCGCAGCACGCTGAACGGGCGGCCTCCGTCGACCCCGTTCAGGTGGGCGTTCAGCGCGGTCTTCGAGGCGCTGGCAGGGGCCCGCACCTCGTTCAGGGCGACGTTGAGCGGGACGTTCACGGTCTTGTTGAGCAGGGAGACGTTCAGACCGGTGCGCAGGACGACGGCGTCGGCGCGCCCGCCCCGGTGGCCGTCGCCACCCGTGGCCTGCGCGGACCCCGCGCCCGCGAGGGCCGCGGGTCCGGCGGCGAGCGCGGTGGCGACGGCGACGACGGAGAGGCGGCGCGCGGGCATGCGGAAGGTGTTGCTGTTCAAGGTGGTGGAACCCCCACGAGAGAGACGGGCCACCGGCGGCGCACGTCACAAGGGGACAACGCGTGCGAACCGGCCGACGGCGTCGCCCTGCATCGGCGAGGGCGACGCGGGAATCTTTACGCACTGTGGGTGAACGGTCAGCAACGTGGCGTGAGTTCACTCCAAAGGGAGGTTTCCGCCCACGCTTTCGAATCCCCCGGCACAGGCGTTCCCTCACGTCACCCGAGCAACCGGCCGCCCGCGCACGGCCGTTGACGCGCGCTCCCCCGCGGGGCGACTCCAACGACCCGCACCACCCCCGCGTAACGCCCGGGTCAACCGGGCGCCGGCCGAGCCTCCGCCATCACGGCCGGACCCCGGCCGTCACCCCACCACCCGCCCGTTCAGCACCACCCTGCGCGGCGCCGCGAGCACCCGTACGTCCTGACGGGGGTCCGCCTCGTACACCACGAGGTCCGCCGGCGCGCCCTCCGCGAGACCGGGGCGCCCGAGCCAGTCGCGCGCGCCCCAGGTCGTGGCGGAGAGCGCGTCCACCGCGGGGATGCCCGCGAGGGTCAGCTCGGCGACCTCCGCGGCCACCAGGCCGTGGGCCAGGGAGCCGCCCGCGTCGGTGCCCGTGTAGATCGGGACGCCCGCGTCGTACGCGGCGCGCACGGTGTCGTAGCGGCGGGCGTGCAGCCGGCGCATATGGTCCGACCAGCGGGGGAACTTCTTCTCGCCGCCCGCGGCGAGGGCCGGGAACGTGGCGATGTTGACGAGTGTCGGGACGATCGCGACGCCGCGCTCCGCGAAGAGCGGGATCGTGTCCTCGGTCAGCCCCGTGGCGTGCTCGATGCAGTCGATCCCCGCCTCGACCAGGTCGCGCAGGGAGTCCTCGGCGAAGCAGTGGGCCGTGACGCGGGCGCCGAGGCGGTGGGCCTCCGCGATCGCCGCCCGCACCGCGTCGCGCGGCCAGCACGCCGTCAGGTCACCCGCCTCGCGGTCGATCCAGTCGCCGACGAGCTTGACCCAGCCGTCCCCGCGCCGCGCCTCCTGGGCGACGTACGCCACCAGGTCCTCGGGCTCGATCTCGTGGGCGTAGTTGCGGATGTAGCGCCGGGTGCGCGCGATGTGGCGGCCCGCCCGGATGATCTTGGGGAGGTCCTCGCGGTCGTCGATCCAGCGGGTGTCGGAGGGCGAGCCCGCGTCGCGGAGCAGGAGGGCCCCGATCTCACGGTCGGTCAGCGCCTGCTTCTCTGCGGTGGCGGCGTCGACCGGACCGTGCGCGTCCAGGCCCACGTGGCAGTGTGCGTCGACCAGGCCGGGCAGGGCCCAGCCCTGGACGGTACGGATGTCGGCCGCGGCCGTCCCCGCGGGCCGGTCGTACGTCACCCTCCCCCCGACCACCCACAGTTCGTCGCGTACCTCATCGGGCCCGACGAGCACCCGCCCCGTCACGTGCAGCACCGCGTGATCACTCATGGCAGCAGCTTAGGAGGCACTCGCAGCGCCCGGTACGGGCCCGGTCGGTACGCTCGGTACCGCAGCCCGAACGAACTCGTGAGCGAAGTGAGCAGTGACGTGAGCAGTACTGTGACGCATCCCTTTCTGGACCTGGCGCCGCTGAGCGCCCAGCACTTCGCCGCCATCCAGGCACGGGTGGCGGACCTGCTCGGCACCCGACAGGACGTCGTGATC
The DNA here is from genome assembly GCF_056433985.1 of Streptomyces sp. NPDC044106. Taxonomy (NCBI): domain Bacteria; kingdom Bacillati; phylum Actinomycetota; class Actinomycetes; order Kitasatosporales; family Streptomycetaceae; genus Streptomyces; species Streptomyces sp. NPDC044106. Next base: position 74,484 of record NZ_JBWKFZ010000029.1, read on the forward strand.
ATGCAGGGCGAGGCCCTGCTGCCCCTGGAGGGATGCATCCGGGGTGCGGCGCGGCCGGGCACGACCGCGCTGAACGTGATCACCGGGCCGTACGGCCAGACCTTCGGGAACTGGCTGCGGGACTGCGGCGCGACCGTCATCGACCTCGCCGTGCCCTTCCACACGGCCGTCACCGCCGACCAGGTGCGCCAGGCCTTCGCCGAGCACCCGGAGATCGACTTCGTCTCGCTCGTGCACGCCGAGGCCGCGACGGGCAACACCAACCCCGTAGCGGAGATCGGCGAGGTCGTGCGCGCGCACGGGGCGCTGTTCATGCTGGACGCGGTCGCCTCGGTGGGCGCCGAACCGCTGCTGCCGGACGCGTGGGGCGTGGACCTGTGCGTGATCGGCGCGCAGAAGGCGATGGGCGGGCCCGCGGGTGTCTCCGCGGTGTCCGTGAGCGAGCGGGCCTGGCAGCGCATCGCCGCCAATCCGCAGGCGCCGCGCCGCTCCTACCTCTCCCTCCTGGACTGGAAGGAGCGCTGGATCGACGGTGGCCACAAGGCCCTGCTGCACGCGCCCGCCCAGCTGGAGATGCTCGCACTCGAAGCGTGCGTGGAACGTATCGAGACGGAGGGTCTCGACGCCCTGATGTCGCGGCACGCCACCGCCGCGGCCGCCACCCGCGCGGGCGCGCTCGCGCTGGGCGGGGGCCTGGAGCCGTACGTGCACGACGCGGCGGACGCGGCTCCGGTCGCCACCACCCTGCGGGCGCCCTCAGGCGTGGACGCCTCGGCCCTGGTGGCCGCGGCGCTCGCCTCGGACCCGGCGCTTGCGCTGGTCGCCGGGGGCGGGGCCCTGGCCAAGGAGATGATCCGGGTCAACCACTACGGCCAGGACGCGACCCGTGGCGCGGTGCACGCCTGCCTGGCCGCGCTGGGCGCCGCGATGGGCGAGGCCGGTCTCGCGGTCGACCTGGAGGCGGCCCGGCGCGCGGTGAACGACGCCTGGCGCTGAGAGCCCGCCTTCGAACCCCCGTCGTCCGCGCGAAGCGCGGGCGCAGCGCGCGCGGGGCCTTCGGCGGCATCGGCCCCGACCTGTACGAAATCGCTGCGGCCGTCCACCGCCCCATGGCAACGTACCTGTCATGACCACACTTCCGGACGGCCGCCGCATCCCGCCCCTGACCGCAGACGAGCCGGCCCTGCTGGCGGGCTGGCTCGACATGCACCGCGCCACCCTGGCGCTGAAGTGCGCGGGGCTCGACGACGAGCAGACGCTGCGCACGGCCGTCGAGCCGTCCGCACTCTCGCTGTTCGGCCTGGTACAGCACCTCGCGGAGGTCGAACGCAACTGGATCCAGCGGATCTTCGCCCGGCGCGACGTGCCGCTGCTCTACGGGGAGGACCAGTCCTGCGCCTTCACCCCGGACCGGTCCAGGACGTTCGCCGAGGTGCTCGCGGTGTGGGAGCGCGAGGTGGAGGTGAACCGGGGGATCTGCGCGGGGCGTCCACTCGACGACACGGGGCGGCTCGGCGCCGAGGAGGCGGCGGTCGTGGGCGGCGAGGAGACGGTCAGCCTGCGCTGGATCCTGGTCCACCTCATCGAGGAGTACGCCCGGCACAACGGCCACGCCGATCTCCTGAGGGAACGCATCGACGGGGTCACCGGACCGTGAATCCACCCCTCCGCCTCTTTGCGTCACTGTGAATTCCCGCAACCAATCCCACGAATTGTTTATAAACTCGAGAAGCACAGCTTCCCGTATTCTTCTGCCCGCTTTCCCGGGTCCTAAACACTAAGATTTCGACAGCACCAAATACCGCAATCCGGACACCTTCCGTGCGATTGCGGATCTGTGACGTACTCCACATCGCGCCCGTTTTGTGCAATAAATCCCGGTCAAATCCCCCCAAACCGGCGAGACCTCATGCGGGCGCGCACCTACGCGTGATAACACATGAACCGCTTTCATGTAACCCCTCCCCCCGATGCAATCCCAGGAATTGCTCGGTAAATTCAATCCGCATGACCGCTGCACAAGCCGATCTACCGACCGACCTGCAAGCGAAATTCCTGAAAATGCCAGAGGGGCTGCGACTCGACAGTCCCGTGGTCGCCGACGGCGCCGCCATCTGGCGGATCGCCCGCGACTCCAAAGTGCTCGACCTGAACTCGTCCTACAGCTATCTGCTGTGGTGCCGTGACTTCGCGGCCACGTCCGTCGTGGCGCGGGACGCCGCCGGGGAACCGGTCGGCTTCATCACCGGCTACATCAGGCCCGAGCGCCCGGACACCCTGCTCGTCTGGCAGGTGGCCGTCGACCACGGGCAGCGCGGCCGCGGACTCGCCGGCGCGCTGCTCGAAGGGCTGACCGCGAAGGTCGGCGCCGGGCGCGAGCTGAGCACGGTCGAGACGACCATCTCGCCGGGGAACACCGCTTCCGAGCGGCTGTTCCTCTCCTACGCACGGCGCCACGGCGCGTCGGTCGAGCGGAAGACCCTCTTCGACGCGGGGATCTTCCCGGATGACGGGCACGAGCCCGAGGTGCTCTACCGCATCGGTCCGATCCACCCCTGAACTTCGCTCCCCCCGCACGCCCGAACCCCCCACTCCCACGCCTTTCCATCTCCCAGGAGATCTGCTGTGACCATCACCCAGCCCGACCTGAGCGTCTTCGAGACCCTGGAGTCGGAGGTGCGCAGCTACTGCCGCGGTTGGCCTACGGTCTTCGACCGCGCGCAGGGCAGCCGCATGTACGACGAGGACGGCCATGAGTACCTCGACTTCTTCGCCGGAGCCGGTTCACTCAACTACGGCCACAACAACCCGGTCCTGAAACGCGCCCTCATCGACTACCTGGAGCGCGACGGGGTCGTCCACGGCCTCGACATGTCGACCAGCGCCAAGCGCGCCTTCCTTGAGTCGTTCCAGAACATCATCCTGCGCCCGCGCGACCTGCCGTACAAGGTCATGTTCCCGGGCCCGACGGGCACCAACGCCGTGGAGTCGGCGCTGAAGCTCGCCCGCAAGGTCAAGGGCCGTGAGTCGATCGTGTCGTTCACGAACGCCTTCCACGGCATGTCGCTCGGCTCCCTCGCGGTGACCGGCAACGCCTTCAAGCGGGCGGGCGCCGGCATCCCGCTGGTGCACGGCACCCCGATGCCGTTCGACAACTACCTGGACGGCCGGACCCCCGACTTCATCTGGTTCGAGCGGCTCCTGGAGGACCAGGGGTCCGGCCTGAACCAGCCCGCCGCCGTGATCGTCGAGACGGTGCAGGGCGAGGGCGGCATCAACGTCGCCCGCGCCGAGTGGCTGCGCAAGCTCGCCGACGTGTGCGAGCGCTGGGACATGCTCCTGATCGTCGACGACATCCAGATGGGCTGCGGCCGCACCGGTGCCTTCTTCTCCTTCGAGGAGGCGGGCATCACGCCGGACATCGTGACGGTGTCCAAGTCCATCAGCGGCTACGGCATGCCGATGTCGCTCTGCCTGTTCAAGCCGGAGCTCGACGTGTGGGAGCCGGGCGAGCACAACGGCACGTTCCGCGGCAACAACCCCGCGTTCGTGACGGCCGCCGCCGCCCTTGAGGCCTACTGGGCCGACGGTTCGGCGATGGAGAAGCAGACCCGCGCCCGCGGCGAGCAGGTCGAGCAGGTGCTCGCCGCGATCGTCGAGGAGAACCGCACGGAGATCAAGGAGTTCCGCGGCCGCGGTCTCGTCTGGGGCATCGAGTTCCTGGACAAGGACCGCGCGAGCGCCGTGGCGAAGCGGGCCTTCGAACTGGGCCTGCTCATCGAGACCTCCGGCCCCGAGGGTGAGGTCGTCAAGCTCCTTCCGGCGCTGACGATCACCCCCGACGAGCTGGACGAGGGGCTGCGCACGCTGGCCCGCGCGGTCCGCGAGACCGCCTGACCGAGCGACCCGGCCGGCCCCCGGCACCGTAAGAGAAAAGGAATCAACTCACCGTGATCGTCCGTTCGTTCAAGGACATTGAAGGCACCGACCGGCATGTGAAGGCCGCTTCGGGTACCTGGGAGAGCAAGCGCATCGTCCTCGCCAAGGAGCGCGTCGGCTTCTCGGTCCACGAGACCATCCTGTACGCGGGTACGGAGACGTCGATGTGGTACGCGAACCACATCGAGGCCGTCGTCTGCACCAAGGGTGAGGCGGAGCTGACCGACGACACGACCGGCGAGAAGTACACGATCACGCCGGGCACCATGTACCTGCTCGACGGGCACGAGAAGCACACGATGCGGATCAAGGAGGACTTCCACTGCATCTGTGTCTTCAACCCGCCCGTCACGGGTCGTGAGGACCACGACGAGAACGGCGTGTACCCGCTGCTCACGGAGCCGGACGCGGACTGATCGAGTCCTACATCCCGAACAGGGCCGTACGAGAGGAGAGGCAGGCAACACCATGACCACCGCACCCGAACGCACCAGTGACCTGTACCCGACGCGAGGCACCGAAGAGGTGCTCATCGAGCGCAAGGACCCCGTCGTGTGGTCCGAGCCGGGCGCTGAAGGGCCGATCTCGGCCGGGGATCTGGCCGGGTTCGAGCGGGACGGTTTCCTGGCGATCGACCAGTTGATCACCCCGGACGAAGTGAGCGTCTACCACGCCGAGCTGGAGCGGCTCATCAACGATCCGGCGATGCGCGCGAACGAGCGCTCCATCGTCGAGCCGCGCTCCCAGGAGATCCGGTCGATCTTCGAGGTGCACAAGATCAGCGAACTCTTCGGCAGGCTCGCGGCGGACCCGCGCGTCGTCGGCAGGGCACGGCAGATCCTGGGCTCGGACGTCTACGTCCACCAGTCACGGATCAACGTGAAGCCGGGCTTCGGCGCCTCCGGGTTCTACTGGCACTCGGACTTCGAGACCTGGCACGCGGAGGACGGCCTGCCCAACATGCGGACCGTCTCGGTGTCCATCGCGCTGACGAAGAACTACGACACCAACGGCGGCCTCATGATCATGCCGGGGTCGCACAAGACGTTCCTCGGCTGCGCGGGCGCCACGCCGAAGGACAACTACAAGCGGTCGCTGCAGATGCAGGACGCGGGCATCCCGTCGGACGCGACGCTCACACACCTCGCCTCCGACTACGGCATCCGCCTGTTCACGGGCGAGGCGGGATCGGCGACGTGGTTCGACTGCAACGCCATGCACGGCTCGGGGGACAACATCACCCCGTACCCGCGCAGCAACGTCTTCATCGTGTTCAACAGCGTGGAGAACACGGCGGTGGAGCCGTTCGCGGCGCCGGTGCGCCGTCCCGAGTACATCGGGGCGCGGGACTTCACCCCGGTGAAGTGACCTGCCGGTGAAGTGACCTGTCAGATGGGCGTGTTCGGCCCGGTTCCCTTTCCTGGGAGCCGGGCCGTTCGCCGTTCTACGGCTACTGCGCCAGGAAGGCGTAGTCCGTGTAGCCCTTCTCGGCGCCGCCGTAGTAGGTCGCGGGGTCCGGGGTGTTGTACGGGCCGCCCGCCTTCAGGCGGGCCGGCAGGTCGGGGTTGGCGAGGAACAGGGCGCCGAACGTGACGATGTCCGCGGTGCCGTCCTCGACCAGGGTGAGCGCGTCGGGGCCGGTGGGGCCTTCGCTGTGCGGATTCAGGACGAGCGTGCCGCCGAAGTCCTGCCGCAGCCGTACGGTGAGCTCGCGGACGCCGCCGATCTCCATGATGTGCAGGTACGCGATGTCGAGCGCGGCCAGCTCCTTGGCGAGCGCGGTGTACACGGGCTCGGGGTCGGGCTCGGAGATGCCGTTGGCGGGGTTGCCGGGCGAGATGCGCAGGGCGGTGCGGGAGGCGCCGATCTCCTCGGCGACGGCGGCGGCGACCTCGACGGCGAACCGGACGCGGTTCTCGGGCGAGCCGCCCCACGCGTCGGTGCGGCGGTTGGAGCCGGGGGCGAGGAACTGGTGGATCAGGTAGCCGTTGGCGCCGTGCAGTTCCACGCCGTCGAAACCCGCGTCGATCGCGTTGCGGGCGGCGGTGGCGAAGTCGGCGATGGTGGCGCGGATCTCGGCGTCGGTCAGCTCGCGCGGGGTGACGAAGTCCTTGGGGCCCTCGGCGGTGTACACCTGTCCGTCGGCCGCGACCGGCGAGGGGGCGACGTTGATCAGTCCGTCGGGCAGGAGGACGGGGTGGCCGACGCGGCCCGCGTGCATGAGCTGGGCGAAGATCGTGCCTCCGGCGGCGTGCACGGCGTCGGTGACCTTGCGCCAGGCGGCGGTCTGCTCGGCGCTGTGCAGGCCCGGCGTGTCCGGGTATCCCTGGCCGACCACGGAAGGCTGGATGCCCTCGGTGACGATGAGTCCCGCGGAAGCGCGCTGCGCGTAGTACTCCGCGGTCAGATCGGTGGCGACACCGCCCTCACCGGCGCGGCTCCGGGTCATGGGGGCCATGGCGATGCGGTTGCGGAGCGTGGTGCCGGACAGGTCGATCGGGTCGAACGCGGTGGTCATCAGAACTCCCTGACTGAGATACGACGGAAATATGTGGTCGGCCAATCATTTGCGCTGAGAGCACTGTAACCCATTCCTTGGCCGACCAAGGTATTCTTTTGGTAGACGTCTCACGATCGACAAACAGGAGCACGTGATGAAGGCCGACACCGTCCAGGCACCTCCGGGCGACCCCGTCTGTACGCCCGGGGCCTCCGGTGTCGCCGACGCGGGACCTGTCAGTCTCGCCGTCAGCCGGGTCGCCCGGCTGCACCGCATCGCCGCGGGCAAGGTGCTGAAGGGTCTCGGCCTCTACCCCGGCCAGGAGTTCGTGATGATGCACCTGTGGGAGGCGGGCGCGGTCCGGCAGTCCGAGCTGATCAAGGCGGTCGACCTCGACCCCTCGACGGTCACGAAGATGCTGCAGCGCCTGGAGCAGGCCGGCCACGTACGCCGCCGCCCCGACCCGAGCGACCGCCGCGCGGTCCTGGTCGAGGCGAGCGCGGCGAGCTGCGGCCTGCTCACTCAGGTGGAACGCGCGTGGGGCGAGCTGGAGGGCCACACGCTGGCGGGCCTGGACGACACGGAACGCGCGGACCTGGCGCGGCTCCTCGCGAAGGTGGAGACGAACCTGTGCAAGGAGACGGAGGACTGCCCGGAGCGGAAGGGGCGCGCCTGAGGGCGCGGTCTCGGTCTCTGCTCCGACCTGATCCGATCTGATCCGATCAGATCAGATCAGAGCCAGGACAGCGACGCCGCCCGGGTCAGGACCCGCTGAGCCGCCGACTCGTCGCCCGATGTGCCGCGCGGCACCCGGTCCGGCGCGCGCCGGCCGCCCACCAGCAGGCAGAAGTCGACCGGGCCAAGGACGAGTTGCGCGCGTACCGGGTCGTCCGCGCTGCCGAGGACCCACTCGGTCTCGCCGCCCTCCCCGGCGACGGTGAGCGCGACGGGCGGAGCCTTCGGGCCGAGGGCCGGGCCGAGCAGGCGGACGGCGAGGCGCACGAGCCGCCACAGGTGCGGGGGCGGCGGCGGGGGCACGACGCGGTCGAGGGCGCATCCGATGGCGTCGGCGTGCACCCAGGTGTCGAAGGCGCGCGCCAGGAAGTGGTCGGTGACGGGCAGCAGGACGCCCGCCAGCTCCGTTGCGCGGGCGGCACGTTCGGCGTCGTGGGCGGCACGTGACGAGAGCAGTCCGGCGGCCTGGACGCGCCAGGCGGAGACGGTCTGCGCGGGGGTGCGGGCCCGCTCGCGGCGGATCACCTCGCGGGTACGCGCCTTCCTCGCCGTACGCCAGGACGCGCCGTCCGACGAGCCGGGGGCGGGCTGCTGCGCGCGGGGGCCGGGGCCGAGCCGCCGGGCGAGCGGCTCGTCGGCGGCGATCAGATGGGCGACGGTGTCGCGGACGTCCCGGTCGTGCGCGACCGGCGTGCTCCAGGGCCCGCGCTCGTCCAGTTCGCCGAGAAGTGCCTGGAGCGCGGCGACCGCGGCGGCGTAAGAGCCTGTGTCATATCCCCGGTCGGATCAGTGGGCGTCGTCTGGTGCGTGCGATCGCAAGGCGCCGGGAAGTCCTCGGTGGGGGTCCCCCCGGGCCGTTCAGGCCTGAGGGAGGAGCTACTAGGGCTTTTCGGCAACGCGGCTAGCGTGCGTGCCAGGCGGCGACCACCCGGCCGGGGATATGACACAGGCTCTAAGGAGCGGCGTGCGGGGCCGTGCGCAGGGCGGGGGCGCGGGTCCGCAGGGCCAGCGAGAGTCCGTGCGCCGTGGACGGCGCGTCCGGTGCCGGGTCCGGCACGGCGGGGCCGTCGAGGTACCGCACGGTGGCCCGCAGCCGCGCGGCATCGGCGGCGCAGGGCACGCACTCCCCCAGATGCCGGCCGACCTCGGCCTCCTCGCCCGCAAGGAGGGCGTCCACGGCCCGGGCGCCGAGCAGTTCGCGTACCGCCGCGTGGGGGTCCGTCACGGGCGCTCACCTCGCGGGGGCGGGTCCGCGAGGGTCTCGGTCAGTGTGCCAAGGGCCGCCCGCAGACCGCTCTTGACGGCGTCTTCGGGGATGCCGAGTTCGACGGCGGTCTGCCGGTAGGTGCGGCCCGCGAAGTAGGCCAGGTGCATCACCTGCTGCTGGGACGGCGGGAGCCGGGTGAGGGCGGAGTGCAGGAGCAGGGAGCGCTCCTGCTCGACGACCGCCCCGTCCGGCGAGCGCCCGTCCGGGGAGTGCCCCGGCGCCGGGACCGCTCGCGGGGCCGCCCCGTCGGCGGGCACGGCCTTGCGGTGCCGCTCCTCGCCGCGCACCCAGTCCACGGCGCGCCGGTGGGCGAGCATCGAGAGCCGGACGCGCAGGCCGCCGTGGCGGGCGTCGTACGCGTAGGGCCGGCTCCACAGGTGGGCGAAGACCTCCTGCGCCACGTCCTCGGCGGCGGCATGGTCGCGGGTGACGCGCGCCGCGACGCGGCGGACGAGCGGGCCGTACGCGGCGTAGGCCTCGGCGAGGGCCGCCTCCTCGCCGTGCACCAGGCGCCGGTGCAGGGCGGCGTCTGCGGCGGGCCCACCGGGGCGGGCCCGCGGCTCCGGCGTGCCCGGCTCCTCGGACGACGGCTTCACCGGCACCACCACCTCGCGCGGCCGTTTCGTCCTGTCAAGCCTGGCGTTCCGCGGCCCGCCGCGCCAGGCCTCAGCAGGAGAGGACGTCGAGGAGGCGGTCCACATCCGCCTCGGTGTTGTACAGGTGGAACGTCGCCCGCAGGTGTCCCGCCCGTGCCGAGGTGAGGATGCCGGCCCGGGTCAGCTCGGCGGCGCGGTCTGCGAGGCCGGGCACCGAGACGATGGGGGCGCGGCCCGGCACGGGGACGTGGCCGAGCTCCGCGAGTCCGGCGCGGTAGCGGGCGGCGAGCGCCGTGTCGTGGGCGTGGATCGCGTCGATCTCCGTCTCCTCGACGAGGGTGAGGGCCGCCGCCGCGCCGTGGTAGGCGAGGAAGGCGGTGGGTTCGTCGAACCGGCGGGCGTCCGGGGCGAGTTCGGTGAGCGGGCCGTACGTGGAGTGCCAGGTGTCGGCCGCGGCGAGCCAGCCGCCGTGCAGCGGGACGAGGGAGTCCTGGACCTCCTCGCGCACGGTCAGGAAGGACACGCCGCGCGGGCACAGGAGCCATTTGAAGGCGCCGGTGAGGGTGTAGTCGTAAGCGTCGGCGTCCAGCGGCAGCCAGCCCACCGCCTGGGTCGCGTCGAGCAGGGTGCGCGCGCCGTGGGCGGCGGCCGCCGCGCGGACGGCGGGCAGGTCGGCGGTGCGGCCGTCGGCGGACTGGACGGCCGAGAAGGAGACGAGCGCCGTCGTGGGCGTGACGGCCTCGGCGAGCCCGTCCAGCGGCGCGTACCGCATCTTGAGGTCGCCGCGCAGCACGAAGGGGTTCACGATGGAGGCGAACTCGCCCTCGGGCACGAGGACTTCGGCGCCCGGGGGCAGGGAGGCGGCGATCAGCCCGGCGTGCACGGCGACGGACCCGCCGACCGCCACCCGGCCCTTGGCCACGCCGACGATCCGGGCGAACGCGGCCCGCGCCGCGTCCACCACCTCGAAGTCACCGGCGCCGCCCGGCCTCCCCGCACCGTTCTCGACGGCGAGCGTCCGGATCGCGTCGATGGCGCGGCGCGGCAGAAGACCGCAGCTCGCGGTGTTCAGATACGTCGACGTGGGAGCGAATTCCGTACCGGTGTTGATCCCCATGGACTCCATGGGGATCAACCTATGCGGCGTGTCAGGCCTGCGGAACCGCGCATCCGTCGGGCCCGCACGCATCGCCGCCGTCGGCCGTCGCGAGGGTGGTGAGCGGCGCGCGCTCGCCCCACGCCTGCTCCAGGGCCTGCGAGAAGACCTCGGCGGGCTGGGCGCCGGAGACGCCGTACTTGCGGTCGAGGACGAAGAACGGCACGCCGTTCGCGCCCAGCTCGGCTGCCTCGCGCTCGTCGGCGCGGACGTCGTCGGCGTACCGCTCGGGGTCGGCGAGGACGGCCCGCACCTCGCCCTCGTCAAGGCCCGCCTCGACGGCGAGCTCCACGACGCGCGCGTCGTCCGCGAAGACGGACCGCTCCTCGGCGAAGTTCGCGCGGTAGAGCAGGCCGATCAGCTCGTCCTGCCTGCCCTGCTCCTTGGCGAAGTGCAGCAGGCGGTGCATGTCGAAGGTGTTGCCGTGGTCGCGGCCCTCCGTGCGGTAGTCGAGTCCTTCGGCCGCGGCGTTCTCCCCGAGCCGCCGCTCGCCCTCGCGGGCCTGCTCCTCGCTCATGCCGTACTTCTGCATGAGCATCGGCAGGACGAGCCCGGTGTCGCCCTTGGCGCGCCCCGGGTCCAGCTCGAAGGAGCGGTGCACGACCTCGACGCCGTCACGGTGCGGGAAGGCGGCGAGCGCCTTCTCGAAGCGGGCCTTGCCCACGTAGCACCAGGGGCAGGCGATGTCGCTCCAGATCTCGACGCGCATGTGTGTGGCTCTCTTCAGGTCGTACATCGGGTGGGCACGGAGGCAGCCTCCGCTCCCCGCGTCAACGTACGGGCAAAGCGCCGCATTCCCGGTACCGCTCCCGGGTCTACGAGCCGTCCCGCAGCCCCTTCGGCCAGTTCGGGCGGAACTCGATGTGGTCGTACGTCACCACGCAGCCCTCGCCGACGGGCGACTGCGCCATGAAGCCGACGAGCGCGGCGCCCGCCGACTCCTCGTCGCCGAGGGAGAAGATCCGCACGAAGGTCCACCGCTCGCCGTCCGTCGACGCGTGGAAGGCGAACGCCGAGCCCGTACGGCTGATCCGCAGCCAGGCGCTGGTGCCGTCCACCACGAACGCGTTGGCGTCGTCGGAGTGGCCGCGGGTGACGACCGTGCAGATCGTCGGCTCGTCCGGGGAGCGCTCCAGGCAGAGCTTGGCCCACTCGCGCTCGCCCACGTGCAGGTAGAGCACGCCCGCGTCGAAGGCGGCGGCGAAGCCGACCGTGACGCGGGCGATCAGCTGGAAGTCGCCCTCCGGGGCACCGAGCAGGCGCGGCGCGTCGGAGGCGGGCTCCAGCGCCTCGCCCGTCGGCGCGACGAAGCGGTCCTGGCGGGCGCCCGCCCAGCCGGTGAGCACGCCGTCCTCGTGGGACCAGTGGCCGTCGGGGCCGTAGGTGCGCAGCGGGAAGGGCAGTTCGGGGATCGTGACGTCCATGGCCTCAGTGTTGCAGGCGGCCGTCGTAGCGCCGCGGCAGTCCCAGCGGGTTGTCGTCGCGCAGCTCCGGCGGCAGCAGCGCCTCCGGGGTGTTCTGGTACGCGACCGGCCGCAGCCAGCGCTCGACGGCCGTGCCGCCCACGGACGTCGAGGTCGACGTGGTCGCGGGGTAGGGGCCGCCGTGGTGCTGGGCGGGGGCGACGGCGACGCCCGTGGGCCAGCCGTCGACGAGGACGCGCCCGGCGAGCGGGGTGAGCTCGGCGAGCAGTTCGGCGCCCCGGCCGCTCTCCCCCGCGGCCTCGTCCGAGGACAGCTGCACGGTGGCGGTGAGGTTGCCCGGCAGGCGGGAGAGGACGGCGGTGATCTCCGCGGCGTCGGCGTACCGCGCGACGACGGTCACCGGGCCGAAGCACTCCTCCAGGAGCAGGTCGTGCGCGCCTTCGGTGGCGAGGCGCGCGGCGGGGACGGTGAGGAAGCCCGCGCTGACGGTGTGCTCGCCGCCCGCGCCGGGGGTCACCGGGGCCTGGACGTCCGGGAGTTCGGCGCGCTCGCGCACCCCGGCGACGAAGTTGTCCCGCATGCGGTGATCGAGGAGCACGCCGGACCCGGTGTTGCTGACCGCGTCGGTCAGGGACTTCACGAGCCGGTCGCCACCCGCGCCCTCGGGGGCCAGGACCAGGCCGGGCTTGACGCAGAACTGGCCGACGCCGAGCGTCATCGACCCGGCGAGGCCGGTGCCGATCTCCTCACCGCGCTCGGCGGCCGCGGCCTCGGTGACGACGACAGGGTTGAGGGAGCCGAGCTCGCCGTGGAAGGGGATCGGCACGGGCCGGGCGGCGGCCGCGTCGAAGAGGGCGCGCCCGCCCCGGATGGAGCCGGTGAATCCCGCGCCCGCGACGAGGGGGTGCTTGACGAGTTCGACGCCCGCCTCGAAGCCGTGCACGAGGCCGAGGACGCCTTCGGGGATGTCGTGCCGGGCGGCGGCCCTGCGCAGCACGGAGGCGACGAGCTCGGAGGTGCCGGGGTGGTCGGGGTGGGCCTTGACGACGACGGGGCAGCCCGCGGCGAGCGCGCTGGCGGTGTCGCCGCCGGGCACCGAGAAGGCGAAGGGGAAGTTGGAGGCGGAGTAGACCGCGACGACACCGAGCGGGATCTTGTAACGGCGCAGGTCCGGGACGGGCGGGGTCGCCGTGGCGTCGGGGTGGTCGATGACGACGCCGAGGAAGGCGCCCTCGTCGACGATGCCGGCGAAGGCGCGCAACTGGTAGCAGGTGCGGGCGAGTTCACCGGCGAGCCGGACGGGCCCGAGCGCGGTCTCGGCGTCCGCGGCCTCCACGAGGTGGCCCTTCGCCTCTTCCAGGAGGTCCGCCGCCGTGCGCAGGAAGGCGGCGCGGACCGTGCGGTCGGCCAGGGCGGGCGCGGCGTCCCTGGCGGCGCGGACCGCCAGGTCGACCTCCTCGGCTGTGGCTTCCACCGCGACCTGCTCGCGCTGCTTCCCGGTTCGGGGGTCGACACTCCAGACTGGTGCTGCTGCCACCGCGGATTCCCTTTCCAGAGGTACTGCCAGGGTCTTGTGAGGGGTCTTGCCGGAGGGGCGCCACTCACCAGGGCTGTTCGATATGCTGAACGCCGTCCCCATCGGTGAATGGTCGGGGACTCGGAGACTATTTCTCGGCGTTCGAAGGGGTCAAGGGCGATGTCGGCTGGCGAGACCGGAGGCGGTGCGCAGGTCAAGTCCGCGGTGCGGACGGTGGAATTGCTCGAGTACTTCGCGGGCCGTCCGGGAATGCACTCCCTGGCCGCGGTCCAGGAGGCCGTCGGGTACCCCAAGTCGAGCCTGTACATGCTGCTGCGCACGCTGGTCGAGCTCGGCTGGGTCGAGACGGACGCGACCGGCACGCGGTACGGCATCGGCGTACGCGCCCTGCTCGTCGGCACCTCGTACATCGACGGCGACGAGGTCGTGGCCGCCGCCCGGCCGACCCTGGACCGGCTCTCCGACGACACCACGGAGACCATCCACCTCGCCCGCCTCGACGGCACGAACGTCGTCTACCTCGCCACCCGCCAGTCCCAGCACTACCTGCGGCCCTTCACCCGGGTCGGCCGCCGCCTGCCCGCGCACTCCACGTCGCTCGGCAAGGCGCTGCTCGCCACCCACACCGACGAGCAGGTCCGCAAGATGCTCCCGGAGACGCTCCCCGCGCTCACCGAGCACACCATCACCGACCGCGAGCAGCTCATCGAGGAGCTGCGCGCGGTGCGCGAGCAGGGCTTCGCGGTGGACCGCGAGGAGAACACGCTCGGGCTGCGCTGCTTCGGCGTCGCCATCCCTTACCGCACCCCCGCGCGCGACGCCATCAGCTGCTCGGTGCCGGTCGCGCGGCTCACGCCCGCGCACGAACAGATGGTGAAGGACGCCCTGTTCGACGCACGCGACCGGCTGACACTGGCAACTCGTAGGCTCTGAGCCATGGATGTCAGCCTGCGCCCGGTCCACGACAGTGATCTGCCCGTCTTCTTCCGGCAGATGAACGACCCCGAGTCCTGCCACATGGCCGCCTTCACCCCCGAGGACCCGGCCGACCGGGACAGGTTCGACGCGCACTGGGCCACGATGCGGGCCTCCGCCGAGGTCGACGTCCGCACGGTCCTCGTGGACGGGGACGTGGTGGGCAGCGCCGGGGTGTACGGGACGCCCGGCGAGCGGGAGGTCACGTACTGGATCGATCGCGCGTACTGGGGGCGGGGCCTGGCCACCGCCGCCCTGTGCGCGCTGCTCGCCCAGTTCCCCGAGCGGCCGCTGTACGCCCGCGCGGCGGCGGACAACGCGGGCTCGCTGCGGGTCCTTGAGAAGTGCGGGTTCCGGGTGTCCGCGCGGGAGCGGGGGTACGCGGCGGCGCGGCAGGCGGAGATCGACGAGGTGGTTCTCGTCCTGCGCGGTGGCTGAGCCCTCCCCCGCGCGGCGGAGGCGGATCAGCACGGCGCGGGAGGCGCCGCGCCCGCGCCGCGGGGAACGTCGGGGCATGACGAAGATCCTGTACCTGCCCCCGACCCGCTCACGACGTCCGGGGGACACCGCCCACCGGCCCACCGGCTCCCCGCGTCCGGCCCGCACGGAGCGGGCGGGGTCGGCGGCGTGAGGGCCCTGGCCACGGCCCTGTTCGGGCGCCGGGTGCGCCGCCGGTGGGTCCATCTCATCCTCGGCGGCGCCCTCGCCATGCCGTACGTCTTCGTCGGCTCCGTCGTCGTCGGGCCGCTCTTCGGCGACAGCGGCCTCTTCGGCTCGTTCCGCGCCCAGCTCACGTCGTTCGCGGTCGGGCTGCCGCTCGCCGCGGTCACCGCGCTCTTCCCGCTCACCCGGCCGATGTCGGTGGCCGCCGTACGGGCGCTGTGCGCGGTGCCGGACGAGTCGCTCGCCGACGGGCCCGCGCGGTCCCGGGCGGCGCGCGGGCGCACCGCCGCGTGGTTCACCCTGCACCTCGGGCTCGGCGGCGTCATCAGCGGCATGTCGCTCGCGCTGCCGCCCTTCGCGGGCGTCCTCATCGCGCTGCCGTTCTTCGCCCTGCTCGGGGGCGGTCTCATCGGGCTGCCCGCGGTCTTCGGCGAGGGCTGGCTGCTGGCACTCTCGCCGGTCATCGGCGTCGCCTCGCTCGCGGCGCTCGCGGCGTGCGCCGCCGCGGCCGGGGGGCTGCTCGCGCGCTGGGCGCCCGGCCTCCTCGGGCCGACGCCCGCCGACCGGCTCGCGGCAGCCGAGCGGCGCGCCGCCGAGCTCGCGGTGCGCAACCGCCTCGCCCGCGAGCTGCACGACTCGGTCGGGCACGCCCTGAGCGCCGTCACGCTCCAGGCGAGCGCGGCCCGCCGGGTCCTCGACCACGACGTGGAGTTCGTACGCGAGGCGCTGGCCGCCATCGAGGACACCGCGCGCCGCACGGTCGGCGAACTCGACGCCGTGCTCGGCGTGCTGCGCGAGGCCGACGGAGCCCGTCCGACGGCGCCGGCGCCCACGCTCGCCGCCGACCTGGACGGCCTGCTGCGGCGCACCGTCGCGGGCGGCCTCCGGGTGGCCGCCACCATCGACGTGGAGCCCTCCGCCGTGCCCCCGCTGGTCTCCCGCGAGGCCTACCGCATCGTGCAGGAGGCCCTGAGCAACGCGCTGCGGCACGGCGGCGATGACACCGCCGTCACCCTGCGCATCGCCGTGGAAGGACCCGACCTGACCGTCACCGCCGAGAACCCGCTGCCGCCCCGCTCCACCGGCTCCCGGCCCGGCGGCGGCCACGGCCTGCGCGGCATCGCCGACCGGGCCAGGCTGCTCGGCGGCACATCCGACGCGGGCCCCGTGCGCGGGACGACGTGGCGACTGGACGTACGACTTCCGCTGAAGGGACAGCCATGACGGCGAACAACAACATCAGGGTCGTCCTCGCGGACGACGAACGCATGGTGCGCACCGCCCTGCGCGCGATCCTCTCCGCCGAGCCGGGCATCGAGGTGGCGGGCGAGGCGGCGACGGGCGCCGAGGCCGTCTCCGTCGTGCGGGAGCTGCGGCCCGACGTGGTCCTGATGGACGTCCGGATGCCGGAGACCGACGGCATCCGCGCCACCGAGCAGATCCTGCGGACGATGTCCTGCCCGCCGCGCGTCGTCGTGGTGACGACCTTCGAGAACGACGCGTACGTGTACGAGGCGCTGCGCGCGGGAGCCGCGGGGTTCCTGCTCAAGCGGGCGGACGCCGACGAGCTCGTCCAGGCGGTCCGGCTCGTCGCGCGCAGCGACTCCCTCCTCTTTCCCTCGGCCGTCCGCGCCCTGGCCGCCGAGTACGGCCGCGCCGAGGCCGCCCCGCCCGCCTGGGTGGCGCGGCTCACCGGCCGGGAGAGCGAGGTGCTGCGGCTGATGGCGAAGGGGCTGACGAACGCGGAGATCGCCGGACAGATGGGGGTCGGCCCGGCGACGGTGAAGACGCACGTGGCGTCCGTCCTCGCCAAGACGGGCGCGCGGGACCGCACCCAGGCGGTGATCGCGGCGTACGAGGCCGGTTTCATGCGGACCGGCTGAGCGCGGGGCCGTCTGAGGACTCCCTGCTGTCTGAGGACTCTCTGAGAAAACGGACAGAAGCGCATCAGAAGGGAACGAACCCCTCGCCGCCGTTCGTCCTTCCACGGGATGAACAAGACGATCAGGCAAGCCTCGGTCTTCGCGCTGCTGCTCGTGCTCGCCCTGCTGGTGCGGGCGACATGGGTGCAGTTCCACGACTCGAAGGCGCTCGCGGACGACAAGCACAACCGGCGCAACGCGATGGAGCAGTACGCGAACCCGCTGGGCGACATCATCGTGGGCGGTGAGGCCATCACCGGCTCCGAGCGGACGAAAGGCGGAGACCTCGCGTACAAGCGCACCTACAAGGACGGCGACCTCTACGCACCCGTGACGGGCTACAGCTCCCAGGTCTACGGCGCCACCCAGCTCGAAGGCATCTACAAGGACCTGCTCGACGGCACCGACACCCGGCTGAAGACCCCGCTCGACACGCTCACCGGCAAGCGCGCCGCTCCCGGTGACGTCGTGACGACGATCGATCCCGCGGTGCAGAAGGCCGGGTACAAGGCGCTGGGCGACATCAAGGGCGCCGCGGTCGCCGTCGACCCAGAGACCGGCAAGATCCTCGGCATGGTCTCGACACCGTCGTACGACCCGTCGAGGATCAGCGGCTCCACGGACTCCAAGGCATGGCGGGAGCTGACCACCGACAAGGAGAAGCCGATGGTCAACCGCGCGCTGCGGCAGCCGCTGCCGCCCGGCTCGACCTTCAAGCTGGTCGTCGCGGCGGCGGCCCTGGAGGACGGCCTCTACGGCTCGGTGGACACGAGGACGAGCAGCCCGAACCCGTACACGCTGCCGGGTACCCGGACGGTCCTGGAGAACGAGAACCGGTCGGCGCCCTGCGAGAACGCCGACATCCGCACGGCGCTGCAGTACTCCTGCAACAACGTCTTCGCGAAGATGGCCGTCGACCTGGGCCAGGACAAGGTCAAGGAGATGGCGGAGAAGCTGGGCTTCAACGCTGACAGGCTGGACGTCCCGGTGCGCGCGGGCAAGAGCGTCTACCCGTCGGGCATGGACAAGGCGCAGACGGCGCTCAGCGGCATCGGCCAGTTCGACGTGACGGCGACGCCGCTGCAGATGTCGATGGTGTCGGCGGCCATCGCCAACGGCGGCGAGCTCGTCAAGCCGCACATGGTCTCGCAGATCAGCGACTCCGGCGGCGACGTCCTGGAGAGGTACGACGACGGGGAGTCCCAGCGCGTGATGGACGAGTCCACCGCGAAGGGCCTGCAGTCCGCGATGCGGACGGTCGTCGAGAAGGGCACCGGTTCGAACGCGCAGATCGCCGGCGCGACGGTCGGCGGCAAGACGGGCACGGCCCAGCACGGCGAGAACAACAGCCAGACGCCGTACGCCTGGTTCACGTCGTACGCCAAGGGCGCCGACGGCAAGCAGGTGGCGGTCGCGGTGATGATCGAGTCGTCGAGCGCGGCCCGCGACGAGGTCAGCGGCAACGGCCTCGCGGCGCCCATCGCCAAGGCGATGATGCAGGCGGCGCTGAAGCGCTGAGCCGAATCGGCGAGGGGGCGGGGTGGGGGGGGGGGGGGGGGGGGGAAAGAACCCCCCCCCCCCCCCCCCCCCCCCTTCTCCCCCCCCCCCCCCCCCCCCCCCCCCCCCCC
>NZ_JBWKFZ010000030.1:0-60462 GCF_056433985.1 Streptomyces sp. NPDC044106
CCCCAACCCCGACCGACCAGCCACAGAAGACACCGCCACACCCCCACCCCACATGACACCCACACCACCACCCGGCAAACACTCCCCCACCACCAACACCACAGGCAGCACACACGACACAGGCACCACGGGCCGCGCGGGCGATACAGGCACTGCGGGCGGCGCGGGCGATACAGACAGCACCCACACCACGCACGCGCGGACAGCACAGACGACATGAGCAGCGCAACCAGCACAGGCAGAACAACGGGCAGAACGGATACTCCAGGCAGTACCAGCACTACAGGCAGAAGGGACACCGACGGGCAGCACAGCCAGCACGGGTACCGCGGGCAGCACGGGCGCTGAAGGCAGAACAGCCAGCGCAACCAGCACAGCCAGCACGAGCAGTACGGGTACTGCAGCCAGCACGAGCAGTACAGACAGCACACAGCGGAACCGGCCACACGAACGGCCACACGGCACGCGCCCCACACCAGCACAGACAGCGCAAACAACACCGACAATCACGAACGGCACAAGCAAAACAGGCCGCACAAGCAACACAGGCCGCACAGGCCGCACAGGCCGCACAAACAACACGGACAGCGAACCCCGCGCGGACGCTACACGCACACGGGCGGCGCCCGGACCGGCAGCACACACCGACCCCAACCAGGCCACACCACACCCAAACCCGCCACCACACCCACCCCCCGCTCCCCCTACCGGAAGAGGCAAACCAGCCCCCTTACCGCCACCCGATTCAAAACGATCCCCCACCCCCTGTCAATAGAAAACCGCGTAGCTGGTTTCCACCACCACCCCACCACCCCTCCAGCGCACCACTAAGAAGCAGACCGAGGCGCCGTGCGGATGAGCGGGAGCCACGCGGGCAACCCTATGGGCCCATACGGGCAGATGAGGAGGCCATACGGGCAGAGAAGGGAGATGGAAGACAGCACATAACCCCTAAAACGGGAGCTACGGCGCGAAACAAATACCGACTGAGCCAGCAAGACAGCCAAGCGCGTAGCCAAGACAAAACCGCTGACGCGGTTTACTGACATTGTGGATAGCAAGCCAGAGTGGCCGAGCCCCGCCGCTGCTAGGTGCCGTCCCTCTGCGAGAGTTCACCGGAGCAAGTCGCTTGACCGTTGTGCAGGGCGGTCGTTGTGGCGGGCGGGGGCGTGTGCCTGAAGTAGAGCTGGCGGTGGTACAGCGGCTCTTCGCCGCCCTACACTCCCGAGCCGATGCCAAGCTCACCCAACTACGACATCAATCGCCTCAAAAGGCATCATGCCGTGGCCGCGAGATGTGACCAGCTTGCGGTCCGCTACGGCGAGGCAACCCTCCTCGGCCCGGCTTCAACGAGTGACTGTCACCGGCACGTTGGGGGAGCCGTCCCGGCCCTGCCAAGTAGTGACGCAGACTTCGTTGCCCTCCAGGTCGGCCAGAACCCAGAAGGCAGGGGCACGGCTCGCGGACACGAGCCGGCCCTCCGCTGCCAGCGCGGCTTCGACCCGGCGGCGTGCCTCGTCATGCGGAACACTGATGTCGATGTGGATGCGATTCCGCTGCGGACGCGCGCGGTCCATCTGCTGGAACCAGATGGCCGGGCCCTGCCTGACCGGGTCGACGAGCGGATCCTCCGGACCCTCGGCTCCAGCCTCATCGGCGTAGCCCAGCACCGCCTTCCAGAACGGTCGAATCCCGGCGATGTCCAGGGCATCGATTGCGATCTCCAGAATCTGGACGGACCGTGGTGCCCGCGTTCCGATTCCCGGCTCCGGCAGAAGCCCGGACTTTTCAGCGGTGGCAGAGACCCGGCGCGCGAGTTCGATGTCCCGAGCAGTAACCGCCGCGTGGTCCAAGGACTGAAGAGTGAAGACGGCCAGATCAGGGCGGACATCGACCTGGAGATGACGATCGGCATCGTCGCCACACACTCCGACAGCGTCCGCTGCCAAACTGATCGCTTGAGCCAACGACCCGACCGGAACCGACGTTCGCAAGGCGCCCAACAGGTAGCGCCACCCGCAATCCCGAACCGCGTCCGACGCTTCCTGCCGACTCAGAATCTGCTCCATGACCGCATCCTCGCAGCCCCACCGTCAACCCCGCCTGCCAGTCCTTCCGCTACACACCCGGGCTCACCCCTCGCAGTCGCCCCCCCCCTGACACTAAGGAACGGCCCTTGCTGATGGCCGGTCGCCACTAGCGACCGGCCATCAGCGGTTCGGCGCTAGAAGGTGCGCGGGGTGAACCAGGTCGCCTGGCTGCCCGGGTGGGTGAGATCGAACGTTGTGCCGGACAACCGGCGGTCAAACCCCAGGGAGCCGGTGTAGCGGCCCCTCAGCCCGTTCGACCAGCCGATGGTGAACGAGATGTTGGGCCCATCCACCGAACCGTTCTCGATGGTGCCGACGACGTTGGAGTAGGAGGCGGTTCCGAAGAGCCGTCCGTTGTCGTCCTGCGTCACATTGAGCGTCGTCGTCGTGGAGTTGCTCTGCACGAGCTGCCACGTGCCGCCGGCGTAGAACCCCGGCGCGGCGGTGAGGGACGCTTGATGCTCCGGGGCCACGGTGGTGGCACCGGCGGCCGGCGCCAGGGCCAGACCGCCGATGCCCAGGAGGAGGGCGAGGCCGGTTGCGGCGAGCTTGGTGCGCATGGGAGTTCCCTTCGATGGTGTTCGGTCACAGTCCCCGCACTGAGCGGCACTGAGCGGACCCAGTGGTTCCCACCGTTGGCGTTCATCCCGGTAGCCCGGTACCCGATGAGGACATCCCCGATAGTGAACCGGTGGTGAAGCTCTGGATATCCCAGGATTTGGGGGGTTGAAATCCGCTACCTTCGAGGCATGGCCGCGAGGTCGGATCTGATCTGCCGTACCGTCCTGGAACGCGCGGCCGAGGCCGTGAGCGTGACTGATCTGGGCAGAGAGGTCTCATACCAGCTGGCCCGGATCATTCCGCACGACGGGTACCTGCTGGTGGGCCTCGACCCCGCCAGCGGAGCCGGCTGCTTCCACACGGGCCGACGCGGCTACCGCCTCGGCACCGCACATCGACTGCGGACCGACACGACTCTCGACGCCCATCCATATCCGTTCGCCGGCCTGGCCGCCGGACCGTCCCCTGTCGACGTCCTCAACGCAGACCATCCGGACTTCCGGCACAGCGCGCGAGTGCATGACGTCATGGTCGGGGCGGGCATCATCAGCGAGATGCGCGTAGCACTGGTGGCTTCGGGTGTGCCACTGGGGATGCTGATTCTGCTGCGGGAGCAGGGCAACCGGCCGTTCTCGGCCGCCGAGTCGGTGCACGCCGCCCGTCTTGCGACGCCACTGGCAGTCGCGCTGCAGCAATTCGTGAGCAGCAAGGGTCTGCGGCCGGCCAGCCGGAAACTTCTTCCACCTGGCGTCATGGTGATCTGCGCCGACGACAGGATCAAGTCGATGACCCCGTCCGGGCAGGACTGGTTGCTCGAGTTGGGGCTCTCTCGCACGGCTCCGAAAACCGACGACGACCCTGCTTTCGTGGGGACCCAGCTGAACATGACGCATCTCGCCCGGCCGGCTGCCGGGCCGGCCGTCTCCCGCATCCCCACGCCTCAAGGGTGGATCGTGCTGCACGCCCAAGGTCTCGGTGGAGCGAGCAAGGGGGATGTGGCCATCACCATCCAGTGCGCTTCGGCCCCTCTGCTCCTGCCTGCGGTCTCTGCCTGGTACGGGATCACGCCAAGGGAGAAGGCGGTCATCGAGCAGGCACTCGAAGGCCTGCCGGTCAAGCACATCGCCCGTCGCCTCGGCCTGTCCCCCCACACCGCCAACGATCACTTCAAGGCCATTTACCGCAAGACGGGCGTCAGTAGCCGTGAAGAGCTCATCGCCGGTCTGTCTTGAGCAGCAGGCTTCTGGGCAGCAGGTTTCAGGGACCGTCCTGAGTACGCCGCGGTACGACGGTGTCTGACCGTCGTCCGATCACCCGCGCAGACGGAGCACCACACGCGTCGAAGCACCACTCGCGCTGGAGTCCCCCCCCTCGCGTCCGCAAACTCGTTCTCAGTAGCCCTCACGGGCCTCCATGCGACAAGATGAGCGAGGAAGCTTTCCGGTAACGCCACGCTGGTGTTGGCGACGACAAGGCGACGGGCGTAGACGGGGGTCGAGCCATGCTCAGTGGCGGCAAAGCGTGGGCGTCCTTGACGAACTACGCGCGGGTGCTGCCGACCATCGCAGGCGGCCCCACTGTGCAGCTGCAACAGGTGGCCGCGCCCCTCCGGCAGCCAGCTGACGCGGCCCTGCTGTGCGCGACCTTCGGGAGATCTTCGCTGACCACCGCGCGGACACCGCGCCGCCTGCGGGCTGAGACGGAAAGCTACGGACATGGATCAAGAGACCGAGGCCCGGCTAGTGATCCGCCATGTCCCGGCGGCCCGGTCCGTGGTGCTCATATGCCTGTCCGGAGAGCTGGACCTCGACACCACCGCCGTACTGCGCGAAGCGATCGTGCAGGTCGCCTCGCGCCCCCGCGGTGGCCGCCGGCTGATGCTGGACCTTTCCGCCCTCACCCACTGCGACAACGCAGGCCTGTTCACCCTGCTCGGCATCTGCCAAGCGCTCGACGCGGTCGGCATCACGGTCGCCATCGCCTGGACCGGAACCGTCGCCGACACGGCCATCGAACGAGCCGGACTACGGGGACGGTTGCCCCTGCGCGCATTCTGACCAGCACTGAGATGCAGCCTTCCGCGACTGCGTGAGCTTGGCCTGGCTTGGCTTGGTGATTTTCGGTGACGGCATGGTTTAGGGCGGTCACCGAGCCTTGACGGAGTAACTGAGATCCGTCGCGGTGAGCGAGAAAGGCCGCAAACGCAACCACATCGTGCCTCGTTCACCCGGATCATCGTGCAGGTAGCGCACGAAACGCGCGTCCCACAGAGCCTCGTCCGCTCCCAAGTAGCGGGCGAGCTTGCGCCGCCCTCTCGGTACGTCGAAGGCCACAAGCTCGGCCCGGCCGCGAGCGATCACCTGCCATACACGCCCGGTCGCGGGATCGCACTCGTCCACCACGAGGGCGACGTTCGGGTCTTCCTTCACGCGGTCGAACAGCCGGGTCCAACGGCCTGTCAGGGTCCAGAAGACTCCCTCTTCCCAGAGGAACCAGACGGGGCGCACCGTTGGTCCGCTCGTCGCGATGCGCGCGGTGAGGGGCTGCTGCAGGAAGGCGTCCACATCGAACCCAGGAGATTTCACGTCTCCAATTCTCCGGCGCCGCTGACCGCTTGACCACCCACCTGCGACCTACGACCAAAGCCGCAGGGACGCCGCAGAGACCATGACGTCGTGTCATCCTGTGGCGCCCAGAGACGTTTCTTCGTCGGCGTCCGCGATCCGCTCGTGTTCCGCTCGGGCGGCTTCCAGCAGGCGGCGCCAGGACGTGACCAGGGGGCGCCGCCGCAGGAGGGCCCGCCGTTCCCGTTCGGTCATGCCGCCCCAGATTCCGTGCTCGATGCGGTCGTCCAGGGCGTAGGCGAGGCACTCGGTGCGCACCGGGCAGCCGGTGCAGATGGCTTTGGCCCTGTTCTGGGCCGCGCCTTCGGCGAACAGGTCGTCCGGATCAGCGGTTCGGCAGACCGCTCGCGCAC
The DNA here is from genome assembly GCF_056433985.1 of Streptomyces sp. NPDC044106. Taxonomy (NCBI): domain Bacteria; kingdom Bacillati; phylum Actinomycetota; class Actinomycetes; order Kitasatosporales; family Streptomycetaceae; genus Streptomyces; species Streptomyces sp. NPDC044106. The sequence goes on from NZ_JBWKFZ010000030.1 coordinate 5,629, forward strand.
TCCAGGTCTTCTGATCATCCCCGACCACTCCGCAGCCGTCCTCTCCCGTTCCGGCCCGCCGCTCTCCCCTGGGCAGGCGCAGGTCGGAAACGGTACGGCAAGCGCGCGGGGCATGGGGCGTCGTCATACCGGGGCAATCCCTACGGGTGAAGGGGACTTGACGAACGCATACGGTGCCTGCTGGGCCGGAGCCGCGGCAGTGGGGTGGACCGTTGCCGCCGACGGTGTCCAGGCCTCGGAAACCGGACACCGTTCGAGTGCGTCCTGAGGCTCGATAGGCTGGTCACAGTGCTGCACCGGCATCCGCACGGGCACAGGGCGGACACGGGGCGCGGACATGGGGAACGGACATGGGGGACGGCGTGAGCCAAGTGCTCTATACGGAACGGTCGTGGAATCCGCTGGCGCGGACCGTTGAACTGACGGAGGAAGACCTGCGTCGTGGCGGCAAGATCACGCCGCTGAGTGAGCTGAACCTGCCCGCCATGGCCGAGGCGTTTCAGCGCGGGCACTGGCTCGGCGGCGGCGGTTCCGAGCGTCCGCTGGACCGGCTGGCCGTCGGCAGCGGCATCGTTCCGGTCACGCGCGTCACCGGCACCACCCTCCCCGTGAAGGTGCGCCGGGCGGCCGAATTCGCGCGGCAATTCGGAGAATTGGCGATGCGACGCTGCGGCGGGCCCGCGGAGCTGAACGCCCTGGCCGAACAGGCACGGGCGGAGGGCGTACCGCTGTGGATGGCCCGGCGGTACGCCCATGGGCCCGCCGGGCAGGTGAGCGTGGCGGTGGACCGCCGACTGGTGCGCGTGGATGTGTGGGGACCGGGTGCTCCGCCCGTACGGATACGGGCGCCGCACGGCTTCCTGAGCAGCACCGCTGACCAGGCGCACGGGCTGCGGATGACCGTCGGGGACGTACCGGCCGTTCTCGCTCTCAAGAAGAAGCTGCGCAAATCCAAGAGCTATGTACAGGCGCGGTCGCCGCAGGGCGTCTGGGAGCTGCGGCGGGCGGACCACGCGAGTTCCTGGCTGCTGCGTGACGAGCGGCGGGTCGCCCTGATACAGCGACCGCCGCGCCGCCCGGAACTCGATCCCGGCACGGTGCTGCTGCCCCTGGCGCCCGTGCGCTACGAGAGCCCGGACCCCCTGGACGCCGTCATGGTCCACGCCTTCGCTGCCGCCTTCGGCCTTGGCGACACCACGGGAACGGCCCGCTTCCGGTTCCAGCGCCCGAACGCCGACGCCGGCGAACCGGTCGCGACCGACGACACCTGGGACCGCCCTTGGTTCAGCAATTTGGGCAGCGGCAGCGACGACAACGAACCGGGCGGCTCGGACGGCTGGGGCTCCGACAGCGGAGACGGGGGCGACGGCGGAGACGGAGGAGACGGAGGAGACGGAGGTGGGGACGGTGGCGGGGACTGAAGGGCGCGGCACGGGCAGCTGTCGCGCCACACTGCTGCGGGTGGCGGGCGCCGGCGTCGCCGCATCGCACCAGCGCGGGAGGGCACGGATGGGGCGCTCGGACCAGTACTACACGCTGTTGCAGCGGGGGACTGACGCACCGGGCACGCAGGACTGGGCCGGACCGGGCCTTGTCATCGACGAGGGAAGGAGCCGGGTGCGCAGGCAAGAGGGAAGTCGTCCGGATTCGGCCGACCTGACGGTTGTCGGCTGTGGGTGGATTCTGATCGTCGCGGTGGTGACCCTCCCAGGGCTCCTCGCGAACGACCGTCCGCTCACGACGTATATGGGCGTTCTCGGCATGGTGATCGGGTCTCTCTGGGCCAGGGGCAGGCTGCGACGCGATGCTCTGTGTCGCCGGTAGGCGAACCACCCGTACCAACGCCGTTACGCCCGGCCCTCGCTCGGAACCTGCGAATGCGCGGACACCGTGATCCACGGCCGCCACAATGACCACCTGGGGCGTCGTCGCCACGCCGGCTACACGTCCGGGACGCGGCATGCGCACATGCGGAGAGGGAATGACATGAGTAAGGGCCACCACTCGTCGGACGTATCGGGCAGGCTGAATACCGGGGTCGCGCACAACGCGCGGGTGTGGAACTACTGGGTCGGCGGCAAGGACAACTACGAGGTCGACCAGCACGTCGGTGAACAGGTCGCCACGATGTTCCCGGTGATCCGAGACGTGGCCCGCGCGGACCGCGGTTTCCTCGGCCGTGCGGTCCGGTTCCTGAGCGCCGACTGCGGAGTGCGGCAATTCCTGGACATCGGGACCGGGTTGCCGACCCTGGACAACACTCACGAGATCGCCCAGCGGGTCGCGCCCGAGTCCCGGATCGTCTATGTCGACAACGACCCCATCGTGCTCGTCCACGCCCGCAGCCTGCTGGTCGGCACGGCGCAGGGGGCCACCGATTACATCGACGCCGATGTTCACGACCCGGACAGCGTCATCAAGGGTGCTTCAGCAACCCTTGATTTCGAGCGGCCTGTCGCGGTCATGATGCTGGGCATCCTCAACTTCATCCTCGACACGGAACAAGCGCTGGACATCGTGCGCCGGATCATGGCCGCGGTGCCCTCCGGCAGCTATCTCGCCGTGACGCACCCGACCACGGACACCGACCTCGGTGGTGAAGGCAACGTCGAGGCGATGAAGTTCTGGAACGAAAACGCCACGCCGCCGATCACCGCCCGAAGCCGCGCAGAGATCAGCGCGTTCTTCGAAGGACTGAACCTTCTCGCTCCCGGCCTTGTCTCGTGTTCGCAATGGCGCGCTGACGCGAACTCGGTGGCCGTACTCCCCCAGTTCGGCGCGGTGGCCGTGAAGCCGTGACTCCGGTTGGACGAGCGGACGGCCACCGCGAGCGGGCGGGCCACCTGGGCACCACGCTCCAGGCGTACACGGCGTACACGGCGCCGCGGCCGGCCGGGCACCGCCCGAAGCATTCCGCTTGAAGTTCCAAGGAGCGGCTCCCCCTCGGAGCCGGGGCGCGGACCGGTCACGTGCAGGGTGCCGGCACAGTCCTTCACATGATCCACTCGTCACCTGTAGCCACCTGGCCAAACGGTCGGTAGTTACGACAGGATATGTTTGCGAGCGACAGGCAACTGGCTTTTTCTGTTAGCCAGTTGGCCGAAAATGTGCGCTGCCGAAAGTCTGTTGTGATCGAGGGGAAACCAGGAAGTGCTGATGAGTACGGTGAGACAGGCCGGGTCCTCGACGTGGGCTCGACGCGCCCACTGGCTCGGCCCGGCCGTCGCGTCTCCCCTCCGGTCGGCCTTCCGTTTCACGTGTCAACCGGCGTCGTCTCCCGCGTAGTCGGAGGCTTCTCCGGCTCGGCGATCCCTTTCGGGTCGACCGTTTCCGCTCCGTCCCGGTGCGCCGGGTCCCGACAGCTCTAGGACACTCGTGAACGGCCCGTACTCCGAGTCGCCGCCGGGCTGTGGGCTCGCTCCGGTCGTGCACCGTGGCCGATTGTGTGCGGTGGGTTCCGTTTCGGGCAGGGTGGCCTTGCGGCCGCGGCCGGTCCTCTCGTTCCTACCGCCGTCGCTCCGTATCGACCCGTCGGCGGCGCCTGGATCCCTTGCCTCTTTTGACGCTGACGCCCCTTTGACCCCGACATCTGTAGAGGACGTGATGACAGACCTGATGCAGGCCACCACCGTGGTGCCCTCGGTTCTGGCCCTGGCCGCCGGTGGTGCGGCCTGGCGGTTCTGGGACCAGTGCCGGGGCGAGCGCCGTACGAGCGACCACCTCCGTGGACAGGTCGAGGAGGTCGCCGGGCGGCAGCGTGCCACCGAGGAGGTGCTGGCGCAGCTCGCCGACCATGTGATTCCGCGGCTGGGGGCCGAGGCGGAGCGTCTGGGCACCGGCCACGGTGTCGACATCGAGCTTCCCGAGGCGCTGGTCAACACGGCTCTTGCCCAGCGGCTGACGGGTCTTGCCGACTCTGCGGCCCATACGGTGCGCAAGGTGCAGTACGACGCGCAGACCAGCACGAGCGGTCAGATCGACGAGGTCCGCAAGAGCGCGCAGGACGAGGTGGCCCGCGCGCGGGAGAGCGCCGAGGCCGCCAGCCGGGCAGCGGTGCGGGCCGTCTCCTCCGCGATGGTGGGCATGGCGTCGAAGCTGAGTCAGCGCGTCAGCCACGGTGTGCGGCGGCACGAGGGCGATGAGGCGTACGAGACGTTGGTGGGCATCGACCACCCCACGCAACAGATGCTGCTCGTCGCCCAGAACTATGTCGTCCTGTCCGGCGGCAAGTTGTCGCGGCGCTGGCCGGCCACCCCGCTGACCGATGTGGTGCGGGCGGCGATGGGCAGCATCGAGGAGTACGAGCGGGTCGAGCACCAGGAGCTCGGCGTCACCGTGACCAGCCGGGCGGTCGGGCCCATCGTGCACGCGCTGGCAGTGCTGCTGGACAACGCGGTCCGCTACTCCCCCTCCTCCGCGCGGGTGCACGTGGCCTTCCAGGAGGGGCACCACGGCGTCTCTGTCATCGTGGACGACGCCGGCCTGCGCATGAACGAGGAGCAGCTGACGTGGGCCAGGCGGATTCTGACCGGGGTTCAGCGCGACGACATCAATCAGCTGGGTGCCCATCCGCAGACCGGCCTGCGGGCCGCGGCGGCTCTCGCCGGTGACTACGGGTTCCGTATCGACCTGGAGGCACCGAACCCGTTCGGGGGGACGCGTGTGTACATGTTCATCCCCAAGAGCCTGTTGACCGCTGCCGCCCCTCCCCCGCCCGCCGTCCCGCAGCCGCAGGCCGAACCGGTCGCCGCCAGGCGCACCACCGCCAGTGGACTGACCGTGCGGTCGCGGACGACTGCTCCCGCGAGCGGGCGGGCAGCATCCTCCGGCGGCCAGGCGGCGCCGGGCCGCCCCTCCATCGCCGCTGCCTGGGCGAAGGGGACGCGCAGCGCACGCACCGAAGATTCGACCACCACGCACGAAGGAGCCTGACCGTGACCACCGGCAACGAACTTGGCTGGCTGCTGGACCGAGCACTGGGGTCCCTCGACGGCGTCAGGCACGCGGTGCTGATGAGCTCCGACGGTCTGTTGCACTCCCGGACGTCCGGGATCGGCCAGGACGACGCGGAGAAGTTCGCCGCGATCACCGCGGCCGTCCGCGCCGCCGCGCTCGCGTACGACGAGGAGACCGGCGGCGGTGGGACCCGACAGGCGCTGATCGAGCTGACCAACCACGTGGGCCTGATCACCCAGGCCGGGGGCAACACCATGCTGTCGGTGCAGACGACCGGTCCGGACGCCGACATCGGCCTGATCACCCATCACATGCTGGAGCTGGCGCAGCGTGTCGGCCACGAGATGAAGGTCGCCGCGCGGCAGCCTTCCGGCGAAGGCCTGCCGACGACGTGAGCGGGCCGCGGCGGGACCCGGATCTGGTCAGGCCCTACGTCCGTACCGACGGACGGGTCCGCGCCGACCCGGATGTGCGCCTGGAGACCGTGTTGCTCGCCGCGAGCGGCTCAAGTGAGGGCCTGGGCGCGGACGCCCGGCGAGTCATGGGCCTGTTCACCCACGCCGGCGGCGGGGGTTTGGCGGTCGCGGACATCGCGGCCGCCCTGGAGTTCCCTCCTTCCACGGTCCGCATCCTCGTCTCCTCCCTCATCGACGAGGGCCTGTTGACCCGGCCGGTCGCCGCCGGTGACGACCAACCCCAAACCGATCTGCTCCAGGAGGTACTGCGTGGTCTCCGCGCCCTCGTCTGACGGCCTCATCTACGTGCCTCCCGGCGTGACCCGGTCCGCGAAGATCGTGATCTCGGGGAGTTTCGGCGTCGGCAAGACGACGTTCGTGGGCAGCGCCTCCCAGATCCCGCCGCTGCGGATGGAGGAGCGGATCACTCAGGCCAGCGCCGGGGTGGACGACCTGGCGCGCACCCCGCGCAAGACGACCACGACCGTCGGCCTGGACTTCGGGCGCCTGCACCTGAGCGACGCCCTCGTGCTGTACCTGTTCGGCACCCCGGGTCAGGGCCGGTTCCGCCCGATGTGGGCGGGGTTGACCGAGGGTGCGCTCGGCGCCCTGGTCCTGGTCGACACCCGCAACCTGGAAGCGTCCTTCGAGATCCTCGCGCTGCACGAGGAGCAGGGCACGCCGTACGCCGTGGCGGTCAATCTGTTCGACGAGGCGCCGCGCTACGACCTGGCCGAGATCCGCCAGGCCCTCGACCTGGACGCGCGCACGCCGCTGACGACGTGCGACGCGCGGGACGGCAGTTCCAGCGTGCTGGCCCTGATCACTCTCTGCGAGTACCTGTCCGAATTGCACGCACCCGTTTTGGAGCCCCGCCCGTGACCAGCCTGACCTCGACCGACGCGGCCCTGGAGCGCCGGATCGCCTTGCACGGCGCCGAGTTCGCAGCCGACCCGCATGCGGCGTACGCCCGGATGCGGGACGAATTCGGCCCGTTCGTCCCGGTCGACCTCATCCCGGGAGTGCCGGCGACTCTCGTCATCGGCTACGCGCAGGCCCGGCGCATCCTGAATGACCCCTTGCGGTTCCCGGCCGATCCGCGCGTGTGGGAACAGTCCGTTCCCGAGACCTGCCCGGTCCGCCCGATGATGGAGCACCGTCCCAACGCGCTGCGCTCCTCCGGTCCCGCGCACACCCGCTACCGGTCGGCGAACAGCTCCGCCATCCACGCCGTCGACCAGCACGAGCTGCGTACCGTGGTCGAGCAGGTGGCCGACGCCACCATCGCCGAGTTCCGGGACTGCGAGGGCGCCGATCTGCTGAGCCAGTACGCCTGGCCCATCGCCTTCCGCGTCCTCAGCGCCCTGCTCGGCTGCCCGGACGAGATGGGGCGCCGGATCGCCGACGGCATGGCGAAGATCTTCGAGGGGGTGGACGCCGCGAGCGGCAACCAGATTCTCTCCGAAGCCGTCGCCGACCTGGTGGCCCTGCGTCGGCGCCGACCCGGTGACGACATCACCTCCCGGCTCGTGGCACACGAAGCGGGCCTGGACGACGTGGAGATGGCCCACCAGCTCGTCACGCTCTACGGCGCCGGCATCGAACCCCTGACCAACCTCATCGCCAACACGGTCCTGCGGATCCTCATCGACGACCAGTTCTCCGGGGACCTGCACGCCGGTGGCTCCTCGGTCCGTGAGGCCCTCGACACGGTCCTGTACACCGACCCGCCGTTGGCGAACTACTGCATCAGTTACCCGCCGCACCCGGTCGACGTCGACGGCTTCCTGCTGCCGGCGCACCAGCCGGTCGTCATCTCGATGGCCGCCTGCAACAACGATCCCGCCCTCGGGGACCAGCGCATCGCCAGCAACCGCGCCCATTTGTCCTGGAGCACGGGCCCGCACGCCTGCCCCGCGCGCCCGCACGCCTATCTCATCGCCGAGACGGCCATCACGCATCTGCTCGACGCGCTGCCGGAGATCGACCTCGCCGTCCCGCCCGAGAAGCTGACCTGGCGTCCCGGCCCCTTCCACCGGGCACTGAGCGCCCTGCCCGTCCTGTTCCCCGCCGCCGCATCCGTCTGAAGGGACTCGCACCATGGCCACGCCCACGAAGCCGATCATCCTCGACCCCACCGGCGCCCACCCCCACGACGAGCACCGCCTGCTGCGGGAGCACGGCCAGGCGGTCCGCGTCGACATCCTCGGCGTGCACGCCTGGTCCGTCACCGATCCCACTCTCCTCAAGGAGCTGCTGACCAGCCCGAGCGTCTCCAAGGACGCCCGCGCGCACTGGCCGGAGTTCCAGGAGACGGTGCAGCGGTGGCCGCTCGCCCTGTGGATCGCGGTGGAGAACATGTTCACCGCCTACGGGGCGGACCACCGGCGCCTTCGACGCCTCGTCGCGCCCGCCTTCAGCCACCGCCGTGTCACCGCGCTGCGGGAGAACATAGACAACGTCGTCACCGGCATTCTCGACGACCTCGACGCTCTTGCGCCCGGCGAGATCGTCGACCTGCGCGAGCGCCTCGCCTACCCGCTGCCGATAGCGGTCATCTGCGGGCTCATGGGCGTGCCGGAGAGCCAGCAGGACGCCTTCCGGCACGTCGTCGACGGCGTCTTCGACACCACCCTGACCGCCGAGGAGTCCGAGGCCAACACCAAGGCGCTGTACGAGGCCCTACGCCTGCTCATCGCCGCCAAACGCGCCGAGCCCGGCGACGACATGACGTCTCTCCTGATCACCTCGCGCGACGAGGACGAGGAGGGCGGGCTCTCGGAGGACGAGCTGCGCGACACCCTGCTGCTGATGATCAGTGCCGGGTACGAGACGACCGTCAACGTCATCGACCAGGCAATCACGCAGCTGCTCGCCCACCCCGATCAGCTCGCGCTCCTGCGGGCGGGCAAGGTCGACTGGGGCGACGCCGTCGAGGAGACCCTGCGCCTCGAACCGGCGGTCAAGCACCTGCCGTTGCGGTACGCGGTGAGCGACATCGAACTGCCCGACGGCCAGCGGATCGCCCGGGGCGAGGCGATCCTCGCGTCCTACGCCGCGGCCAACCGCCACCCCGACTGGCACGGTGAGAGCGCCGACGACTTCGACATCACCCGCACGGTCAAGGAGCACCTGGCGTTCGGCCACGGCGTCCACTTCTGCCTCGGAGCCCCGCTCGCCCGGCTCGAAGTCATCACGGCCCTGCGCCTGCTCTTCGACCGGTTCCCGCAGCTCGAACTCGCCGTACCCGCCGCCGACCTGAAGCCGCTCGGCTCCCTAATCAGCAACGGCCACCAGACCCTGCCCGTCCGGCTCCGGCCCGCCACCGTCTGACCGGAGCGCGGAACACCGGCCGTCACCGTGCGGTGACGGCCGGCTGGCCACCGCACGGAACTGTGGTCAGTGGGCGAGGGAGACGGCGAAGGGCCTGCAGCCGTGTCGGCGCAGGATGTGGGGTACGACCAGGACCATGGCCTCGGTGGCGCGGGCCGTGGTGATGTCGCCGAGGTCCAACGCTCCCTGACATCCGCCACCGCCCCGTCGGCACGGACCGGCTGGTCGTCGCCGTCCGACCCGGCCATCCGCTCACCGAACGCCCGCTGAGCCGAGAGCTACGCAGCCGCCGAGCTTCTCACCGTTTCGCGGCGCGGCCGTCTGCGCGACCCGGTCGACGACGCCCTGGCCACACGCGGCCTCGAACGACGCGTCGCCGCCGCCGGGCCCACCGCCGCCTTCGCACTGCAACTCGCCCGCGAGACCTACCTGGTCGTCCCCCTCTCCGACCGGTCACGCGCGCGACCCGGGAACAACTCGGCCTGGCCACGCTGCCGCCCCCGCTGCCGCTGCCCGGCGTTCCCCTGTACCTGCGGCACCAGCGCTACGACGACGACCGCGCCCACACCTGGCTGCGAGACCTGACCACCGAAACCGTCCAGACGCTGTTCACGCCACCGACCGCCGCCCCGTAAGTCGCGAGCACAGCAAAGTGCGCACCACCGCCGGACGATGCACCGCACCGGATTTCGTGAGCACTGTTTCCGTCGAAAACCCACGCATCCGCGAGTCCTGAGCAATGAGCCCTTTCCAACCTCAGGTTGAGGCGTGACGGAGGGCGGGGACGGTCTTCACGATGGCAGTGACTCGGTTCGTGCTACAGCGGAGTTTCCGCGGGAGGCGCCAGCCCTCCAGGGCGGCCATGGCTTGGCCGCCGAGGCAACGGATTCCGGCCTGGCTGCTGTTGTGCCGACGTCGCCGCAGCTTGAGATGCCGACCGCGGACCAGCGCCCGGGTGTGGTGCCGTCGGCCCCTCGATACACCTTGTCCGTCCAGCACTTCACCTCTGCGTCACGGGGGGTGTAGTCACCGGCAGCACCCGTGTCGTGGCGAGCGCCCGGAGCGGTGGGTGAGGCCGCCAGCAGCCGACCTGCCGCATCGGCGATGGCCTGCCACGCCGGGCTCGTCGGGCATGGCGGTGCCGACACGGCTGAGAGCTACCGCGGAGCTGCGCAGCGACCGGTGAGCGGTTGGTGCCCGCCCGGTCTACCGGTTCGCGGCTTCGCGAGAGGCGATCCGGTTCGTGCGACCGACCGCGCGGCCCACCGCGTTGCGCACCTCAAGGCCCGGCCGGGTGCGGGGCACCATGAGCCTGGAGAGCAGGCCGACGCGTCGCTGCCGCGGGCCTACCTCACGGCGGAGCCGCGACTCGTAGGCGGTGAAGGCGCGGGCGTGATCACCGGGATGGGCGGCGAGCTCTTCTGCGAGGGCGTACGCGCCCGCCATCGCCATGCTGGACCCGTCGCCCAGCAGGGCTGTCGCCGCCGCCGCGTCCCCGAGCAGTACAATCCGTCCGCGGGACCACGAGGGCATCCGGAGGGTGGTCAGGGGGTCGAAGAACGGAGCCGGGTGGTCGAGGAACGCCGCCACGAGTTCCGGTGCCCGCCACCGCACGTCGGCGTAGGCTTCGGCCACGGTCTGCTTGTGAAGGGCGATGTTCTTGCGGTCGTGGGGCGCCGGCTGTGCGGCCCGGAAGGTGAAGATCGCAAGCGGGGTGGCCCGCGAGGGGTGGAGGACCAGCATCCGGTTCGGCACGGTCAGCATCGTCATCTCGGTCGGGTCCTCGACGGCGTCAGGTTCCAGCGGGACGGTCGCGCCGTACAGGCCCAGGTCGCTCGCGAACTGCCGCTCGGGGCCGAACACCAGGCGCCGTACGGTGGAGTGCATCCCGTCGGCACCGACTACCAAGTCGAAGCGCCGTGGCGCGGACCGCCGGAAGGTGACGTCCACCCCGCCTTCATCCTGGTCGAGAGCGGTGACCGTGTCGTCGAACAAGAACTCGGCTTCGGTCTGCGCCGACCGGTGGAGCACCTCGGACAGGTCGGCTCGGGTCACCTCGACCGTCGGCGCCTTGTCCGAGGTGAGCGGGAGTTGCAGGATTCGCCTGCCGTCGGGGTCGAGCAGGGTCAGCGACCGATTGCGAGTGGCGAGTTCGCGGAGCTGCGGGAGGATGCCCATGCGCTCGGCGACCGGGATCGCGGGCCCCTTCACGACGATCGCGCTGCCACCGGAGCGCAGCTGCCTGGCGTGTTCGACGACCGTCGGCCGGTAGCCGTTCCGGGAGAGCCAGTAGGCGAGTGCGGGCCCTGCGATTCCGGCACCGACTATCAGCACCTCGGGCTTCTTCATGACGATGACCTCTCGGAGTGTCGATGACCAGATCCCCGGCGAGTGCCGGCCCTGGGCTCAGGGGGCGGCGGCACGGGGCAGCACAACCGGACCAAGGTACGAAAATTTTCGTACCTCAGTTGAGCACGCCCTTCAGGTACGATGCAAGTCGTACTTGAAGGAGGTGTGGCGTGGCCGGGAGGAACCTGGACGGCCCGGAGGCCGATGCGCTCGATCTGGGTACGGTGTTTCGTGCCCTCGCCGACGAGCACCGTCGTTCGGTGATGACGGAGTTGGCCACCGACCGCAGTGACAGCGAGCGGGGTTGCAACTCGTTCGATCTTCCGATCTCGAAGCAGACCCAGACCCACCACTTCCGGGTCCTGCGCGAGGCAGGTCTCATTGACGAGATCGACTACGGCAACCGAAAGGGCGTCCGACTACGACGTGCGGACATCGAGAAGAGATTCCCCGGGCTGCTCACGCTCCTGGGCGCAGAGTCCCCGGGCGGTACTGCTCCTCGCTGAACGCAGCTGAGCACACCGGTAGGAGTCCGAGTCGGCCCTGAGCCGCAAGCTCGACCGGGTCCAGCTCGCGCCCGGCTCGCAGGTAGCCGAGCACGACGCGGACACGAATGGATCGGTGTCGCTTCGACCACCGTCCCGCGCTCGTGATCGGCGCCGAGCACTTCCGCGCGCTCCCTCACGCCAACACCCATCGAGATGTCCTCAACCTGCGTCTCGGAGCAGAGCCACTGGAGGTAAGGGCGGGGTCCGGGCGTAAAGAAGCTACTGGTAGACGGGTGCGTGTCGAGTACAAGCCATCCTGCCAGGAGCTTTCCGCATGCTTGTCTACCCAGCCGGGGTGGATCTGTCCACCTCCGCTCTGCGCTTCCTCGCCCGTGAGTTGACCGCACGTCGTCTTGCGCCAGGGACACGATGGCGCCGGCTGGCCGCCGGACGGCAGGCACTGCTCGTGCTGGCCCACCTGCGATGCGGCCATACCTACGCTCAGCTCGCCGCCGGGTTCGGCGTGGGCACCACCACCGCCTACCGGTACATCGCTGAGGCCGTCGACATGCTGGCCGCTCTGGCTCCAACCCTCGCCGAGGCGGTGAGGACAGCCTCCGGCAAGGCGTTCGTGATCCTGGACGGCACGCTGCTGCCAATCGACCGGATCGCCGCCGACCGACCCTTCTACTCCGGGAAACACAAGAAGCACGGCATGAACGTGCAGGTGATCGCCGACCCGGCAGGAGCTCCCTGTTGCGGGCCCTCGAAGGACGGCCGTCCAACGTGGTCCTGCCGGTGGCGGGCCATGCGCCGCGGCGTCCGGCGGAGCACCCCTTCCCCATGAGGCAGAATGTCTGCTTCATGGGGTAATCGTGTTGGGGGTTCTGTGCTGCTCGTCGATCTGTCCACGGTGGCGCCACGCGAGCGGGCGGACGCGTTCCATCACGCGTTGACCGACTCGCTGGTGCCCAATGAAGTGGTTCACGAGGAGCCGGAGTCGGGCATCCACGCGCGCATGGAGCTGTGGCAGGTGGGCGGGCTCGGGCTCTTCTCCACCCGCAACTCGGGCTTCGAGGTGCGCCGCAACGACCGGCACGTGCGCCACCACCGCAGCCGGCCCGTGATCTCGGTGTCGCTCCAGTCCGAAGGCGTCCACCGGGCCGAGATCGCGGGCCGGCAGCAGGTCCTCGGACCGGACGACATCTGCGTGTTCCACGAGCTGTCGCCCCGGGTCTACGGCTGGTCGGGCGACGGCGCCTCCCAGTCCATGATGTTCGACGTGAACCGCCTGGACATACCGGTGGACGCCGTGGTGAAGGCCTCGCTGCAACTGCGCGCCAGCCCCATGTACGACCTGGTCCTGTCCCATCTGCGCGGGGTCTGGCGCGATCCCGGGCGGCTCGAGGGCGACCCCGGCGCAGGAGCCCTCGCCACGGCCACCACCGAGCTCGTCCGCGCGCTGCTCCTCTCCGCCGCGCACGCCGAGGAGTCCCCCGCCGTCCGCTCGGCGATGGATGAGACGCTGCTCACGCGGATTCTGGCGTACGCCCGCCGCCATCTCGCCGACCGTGACCTGACGCCGGAACACATCGCGCGCGAGCACGCCGTCTCGGTGCGCAAGCTCTACGCCCTGCTCAGCGACGCGGGCATCAGCCTGGAGCAGTGGCTCATCACCGAGCGCCTCGCCAAGGCGCGCGAGATGCTGGCCGCGCCCCGCTACGACCGGCTGACCGTCGCGGCGGTGGCCGCCCGGTGCGGGTTCACCAGCCCAAGTCACTTCAGCCGCCGGTTCCAGGCGGCGTACGGCACCTCCCCCAGCGAGTGGCGCCGACACCGCGACGTCGCGGGTCCCGGCGGCGGTTGAGGAGCGCGGGCGGGGAGCATACTCAGGCCGTGTGCAGGGCGGCGTGCAGTGTGTCCGTCACCTGGATGCGGGCCGCCCGGGACACCTCGGTCCCGCGGAGCAGGTCGAAGAGCACGAAGGCGTGGATCGTGCCTTGGTAGCGTATCGAGACGACGGGCACGTCCGCTTCCCTCAGCCGGGCCGCGTACGCCTCGCCCTCGTCGCGGAGCACATCGGCCTCGGCCGTCAGGACCAGCGCCGGCGGCAGATCGCGCAGTCGGCTCACGGGTGCGCGCAGCGGCGAGACGGCACCGTGCGCCCGGCTCTCGCGGTCCGGCGCGTACTGCTGCCAGTAGCCGCACATGGCGTCGCGGCCGAGGAAGTACCCGTCCGCGAACCGCCGGTAGGACGGGGTGTCCATCGCCGCGTCCGTCACCGGGCAGACCAGCACCTGGTGCCGGAAGTCCGGGCCGCCGCGCTCACGCGCCACGAGCGTGAGCGCCGCCGCCAGTTGGGCGCCCGCGCTGGCGCCGACGACCGCCATCCTGGCCCCGTCCAGGCGGCACTCCGCGCCGTGCCGGGCGACCCAGCGGGCCACCGTGTGGGCGCGCTCCACGGCGTGCGGGTGGCGGGCGTCCTGCGGGGTGTCGTACTCGGGGACGACCACGGCGGCGTCCGCGCCGAGCACGAGGTCCGCCAGCAGCAGCCGGTGCGCGTACGCGTCGGTCAGCATCCAGCCGAGGCCGTGCAGATACAGCACGACCGGCAGCGGCTCGTCGGCACCGGCCGGGCGCAGGATCCGTACCCTGATGCGGTTTCCGTCGGACCCCGGCAGCGCGAGCCACTCCTCCTCGACGTCCGGATCGTCCGCGCCGCCGCCGTCCCACAGGGCGGCCATGCGGGACCTGGCCGAGGCGGGGTCGCCGGACGCGGACCCGTCGTCGGATCCGGTCCCGGAACGGGGCGAGGAGGGACAGGCGTACGTTTCGGCGAAGGCCCTCGTACGCCGTTCGAGCACAGGTGTCTCCCCGGCGACCGGAACATCTGCTTCCACGGGAACTCCTGCGCAGGGGGCGGATCGCGGGGCCGTTCGCGGCTCCGCCGGCTCGGAGTACTCACCCTAGGACGCCATCGGCCGGAAACGGGACCAGCAGTCCCACTGATCCATGCCGCTGCGTGCACACTTCGGGCGGTGCGCCCGACGTGGAGGCGGAAGACAGTCATATGACCTAACGCCTCCCGCGGTTGTCGGCCCAGTCTCACTGTCATGGGCCGTGGACCAGGGGTGACCGTCCCCCTCTGCCACGCACAGGGCACCGGCCCGGGGACGGTTGAAGGGAGCCCTCCGTGAGCGCTCGATCCCAAACGGCCGTGTCGCCGGGCACCGAGACCTCGACCGACGTGGAGTCCGCCTTCGCGCGCTGGCTCACTCGCCTCGTGGCACCCGAGGACGCCGACAGCCGCGCCAAGGGGTCCGTGACGCTGCGGCAGTTCGGATACGTCCGCATGCTCACCTGCGAGTCAGGGCCGCTGCGGCTGGTCCGCGGCCCCCGCCCGACCGCGCCGGGGACGGACGAAGCGGTGGCGCTGCTCCTTCCCCGCGAGGGGACGGTGCGGCTGGTCCAGGAGGGGCGCGGTGTGTCCGTGGTGCCGGGTGAGTCGGCCCTCATCGACCTGCGCCGTGCCTTCTCCGTCGAGCACGGGGGCACGGCCCGGACCCTCTTCTTGCGGCTGCCCCTGCACGCGCTGCACGTTCCCTCGGCCCCCCTGCGATCCCTCACGGCCCGCGTGATCCCCCCGCCCGCGGGCTCCGCGGCCGTACTCCCCGCCCTGCTCGGGCACTTGGAGACCTCGGCCCCGCGGGTGTCCGCCCCGGTGGGTGAACGACTCGGCGGTCTCGTCACGGATCTGGTCGCCGGGCTCGTCGAGGACCTCGCCGAGGACACGGAAGGGCCGCCCGAGGACGACAGGCACCCCTTGGTCGTCACCATCCGTCAGTACATCGACCGGCACCTCGGCGACCCGGAACTGTCCGCGGAACACATCGCCGCGGCGCACGTCATCTCGGTCCGCTATCTGCACCGCCTCTTCGAGACCGAGGGCGTCACCGTCGGCAGGCTGATCCAGCGTCAGCGCGTCGAGCGGTGCGCCGGGGAGCTCGCGCGGCGCGGCCGGAGCAGTCCGTCCATCGCCGTGGTCGCCGCCCGTTGGGGTTTTCGCAGCCCGGCGCACTTCAGCCGCGCCTTCAAGTCCGTCTACGGCAGTCCGCCGCAGCAGTGGCGGCGGACAGCGATGCCCGGGCCGGCCGATGCTCCGGGGGCGCATGTCTGACGGCGCCGACGCCCCGGGGGGACATGGCTGACGGGCCGTCAGCGACGGCCGGTCCCGGGTTCCCCGGCGGGTCCCGTCCGGCCGTCGCGCCAGTCGCTCGGCGACATGCCGTATGCCGTACGGAAACTGCGGCTGAAGTGGGTGGCGCTGGCGAAACCCCAGCGTCTGGCGACCGCCGCCACCGTGATGTCGCCGCGTGCCGGACGGGCCAGCTCGCGCCGGGCCTCCTCCAGGCGGCGGTGCTGGATCCAGCGGCCGATCGTGCTGCCCCGCCCCTCGAAGAGCTTGTGCAGGTAGCGGATCGAGATGTGCTGGGCCTCGGCGACGGTGGCCGGTGTCAGGTTCCGGTCCCGCAGGTTCGCGTCGACGTACGCGCGCACCCTGCGGACCAGGGCCTCGCGGTCCTGGCCGTCCTCCGGGGAGCCGGGGCCGGCGTCCTCGACGGCGAGCAGCGCCACGAGGTCGGCGATCGCCCCGGCCGAGCGGAGCACGGTCCGCGACGGGGGTCCGGGCTCGGTCGCGGCGATCTCGCTCAGGAGCGGGCCCAGCAGCGGCGCGACGGTTCCGTCGGCGAACGGCGCCCGCCCGGCCAGGTCACGCGCCTCCCGGTCGGTCAGGGCCAGGGCGCGGCGCGGGACCCGCACCAGGTGCAGTTCAAAATCCTCCGTCTCCTCCAGGGTGAAGGGCCGCACTCCGTCGCGGAGGAAGACGTCTCCGGGCAGGCAGACCTCGGTGCTGCCCGGCCCGGCGAGCGTGGCCCGCCCCTCGGTGTGGAGGCCCAGCAGGACGTACGGGTCGGCGACGGCGTCGGCATCGGGCACGTGCCGTACCGGGCGCGCCGTTCCCCGGAACGTGCGGATGTGGAGAAAGCCGAGCGTGCGGGGTGCGGAGCTGTCCCCCGTGGTGGCGGTGGGGGTGGGCGTGGTCGTCATCACGCGGCCAGCCTGATGCGGTCGGGCCCGGCTGACGAGAGCGTACGGCCTTCCCTGCGGGCAGGGGCACGAGCCGTGCACGCACAGGCATCGCGGCGGTGCCACGGTGGTCGCAGGGCGACCGGAGGAGAGTCATGGGCAGCGGGCAGGGTGACAGGACACTCGTCGGCCGTCGGCGCGAACAGGCGCTGCTGGAGAGGTCCCTCGAGAACGCGCGCATCGGTGCCCGCGGGTCGGCGACGGTGCTGCGCGGTGACGCGGGCATCGGGAAGACGGCGCTGCTGGAGTGGACGGCCACGCGCGCGGCGCGGGAGGGGTTCACCGTCCTGCGCGTGGTGGGCAGCGAGTCGGAGTCCGGCATCGCCTTCGGTGCGCTGCACCATGTGCTGTTGCCGCTGCGGGAGAACTCGCACGCGCTGCCCCCGCACCAGCGGCTCGCCCTGGAACGGGCCCTGGGGCTGCGCGACGGACTGCCGCCCAAGGGGTTCATGGTGGGCGCGGCCGCGCTGGCGCTGCTCGCCGAACAGGCGCGCCGCGGCCCGGTGCTGATCGTCGTCGACGACCTCCAGTGGGTGGACCCTTCCAGCGCCGCCGTCTTCGTCTTCCTCCACCAGCGGATCGTCGCTCTGCCCGTCGTCATGATGTGCGCGAGCCGGTCCGACGGTTCCGCGCTTGAGGGCTGGCCCGCCCACCCCGTGGACGTCGAGGCGCTGTCGGGCGACGACGCGCGGACGTTGCTGCGGCGCCGGCACCCGGGGCTCGCCGCCGGCGCCGTCCGGCGGATCCTTACGGAGGCCGCGGGAAACCCCCTCGCTCTGGCCGAGTTGCCCGGCCGGCTTGCGGACGAGCATCGCAGGGGCGTCGTACCGCTGCCGGACCGATCGCCGTTGGGCAGCCGTCTGGAGGAGGTGTTCGTGCGGCGGCTGCGGTCGCTGCCCCAGAGCGCGGTACGTGTCCTGCTGCTCGCCGCGCTGGATGACGCGGCGGCCGTCGGTGGCGATGTCGTGCGCCGGGGAGATCAGGGTGGCGCCGAACATCTGCTGGGCCCGATCGAGTCGAGCGGGCTCGCCCGCTGGGACGCCGCGGGGCGGCTGGTCTTCCGGCACCCCCTGGTGCGGAGCGCTGTGCTCGCCGCCACCTCGGACGCCGAACGTCGGTCCGCGCACCGCTTGTTGGCGCAGCGGCTGCGCGAGGAAGACCCACGTCGGCTCCTGCACGAGGCCTCCGCCGCCGAAGGCCCGGACGAACGGCTGGCCGCCCGCCTCCAGGAAGCGGGCACCCGCATCGCGGCGCGCGGCGGTGACGCGGAGGGGGCCATGCTGCTGGAGCGCGCAGCCGCTCTGGGGACCGGTCCCGGCGACCGCGCCCGCCGTCTGACATGGGCCGCCGTGATGTCGGCGCGGGGCGGGCGGCTCGCGTACGCGGCGGAACTCCTGAGGGAGATCCGGCGCTGCCCGGTGCCGGAGGACATCGCTCCGCTCTTCGCCTACGCGGTCGTGTACGTCGACCAGAGCCACCACGTGGACTTCGCCTCGTCCTACGAGCTGCTGCCCGGGGCACTGGAGGCGCTGACGGCGCCCGGCGCGCCGGCCTTCGGCGATCTCGTCGAGCAGATGGCGTTCAAGCTGCTGCTCGCGTCGGCCTACACGGGTGACCCGCGCGGCTGGGACGTACTCAAGCGGCATCACGAGCACCTCTCCCCCGCCGTACGCCTGTGCCACCGCGCGTGGGCGGACCCGCCGCGCACGGCGCACGGCGCGGAGAGGGAACTGCGGTCGCTGGTGGCGCGCGTCGCGGCCCGGCGGGAGACCGCGGCCGCCTGGCTGCTGCTCTGGGCGGCGTCGGCGGTGGACGCCGCCGACGAGGAGCTGCGGCGGCTCTTCGACGACGAGCACACGTACGCCACCCAGGGGGCCGTCGCGAAGGCGCGGTGCCATCAGGCGTTCCTGCGGGGCCGTTGGGACGCCGCCGAGGAGTGCCTGCGCGAGGCCGACACGGCGGAGGAGCTCGGGTATCACTGCAACGCCCTGCTCTTCCGGCACTATTACGCGCACTTCCTGGCGGGCCGGGGCGACGAGCGGGGGCTGCGCGAAGTGCGGGCGCGGATCGGGCCGGTGGCGGCGTCGGCACGGATGCGGTTCGTCACGGACCACCTGGACCGTCTCGACGCCCTGGCCGCCCTGGCGCACGGGCGGCACGAGGAGGCGTACCTCCTGCTGCGTCGCATGATGGCTCCGGGCCGCTTGCCGCGCGGCCTCGCATGGTTCCACCTCCCGTTCTTCGACTTCGTCGTGGCGAGCCTGCGCTGCGGCCGCCGGGCCGAGGCGCTTGCCCACGTCGCGGCGGGGCGGGCCGCGCGGATGGACTCCGTCTCCGCGCACCACGCCTTCCTGCTGGCGGCCGCGACCGCCCTCACGGCGGACGACGCGGACTCGGACGCGGCGTACGCGGCGGCCTGCGCGGTGCCGGGGGCTGGTGAATGGGTCTTCGACATGGCGCGTCTGCGGCTGCTGCACGGGGCGGGGCTGCGCTGTCGGGGCCGCCGTGCCGAGGCGGTCGAAACGCTGCACGCCGCCGTCCGCGCCTTCCAGGCGCTGGGCGCGGATCCGTGGGCGGAGCAGTGCCGGGCAGAGCTGCGGGCCGCGGGCCGCCCGTCGGACGGCCCATCGGCCTCGGCCGACGAGCTGACCGCGCAGGAGTTGCGCGTCGCCCGCCTCGTATCCACCGGCCTCACGAACAAGGAGGTCGGCGCCGCGCTCCAGCTGTCACCCCGCACGGTCGGCGCCCATCTCTACCGGATCTTCCCGAAGTTGGGGGTCACGTCGCGGGCGGCGCTCGGGCGGGCGCTGCCGAAGCCTTGAGAGCCTGTCTTTGAACCCCCGTCGTCCGCGCGAAGCGCGGGCGCAGCGGCGGATTGGGGCCTCCCCTGCTCGAGCGGAGCCGAGAGCTTGGGGAAGCGTGCGATCGGAGTGCGGAGTCCCAGGTCATGTGGCGGAGCCACCTGTCCTGGGACTCCGTGCGCCGAGCGTGCGTGCCGGGCGCCGGGGCGCAGGCGGGGGTTCAAAGACAGGCTCTGAGAGCCGAAGGCCTCCATACGTCTTGCTCGAAGCCTTCGAGCAACGCCGGGCCTCCGTGGCCTCCGTGGCCTCCGCCGGGCGAGTAGCGGAGCCGCCGTGCTCATCCGTCCCGGGAACGTGCACCGGTACCCGCGCGACTGGACCGAGATCAGCGCGCGAATCCAATTTGAGCGGGCAGGCGGCCGCTGCGAGCGCACAGGCCACTACGGCTTGGCGCACCCGGAGGGCCGCTGCTCGGGCCTCCACGAGCAGATCCATCCCGACACCGGTCCACCACGGTCGCCTGACCACCGCTCTTCTCAACCACCAGCCGGAGGGCGTGCGAGTGCTGGTACAGCGGGGTGTTCCAATGTGCGGATTGCCCGCTACCCGCGCCCGCGCCGAGGGCCCGCTTCCGCGCCGAGGGCTGCGACATCAAGGACGGGGACGTGGCCCGCCCTGCCCCCTTCAAGGACCAAGGACCGACGTCTACCTCCGGGGCCGCGGCCTGTGCAGCAGCGTGCCAGCGGCGCGGTCCTGGCTTGCGGTCCCTTCATCAACCCCTGTGCCGCCGAAGACTGCGAGAACGAGGAAACAAGGGGCTGGGGCCAGGCCCCGACCGACATCGTGGCCGGGGCCTGGCGGGTGACTCAATCGGCCTGGTCGTTTGCTTGCTTGGGCAGGCAGAACAGCAGGGCCCACATCAGGGAGAGGAGGCTGCCGACCCACCAGAGCACGCCGATGAACGCGTCACGGTTGAGCCCTGCGTCAAGCGAGCCGCCGGTGGTCGCGAAGAACACCAGGGCGGTCAGCGCGGTACCGAGGGCGATGCCCAGGTGCATGACGGTATTGAACAGGCCCGAGGCCGACCCGGCGTCCTCGTGCGGAACCCTGGCCAGCGCCATGTCGGCGAGCGGGCCGCCGACCATGCCGAGGCCGAAGCCGATCAAAACCACCGGAGCGGTCATCGTCAGCAGGGTCAGGTCCGCCTGGCCCGCGTCAATCTGGAGCCCGTAGGCAGACATCGAGGCCAGGGTGATGAGGGCTCCGGCCTGGGGCAACCGGCGGGCGAAGCGCCCGCCGCTCTTCGCCACAACCGTCGCACCGCCCAGCTCTCCGAGGGAGAGCAGCACAAAGGCCAGGGCCGCATGGAATGGGCTCATGCCCAGGCCGCGCTGGAGGTAGAGCGTCCAGGTCATGAAGAACAGCCCGCACAGAAGACCATGCATCAGCTGCGCCGCCATGCCGCCGGAGAACTGTCGACTCCGGAAGAGAGACAGGGCCACGAGCGGGGCGTTGCCCTGCTTGCGCTGCTGGTGGCGCAGGAAGACACCGAGCACGAGAAGCCCGGCGGCAAGCAGAGCGAAGCACCACAGCGGCCAGTGATGGAGATGCCCCTCGGTGAGCGGAAAGACGATCAGGACGATGGCCGGCGCGGACAGCAGCATGCCGGTCAGGTCGAGCCGGTCGGCCTTCTTCACGGTCGACTCGGGGATGAACCTGCGGCCCAGGCGGACCACGGCGAGGCCGACGGGGACGTTGACCAGGAAGACCGGCCGCCAGGACAGCCCGAACAGGTCCGCCTCGGTCAGCAGACCGCCCATCACCGGACCCAGGACGTTGGCGAGCGACATGATGGCCCCGTACAGACCGAACACCTTGCTGCGGTTCTGCCCCTCGAAGGTGACATGGAGGGTGGCCAGGATCTGCGGGATCATGATGGCCACTCCCACGCCCTGGAGGGTACGGGCTCCGATCAGCATGCCTGGCCCGGCAGCAAGGCCGCACAGCAGCGAGGCCGTGGTGAACACGACGGTGCCGATGAGGAGGATCTTGCGCCGGCCGTAAAGGTCGCCGAGACGTCCGCCGGTGATCAGCCCGACGGCGATGGGCAGTGAGTAGCCGGTGGTCAGCCACTGCACCGCGTCCGGTCCGGCGCCAGTGGACTCCTGTATTGCGGGCAGGGCGGTCAGGACGACCGACTGGTCGATCATGTCCATCAGTTCGGCGCCCAGGAGCACCAAGAGGGCGATCCAGGCAGCCAGGCCCATCTTCGACAGTCCAGGCGTGGACTGGGTCGGGGGCTGGGTGGTGTGCTTCGGCTCGTTGCCGAGCGCGGAGGAAGACACGACGGGAAACTCCTGATCCAAAGGAATCGGGAAGCCCTGCCGACAGCCGCACCGGGGCCGGAAAACACGAAACCCGGGGCAGACGGCAGAGCTGCACCCGGGAAAGAGAACTACGGGGAGGGTGACGCAACTCAGGCCAGCGCGACGTCCGCCCCCGGACACGTGCGACAGAACAGCACGTGGGGAACGCGGACGGCTACATGGCCTGGTTAATAGGTCGTCACCTCAAGATCGATACGTAAGGAACAGGAACTTCGGTCGCCGAGACCTCCGACGAAAAGGCCTGACCATCATATGACATCTCGGGGCCCTTCGCACATCAGAATGCGTAGGACCGCACCCCCGCCACCCAGGAGCCGACAGACCACTGCCGGAGGCCCAACCCGTCAGGCTTCCGAACAGGCTCTCGGGACGATTCTGGCGGCTGCGGCTGGAGAGGCGCCGGCCTTTGGGGCGGTGGGCAGCCGCTTTCGGCGGTGGCCAGTGTTCACGATCGCCATTCTGATCGGGGGCCTGCCGCGCTTTGTGGTCACCGCCTTCACCAACACCTTCGCGCCGCTGGCCGTGACCATGGCGGTTGAGGGTCTCGCCTTCGGTGTGCCCAACCCCACCATGGCCACAGTGACGTATGAGACGGTGCCGGAAGAACTGCGCAGCCGCGTGTTGAGCGCGTCGACGGCCGCGGTCCATCTGTCACTCCGCTGGGCGCACTGGCTGCGGGCTTCCCCGTGGATTCGATCGGCCCGCCCTGCACGCTGCTGAAGGTTGGCGGTGTGTATCTGCTCGCCACGCTGTGCCCGTTGATCTTCCCGGTCTGGAAGCAGATGGACAGTACCGTCTCTCCGCACGACAGCGCGCAGGGCTCCGCCGCCGCGAGTCTCGGGACCGAAGCAGGCGTAGAGGTGCGGGCCGATTGCGCCTGCGCTGCCTTCCGCCTGCGGACCACCGCCCGGAGCTGCCAGGCCGTCGCGACGTTTGCCAATGACCTGTCGCAGTGAAAGTTGAGTGATTCTCAGCGAAGGTCAAGTGAGCTCTTCTTGTCCTGCGACGTGAAAGTAATGGCCGGTGGTGACCGGGTTTCGTGACGAGGCGCAGCTTCTGATCGTTCCGTCGCCCCGTTCATAGCAGCGAGATCGCCTGGCACTCAGGATGAGAAGATCAGCGCCTGGAGAAAGTTGACTTGTTTTGTTCGATTAATCGGAGTTGGCGCGTGGCAAGATCGCCGCGACCGCAACACGGTTTCCCGAGGGAGAACGCCCATGCGCCTGCACCGACGTATTGCCGCCACTGCCGCGTCACTTGCCCTGGCCTCAAGCGGCTTGGTCGCTCTTGCTGTTCCTGCCGCGTCGGCCGCCCCGGCCGGCGCCCTGAGCTGTAACGGTGGGCCCGTCACGGGAAGTGCCGGACATGCCGGCTGGCGTTTCCAGTGCAACAGCGGGACAGGGACCAACTGGCGGGCCAGAATCGTGTGCCTCGGCGCTCCGCAGCCCTACACGCACTACGGCAACACCGTGAGCGGGAGCAGATCGGGCACCTCGACCGTGTGGTGCGCGGTTCCCGGCCACTGGGTGGACGTGGACAACAACTACCCGGCCATGGTCCCTGCGTAGATCTCGGGCCCTGCGGAGGGTTGTCAGGACTCCGCAGGGCGTCCCCGGTGCGGAGGGTTGTCGAAAGGGCCCGGCGTGAGGCGGCTGGACGGCTGTGCCTCGGGGAGAACCTCGGGCCGGGCGCCGCCCAGTGATGGCCCTTGCCCGCATCGATCCCCACCCATATCCGGATCCGCCGCTCTGACATCCCACGTTCCCCACGCCGAAACCAGCACGCTTCTCATCCCGGAGAACACCCCGCCGTCAGCTCCGTGAACAGCGACCACGGCTTCCAGGTCGCTTCGATCCACTGGCCCTGGCCGTGGTGGTTGCGTATCCGAATCCGGGAGATGTCGTGGGCGTCGTGGCGAACTTCCCGCAGGCCCTTCTTCTCACCTCGATGAAGGCGGCGTACTTCTCGTTCGGCGTGAAGGAGCGGTACAGGTGCAACAGGTCACACAGACCGTGCTGTTCGCAGTTTTGCCGGACGACGAGCCATTCGTCCCGCAGTTCCTACAAATCTTCGGTAACAACGCTCGACCTTCGCTGCGAGAGATCACCGGACACTGACCTGCCGCAATGATTCCTAATGCGGTCTGTCAAGCCGCGAGGACGGCCGGCGGCGTGAGTTCGTAGCACCGTCCGTCGCGCAGAAGGGCCCAGAGGACGTTCACACGGCGTCGGGTGAGAGCGAGGACGGCCTGGGTGTGACGCTTGCCCTCGGCTCGTTTGCGATCGTAGAACCGACGGGACTCCTCGCACGTTCGGATGCTGAACAAGGTGCTCGTGTAGAAGACGCGTTGGAGCCTGCGGTTGTATCGCTGGGGGCGCCGTAGATTGCCGCTGATCTTCCCGGAATCTCGCGGTGCTGGGGCGACGCCGCCGAAGCCGGCGAGCCGGTCGGGAGTGCCGAAGACGCTCATGTCACCGCCGGTGGCGGCCAGGAACTCGGCGCCGAGGATGATGTCCAGGCCGGGCATGCTGGTGTTCACTTCGAAGTCGTGGTGCTCGCGAAACGGGGCCTCGATGAGCTTGTCGATCTCAGCGACCTGCTGGTTGAGGCTCATCACCTCCGCCGCCAGTGTGTGCACCATCTGGGCGGTCAGTCTCTCGCCCGGCAGGCTGGTGTGCTGTCGCTCGGCCGCCTCGAAGGCGGCCTCGGCCAGCTGGTCGGCACGGAGGAGCCGGGAGCGGCAGTCGTCCGAAGGCCAAGAGGAACGCAGTTTCAGCGAGCCCGATGGCTCTCCCGCACCCTCCAGGCGACGCCACATCTGCAGCTGCCGCCGCGACCTCTTCTGACGGCCGGTCAAGACCTTATGGAGATCCAGCTCCGCGGGCTTCCGCCGAAAGTCCTTGGTTTTCCAGGACCTTCGGCCTGCATCCGCTCACCAGGAGAGCCGCGTGCGCCCCCGGGGAAGCCACATGATCATGAAAATCCGTCCAGGTGTCGGGGTGGGGCCGCCAGGCTACCGACCCCGCAGAGTTCGAGGGCTCAGAAACAGGCACTCAGCAGTACGTCCGGGCCTTCTTGATGGCGGGTTCGGCCCTTTGGGCGTCGGAGGTCACGTTGAGCAGCTGCTGGGCCTCCCTCAGGGCGTCGGCCAGCGGCTGGAACTTGGCGTCCGCCAGGGCGGCCGCCCTGGCCAGTTCCTCGGCGCCGACGAGGCGGGCCACCGCGACGTCGAATGCCTGCCCGCCGCCGGTATCGGGCATCCGTTCCGGCAGCCGGCTCACGGCCGCACAGGCCAACTCGGCGTCGGCGCCCTGGACCTTGCCGGACGTCGCCCCCGACTAGCAGGCCGTCAGAGCCAGCAGCAGGCCGACCGCGGGCACAGCGATTGTCGGACGCCTCATCAGTTCCCCCGCTCGAAGACTTCCGGCCATCCTCGGGGGCTTCGCCCAGGGGGCATAAGTCCGATCCCGGCCAGCTTGCACGGCTACCGACCCCGCACCCGAAGGTTCAGAGACAGGCACTAAGTCAGGACGGCAGCCGTGTCCCCTGACAGTCACCGTTGCCGAAGGCCAGTGTCAGTGCGTCATGGCATGCTCACGGCCATGAACAGGGAGCAGCTCTGGGCACTGGTCCAGGAAGCCCGCGACCAGGCGCTCGACATCAGGGACATCTCCGGCGTCATTGGCCGTGCCTCCCGAGCTGAATGCTGCAGGCTCCCTGCCATGGATTCGCCGTATCCGTACCGACAGCAGCCGGCAGTAACCGATACTCAAGTCCTCTCAGCAAGGCCCTCATGAGCTGGGACGTGATCCTCCTGCGCCTGCCCGACGACGTCA
The DNA here is from genome assembly GCF_056433985.1 of Streptomyces sp. NPDC044106. Taxonomy (NCBI): domain Bacteria; kingdom Bacillati; phylum Actinomycetota; class Actinomycetes; order Kitasatosporales; family Streptomycetaceae; genus Streptomyces; species Streptomyces sp. NPDC044106. The sequence continues at coordinate 31,382 of NZ_JBWKFZ010000030.1, forward strand.
CCTGGTTGCAGGAGATCCCTGCCACCCGGACCCCAGCTCCGCTCGGTCGCCGACACGACGTACTCGCGGCTGTCACGCCGGCCGTTCCCCATGTTGATCTCTCTGACCCCGAGTGGGGACCGTACCTCTTGGAGAGGTGCTGGAGGCGGTCCGCCTCCAGCCCGGCGCCGACGTCGCCGCGGTGACCACGGCGCAGCTCCGCGAGGTCGGTCGGCTCGAAGCCCCGACGCGTTGGCGGATCGACAAGCTCAGGCTGATAGGCGGAAACCACCGATCTGGTACTCAAGACCCTCACGGAACTCCAGGTGCGGGACGGCACTCCGCATTGCCGAGTGCAGCACGGGCGGAACCTCATACACCGCGGTCGCAAGAAGGTCGTCGTCGCGACCGGGGAACAGGTCCCTGATACTCAGGATCTCGACTCGGGTAAGGCCAGTGACATGAACGGCCGGCTCGTCGCCGTCCCAACCGATGAGCTCCCACCTAAGGACTTCGGTATCGATATGGTGCACGCGCCTACGGTAAGCGCGAACTGCCCATCAGGTTGAATCTCAAGCTGAGTGGCTGACGCTGTCGGGGATCACGGGGCGGAGCCTGGGCAAAGCTCTGTACCGCGGTCTCGCCGACGCACCCGAGGCGTACGGTGCGGGCGTCCACCAATCGCGGCTGCCACTCGCCTTCGGGGCATCGTTCTACGGGCCATCAAGAACGTTCCGCTGTTCCAGTCTGGCGACGAAAGCGGGGGGGCGGCACGAGGCGCGTCGGCAGACGCGCAATTGGCATGGGCGACCGCGGACAGGGCTGCTCGCCGGTGCCGACTGGCAGAGGTTCCCCGAGCTACTCAGAGGCTTCCAAAGCCCGCGCGATACCGGCTCGGGTGGTGATCCCGAGCTTGGGAAAGATCCGGTAGAGGTGCGCGCCGATCGTCCGCGGGGAAAGCGAGAGGCGCGCGCCGATCTGGCGGTTGGTGAGCCCTTGGGCCGCGAGCCGGGCAATCCGTGTCTCCTGTGCCGTGAGCAGGGGGTGGCCCCCGGCTGCCCGGTCGGCCGCCTCGATGTCCGCGTCGGCCGCGGCGAGTTCGCGGGAGGCCCGCGCGGCCCAGGGCGCGGCGTCCAGACGGGTGAACGCGGTGAGCGCGGCACGGCTGTGCGCGCTCGCCTCCTCGGGTCGGTGCTGCCGGCGCAGCCACACGGCGTGCGCCAGGCGGGCCCTGGCGAGTGGGAAGGGCCAGGTCTCCGCATTCCGCTGGGCGTACACGGCCGCGTACCGTTCGTCCGCCTCGTCGTCGGCGGCGGCGATGGCCTCGGCGACGGTCACCAGAAAGGTGTGGTGGGCCGAGATACGGGCGAGGCCGGCCGAGTGGACCACCCGCAGATGGCGCCGGGCCTCCTCGGTCCGCCCGCTGTCGACGGCGGCCTGCACCCGGTCGACGAGCGAGAGATGCTGCCACGGGCCGCGGTCCGTGAGCGCACCGGGCGGAGTGAGGGCGCAGGCGTGGCGCCACGCCTCCTCGGCGTGCCCGTGGCCGAGCGCGCACAGCGTCCGCATCCCGTGCAGCGCATCGGTGACCAGGCGCAGACGGCGTTCTCCCGCGCGGGCGCCGAGGACCGGTTCGAGCGCGGCGAGCCCTGCCTGGTCCCCGCGGGCGGCGAGGATGTGTCCTGTGGTCTGCAGGAACAGCGTCTCGGCCAGCGCGTAGCCGTGTGCCGCGGAGGTCCGCGCGCCGGCGCGGGAGGCGGCCAGGGCGGTGTCCCAGTTGCCGTGCAGCAAGTCGTCGTGGGCCCGGAGGCTGTCGGTGAAGGTCTGGGTGGCGTACGCGTGGCGGCGTGCGAACGCGCTCCAGAGCGCGCAGTGCTCGCCGAGGGAGTCGACGGCCGCGGCCGTCCAGAGCAGCAGCCATGCCTCGGTGGTCTCGCGGTCCGCGGGCAGGGCCGCGACGGTCTCACGCAGCCGCCGCGGCACCTCGTGGACGGCTGGGCGGGGGCCTGACCAGGCCTGTCGGCAGAGCTCCGCCCCGGTGGGCGCGGCGGGATGCGTCACGTGCCGGTCGATGGCGTCCCACGCCCGCTCGTCCCCGGTGAGGGCGGCCGCGAGGAGAAGGAGGAAGAGTATCGGTCCGATGAGGGCGGCGTGCTGGTCCGCGGCGTCCGGCGGGGCCGGTGCGTCCAGGACGGCGGGCAGCAGCTCGATGGCTGGACGCGGGTCGGCGTCGAGCTGAAGCCGGGTGCAGGCGACGGCGAAGGCGTACGGGGCGGCGGGTTCGGGCTTGCCCGGCCGTGCCGCGGCCTTGGCCTCGGCGATGTGTTGCGCCGCCAGGTGTGGGCGACCGGCGCGTACGGCCAGGGCCGCCGCCGCGACGAGACGGGTGGTCCTGGTCGTGCGATCGGGGCTGAGTCCGGCCGCGCGCGCCATCAGTACCGTCGCCTCGGCGTCTCCGCCCTGGGCGGACATGCTGTCGGCCTCGGCGTGCAGCCGTGCGGCCAGTTCGGCGTCGGCGCCGAGAGCGGCGGCCGCGAGGTGCAGGGTCCGCCGCGAATCCCTCTCGGGCAGGGCGTCGGCGAGCAGCCGGTGGGCGGCGCGGAGCTCGGCCGGGGACGCGAGGTGCGCCAGCCCGGCGCGCACCAGGGGGTGATGGAACTCCAGGAGTTCTCGCTCCGGGTCGATGTGCGCGAGCCCGGAGCGTTCGATGTGCTCCTCGATCCGGTGCCAGGGCGGGCCCGCGGCGTCCGCCAGGGTCCGCAGCACGCTGCGGTGCCGGGTGGAGGCGTCGCCGAGGGCCGCGACGAGAAGGAGGTTGCGGGCGGCGTCGGGCAGGGCGCGCAGTCTGTCCTCGTACAGCCGCCCGAGGCGTTCCCCGACGGGCAGTGTGTCGAACGGCTCGGGCATCTGTGGTGGGGCGGGGCTCGCGAGGGATTCGGCACGGTCGGCGGCCAGTCGCCTCACCTGCTCGGGGAGTTCGTGCAGAGCGAGCGGGTTCCCCGCGGCCGCCCGCAGAACTCTGCGGCGCACCCCCTCGGGCAGTGACGGGTGCAGGGTGCGCAGCAGCAGTTCGGCCTGCGGCGCGTCCAGCGGCGGCAGGTCGATCACCTGCCCCGCCGGGCAGGCAGTGGCGTCGTGCTCCTCACGGTCGGCGGGCCGGTCGCGGCCGGTCGCGGTCACGGTGTGCCGGGTCGCCGCGATGGCAACCACCGGCAGCGGGACCAAGTGCCGTTGTACGTACTCGAACACGGCGACGCTGGACGGGTCGGCCCACTGCAGATCGTCCAGGAGTACGACCAGTGGCTGGCGTGCGGCGGCGTGGGCAAGCAGGGTGAGGGCGGCTCCCGCGACCGTGAACCCTTGGGGCGGGACGCTCTCGCGCACGCCCAATGCGCTTTCCAGGGCGTGCCGCTGGTGTTCGGAGAGACCGTCGGAGTCGTCGAGGAGGGGCCAGAGGACCTGGTGCAGGGCGGCGAACGGCAGCTCCGACTCGGCCTCGGCGCCGGTCATCCGCAGCACCCGCAGACCGGTCCGGCGGGCCGTCACCTCGGCCGCTCCCAGCAGGGCCGTCCGTCCCGTGCCGGGGTCGCCGCGCAGGATGACGGACGCCCCGGTGGCGGCGATGCCGGCCAGGGCCGCGTCGATGACCGCGCGTTGCGTGTCGCGTCCCGTCAGCTCCGGTACGCCGAGGCCTGCTCCGGCCCCGGTCCCATTCCCGGTCCCGGTCGTGCTTCCCTCGCTCATGGCCCCACCCCTGCCGTCAGCGCTCAGTGCTCAGCGCTTCAGCACACCGTCCAGCCACTCCAGGACCTCGGGGGTCACTGGCTCGGTGAGGTCGGCGAACTCCTCGTGCTTCTTGAGGAACTTCGCCACGTAGGGGCAGACGGGTACGGCGCGCAGGCCCGCGCTCCGCACGTCCTCCAGTGCCTCCTGTACGAGGATCGAGGCCAGGCCCTGCCCGGCGTGGGCGTCGTCGATCTCGGTGTGGAAGAACACGCGCCGGTCGTCGCGGTCGCGGTAGGCGGTGAAGCCAGCGCTCTCGCCGTCGACGAGGATCTCGTAGCGGTGCCTGGCGTCCACACGCCGGACGGTCGGGGGCGTTTCGGGCTGCGTCATCGTCATACTGCCTTTCAGAAAAGCGTCGGAGAACAGCGTCAGGTACGCGCCGGGTTCTTACGCGGGGCGATGGTGGTGTTGGGAAAGGCGGGCGCGGGGAGGCGGGCGCCGGGGCAGCCCTCGACCTCGCCGAAGCGGTCGGACGTCGCTTCCCGCGTCTGTCCGGCCTCGACGATGTCCTCGTGACTGCGGCCGATGAAATTCCACCACACAGACAGTACTTGGCTCCTTTGCGCAGGTCAGAGGCGCCCCCGCTCTCGGACGATCAGCAGACCGTCTAGCAGACAGGCCCTTGCGTCGAGGTTCGAGACCGACACTGCGGCGGAGTGGGGGGAGAGCCAGCGACACCTGGAGGACTCCTCGCTGCGGCACCTGGGCTCCCTGCTGGAGCACCACATCTCCTTCGCACTGGGAAGCCGGCGGATGGACGCTTTCGACCACAAGGTGATGGACGGCTTCCTCCGGGCCTCAGAACTGCTACCGCCCCACGCAGCACGGTGGGAGCGCGTCCTGCGCGAGCGCCTCATCAAGATCCGCCGTGCCATCCACGGAGAGGAGAGGTAGCACGGGGACCGCAAAGGCCCTCGGAATCCACCACATTCACCAGATCCACCGCTGCCCGCGTCCGTGGTCCGGCGCGGGCAGCGGAGGATGTGGACTCACCTCATTCGACGGCGGTGCCCTCAAGCTCGACCATCTGGCCGGGGATCGCCAGGCGGGTCACGCCGAGCATGGTGGTGGTCGGCGCGACCTTGGCCGCGCCGAGGCGGCCCGCCAGCGCGCCGTAGTGCTGGAAGAGCAAGTCGACGTCGGTCGTGTAGACATTGAGCCGGACGAGGTTCGAGAGGGTCATGCCGGCCTCGGCGAGCACCGCCTCGATGTTGTCGATGCTCAGCGCCAGCTGCGCCCCCATGTCACCGTCGTGTTCGGGCTTGCCTTCTTTGCTCATCGCGGTCTGCCCCGAGATGTACAGGGTCCGCGAGTGCCCGGAAACGACCTCACCCTGGTTGAAGCCCATCTCGACCGACCATGTCACCGGGTTGACCGCGTTACGTTCCATTAGCGACTCGCTCCGTCCATTCGGTTCACTGAAGTGCGTACGCCCAACAGCGCGGCATCCGCCGGGCTTCGACGTCGCACAAAGGAGCCTTCCAGCAATACATGACACCCTTGGTCATGTATTTGGTTAGGGTTTTCGTATGCGCGCCGACCGGTTGGTTTCTCTGGTGCTCCTGCTGCGTCAGCGCGGTCAGATGACCGCGGAGACACTGGCCGGTGAGCTGGGGGTATCCATCCGCACGGTGCTGCGCGACATAGAGGCACTGTCCGCGGCAGGCGTCCCGGTCTATGCCGAGCGCGGTCGGCACGGCGGGTTCGCACTCTTACCCGACTTCCAGACAGCGCTCACCGGGCTGAACCACGACGAGGCGCTCGCCCTGCTCGTGGCCGGGTCGCGGCGCGGAGCGCAGCTGTTCGGCCTCGGTTCGGCCCTCGCCTCGGCCATGCTCAAGGTGGTCGACGCGTTGCCCGAGGGGCTTCGGGACACCGCAGCCGATGCGGCGCAGCGACTACTCATCGACCCGGAGAAAGACCTCCTCTCACGCCCCGCAGCGGCCGAGGAAGTGCCTGACGCCATCGTGGCCGAGGTCCGGTGTGCGGTGCTCTCCGGACACAAGTTGCGCATTCAGTATGCGGCGGTGGGACAGGCCCCGAAGTGGCGCACGGTGGACCCGATCGGCCTGGTCACCGTACGCGAACAGGGGTATCTGCTGGCCAAGAGAGATGGCGAGGATCGCACCTATCGCCTGTCCCGAGTACTGACCGCCGAGGAACTTGACGAACCCGCGCAGCGGCCGTACTCCGTTGACCTGGACCGGGCCTGGCAGGAACGCAACGCGCGGTTCCGGACTGGCAGCGACAAGGTCGCCGTGCTGGTACGGGTGGACCCGAAGCGACGGGAGCACTTGGTCGGCACCGCCTTGGCCGTCTGCGCGGAGGAAGCCGACGCGGACGGCTGGCTGCGGCTGGACGTGATCTTCCAAGATGCGCGACATGCCGAGTGGGCCCTGTGGCAGTACGCCACCGACGCGGAGGTCCTGGCCCCGCAATGGCTGCGCACCTCCCTGTGCAACCGCGCCGCCGCGGTCGCTGCCCGCTATGGGCCGCCCGATTGAGCGACCCGTGTCCCGCTCCGGATCGTGAAGCTTCCTCTTCCAGGCGCACGACCTTGACGGAAGGGTCGCCGTCGACGAACTCGCAAGGGAAAGGGGAGCTCCGGGTACGCTCTGCCGCGCCGCCCGTGAAGGCGCCAGGGCGGCGCGGCCGGGGACGATCGGCTGTTCCTGACCGATACTCACGGCGTGCGGCTCATCCTGAACAGGCTGAAGGGCGGCGACAACACCGTCGACGCACTCGTTCGTCGGGCGCTGATGTCGCGAGCGCCCCGAGCCGGAGTGGTCGTATCGGGCCGCGCCGCTGAACGCCTCGGCCTGCAAACGGAACTGACCCGCCCCCATGGCCGTATCCGGGTCGGCCGCAAAATCCGCCCGGGGCTCCTCGGCTTCCTGCCGCTGTTGGCCGTCTTCGCGGTGACACCGGCAGCCTTCGGGCTGCTGGCCCTTGCCCTGACACTCGCTGACGTTCTCTAGGCGCGCACCTACCCTGGATCCGCTACGAACACAGGGGAATGCCTGGAACAGTGCTCGACTCGGCCTGATGCCCCCGACGGGTTGGCCCGGGGGGCCGGGACTCAGGTCTGCAGGCTCAGCTGCTGGGCGCCTCTGAGTGCTGTACGGCGGCCGACTCGGCCGGGGAAGCTGTGGTGTAGAAGACCGCCGAACCCTGCTTGGTGCGCTCGGCCCGGCCCTTGGCGACCAGGTTCTCTGCCGTGGTGCGCACGACGGCGGCCTTGATGTTCCGACCGGGATTGGCCTGGGCCAGGGCGGCGGTGATCTCGGCGGCGGAGCGAGGCTCGCTCTGCTGGCCAAGGTGGTTGCTGATCAATTCGACCAGCGTCGGCCCCGATGCCGGCTGAGCGGACTTCTTCCGAGCCTTGGGTACGTTCTTGGCGTTCTTAGCCGCCTGGTCCTTGTTACCGGTGGCTGCGGCACTCGTCGCCTGGACGACACCAGACTTCCGCGCGCCGCCCCTGGGGGCCGGCACCTTCTTCTTGCGGACCGGGTCGTTCTCACCGGCGCCCGCAGACGCCTCGGAAGTACCGAGGGCCTTCTGTACGTTGAGCAGGACCGTGTGGTCGCTTTCAAGTGCCTGCAACTGCTCCTGCAGTGCAGCCAACTCAGTCTTAAGGCGTTGCTGCTCCTTCTGGTTGGCGTCCAGGTGCGCGGCGACGCGGGCGGCATATTCGGCCTGGACTCCGGTGACTACCGGCTGGGCGTTCGACATGTTCGGTGACCTTCCATCAGGTAAATTGCAACAGCTTGGCGTTGGGGCTAAGCCCTCAATCTGGGATGTCCTGCGCGCATCACGATGGCTGGCTTCCCGCACCCGCGACATCAGTAACCCACGTGGAATTGTGAAGCGTACGGCTTCGAGGCCACCTATGAACACGCAAAGGCGCAACCTCCCCCTCAAGGGCATGGTGTAGGTGCGGTCGGCTCGCGGGCGTTGGCAAGGATGCTCGGCGTGCACGTGGGGGTCGTCACGGTCTGCCCGTGCGCCATCAGAGGGCAGGAGACGCACGGCAGACCTGGGACCGGGTGACCGGGCGGCTTGAACATCATGCCCCGAATGTGTTCGCAGCTCTCGGCGGCAGGGGGAGTCAGGCGGCCATCTGCGAGGCCGAACTGCGCATGGGCCTAAGGCCGCCAGAGCAGCTGCGGCAGTGGCTTCTGACTCACGACATCGATGCAGGTCGGCAGCCTCATGCCGGAGCGGGTCTTGTGGCGCTGGGGCGCCCCGGAGTCATCCCGAGTGGCAGACTTCTTCTGGGCCTCGTAGACGTCGAACGCGTCTACCGCAACAAGATGGCCATGGAGGAAATGACACCGTCCAGAGACACTGACTACCGGTCCTGGCGCAGGGAGTGGGTGCCGATCGTCTCGGAGCGCGACGGTGTCTACGGGAAGTTCATGAACATGAGCACCGGAACGGTGGGGTCTTGGAGTGAGGGATCGTCCCCTGAAGGCAGCGCGTACACCTCGTTGTTCGCCTTCTTTCAGGATGCGGCTGACCAGCTTGCGGAGGCTTCTTCGGGTGACCGCAGCGGAGCTGACAGGAACACTGGACTCGATCCGCGTCCTGAGGATGAACGCGTACGTCTCTGGGCTCGTGCGAACGGCTACCTCGTCAATGACCGCGGTCGTATCCCCGCAGCCATACGCGAGGCATACGAAGCATCACGGTGAGCGCCGGGTCTGAAGGTGCCGGTTACAGCCAGTGGTTGATCGCGGCGATGAAGGTCGTCGCCTCGTAGCGGACTGCGCGCTTGTCGTACCTCTTGGCAACGGCCCAGTGCCTCTTGAGGCGGTTGCGGTTGATGCCGCACTCGACCGCGTGCCTGGCCTTGTAGTCCTCCCAGTCGAGCTTAGCTCCCAGCGCCGCCGACCCGGCCCACCGGACACGAGCGTGGTCGGCCATGGTCGGCCGCTGGGGGTCGCACAACTGCCAATTCTTCGGTGACCACTCAACTTGATCGTGCGGAAGTGCGTCGACGACCAGCCATCGTGGAAGAAGCCGAGGTCGGTGACGGTGGCAGCTATGCCGGAGCGGGCGGCCGCGCTGCTTATGCCGGAGCGGGCGGCCGCGCGCTGCTACGGTCGGGCGCTATGAGCTGGCTTCCCGATGACTTCGTTCACCCCGTCCTGGTACCGCTGCCGAGTGGCAACCACCACCTGCGACCGATCCGGGAGGCGGACACTCCGCTCGACTATCCGGCTGTGATGGGTTCGCGCGAGAGGCTGTGGACCATCTTCGGCCCGGCCTGGGGCTGGCCCGCGGCCACCATGACCTACGAGGCCGACCAGGCCGACCTGTTGCGGCACGAGAAGGAGATCGCCGCGCACCAGTCCTTCAACTACGCGCTGTTCGATGCGGCGGAGACAGCCCTGCTCGGCTGTGTCTACATCGACCCGCCGGAGAAGGCTGGCGCGGACGGCGAAATCTCCTGGTGGGTGGTGGACGAGCTGGTGGGCAGCAAGGTCGAGCAGGCCCTCGACGCGCTGGTACCGCAGTGGATCGCCGCCGACTGGCCGTTCGAGCAGCCACGCTTCCTCGGCCGCGAGATTTCCTGGTCGGACTGGCTCGCCCTGCCCGAGCATCCCGCCACTTAGGCAGCGTTGCCCGTACCTATCTCGAGGGCTGTCGATCGAACGGGAGTCTCGGTCGGGTGGCTGCGGTGGTTTCGGAGCGTGAAAGCAGGGCCTTCAGGTAGCTCAGGGTGCGATCCCATTCCGAGTGCTGAAGGCCCTGGTGTCTTTGTTGTACGTGCCCGAGCATGTTGACTTCAGAAGCTGCATGCCCGCTGCACTTCGTGGGCTGAAGCGCGCAGGTTCACAGAATCTCGGTTCCGCGGGAAGGGAAACTCGCTCGTTGGCCGGCGTTCTCGGTGGCAGCGCGCACGGGTTGGGGGCATGCACCGTCTGGGCCCCAGATTCCGCTGGCCTGGTTCATCGATCGTGGCCTGGGGCCCTCTTCAAGACCGCTGATAGATTCCTGCGGTGAGCGAGCAACTGCCCAGCGGCGGCATCGGACTGTCACCCGGCGAGATCGAAGCCCTCCACGCCAGGTGGTCTTCCTGCTGGACCCCGAGTGAGGTCGCGCACCAGTTGGCCGGGATCGGCACGCCCTGGTACGTGGCCGCGGGCTGGGCGCTGGACCTGTTCCGCGGGCGGCAGACGCGCGCTCATGGGGACATCGAGATCGCGATTCCGGCCGCGAGCTTTCCCGAGGTCCGCTACCGCTTCCCCGGATACGTCTTCGACGCGGCAGGCAGTGGCCGGATCTGGGAGGACGCCACAACGGAGGTGCTGGCCGCCGTACATCAGACTTGGCTCCGCGATCCGGCCACCGGCAACTACTTGCTCGACGTGTTCCGCGAACCGCACGACGGCGACACCTGGATTTGCCGACGCGATGAGAGGATCCGGCTTCCCTACAGCGACATCATCCAGCACACTCAAGACGGCATCCCGTATCTGGCGCCCGAACTGGTCCTGCTCTTCAAGGCCAAGCACGCCCGGCGAAAAGATCAATCAGACTTCGATGCGACCCTCCCCCACCTGTCCCCAGCTCAGCGCGAGACCCTGGCCGAGCTACTCGACTGCGTACACCCGGGGCATCCCTGGATTGCGGATCTGTAGCTGGCTACTGGTGCGCTCGCTCAACTGAGGTTGGCTGCCCAGCGCCGCCCGGCTCGGCGGATCAGGGGCAGCGCCTTGTCGGGGCGCGCGGTGTGAACGTAGCGGACGGCGGTGCCGTCGTCACCAGCAGGTGCGGGTTGGGAGGTACGGCCCCGCTTCCGTGTCCCCCGGCGGGCTCTCCCCCGGACATCGTGTACGACCCGGCATGGCTGGGAGCGGCTCGCTACGCGATCGGGTGCGCGACCCTCCTGCTCGGGATGTCGCTGCTCGTCGACGCGGGCGCGCACGGTCTGACACTGCTCCGGACGACGGGCTGGAGCACGACCAGCCGTTCCGTCTTCAACGGTTCGGGATTGAGCTAGTGCCGCATCGGGGAGCTTTTGCCTCCCTGTCGCTGTGGCTGAGTGCCTCATCTGGCGGGAGAGAGCCTGCGACGTTCCGGAACATGACGTCAGTCGGATCGGAGGTTCGGCCGTAGATGTCTGGTGCTCATGGCGTGTCGACGCCTTCCTCCTCGAAGATGTCGAGCAGCTCGTTGAGGTAGCGCACTTGCTCGTCCTCGTCCGGCGTCGCTCTCTGCGGTGGTTGCCAGGCCAGACCGCCCAGGTCGCCCGCACCGCGGTAGGCACAGGTTCCGTACTCGGTCATGACCACGGGCTTGCCGTGGGAGAAGAACTCGCGCAGGTGGGTGCGGAAGGTGTCGGCGTTCTGCGCAGTTCGGTAGGCGTCGACGCCCACCAGGTCGAACGGGGCCCAGTCGACAGGCTCCCAGGGACCGGAGGCGTAGGTGTCCTTCCCGCCGAAGTGGGCGCGGACGGTCGTCGTGGCCTGGGCGAGAAACGCGTTGAGGCGTTCAGGGACCGGTCCGAGGGAGGCCCGCCAGTGGATGTCGGCGGTGGCCATTGATCGCGCTCGGCGCGGTTCTTGACGTCATGTGGCTGCTCGGTATCGGCGTGTGCTTGCTCAAGGCTGCTTTCGCCATCGAAATCATCCTTCGGCCGTAGCCCGGCGCGGCAGCCCCGCCGTGGACGGCCGGCCTCTGCCGGTGTGCCGACACGTACAGCGCGGCCACCGGGGTACTACAGGCAGGCCGCATACTCGGTGATCGTCATCAGGGTGTCACTGCGGTATTGCCTACCGGTGCGCGCGGAGCGAGGAGACATTGATGGGGGACATGAAGAACGTGAACGGCCCAGCCGTGCCCGAAGTAGTGGAAAACCCCGCCCTTCGGGCACAGCCGACCGGCCGCCTGGCCCGCTGGATGCTGCGCCACCAGGTGCAGCCCGTCGGGCCGGCGGCCGGCGAGGGACACTCCGAGCCGCACGCCTGGTGGAAGGTGATGTGCCTGACCGGTGTCGACTACTTCTCCAGCCTCGCCTACGTCCCGGCCATCGCCGCGCTCGCCGCCGGTGCCAGTTCGCCGTTGGCGACGCTGCTGATCGTGGCCCTGACCTTGCTGGGCATGCTGCCCATGTACCGGCGCGTGGCGAAGGAGAGCCCGAACGGAGCCGGTTCCGTGGCGATGCTGGAGGATCTGCTGCCGTTCTGGTGGGGCAAGTTGTTCGTGCTGGTCCTGCTCGGCTTCGTGGCCACGTCGTGGATCATCACCATCACCCTGTCGACCGCGGACGCCTCGGTGCACGTGGTCGAGAACCCCTTCTTCCCCGAGGCCCTGCACGGTCACGAGGTGGCCCTTACGGTGGTACTGCTGCTGGTCCTCGGCGGGGTGTTCCTGCTCGGCTTCAACGAGGCCGTAAGCGTGGCCATTCCGCTGGTCGCGCTCTTCCTGGCGCTCAACGCGGTCGTCATCGCCGTCGGCCTGGTCCACGTCTTCACCACTGCCGGGGCGTTCTCGGCCTGGACGGATGCCCTCGCCGGGGGCGGCGCCGGCTTCGGCGACATGGTGACGCCGGCGCTCCTCGCGTTCCCGCTGCTCGTACTGGGGTTGTCCGGTTTCGAGACCGGGGTGAGCATGATGCCGCTGGTGTCCGCGGACGGCGCTGACGACGGGGAGCGGCTGCGGTCCCGGATCCGCAACGCCCGCAAGCTGCTGACCACCGCCGCCCTGATCATGAGTGTCTACCTGCTGGCCGCCAGCTTCGTCACCACCGTCCTCATTCCCGAGAAGGAGTTCCGGCCCGGCGGCGCCGCCAACGGCCGCGCCCTGGCCTGGCTGGCCCACGAGCACGTCGGAGAGGCGTTCGGCACTGTCTACGACATCAGCACGATCCTGATCCTCTGGTTCGCCGGAGCCTCCGCCATGGCGGGACTGATCAACATCGTCCCCCGCTATCTGCCCGATTACGGGATGGCCCCCGAGTGGGGCCGCGCGGTACGGCCCGTAGTGATCGTCTACACCGCCCTGTGCGTCCTCATCACCATCGCCTTCGACGCGGACGTGGACGCCCAGGCAGGCGCGTACGCCACCGGCATCCTGGCCATGATGGTCTCCGGCGCCTTCGCGGTGACCATCTCCGTTGCCCGCGGCGGCCGCCGGCCGATGGCCGTCGGCTTCGCGCTGCTCACCCTCGTCCTTCTCTACGCCCTGGTCTACAACATCGTCGACAAGCCGCACGGCATCACCATCTCCGGCTTCTTCATCGTCGGCATCATCTTCGTCTCGCTGGTCTCCCGTGTGTCCCGCACCACCGAGCTTCGCGCAGACCGCATCATCTTCGACGAAGCCGCCCGCCGTTTCATCACCGAAACTCTCGCCCACGACAACGCGATCAACATCATCGCCAATCGCCGCCAGGCCGGCGACAGTGCCGAGTACAGCGACAAGGAGCGCGAGCAGCGCGGGAACAACCCGGTCCCCGGCCGGGCCGACGTGCTGTTCCTGGAGATCGACGTGGTGGATCCCTCCGACTTCAGCGAGGCCCTCTCCGTCCATGGAGTCGAGGTCCACGGTTACCGGATCCTGCGCGCCGAGGCCCCGGCCGCCCCCAACGCCATCGCCGCGATCCTCCTGGCCCTGCGCGACGCCACGGGCGTTCAACCGCACTGCTACTTCGCCTGGGCCGAAGGCAGCCCCCTGAAGCACATGTTCCGCTACTTCCTCCTCGGTCGCGGCGACACGGCCCCGGTCACACGCGAGATCCTCCGCGAACACGAGACCGACCCCGACCGGCGCCCCCGCGTCCACGTCGGCTGACGGGCGAGTACCGGGCGGCTACCGGGCGATGCGGAACCTCAGCCGGCAGATGACCGCGTCGGTGTCGCGCCGTACGGCGTGGGCGACAACCGCGCCGCGCTGGTTCTGCAGCAGGCGCTGCCACAGCCGCTCCGGTTCCGTCTCGGCGATGAGGACGGTGACGCGGGTGCCGGGCTCGGTCTCGGCCAGGGCCCGGACGTACGCGGTGATGGGGCGGCCCAGCGTACGGCGCTCGGACGGCAGGCGGACGAGTTCCACCCCCGGGTCCCACAACGCCCAGTCGCGCTCCAGCGCCTCGGTCGCCGCCCGGTCCTCCGCGTCGGCGTGACACACCGTCACTGCCCGTACTTCGTCGCCCAGGGAGACGGCGGCGGTCAGTGCCTCGCTGGTCAGACGGGTCAGGGAAGAGACCGGAACCAGGACGAGGGAGCGCTGCTGGCGCGGGGGCTCCGGAATGCGGCCGATGCCGAGACGCTCACCGATGCGTCCGTACGTCCGGTGGACTTGCTCGAAGAGGGCGACGAGCAGCGGCAGGGCGATGACGATCAGCCATGCCCCGTCATGGAACTTGGTGGCCGTGACGACGATCGCGGATACCCCGGTCAGCAGCGCGCCCAGGCCGTTGAGCAGAGCCTTGCCCACCCAGCGGGGTCCACGCTCCCCGCGCCAGTGCAGCACCATGCCGGTCTGGGCGATCGTGAACCCGACGAAGACACCGATCGCGAAGAGCGGCACGAGCGTGTTGGTGTCACCGCCGGAGAACACCAGAAGAACCGCCGAGACCACGGCCAGCCACACCACACCGTGCCGGTGCACCTGGCGGTCCGCCTTCAGCCCGAAGACGTGCGGCAGGTAGTTGTCGCGGGCCAGCAGCTTCAGCAGGACCGGCAGACCGCCGAACGACGTGTTCGCCGAGAGCGCCAACAGCACCACCGTCGCGAACTGCACCACGTAGAAGCCCCAGGCGTGGCCGAAGGAGGCGTCGGCGAGCTGAGCGAGGACGGTGACGCCCTCGACAGGCTGGAGACCGAAGCGGGAGATCAGCACCGACAGGCCGATCAGCATCACGCCGAGGAGACCACCCAGCGCCACCTCCGCACGCATCGCCCGCCTGGCTGCCGGGGCACGGAACGAGGGCACCGCGTTCGCGATCGCCTCCACTCCCGTGAGCGCCGAACAGCCGGAGGCGAACGCCTTGAGCAGCAGGAGAGCGCCAACGGTGGTGGCGTTGTCCGCGAGCACGGAGGCATGGCCGGAGGAGGCCGCGGTGGACACGGGGGCATCCCGGAACAAGCCGACAACGACCAGTACGAGGATCGCGCCGATGAAGATCGCTGTGGGAACGATGAACACGCGAGCGGAGTCGACGATCCCTCTCAGGTTCACAGCGGTGATCAGAACCAGGACGGCGAGGCAGATCCACAGCCGGTCTCCGTACAGCCCGGGGAAGGCCGAGGTCAGGGCGGCCACACCGGCCGTCACTGCCACGGCCACGTTCAACACGTAGTCCAGGACCAGCGAACCGGCGGCGACCAGGCTCGTACGGCGGCCGAGGTGTGCCTTGGCGACAGCGTAAGAGCCTCCCCCGTCGGGGAACGCCACGATCACCTGCCGGTAGGAGGCGACCAGGACAGCCAGCAGGCCGGCTATCGCGAGCGTGACGGGCAGGGTGAAGCCAAGACCATGGGCACCCGCGGCAGCCAGGACCAGGACGATGGCCTCAGGCCCGTACGCCACGGAGGCCATCGCGTCCAGGGAGAGCGCGGCGAGGCCGGTGACGGCGGTCAGCCGGTGCCGGGCGCCCGGATCAGGAGGTTCCTCGGCGCTCGGAGCGGCAGCATTCGAGGTGGTCAGGACGGCCATCGGATTGATCCCTTTCAAGACTGGTCCGCTCAGCCTGCGGTCCGAACCGGCCGTCTCCGAACCGTCTTTCCGCCTCCTTGACGCCATGCGGCAGAGTCGTTACGTCCCCTTGATGCCACGCTGCCGATGCCGGCTGGCCGTCGATGACAGGTTCGCCGAGCTGAGGCGCAGACGCGGGGCGGAGCGGGCCAACAAGCCTCCGAAGAGGACACGGCGCTGTCCCAAGCGCCACTCACAGTGTGTCTGCGGTGCGCGATGGGGAGACCAGTGCCTTGGTCGCCAGGGGTCAGGCCGCTGCCCGGCCCCTGGGCCTGTCAGGCGGCCGTACCGCCCGCGTTGCGGATCAACTGCTGAAGCACCTTCAACGTGGTGACGTAGTCCGCGTCGTCGATGCCCTCGTGGAGGGCGGCGCGGATTGCGGGGGCGTTGCGCGCGAGGTCGACTCGGGCCTGTTCCCCCTCTTGGGTGAGCCATAGCCGGTCCTCGGTGTCCCGGGTCAGCCAGCCGCGTTCCAGGAGCACCTCGCTCTCCGCAGCCAGATCGTCCTCGGGTCGTATGTAGGAGGCCATGGCTGCCTGCAGTTCAGGCAGGGTCATTCCCTTGCCGTCGGGTGAGATGTCGTTCTCCGACAGGTTGCGCAGGAGCCAGAACTGAGGCTGGGTGTAGCCCTTTTCGGCCTGCTGGGCCCGGGTGTACGCGATAAGCGCCTCGTAGGCGACACCGGTCCAGTAGGCAGCGGGCTGTCCGGCGAGTTGGGCGTCGGGGATCTGCTGGGTCGTCATGAGGTGTTCCCTCCTGGTACTTCGATGCGGAGCCTGCATGCCGTGCAGGTCGTGAGGGGACCGTATGACCTCAACTGTGGTTGAGGGCAAGCAGGTGATCTTCCGGACGTCTTCGGAACGAACACCGCGGGCCCTGTCTCGCCCCGAAGGTATGACGTTGATCAGGTTCGTGGAACGACCGTGGGACGGCTCGTGGTCACCTGACGGGCTAACAGTGGCCGCGCAAAGGGGCTGAGTTGCCGGCGAAGCCGGTCCCGCCGGCAAACCGGAGGTCCGCGCGAGCGCCGAGTCGACGGCGGAGGTGAGTTGACGCCTCCCCTCCGGCGGCTCGCCCGGACGTATGAGCGGCTGCTTACGGCAGTCCTGCCCAACCTTCACTGACCCGGTTGAGGCCCGGACGCCGCCCCTTCATGGGTCAGTGCGTCGGGGTCGTCCTGACGTGTGCGGTAGCCGTTGTGGAAGACGATGGTGTAGACGTCGTCGCCCAGAGCCCGACGGGCCTGCTCCTCGCAGCTCCGTCGGGTGGCGATCCACTCCGAGACGCCGATCTGTGGTGCGCCGAGGGTGTCCCACATCTGCTGGGCGAGGCCGAGCAGATGGGCGGTCCGCCGGGCGTCCGCGGCCGCTGCCGAGGCGGCGGCGAGGACGTCCAGGGCGACGGCCATCCCGAGCGAGTCGTCGAGGCGACGCTTGGTGAGCCACGAGGCCCGGCCGTGTTCGAACGCGGCCTCCACCCGGCCGCGGGCCAACTCGGCTCGCGCACACATGTAGTCGGCGAAGGCGCGCGACCACTGCTCGCCGTGCCGATCACAGTCGGCCATGACGTGGTCCAGTACGGTGACGGCCTCGTCGATGCGACCCTCGCCGATGTACACCAGGCTGCGGACAAACCCGGCCGACTGCATGGGTTGAGCCATCGGGCTGCACCGGTGCCGGTCCAAGACCGCTTGGGACAGGGTGGCGGCGCGTGCGTGGTCGCCGAGCATCACCGCCTCGATCGCTGCGAGGGAGTCGGCACGGTCGGCCGCCGCGTCGCAGCCGAACCGGGTGGCGATCGCAGCAATCTCGGCGACCCGTGCCCCAGTTCGACGCCGGTGAACTGGTCGGCAGCAAGAGGGGCCGGGCACTTCTCCGGGCCCGAAACGAGGCCGAGTCCGGCTGGCACGACGAGCTACTGGAGATGATCGCCGCGACGCCGGAGGAATCCATCCTGGAGAACCAGATCATGCTCGTCCCCGAGCTGCGGCGCTGGACCACGGACCGGGTCGCCCTGATCGGGGACGCCGCACATGGCCTGTCCCCGCACATCGCGGTGGGCGGCACCCTGGGCATGGAGGACGCCGGAGTGCTGCGCGCCGAGTTGGCGAGGGGACCCGTCACGGCTCCCGCCCTCGCGCGTTACGAGAGCGTACGCCGGTCCCGGTTCGAAGAGGTGCGCCAGCACTCCGCCGCGATCGAGCACGCCGACGGAGCCGCCGAGTCCGCCGAGCGCTACGCCGCCTTCACTCACTGGATGATCAACACCGCGCCCACTGCCTGATCCCGGCTCAAGACCTGGCACTGAGGCGACGCGGACGAGTCGTTTGTAGCAGCAGATGGCGGCGGCGAGGCCCGTGATCTGGCGCCCTGCTCGACGGAACGCTTGAAAACCTGCGGGCGTCCGCCATCGCGGTCGACGGCGGCACCCGCGCAGTCCGCGACGGGGCGGAGCACTGCTGGCAACTCACGTGACTCGTCGGTCGGACCTCATGCGTCGGTGAGGACGGGGTCGTACGGACCGCCCGTGCGGCGACCCGACATGAAGGAGAGGAAATCGCCTACGAAGGCGCTCCGACCGCAGGCGCCGTCGGTGATGGTGAGGTCGCGGTGGAAGGCGGTGCGGAAGAGGGTCCGATACTCGTCGGCGTCGATGGTTCCGCTGCTGTCCTTGTCGGTTGCGTCGAAGAGCACCTCGGCGACGCGGATGAGCGCAGGTCCGGCGAGGGAGGGGATGGCGGCGGCGTACTCGTCGGCGCTGACGCGGCCGTCACCGTCGGTGTCGAGGTCGGCTTGGAGCTCGCGCCACCAGGCGGCGAAGGCGTCGTAGAGGCGGGTCTCCTCCGGCTCGTCCAGGTCGAGGCGAGTGGAGAGTTCGCGGGCCATGGCGGCCAGGTCGGGCCAGTCGATGTGACCGTCGCCGGTCTGGTCGAGCACCCTGTGGAAAAACTCTTCCGCCGAGCGTCGTACTGCACCGCCGCCCGTCGAAACCTCCGGGGCGGGATTGCTGTCGGTGTCGCCGCCCAATGGTGTGAGAAGTCGGAGCAGGGCCGACGCCCGTTTCATGCGGGCGTGCAGCGCGGCCACAGTCCGGGCGCGGGGGTCGTCGCTGTCGGGCGTGAGGGAGAGGACTTCGATGATGCTCTCGGCGTTGATCCAGCCCTGGGGCAGGAAGCGGGTGAGCCCGGCGGCGCAGTAGGCGCCTTGCATGAGGGTGTGGGCGCCGGGCATCTCGGGCAGGCCGGCCCGGCGCCGGTAGGGCTCGGGCAGCGAGGCAACGGTGATCGCGCCGAGCAGCGGGCCGACGACGGCGCGGCCGGCCGCCCACAGTGTCGGGGCGCCATCCAGCAGTGCCGGGGCGGGCAGATGGTCGAAGAGGTGGTAGAGGATGACGCGGGCGGCTTCGGTGTTCTCCAGTTCGTTTGTGACGACCCGGTCGAAGTACCGCCAGAAGTCGGTGAGTGCTTCGGGGAGTTCTGCAGCATCGCCATCGAGCGCTGCAAGAAACATGCGGTACTCGGCGTACATGCGCTCCATGGTGTCCTGGTCGAGCGGCTGGCCGCTGAGTCGATACATGGTGACGGCGCTCTCGAAGAGGGTGGCGACCACCCAGGCCCGAGTCGGGCGGTCCATCGCGTCGTAGGCACGGCCGCGGGAATCCGTACCGCTCATGCGGGCGTGCAGCCGGTTGAGCCGGGCAGCTTCCCGTTCGCGTGCCGCTGGGTCGCCGCCGAACATGCGCCGCACGCTGACGGAGGTGTTGCGCAGTCGGCGCCAAGGGTGGGCGACGAAGGTGGAATTGTCGACGAGGGCGGCGCCAATCTGTGGATGGGCGGCTTCCAGCACGGTGGCGCGGATGATGGCCAGCGCCCAGCGCGGGTCGTCGAAGAAGGAGCCGAACCGTGATTGCGGGCCGAACAGGGGCTCCTCGTCGACCATTCCCGTACTTTCGGCGGTCATCATGGGTCTCCGTTCGTCCGGGGCGGCACACCGCCGAAGCGGCGGTCGCGGTGCCGGTAGGCATGCAGGCAGGTGAGGAAGTCTGAGGCCCTGAAGTCCGGCCAGAGCGCTTCGGGGAAGATCCACTCGGCGTAGGCGACCTGCCAGAGCATGAAGTTGGAGATGCGCTGCTCGCCGGAGGTGCGGATGACCAGATCCACATCGGGGGTGTCGGGGAACGGCAGGTGGGCTGCGAAGAGCCGCTCGGTCACCTCGTCGGCAGACGTCTTGCTGCGGATCAGCGACCGTGCGGCCTCGACGATGTCCTGGCGCCCACCGTGGTCGAAAGCGACCGTCAGTGTCATCCCCTGGTTGTCGGCGGTCAGCGCCGCCAGGTCCTCGAAGTCCTGGGTCAGTTCACGGGGGATGCGTGGGTCCAAGACTCCGAGGAAGCGGCAGCGGATGCCGCGTGTGAGCAACAGCGGTGCGTGCTTGCGCACCACCCGCCGCACCAAACGCATCAGGAAGTCGACCTCAGCGCCGGGGCGACTCCAGTTCTCGGTGGAGAAGGCGTACAGGCTCAGCCACCCGACGCCCGCAGCCCGCGCCGCCTCGATGATGTCGATGACCGTGGTCTCTGCGGCCCGGTGCCCTGCGATGCGGGGAAGTGAACGCCGTTGCGCCCAACGGCCGTTACCGTCCATCACACAAGCCACGTGTCGTGGCATCGCACGTGGCGGCCCTTCGCCCCGCCGCTGCTCGCCGGGTCCGTCGCCGTAGTGCCGTTCGGCCGGCCGGTCTTCCGCTGCCGCGTGTGCGTGCGAGACGCCGTGGCTCATCGCCACTGGCTCCGAACCGTCCAGAGTGACACGACCGGCTGCACCGCCCTCGACCACGCCCACCCCGACTCCCCCGCCCCGCCTCCGCGCACGCCCCACCGGCGCGTTCCCTTCCGGGAGTCTGGCAGCGCGAAAGGGCCTGGCCGAGCGGAACAGGTAACCGTCACCCATGGTTCGTACGTCCGAGTCACGGCGTCCGCTGTCATCCGGTGTGGACTTCCAGTGCCGTGCGGATCGCGGATTCGAGGGCCCCTTCGATCCATGCGGGCTTGAGGGAGGTGTGACAGCCCGCGAAGTGCAATGGACCTTCGGAGGCAGGGATGTCGGGGAAGAGTTCGGTGTGCTGACCGGGAAGCAGGACGGATGCTTCTCCGTAGGCGTAGGGGTCGCGCATCCATGACTGGGTGCGGCCCTTGCCCGTGTAGAAGATTTCGGTGCGCTGGCCGTACACCTCCTGAACGCCGGTGAGTGCCAGGGGGTATCGCTCCTCGTCGTCGTAGGCGTCCCACTTCAGGGCGTCGTCGGACCAACTGTAGGAGGCGAGCAGAACTCCCCCGGGGCTGCCGGGAACGGGGTGGGAGGGTTCATAGATGAAGCGGTTGGGATTGTCGGTGATCGAGCCGCCGCCGATGACCCGCGCCGCCTCGGGCTGGTCCGGCTGGGGGGCACGGTGTGCTGCGTAGTGGATGCGCTGGCGCTCGGGGACCTGGCCGTCGGGGACGGAGGGGTGGGCGCCGAGCAACGAGCCGTCCGTAGGCGCTTTCCCGGCACGGTATGCCTCGTACAGACCGGGGTGTACGGCGTCGAGTTCGCGTTTCCAGTCCTGTTCGGTGAACTCCCACCAGCGGCGTGAGAACTCCAGGAGCACCTTCGTGGCCGCGTCGTAGTGGATTTCGATGATGGCACGCCGTTTCCGGTAGGAGATGGCGGGCGTGAAGGTGACGTGGCGCAGTCCGGCGAAGGGCACGGTGATGATCGCCTCGTCGCCGGTGAACTCTTCGGTCACGGGCTGGCTCGCGCGGCTTTCGGAGACGGTGTGCACGGTGACGCCATGGCCGGGCCGGTGTTCGATGCGCACGGCGCGCCGGTCCAGGTGTACGAGATCGCCCACCCGTTCGTAGAGGGCGTCGGCGAGAGTGGCGGTGCCTCCGGGCAGCTCGTAGAAGGCGGTGCTCGGGCTGATCAGGGCCGCGGAGAGGAAGCTGTGGAGGAAGGAGAGATGCAGGCGTGAGGTGAGGTTCTGGACGGTACCGATCAGGTCGATGGTGTTCTCGTCGAGTCCGGCTCGTTCCTTGAGGTAGCGGTACATCGACCAGTGCCCGTACGTGTGGAGCACGCTGGCCCAGCCCTCGACGAGGGCGCGGCCTCTCTTGCCGTCGACCAGTGCCCGTGCCGGTGCCAGTGCCGCGCGCAGCAGGTCGGCAGCCGGGGTGTTCTCGTGCCGCGCGGGGACCCCGAAGGAGCGGTTGATCCGCCGGGGTCTGGCCTGGTAGTCGGCGCGGCGGGCCCGGATGCCGTTGACGTGGATCCATGTGCGGTTCGCGGGTCTTCCCGAGGCGTCGACGTCGATGAGGTGGAAACGGCGACGCTCGAGGCCGAGTGCTTCCATCAGCCCGGTGACCAGGGGATGGCTGTCGGGGATTCGCATCGCTCCGGCCTCCGCGTACTGAGCGGGGTCGGCGAACGGCTGCTCGGCGTTCTCATGGCCGCCGGTGCGGAAGGTCTTGATGCGCCCGCCCACCCGGTTGGCGTTGGCTTCGAGCACGGTGACGTCGTGCCCGGCCTCGCGCAGCAGGTGGGCGGCCACCATGCCGGCCGGACCGGCCCCGATGACCAGGACCTTCTTGCTCTCGCGCCCGCGGGGCAGGCCCTCGCCGAGCAGGATGTCGGTGTACGCGGGAGTGAGGGGCCGGTTGTTCTCGTCGAGGACGAGGATGGCCCGGGCGACTGCCAGGCAGGTCTGCCAGTCGGCGCCCCTGTCCGATGCGTTGGGCGCCGTCGGCGCGAGAGCGGACGCAGCGGCCGCCTGGGGGGCGGAGGCTACGAGGCCGGCGGTCAGGGTGGTGCTGCCGGCCGCGGCCATGAGGGAGCGTCTGGAAGGCTGTGCGTTCATGGTCACAGCCTCGCGCGGCGACCGTGTTGTCCTGGCCGGGACACCACACCAAAGAGCGCGGGTCACCCGGTCGGCCATACGCCCTTCTCCTCGGGCCCCGGCTCCGGCTCCAACTCCGGTTCCGCCTCTGGGTCTGGGCAACTTGCTGCCCGCCGCGCTCAGGGTTCGTCGCGTGTTCCTGCCGACAGGACGATGATCTGATCGTCCTTGGTGTAGCTGACGCGTGCCGCCTTGTCGGGGTTGATCAGTACCCCGTAGTCGGGCGGGAGTTGGGCACGGCCGTGGATCCGGTGGCCGATGGCGATCTCACCGCACCGGGAGGCCGCGGTGGTCACCGTGTAGAAGTCGGTGTCCACCCCGGTCCGTACATAGCCGGCCATGGGGCGCAGGCTGATCTGGACGCCCTGCGGTCCGAACAGCTCGTCGAAGATCTGGCCCAGATGAGGGTTCTCGGAGAGCTGTGCAAGGCACAGGCTCACCAGCTCGCTGCTCACGATGAAATCGTCCGCCTTCGCCGCCCGGGCCAGGGCGCGGTTGCGGTCGTCGGCGATCTCCGTGACGAGGGAGAAATCGTGGGAGTGCCGAGCTGCCAGATCGCGTAGCTTCAGCAAGGTGGTGAGAGTGCGGGCATCCGAGTCGCGCGGGTCCCGTTCATTCGGGCAGATGACCATGACGTGGTCGTAGGCACCCAGGTCGACGGACTCCAGCACCTCACGACGGGTGGTGTCGGCTTGGCGGAAGGACACCTCCGGGACACCCTCGCCAGCGCCTGTGAGCACTCTCTCGGCGCCGGTGAGGTCTGTGTCGGCGATCACGTCCACCCGGGACCCGGCAGGAAGTTGCGCCTGGAGCTGGCGGACGATGTGAGGCGCGTGTCGACTCCAGCCGATCATCAGAACCGGGCGGCCCGGCCGCGCGAGAACACCGGGTGGTGAGATCGCCGTCTCGTCGACGACCGGCACCGTTTCGGACAGCAGCACTGTGCCGTCGTCCTCGCTGATGGCGACGATCTGGTCCTGTGCGCGGAGCACCGTGTCGTGGGGAGGGTTGAGCCGTACGCGGCCGGACGCGTCCATCAACCCGATCACGCACGAGGCCCCGTAGGCCATCAGTGCCTCACCGAAGGTCCGTCCGACCAGCTCGGGCTGCGGCTGCATGTAGATCTCATCGCCTTCGAAGTCCAACAGGTCGGTATAGACCGCGGACAGCCCGCATTGAAGGCCCATCTGCACCATCAACCGGGAGATGAACCCCTGAGCGCTGATGACATGACAGGTGGCACCGCCGGCCAGTCGCGCCACGGACAGGTTCTGCGCGTCCTGGACGCTGGCCACGATCACCGGAGCGCTCTGCCCATTCCGCCCCCGGCCCCGCGGAGTCCGGCTGCTCCCCACGGCCAGCAGTGACTTGACGACCGCGATGTCAGGATCGTCGCCTTCCGGCGGGATCACGATGATCGAGCGTGCGCTCGACGGATTGACGATCGCGATGTCGACCGGGTCGGTGGGGTCACCGCTGCGGCACACAACCCTGGTGGTGGCGGTATTTCCCACCCGTTCCCGGATCGCGGCTTCCATCTCCGGACGGTCCTTCTCCGCGAGGATGGTCACGCACGCACGGCGCTGGTTGCGATTGGCCTCCACCAGCTCGGAGAGCACGGTATAGACGTGCGGAGACCAGCCCAGCACGACCGTGTGCCCGCTCTCGACCACGACCGAACGGCCTCGGCGCAAGCGGGCCAGCTGGTTCTGGAGCCCCGCGCTGATCACCGGAATCAGCGTGCTCATCAGGAAGATGCCGCCGAAAGCCATCAGCACCGCAGCGGCCAGGAACGGAGTCGACCCCCTGTCCCTGGCGACCACCGCTGGGCTGATGACCCGCAGGAAACCGGACCACAGCCACGACTTGCCACCCTCCGAAGGCGCCTCCGCGGGAGCGAGCAACAGCAACAGCGCCCCGTTGAACAACACGAGTACACAGCAGGCAACAGCCAGTACGCCGATGAGTGCCGGCGTCCCGCGCGCCATGACATTGTCGAACCTGTACCGCAACCGCTGAAGCAACATCGCCCCCTGACCTCGGCCCCGGCCCGCGTCCCTTCCGCCACCCGAGCTCAGTCCAGCTTGCTCCCCACTCCGAGGGTTGATCATTCGGCGTGGGCACGATCGCCCGGTCAGACCACTTCGTTCATCCATCCGCCCCACGCCGACCACCGAGAGGCCGAGCGCGTGGCGCCCTGTGGGAGTGGCAGTGGCGGAAGGGCGCGCCGGGCGGCAGGCGTCAGGGCGCTGCTCGCGGGGCTCGCGGTGGGGTCCGCCGCGCCGATCAGGTAAGACCCGCACGAGACCATGAGGGTGATTATCACACCGCAACGGACACGGAAGGCGCGTTCCGTTCCATGTGAAATGTGGTCCTCGTCGAGCATGGCGGCATGCGTATCCGCTGGAAGAAGGGGTTCATGTGGCTTTTCCACGTAGCCGCACTGCTGATTCTGGCCTGCGCTGTCATGGTGCCCGGTGGAGGGCACGCAAAGGCCGACGGTGCGGGCAACGGTGGCCTGGCACTGCAAGTGACCGTCAACTCCCGGACCGGCGCCGGGGCACTCAATCCCGGCATCCGGGTCGGTGACCCCGTGCACAAGGTCTACCGCCTGATCAACCGCACGGGAGCCGACCTGTTGAACGTGCGGGTGACCGACCCCGCCCTCCCCCGGGGCGTGGCCGTCAACTGCGGAGGACGCGGCACCGTGGCGATGCTGCGTGGTCTCAGCTCGGCCACGTGCGCGGCCGAGACACCGGCCAGGCCGGGCGTCCAGGCTGCGGACGTCACCGCCGTCGGCGATGTCCGCGCCTCGAACACGGAGTCCCGGGCCCGCGCACGGGCGGGGTACCGGGGGGTCGGAGGAGCCCTGGCCCTCGTCCAGACGGTCGAGGTGGCCCCGCAACAGGGCGTCCTCCACTACACCGTCACGAACCGGGGGGACCTGACCGTTCACCAGGTCCGCGTAAGCGACGCGCTGCCGGAGGCGAAGGTCATCGACTGCGGGGCCGGCCACCCGGTGGTGCCGCAGATCGCTCCCGGGCGCTCCGCGTCATGCCGGTCCATCGCTCATGCGGCACCGGGCACCTATGAGAGCAGGGGCTTCGCCGAAGGCAACGACCTCACCCGAACGCTAGGACGTACCGGCGCGTTGGTCCCTCCCCCGCGCCTCACGGCGCACTCCTCGGTGCGGTTCACCCTGCAGGCCGCACCTGTTCGGCCTCCGCCTCCCCCTCCCCCTGCGCGCGGAGCCCGGGTCGGGCAGCGGACCGCTCCTCCTCCCCCTGGCGCGCGGCCTGCCCCCGTGGCGCCCGCGCCCGGCCCGCTCCCCATTCGCCCGGAGGCCCGGCTCGCGCCGCCGCGTCTCCTCATCGCGCCCCCGGGGATCCCGCTCACCCCGCCAGGCCTCTTCCTCGCCCCACCAGGGACCCCGCCTGCGCCACGAGATCCCTTCCCCGCACCCCCAGGGGCGGCCCCGCTCGCGCCACCGGGCCTCTTCCCAGCGGCCCCGGAGGCCCCGGAGGCCCCGGCGGCCCCGGAAGCCCCCCTCGCCCCACCGGCTCTCCCGCGACCTCCAGCCACGGCAGTCCGGCCGCCCCTCCTGGAAGCGGTGGTCCCGCCGCCGCTCCTGGACCCGGATACCTCCATCGTGACACCGGTGCGTCCCCCACAAGCCGTCCAAGATGTGGAGCTCCTGGACCGCCTCTATCGTCCAGGACACGGGCCCACCGGGACCGGCCTGGTGGCCATCCTGTTTCTCGTGGTGTTTCCGGCGGTCCTGGCAGCCGTCCTGCTCCGCTCGCGTCCGAAGTGACGTACGGACACCCCGGTAGCCGCACCGTACGCAGAAGGAGCACTCATGACCGAAACGATCGCGCTGGTCCTGGGTGTGTCCATGCTCGCGGCCGCGGGCGTGCTCCTGCGCCACCGCTACTGGCCGAACACCGACGCCGAACCGCGGGAGGACGTGGCCGAGTACATCGCGATGATGGTCGGCGTCCTGTACGCGTTGCTGCTGGGGCTGTCGCTGGTGTCTGTCTGGGAGGGCAGGTCCAGCGCGGAGGAGCACGTCCAGAACGAGGCGAACGCGGCCCACGAGATCTACCAGCTCGCCGACGGCCTGCCCGGGGCCGATGCGGTGCACCTGCGCGAGAGCGTGACGCAGTATGTACACCACGCGGTGCGCACCGAGCTCCCGGCCATGGCGACAGGAGAACCTCCGGGGCAGGAAGGCTGGCGCCTGCTTCAGGACGTGCGCGCTGCGAACCGGGTGCCCGGTGACGCGCAAGCAATGGAGCAGGTCACCATGCGAGAAGTGGTCACCCAGCTCTGGGTGATGGGGGACGCGCGCCGGGGCCGGGAGGCGGACGCACGTAACGGCCTGTCACCGGTCCTGTGGTTCGGCCTGCTGGGCGGCGGGTTGCTCACCATCGCCTTCATGTTCATGTTCGGCATTCAGCGCAGCGTCACCCATGTCGTCATGGTGATGGGTCTCACCGGCCTGATCACCCTGACTGTGCTGCTCATCTACCAGCTGGACCAGCCGTTCACCGGCCCCATGGCAGTCGACTCCTCATCTTTCAACCGGTACTTCCCCAGCGCGTAGCCGATGCCTCCGGCCGGCCTCAGGACCGAAACAGCCCACCCACCTGAACGGTCCACCCCGCGATACCGAACGGCCCAGCAGCCGCTGACCTTCGGCTCGGCTGCCACGACTCAAGAGCCATTCGAGTGACACCGCTCGCATCGCTTCGGCCACCGCCGGGCGGCGGTGAGCCGGTGTGACGGGTCCCGCGGCAGAATGTCCCCTCAGGGCGCCGCCTCGGCCTGAATGGGGAGCTGTGAGCCGATGTTCCTGCCTTTGGTCAGGAGCCAGATCATCAGGATGAGTTCGCCTACGCCCGTGAACACGGCCGCCTCGGCCGAGTACCCGGAGGAGAGGAAGGCGCCGAGGCTGTCCACGAGATAGCCGAGCCCCGCGAGGGCCACCAGAAGGCCCAGCACCCGGGGGACGTAGCCCGACCTGAAGGCGAGAAATCCCAGCAGCAGCAGGTGGACGCCGAAGAAGATGAGCCCGGCGTCCCAGATGTCGTGGAAGGCATCGATGCGCATGAGTGCTTCGGTGTTCAGTTGGTCCGCACGGTACGCCCCCAGGGGCCCGGCGTCCTTGGCCGGGGGCAGCGCCCCGATGAGTTGGGTGACGGCGACGAGGAGCACGGCGGCGTAGGCGAGCCTGAACCAGGCCGCGAGCGTCGCGATGTCTTTGTGCGCCGGTTGGAAGAAGACCCGCAGTGCCCAGGCCACCACCACGTCCAGGACAGCGACCAGGAGCAGGGCGACGGCGCCGAGGCGGAACAGCATCTCGGAGGCGCGGATGTCCTGGGCGGTTCGTGCCGCGTCGCCCTCGGTGACAAGGTTCTCCAGCACGCCGAAATTGGCGAATACCGCCAACGGGGCCATGGCCAGGATGCCCGTTCCCGCGACCAGAGCGGCGTCGCGGACCGCCCCCGAGGTCCCGTTGGGCGAGGTCATCCGCGGGCTCCCTCGGGCGTCGGCCGCTCCTCACGACCGGCCGTGCCGGGTCTCGGCACGACGAGGCGGAACCCCTTGAAGATCAGCAGCAGCGGGAGCACCGCTTCGAACAAGCCACCAGGAACGAGGAAGGCCATCGCGGCACCGGAGTTGATGTCCACGAGCCCCAGCAGGTCGCTCGCCGCTCCCGCCAGCAGCACGGCGTAACCCACGAGTCCGAGTACCGCAAGCCACCGGGCGACCAG
This sequence comes from Streptomyces sp. NPDC044106, assembly GCF_056433985.1. Lineage (NCBI taxonomy): Bacteria > Bacillati > Actinomycetota > Actinomycetes > Kitasatosporales > Streptomycetaceae > Streptomyces > Streptomyces sp. NPDC044106. Next base: position 59,556 of record NZ_JBWKFZ010000030.1, read on the forward strand.
CCCGGAACGCAGCAGGAGGCAGGACAGGACCAGACCGCCGGCCCCGGAGACCACGTAGACCAGCGGCTCGTAATCCGACAACTCCTTCTCACTCACGAGGAAATAGCAGCCGAACGCAATGATGGCAGCGCATTCCGCGCACCTGAGAGCCAGATACCCGGCCGAGAGGCGCCGTCCGTGCGGCTGCAGCACGGGCAACAGCGCGACGCCGATCCCGGCGACCGCAAGACCCGTGCAACTCTCCAGCAGCACGCCCGCGAGGAGCCTGCCCTCTCCGGAGTCCGTGCCGGAGAAGTAGTCCTCAAGGAGCGAGCTGCCGACGGCGAAGGTGAGCGTCGAGGAGAGGAACAACAACCCCACCAGCACAGCGGTCTTCCTGTACGGCACGCTTTCGCCCCTTCCGCACGCAGCCCACCCGGGGGCCTGGAACATGAGCCGTGCTGCGTCCAGGCCACGAGTCGGCGACCGCGAAGCCATCAAGCGACGGCCCGCTACCCGAGGAGTGTGCTTCTGGCCCCCAACTATCCTCTCCTCGCGGGCATATGCGTCGCCCGCGCGGGAGGAATCATCCCGGGCCTGCCCCCGGTATCGGTCCCGCACTCCGGAGCTGCGGTCATTTTCACCATAGTCACAGGTCAGAGGCCATGGCGAGCACATAGTGGAGTCTGAATACCGAGCGCCTGTCGCGCCACCACCACCCGGCCGCCCTCCGGAGCGCCACAGCCACCCACCAGAACAGCGATCCTTCGGTGGGATGCCCAAGCTCTCTCGGTGCCGCGGAGCCCTGGTGATGCCGGCGCGCTCGTGGAGTACTAGGGGGCGTCTTCAAAGATCGTCTTGTGTGATGGATCATGTTTGCCGTGGTGCGCCGTCATGAACTCTCCGATGATGAATGGGCCGTGCTGTC
>NZ_JBWKFZ010000031.1:0-56579 GCF_056433985.1 Streptomyces sp. NPDC044106
CAACTCCCTATCCACCGACCTACCCACCCCTCCCACGACTTCCGGGCAAAGTACCACCGAGGCACCCTACGGGTGATCGCCAGGACAGCTCCTAGTGGGTGTCTGAGAAGCCCCGTTCAGGGCTGGGTTCTTGCCGCTGTGCGGTGTAGTAGCAGCATGACTGTTGCCAGGTAGATCGCGTTCTCCTGGCTGCTCGCCAGGTACTCGTAGTCCTTGGAGAGCCGTCGGTATCGGCCCAGCCAGGCGAAACTCCGCTCGATGACCCACCGGCGCGGGACCACTGTGAACATCGGCACCACGCGCGGCGGCGCGTCCGCCTTGGCCCAGGTGTGCCGGAACCCACCGTCCTTCCGTTGCACGATCTGGATGGTGATCCCGGTTTCCTCACGGACCCAGTCCAGGAAGTCCCGGCCGCGATACCCCTGATCTGCCCACACGTGCCGGAGCTGCGGGAACTTGCCTGCGCACCGGGCCAGCAGCACGGCGGCACCGTCGCGGTCGCTGACGTTCGCGGGGCTGACACAGACCGCCAGAACCAGGCCGAACGTGTCGACGAGGAGGTGGCGCTTGATGCCCAGCACCTTCTTGCCGCCGTCGTATCCGTGCCAGCCGCCGCGTTCAGTGGCCTTGACGCTCTGGCTGTCCACCACTCCGGCGCTCGGGGTGGGTTCACGGCCCTGGCCAGTACGTTCCCTGGCTCGCAGTGCGGCGAGGATTTCTTCCCAGCGGCTCTCGATCCGCCACTGCCGCCAGTAGTGGTAGACGGTCTGGTACGGCGGAAAGTCGTGCGGCAGCAGTCGCCATGCACAGCCGGCCCGCATCCAGTAGGCCAGGGCGTCGATGATCTCGCGGCGGGGGTGCTTCGACGGTCTCCCGCCTGGTTTGGGCGGCGGCACAAGCGGTGCCAGCACTGCCCACTCCACGTCGGACAGGTCGGTCGGATACGCGCGCCGTTCCCCGGCCATCTCGGTCTCCATCAGCGCAGCGACTACCAACCCGCTTGCCCTGAACGGGGCTTCTCAGACACCCACTAGGCCACTTCGGTTTCCCGCTCGATGGCCTGGAGGCGGTTCTTGAGCCGATAGCTGTTGCCGTTGATCGGAACGACCTCGCAGTGGTGCAGGAGACGGTCAAGGATCGCGGTGGCCAGCACCTCGTCCCCGAAGACCTGGCCCCGCGCCGTGAAAGGTATTACCTATCGCGATATTTGATGTTCGCGGTAGCCCCTGATCGAAAGGCCGCTTAGGATCAGGTTTCGAAAGGCCTGACTGGCCGCCATGGCCCCCTCATCTGCGGCCGGGCCTTCGTTGGCTTGCTCAGAATTAACTAAGTTGACGTGTGGAAGCTGGCGTAGGCCCTGCTCTTGAATCGAGATCGGCGTCCATGTCCTCCGCTCGCTTCTTTGTGGATTCCTTTGGGGTCTCGGCTGCTTGACGATTCGCTCGGTCCGTATCAGTGGAGGCAAGGAATTATTGACGAGGCAGTATGGTGCAGCGCCTTCTTGATTCCACTTCGAGAGTCCCCAACTCTAAGAAGCGAATGTCCAAGTGAAGATCGATGACTGGCGGAAGTCGCATACGTATCTCGGGAAGTCGGTGTAATGCCCCCCCTTTACCGGGGGTCATGAGGCACAGGAGTCACTGCATCCGCATACCGAGTGTAGAAGAGCCAGAAGTGGAGCCCCGCTCATGGTCGTCACCCTCGAACAGCCCGCACGTGCCCGTCTCATCACCCCCGCGGGTCGCGAACGTGCCCTGCCCGTCACCCTGCGCTACTCAGCGGAGGACCCAGTGGCCATCCAGATGGTCTTCCCCTCGCAGGCGTCGCTCGACGGTGCGGAGGTCACCTGGATGTTCGCCCGGCAGCTCCTGGAGGAGGGGATGAGTGCGCCGGCGGGCGGCGGTGACGTGCACATCTGGCCGTGCGGGCGGGCGCGGACGGTCATTGAGTTCCGCTCGCACCAGGGGCTGGCCCTGGTGCAGTTCGACAAGATGGTGCTGTGCCGGTTTCTGGCGCAGTCGTACGCCGTGATGCCCGCAGGTGGCCAGGAGGAGAGCCTCGCCCTCGACCAGGGACTCTCGCGCCTGCTCGGCGGCGCCTGAGGCGGCAGCGACCTGAGCGACCAGCAGCGACAGGGAAGGCAACGGTGAGCACTTGCCAAGTTGGCTGCGCTGATCGCGAGTTGGATCGTCCTGCGTAACGACGAAGCTCCTGGTAGTCGGGTTCTAGACCAAGATCACCCGTGTCCGCCAAGAGCTTCGCATGCGTGCCTACCCGTCCTCGATTGATCTGCCCAGCCACATCTGGCGATTCCTGACTCAGGCAACTGACAGCCCGGCGGCAAGAGATCGGGACGCGGTGGTGGCATCTTCCCGCCGCACGTCAGGTCTTGCTCGCCCTGGCCCACCTAGGGTGCGGTGACACCTACGCCCATCTCGCCGCCGGGTTCGGCATCGGGATCGCGACCGTGTACCGCTACATACGTGCACCCGTCGAGGCCCCGGCCGCCCTCGCCGCTTCCTTGGACGAGGCGATGACGGCGATCCGGGCGAAGTCCCAGACCCTGTGGAGCGCACCCCGGCTGATCTGCGTGGCCGACGACTTCACCCGCTACGACGCGCATGCCGTGCGCGAGCACCGGCGCTCGATCGACCTGGTCCGCTACCGGCACTTCGGCAGCGACCACTTCGGCCTTGAGACCGTGGGTTCCGTGTCGGAGCACCCACCCCGGCAAAGCCGGTACGCCTCCGTGCGGCCGGGGTGCCGGTGCGGAAGCAGGACGGTGCGATGGCCAAGCTGGCCCAGGCGGTCGACGAGGTCCTGGTCGGGCTCGGGGACGGCCTCGCCCGGGTCCAGCGCAAGCAGTACGGTGCCTACCGACGGCTGCGGAACTTCGCCAGCGTCTGTCCGCCGCAGCAGACCAAGATCCTCGTCTACCTCAAGGCCGACCCCAAACGAAGTCGACCTCATCCTTGGCTTCACCCGGGACGTGACGTGGCTCGGCCACCACGGCCCGGGAGACCTGGAACTGCAGCTGCGCACGGAGCGGGACCTGGAGCGCACTCAGGATCTCCTCCTCAGCTACGCCGCGGCATAGAGGTCTCGCCTGGAGGCGCCAACCTCCGCGGGGTGTTGGAGTTGTGGGCTGTCGTCGTGATGCTGCCTTTCGATGCGACGGGCAGGGAATGGCGGTGAACTACTACTGAGATTGAACTCGCAGACGAGCACGATCCGGCCGCCGAGTTGGTGGTGGGCGGCGATCAGCAGGTCGCGGTAGTCGGTCAAGGCGAAGCTCTTGTGTCCGTCGTGCCGACCCTCGTCACGGCGGGGCCGGTAGATCAGCCTGGAGCATTCGCCGGGGTTGTAGCAGGTCAGCGCCGTTATGGAGATGTTGCATCGGGAGCGTCCGCGGGCCCCGATCACGAAGGTGTGCCCGCGCCGGGCCCAGGTGCGGGAGGCGGGCGGCGTCATCGAGCGGCTCTGCCAAGATTTCCGTGAGAGATGACATTGGGTCACTTCGCTGGCATCGTCGAGTGTGTGCGACAACTTGCTTCGTGTGTTGTTCCCGCATCTGGCTGCGGTGCTGGTGGGGAGGGTGTCGTTAGTCGGGTGCGTAGTACGGGTCGATGCGCGTGCCCGTGAAGTTGCGCGTCCATGTCCAGACTGCGGTGCGAATTCCGTTCGTGTGCACAGCTGGTATCAACGAAGTCTGGATGACGCTCCCGTAGGCGGACGCTCCGTGGTTGTTCAACTATCCGTGCGCCGACTTTCCTGCGATGCACTTGAGTGCAGACGCCGGTCCTTTACTGAACAGATTGACGGCCTGACTGTTCCTTACGGACGGCGCACTACCACACTGGCTGCCATGCTTCACGAAATAGCTTTGGCCCTCGCCGGCCGGGCTGGCGCCAGACTGGCAGCGGCACTCCACGTCACCGTCAGCCGAACCACCTTGCTCAACATGGTGATTGCATTGCCTGATCCTCCCTTGCTGGAGCCAAGAGTTCTGGGGGTAGACGATTTCGCGACCAAACGCGGCAGGAAGTACGGGACCGTCCTGGTCAACGCCGAAAGTCACGAGGTCGTGGATCTGCTGCCAGGGCGGGAGAAAGAACTGGTAGCCAGTTGGCTGTCCGAGCATCCGGGTGTCGAAATACTCTGCAGGGACCGGGCAGGCGGCTACGCTGAAGCGGCGAAAGCGGGTGCGCCTCAAGCACTACAAGTAGCTGATCGCTGGCATTTTTGGGACAACCTCGCGCACGCTGTCGAGAGAACCGTCATCGCCCATCGCGCCTGCCTCGTCCCACCGGCGCTGACCGCCCCCTCTACCAGACGCTTGGCCACCGCTCCTCCATCCACGGTCGACCCTGACACCGGCCGTGAGAAGTGGCTCGCGACTCGAACCCGTCAACGCCACCGAGAGGTTCAGCGACTGTTCGCACGGGGCCGTTCAATCAGCGATATCAGCCGGGAACTTGGAATGGGCCGGTCAACAGCACGGCGCTATGCCCGCGCAGAGGTACCGGATGGACTCATCGACGGGGCGATGCGCACAACACCACTGGACGACTACAAGCCTTATCTAATTCGCCGTTGGAACGAAGGCTGCACCAACGCCTCACTCCTGTATCGCGAAATATGCGAGCTAGGCTACCCAGGGCGTACTGCACAAGCAGTTCGGCACTACCTGCATCCCCTTCGGACATCTCTGGGATCGATCCGTTCACCAATACCCGTCCTCAAGCCGCAACAGGTGACCAACTGGATCATGTGGCATCCAGATCGTTTGAACCCGACAGAGAAACAACAACTCGATGAAGCCCTGCACCGCTGCCCGGAGTTGGCAACTGTCCGCGACCACGTCCATACCTTCGCCCGCATGCTTTGCAATCTGTCCGGCGAGAACCTTAAAGAATGGCTCAGTGCCGTCAGTTCCAGCGGGCTTCCCACAATGGTCGCCCTGGCTGACGGATTACGGCGTGACGAGAAAGCTGTCGTTGCTGGACTGGCTCTCTCCTGGAGTTCTGGGCCCGTCGAAGGACACGTAAATCGGATCAAGATGCTCAAGCGTCAGATGTACGGACGAGCCAGCTTCGCGCTGCTCCGGAAGCGGGTACTGCTCGCTTGAGCAAGTGACCCAATGTCACCTCTCACGGAAATCTTGGCAGAGCCCATCGAGCAACCGGACTCGTCCTCAAAGACGATCCGGGCGTCGAGCGCCGCCGCGGTGCTTCCACCTGCGGTCAGGTCTCCTTCCCCCCCAGCCGGTGATGGCCGCCTCGTCACGTTCGACGGCCCGTCTGGCCGGCACCTGGCAGGAAGTACCGTTCCTGATCAACAGCTTGGGCACACCCTGCAGGGTGTAACTCTTATGGCAGCGCCGCCCGATCACGGTCTTGACCCGCGAGAGTGTCCAGCGCTGGGCAGGCCAGCCGTGCGCGACGGGCCCCTTGGCCAGTTCCCGCTCCAATTGGGTGAAATGCACCGCAGCCAGCCGCGGCGTTGAGACCGAGCCGGTCGACTGCAGGGCCCGTGGACCGTCCTTGTCCCACGCCCGTCGCCACCGCTGCACCGACCGGACGATCCGACGCTTGCGCAGTTCGCGGTGGGGGCAGCCCGGGAGTCGCCACCCGATCTACGATGGACGCGGCATCACGCTCGCCGGACGTCCGGTCCACCCCACCGTCGCTCCGAGTCCCTCCTGGGCGACAAGGCGTACAGCCGTCTTGCACGTGCGAGTCCAGTCGAGGTCGCTGGCCGCTCTCAGGTTCGCGAGCAGGACGCGGTGCGACTCGTCGAACACGCCTGCCTGTTACTGGCGTTCCAGATGTCGCCAGCATGTCTGTGCGGAGCCGAAGCCGGGCTTCAAGGGCAACAGTTGCCAGGCGATGTCCTGGTGCCGGACGTACAGGATGCCCTGCAGGCACAGCCGGTCGGCCACAGACTTCGGCCCGGGTGACCGCTCGGGCCAGGGCGGCAGCAACGGAGGGCAGCGGGTAGACGGTGAGCCAGTCGCGGTCGGCGGTGTAGCGGCGCAGGTCGGCTGGCAGGTGAGTGTTGAGGTTGTCCCAGATGAGCACGATCGGGCCGCCGAGCTGCTGGTGGGCGGCCTGGAGCAGGTCTCTGTAGTCGGTCCAGGTGAAGCTTTTGCGTCCGTCGGTGCGGGTGTCGGGGCGCGGTCGACCAAGGAACAGCGGCCACCGAAAGCAGCGAGCGGGGAACCTCTGCACACGGGCACCGAAGGTATCTATTACGTACTTGAGGGAACGAGAAGCTCCTGTTCGCCCCTGTTGCTGAGTTTCGGCGACGTATGCCTCACCCACGTTCCGACTGGGGGTGCCGCGTTCTGGGGCGATGCGATCACCTACTGCCCGCACTGTGTACCGGGCCCAAACGACACCTGGCGCAACTGGTCCGCCGTCCCCCATCGACGTCGGGGGTGGCTGCGCCTCATTGAATGGTGTTTGGTCTATGGCGCGAAGAGCTTGGAGTCCAGCGGGTCGATACTGATCTCGTACGCGACTTCCCAGCGGACGTCTGCGACAGTGATGTCCGCCGTTTCGACCGCGCGTCCGGTGTCGTCGTAGTACGTGCGCTCGATGCTCAGGACCAGGTCACCGAGGTTGATACCCAATAGATTTGCCTGCTCCTGGCTGGCTCGGCACGGACGGGGCACTTCAACGGCTCGCACGATGGTGACGCCGATCGACTGCATTCGCTCCACGATGCCTTTGCCGGCCAGCGGCCCCATCTCAGGGAGAATAATGGGGGATTGGCCGGTGATGGCCATGGGTTCCCAGCTGACCGAGAGCTGGGCGGGGCGCCCGTCGGCGAGGAACTCGTAATCGGTGCGTACGCACAGATCACCTGTCGCGATCCCCAGACGGCGGGCAATGTCGTTGGGGGCCGGCGTACGTACCTTGGTATGGGCTTCCCACGCACCACTGCGGCTGCCTTTGTCCATCTCGGCGAGGAAGGGGCTTCCGCCGCGGTGCTCGCGAGGCCGGGAGCGGACCATGCGGCGCCGCTCGCGCAGCGGAGCGGCGTAGGTGCCCGATCCGGCCCGCCCTTCCAGGACCCCTTCGGTGATCAGGCGTTCCACGGCCTTCTGCAACACGTTGGTACCGACACCGTACTGCTGGGCGAGATGAGCCCGGGACGGCAGGCGGTCGCCGGGCCGCCATTCTGCGGCGGCGAGTCGACGGCGCAGGTCGTCAGCGACTTGCTGGTGCTGCGGCGGCTCGACGAGGCCCATGCGGACTCCCTGTACGGGTGATTCAAGTTCCCTTTCACGCATATCGGTTGACAACCTAATGCATCAGCCCCAATCTAATGCATTAGAAATACGTTGAGTGATGCGACGTGGGTGGGAGAACCGTGAACTCGAAGGCCACCGACATCGTCGCCATGCTCACGGCCACCCTCAACACGCCGCCAAGCCAGAACCGGACCGGTGGGCGGATCCGCATCGAGGCCGAGCTGCCCGCCTCCCTCGCGGACCCCGACCGTCTCAGGCTTCTTCGATTACTCGTCGAAACCGGTGAACAGTTTGGCCACAGCATCCACAAAGACGGCACCGAGACCATATGGGCTGAAGTCGACCTGGTGAGTGAACCGTGACGCCTTCCCGGAAAACGGGGGCCATGTCTTCTCGCCCCGCCACACCCACCGCAACCCCGCAGCGCCGCTCCATCCTGTTCCGCGATTGCCTGCCTGCGTTCGTCCCGGCCCAGCTCGCGCACGGTGAGCGAAGTGCGCACCCACGTCGCCAGCGACATCACCGACTGGGGCATCCCCGATGCTGCACGCACCGACAGGCAGCTCATCGTCAGCAAACTCGCGGCCAACTCCGTGCTCCACGCCCTAGGCAAGACCCGGTAAGTCGAGATCGTCCTCACCGTGACGCACTCCGAGGGCGCACTGCGGCTCCCATCCCCCCTCGCAGACACACAAGGCCGGACGGGACGACAGCGTGGACGAGGCATGCAACTCGTCGCCCCTTGCCGGCCTGTTGTTGCCGCCGTCCGGCCGACGACGACACCACCTCGAAGCTTTGCCACCCTGCCGAGCACCGGGAGCTGCCAGCCTCCCCGCCCTGTGAGGACATCGCCGATGACCCCCGACAGCACCCCTGAAGGCCGCGCGCTCCACGCGGAGTTGTCCCCCAGCTTAGAGCGCCCCTGGCCGCCCGACCTGGTAAGGCTGCCGCCACACGGCCGCCTGCGCCCCGTCCGGAAACCCATGCAGACAATCTGGACGCTGCCCGCTGCAGACGCCGAACTCCCGCTACAGGTCCGTCTGACTGTGCAGCAGTCTCTGATCGGGTGGGGTGTCAGCCTGCCCGACGCTGTCCTGGCCGGCTCCAAGGCGCGTTGGCTCTGCGAGGCCGCCACCGTGTACTGCGGCGCGCGACGGGCCGTTGTCCTCGCACTGAACGGAGTCCGGCTCACCCTCGGCGTCCTCACCCTCACCCAACAGATCCTTGACCGCCACGGCGACCTCCAGGACCCCGGCCTCACGGATGCCGTGTGCGACCGTCCCACCGGCTCAGGCATCCTTCGACTGCCCGCCGGACCCGCCCTGTACGCCGTGAGAACGGTGGCTCTTACGGCGTCCGTCCCCGTTGGACAGAGCTGAGGCTAACGAGTTGGTGCGTGATAGCGGGTGAGGTGTGTTCGGCTGTGCCGTGGCCGGTTTTCAGATGTTGGCGGTGCGGTCGGAGACGAGACCGGTGATGGCGCGGTAGGTGTCGGGCAGGACATCTCGCTGGTGTGTCCAGCGGGTCAGTTGCTTCCAGCGTTTGTGATCGGCAAGGGCGTGTTCGACGGTGATGCGGTCGGACGAGTGCCCGTGGCGGTCCCGTTCCCACTGCTCGGCTCTGCCGGGCAATGCTCCCGGCCACGGTTTTCTGGGCGGTGCGATCGCCTGGCCACGGTGGTCGCGGCTCAGGCCGAGGTAGCCTCGTCCGGGAGGACTTCGACGTCGGGGAAGTGCCGGAAGCAGACGCAGATGCCTTCGTCGCGGGCGGCCGTGGCGTCGTGCATACGCCCAGGTCGCAGGGCATCGGCCCATAACGTGCGGCCTCGCCAGTCGGCAATCACGGTGGCCTTCATCGTGTTCTGCTTCTTCTTGCCCGAGACGAAGGCACGACGTCCGCCGCGGCCGGCCGGTGGTCGGCGGACCTGGATCTCGGTGGCGTCCAGCCGCAGCTCGATGCCTTCGGCCTGGGTAGAGGCAAATACATCCGTCAGCGTCCGAAGCCGCAGGCCGGGACGGTCGGGAACCGCGCACCCCCGCTCCGCCAGGAGCGTGCGCACCTCTCCGATCGCCCGGGTGACCGTGGAACGGTCGACACCGAACAGCAAGCCCAGCACCGAGTGCGGCAGGTCGTGCCGCAGATGGATCAGTGTGGCCACCAGCCTGTCGACGAACACCAGCTGATGGCGGGCGCCGGCACCCGCGGCCCGCTTCCTGGCCCCGCCCCGCGTCGCATGCCGACGACCTTCGACCCCGGCCTGCCACGGCTCGGCCAACTCTTCGACCAGACAGGCAAGATGAGACCGAGAGATCCCCGTGAACAGCCGATGCGCCAGCACCGCCCGATTGACCATGATCGCCACAGCGGGATCATGCCATCCACCTGGCACGACACCTCACCCGCTATCACGCACCAACTCGTAATACTGCAACGGTGCTTGTTCTGATTGCTGGGCAGTTGTCATGGTCTGTGTCCGCGTCGTTTGTAGTGACTGATGCGGGCTTGGTGTCGTCGTCTGCGGCGCCATGTCGACCAGTGCAGGATGTGGTGGGTCGGGGTGGGTCGGCGGTTGGTGAGGCGGGTGATCGGGCGTCGGATTTCGGCGAGGCTGAGGTGGATGAGCTGGGAGGATCCGTTTCTGCTTTCTCCGTGTCCATCTGGCGGGCCCGCAGGACACTCAGGCAGGCGTGGGCGGCTATGGCGAGGGTCATGTGGCGGTGCCAGCCTGGGTAGCGGCGGACTTGGTAGTCGTCCAGGCCACACTCCTGTTTTGCACACTGGAAGCACTCTTCGACCGCCCAGCGGCTGTCTGCGATGCGGATGAGCTCGTCCAGCGTGGTGTCGGCGGGGCAGTAGGCGATGTGGTTGGAGATCTCCTCGGGGCGGCTCACACTGCGGCCAGCACCCAGTGCCGACGGTCGGGCCGGTGCCAGGGACGGACTTCGACGCGGGCCCAGTCGTAGATCCGCCGGCCGTGGGCTCCCTCACCGCAGGAACGCCGTTTCCACTTCTGCCGTTGCAGGCCGGGAAACAGGTCGTGGACGGGGTGGTCGATCGCCCAGCGGGTGACGACGGTGTCGTGCCGGGTGGTGGCCATGACGTGGAAGACGTCGGCCTGCTCGAGCTCGAAACGCCAGCCTTTACTGAAGCCGTAAGCGGCATCTGCAGTCACCCAGCCGAACGGAATCCGGTCGTCGATCGCTCGGCGGACCATCACCTTGGCCATCGCTACTTTCGTGGCGAAGGCGACCGTGTCGTCGATGCCTGCCCCTCGGCACCGCTCGCGGTCGTCCGTCCAGGACGTGGGCAGATACAACCTGCGGTCGATCAGTGTGCGGCCGCGGTCGGTTGCGTAGGCGAGGAAGACTCCGATCTGGCTGTTCTCAGTGCGGCCCGCGGTGCCGGAGTACTGCCGCTGGACCCCGGCCGAGCGGATGCCCTTCTTCAAAAAGCCGGTGTCATCGATGATCACAACGGCGTCCGGGTCACCGAGGTGTTCCACGACGTAGTCACGCACGTCGTCCAGGACCTCATCGGCGTCCCACTCGATCCGGTTCAGCAGCCGGTGGATGCGATCAGGACCTCTATGCCCGGCTTCCTCCGCCAGCGTCCAGCCGTTCTTGCGCCCCAGCGGAGCAACCAGGCCCCGCATATAGGCCAGCGTCGACTGGCGCGGCTCCTCCCGGTTGAACCGGTGCACGAACTGCTCGTGCACCGCTTCGAGTTCACCCGCCCACAACCTGACATCAGCAAGGTCCCCACCCATACCCAGACCAACGACCGAACTGGCCAGCAGTCACGGCAAGCACCGTTGTAGTACTAAAGCTCGGTGCCCCCGACTCGTTCCACGGCCAGGCCCGCCTCGACCTGGTCGACGCCGGCACCGCGAAGGCAGCGACCCATGTCGCCTACGACGGGGGCGAGGGCCACCCCTGGTATCCGCCGGAGGTGGTGCTGATCGGCAACCGCGCCGCCGTCACGCCCCACGAGGCGGTGGCCGGACCCGGGTCCGGCCCGGACGGCGAATACCGCACTGAGCCCGAGGCGACCGCGGCAGCCGAGGACGACGCCGACGTCCACGCCGCCCTGGAGACCCGCTGGCTGGCCCAGCCCGCCCACATCGAGGCGCTCCTCGACGGCGCCACCGGCGTGCGCGCCGAACAGGACGGCGGCACCCGCACCCTCACCGGCAGCACCCCGCTGCGCGCCCTGGCAGCCGACCCGGCCGTCGGCGCCCTCTACCTCCCCTACGCGACCGACCGCCCAGCAGCACCGTCCGCTTCACCCTGGTCGTCACCGCGCGTGACCTGCCCAAGAGCCTCAAGACCCGGGTGCCTACGGCGGCCGACACGGCGACCAGCGACGAGTCCTTCCAGGTGAAGTACCACGACTGGGCCGAAGGCGAGCCGATCACCACCCGCCCCGGCCCCACACCTGCACCCCAGTGGACCGCCACCGACTGAGGCGGGCCGACTCGTGCGGCTGCGAGCCGCACGAGCAGGACGTCAGCTCGGCCAGACAGCGGTTCTCGCGCGTGTCATCAGCAGCGTCGACGCACCCGCACCACAAGGCCCCGGGAGACCGCCGTCCGTCCCTGGGGCGCTGGTCGGCTCGCTCCGTACCCGGCCGTCACACACCGGCCCCATACGTTGGTCACGTTCGACCCCGCCACTCAGCTCGGCGTCTACACCGACCGCACCGGCCAGGTGATCGAGATGGGCAAGCACGGCACCAGCAGTGCCACCGAGACGCAAACGACCACGAACTCCGACTCCGCGCCTGACCAGGGGCACGACCAGGACGACGAGCAGGACTGACCTGTGGCCGGAGACAAGTCGGCGCTCGTGGCCACTGAAGCGGACGATGCCACCGCCGACATGGTGATCACCGGGCTGAACCGGCGAAACGTGCCGGTGGCCAAGTTCAATCCCGCCGGCATCGGCGAGAACCTGACGCTGTCGGTTCGGTACCTCCGTGGCCGGATGGCTCCGCACCCCATCGCGGGCCGTGGACCTGACCCAGATCCGGTCGGTGTACTGGCGCCGCCCGGTGTGGCCCGCCTTCGACCAGCTCGCTCCTGACGATGCGCGTTTTGCAACCGCCCAGGTCCGCTACGGGCTCGGCGGCACCCTGTATGTTCTCGACGGCCCGCTGTGGGTCAACCACCCGCTGCACAACGCCGCCGCCAACTACAAGCCCGCCCAGCTCGCCGTTGCTCAGCGGCTGGGCTTCACGCTGCCAGCGACCCTGGTGACGAATGACCCGGACGAGGCGCGCGCCTTCATCGACTGCCACGATCGAATGCTCTTTAAGACGCTCCGGTGGACGCCTTACCAGCGAGAGGGCGTTCCCGTTACGGGATGGGCCGACCCGGTCGCCGCGGCAGAGATCGACGAAAGCGTGCAAATGGTGCCGCACCTGTTCCAGGCCGTGGTGGACAAGGTGGCCGACCTGCGCGTCCTGGTGGTCGGCCGCAACGTGTTCACCGTACGGATCGACTCGGGGATGCTGGACTGGCGCAAGGACTACTCGGCCCTGTCCTACAGCGTGGTGGACCTGCCCGACCGCATGAAGAAGGCCCTCTGCGCGTACCTGGACCACTTCGGGCTGGCCTCGGGGAGCTTCGCGACCTCGCCGTGGATGGGGCCGGCGGCCTGTGGTGGCTGGAGCTGAACCCCAATGGACAGTGGGGCTGGCTGGAGGAGGCCACCGGTCTTGCCATGTCCACCGCATTCGCTGAACTGCTGAGGCAAGGAGCCACCCCATGACCGACACCGCCACACAGCGGCGCGCCCTCGCCGAGCGACTCACGCAAGCCGGCGTGCTCACCAGTCCCCACTGGCGGGCAGCGGTCGAGGCCGTCCCCCGAGAGCTGTTCCTGCACCCCGGGGTCTTCCTGCCCGCAGAGGGCAGCCGGTGGAAGCCCGTCACGGCCGAGGCGAGCGACCCCGATGAATGGATGGAGATCGCCTACCGCGATGAGTCTTTGACCACCCAGCTCGACGGGTACCTCACTGCGGATCAGACCAGTGACCTGGTGTCGGGTTCCCCGACATCGTCGTCCACCACACCGGTCACCGTTGTGGACATGCTGGAAAAGCTGGAGGTCGAAGACGGTCACCAGGTGCTGGAAATCGGTACAGGCACCGGCTACTCCGCTGCCTTGCTGTGCTTCCGGCTCGGGGAGGACAACGTCACCACGATCGAGGTGGACCCAAACGTCTCGGCCCGTGCGGATGCGGCGCTGGAGAGGGCCGGGTTCTCGACGTGGACCGTCACCGCAGACGGCCTGCTCGGCCACCCCCGCCGCGCCCCCCTACGACCGCGTCATCTCTACCTGCGCGGTGCGCCGCATCCCGTACGCCTGGATCAGACAGACCAAGCCGGGCGGTATCGTCCTTGCCACGGTCGGCGGGTCCTGGCACTACGGCACCGGCCTGGCGCAGGTCACCGTCGGCGAAGACGGCACCGCCGAAGGGCGGATCATCGGCCGCTCCTCGTTCATGCAGGCCCGCTCCCAGGCGGAAGTACCGATCACCGGTGACTTGTCCGCCCGTACCGCCTACGCCGACAGCGAGCGCGCCTGCAAGATGTCACCGCTGCTGCTGCAGGAGTAGATGCCGGCCTTCATCGCACAACTTGCCGCTCCCAGAGCCCAGTTCCTCCGCGCCACGTCGCTGGACGGGAAGCGGCTGCTGCACCTCTTCGACCCGGACCGCGAGTCATTCGCGAGTTTCACGGAGACCAGTGGAACCTGGGCAGTCCGCCAAGGCGGCCCGCTGCCCCTGTGGGACACCATCGAACAGGCCCTCACCGCCTGGCAGGACGCAGGCACCCCCGACATCACCACAGTGCAGCTGCGCATCACGAAAGAGACCCACACCTACTGGATCGACAGTCACCCCCCGCTCCGCTGGCAACACCACCTCCTGAGAGGTGTCAGTGTCACATCCCTTGATCGGTGACGTGCTGTAACGGATGGGTGTGCCGGTTCGTTGAGTACCGGGACAGCTTAGAGTGGCAACGTGGGGGGGGAGGCCCGCCGCCGCCATGCGCTTCTTGAGAGATGTGCTCGACCTCGTCGTCCAGAAGGTCTGTGCCGGAGCCGTGGTGGCGGTGTCGCCGTCCTTGTGGACGCGTCGCGAGCAGTGGCCGGAGGGTGGAGCTGGCGCTTTGGACCAGGCATCAATACCGCCTGACCGGGAACGGACTGTGCTTCAAGTGCTGGTGGCGCGAGGCAGGGGACTACATCCGCGCCTGCGAGGGCGGCGGGTGCCCCAACTTCGGCCGGCTCCTCGAAGAGCCGTCGCCGCGGCTGTGACCTGATGGGCTCGTGCCTGTGAGCCCGTCCAGAGGCCTGGGCTGGAATGATTCCCGGATGACTTCGTCGGTGGCCCAGTCCTGGACCCGTATCGAGATGTGGCTCGTCCGGCACGTTCGCGGCTCTGGAGCCTCCGGCGCAAGTCTCAGCCATCGCAGCGGCTGGGGAGGTCTCATCGCCCAGTCGCTTCCCGAGCCGCTGCTGCGGCACATCGGCACGGGCGATGACGATCTGCTGCCCCCGTTCTGGAGGCTGCTCAGCGTGCGGAACATCGCCAGCGAATGGCAGCTGGGCCTGAGGATCTACCGCGATGTATTCGAAGGCACCGAGGAGAACGACCCCGACCAGGACTTCGGACCGTGGTGGCACTGCCACTGGATCCACTTCGCCGGTGACGGCGGCGGCGACAGTCTCATCATCGACCAGCGTCCGCACCATCACCGCCGCGGACGGATCGGCGAGGCCGACCACGAGCAGGGGACCCGCTTCGGCTCACACTCCATGTGACCGTCACTGCCGGCGCTCCTGGACGCGACAGTCACGGCCCTGGAGACAGGTATGGCGGTCGATGGTTACTGCTAGATTCCTCAAACGGTGTACGTATATCGGCGCCGTAGTTGGCGGGTTGGAGGTGCGGGTCTGCCCCAGACCCAGGGGCTGGCACGGGAATTGAGCTGGCTGGTTGCGAGGGCGGTGGCGTATGCAATGTCGTCGGGGTTGGCGAACGACCGGCCGGCGAGGGCGGCCTTGCGGAAGATGCGCCACCAGCCTTCTTGCAGGTTGAGCCAACAAGCGCCGACGGGGATGAAGACGTGGTGGATGCGGGGATGGTCTTCAAGCCAGGTCGCCTTTGACCAGGGAGATGATTCTCGACCGCTCCTCCTCGGTGATCCGCCGCTTGCGGCCCTGCCCGCCCAGATCGTCCAGTCCCTGCAGGCCTGAGCGGTTGAAGCGGTGCAGCCAGCAACGGACCGTCCTCTGGCTGCAGTCCAGCTCCGCGGCGATGGCAGGCACCCGCAGCCCCGACCAGCTCAGCTCGATCATCCGGGCCCGCATGACCGCATCACGCGGAGCCCTCCGTGCCCGCGACAACCGGCGAACGACGGTCCGCTCATCCTCGTCACGCCCCGCTCGCGCCCGTAAAACCATCGTCCAGCACCCGCCCCCGAGTACCACCAACGTCCCCGCCACCCGGACATATACCCAGCGAAAGAGGAATCCAGCAGTAACTGCCTGTCATGGTCGACGAGACCGAACTGGGATGGGAGATCGGGCCTTCCCCCGTGAAGGTGGGCACGCGGTTATTGATCACGCGGCGAGCGTGAGTTCAGCGGTGTGGTGTCGGTGTTCGTATTCGTTGGGGCTGAGGTGGCTGTTGGCGGAATGCCGGCGACGGGTGTTGTAGCGGGTCAGCCAGGCGAAGACGGTCCTGCGGCAGGTGGCGGCGTCACCGTAGTCGCGGGCGCCCTGGAGAGTCTCGCGTTTCAGGGACGCGTGGAAGCTCTCGCAGGCCGCGTTGTCGGCGCTGGTGCCGACCGCGCCCATCGACCGGGTGACCCCGAACTGGTCGCAGAGATCGGCGAAGGGCCGGGATCCGTACTGGGCCCCGTGGTCGGAGTGGAACACAGCGCCGTCCAGGCCGCCGCGGGTTGCGGCTGCCATCTGCAGGGCGTCGGCGACCAGTCCGGTGCGCATGTGGTCGGCGATGGACCAGCCGACGGCCTTGCGGCTGAAGCAGTCCAGCACGGTCGCGAGATAGAGGAACTCCACGTTTTCCAGGGGGAGATAGGTGATATCGCCCATGTATTTCAGGCCGGTTAGGTGGCGGTGAAGTCCCGCTGGAACAGGTCCGCAACCGGTGAGGTGGCCGGGTCCGGGAGGGTGGTACGCACGCGTCTGCGCAGGCGGATTCCGGTGATGGAGAACGCCCGCATAACGCGGGCGACGCGTTTCTCGTGTGGACTCGTACAGGGCCACGGCATCGGCCCTGAACTCGTCCGAGTAGTCCTTCATCGCCATCGGCGGTCTTCTCGCTTCCTCCGGATCAATCAGATCCAGCATCAGCGTGTCTACCACCCACAGGGGAGGCCCATTCCCGCCAACGAGTTCATCATATCGCTTTCCTCGCCCGGCATCCATCCAACCAAGATCACAGATATTTCGGGCGGGGTCCGGTGCATTCCCCGCTCACGCACGGTGGAAGGGGAACCCTATCGCCGTATCGTGAACGAGTTGCCCACCTGGGAGGCATTCTGGGTAAGCTCCTCCTTCGTGGCGGGTAACAGCTGACCAGAAGTGCCCGCAGTGCCCAATTGTTGCGAGGAGGTGACGTGTTGATGAAGAAGCCCGAACGGCTCACGCAACGGCGTCATGTGGACCTCGTACGTGTCTCCAGCGCCCTGTGTCGGCGCGCCGGCCGGTAGCTACGTCACCGACCCCGCTTTTCCCGAGAAACCTGGTTTCTCCTTTTCTGGCTCGCCCATTGCCTGACGCAATCCCGCTGCCTCAGCTTCGGAAGGGTTGTCTCAAGGCTTGGCCCGTGCGCTGCTTTCGTGTGCTGGTTTCTCCGATCCCGGAGGTGTGCCGAACATGCGTGGACAGGTGCCGTATTCGCTTGTTCTTTCCGCGGAAGCGGCCGTGTGCCCCTACGGGCGTCGGCCCCGTTCTCACAGACCCACTGGGAGCACCTCATGCCCGTCTCCTCCCCCTCTGATCCGCTGCGCTTCGCCTACTGGGTGCCCAACGTCAGTGGCGGCCTGGTCACCAGCGCCGTCGAGCAGCGCACCGACTGGGGCTACGACTACAACCGCGAACTCGCTGTCATGGCCGAGAACAACGGTTTCGACTACGCGCTCACCCAGGTCCGTTACATGGCCAGTTACGGCGCCGAGTACCAGCACGAATCCACCTCCTTCAGTCTGGCGCTGCTGCTTGCCACCGAGCGGCTGAAGGTCATCGCCGCCGTCCTCCCCGGCCTCTGGAACCCCGGCGTGCTGGCCAAATTCGGAGCCACTGCGGACCAGCTGTCCGGCGGCCGGTTCGCGGTCAACGTCGTCAGCGGCTGGTTCAAGGGTGAGTTCACCGCGCTCGGTGAGCCCTGGCTGGAGCACGACGAACGCTACCGGCGGGCCGAGGAATTCATCACCGCACTGCGCAGCATCTGGACTGAGGACCATGCGCGGTTGGCCGGCGACTTCTACCGGATCCGCGACTTCTCGCTCAAGCCAAAGCCGGTCACCTCTCCACTGCGCCTGCACCCGGAAATCTTCCAAGGCGGCAACTCCACCGCCGCCCGCGCCATGGCCGGACGGGTCTCCGATTGGTACTTCAGCAACGGCAAAGACTTCGACGGGGTCACCGAACAGCTCACTGACGTGAGGGCCTCGGCCGAGTCGGCCGGGCGGCCCGCGCCCCGCTTCGGACTGAACGGCTTCCTGATCGCACGGGACACCGAGGCAGAAGCACGCGAGGTGCTGCGGGAGATCGTCGCCAAGGCGGATACCGAGGCCGTAAGCGGCTTCGGGGCAGCCGTGAAGCAGGCGGGCCAGTCCACCGCCGACGGCAAGGGAATGTGGCAGGACTCCTCGTTCGAGGACCTCATCCAGTACAACGACGGATTCCGTACGGGGTTGATCGGCACTCCGGAGCAGATCGCCGAACGCATCGTCGCCTATAAACGTCTCGGCGTGGACCTCTTCCTCCTTGGGTTCCTGCACTACCTGGAAGAGGTCGAGTATTTCGGCAAGCGCGTGCTGCCGCTCGTACGCGAGCTGGAGGCCCAATTGCCCAACGAACAGACGCGGCCCTCAGCCCCGGCTGTGGTCTGAACCGAGCGGCCTGGCCCGCTGGCCAATCCGCCTTGCACCGCCGCCCCTTCGAACCAAGGTCACCGCCATGCCCACCATTCTGTCCGTCTCCGGAAGCCCGTCCGCCACCTCCCGTACCGCCCGCTTGCTGCGACACCTGGACACCAGGCTCACTGCTGAGGGCCACCGAGTCGTGGAACTCGACGTCCGCACGCTGTCCGCCCAGGCGCTGCTCGGCGCCGACTTCCAGCACCCCGACATCGTCACCGTCACCGAGCTGTTCGCGCAGGCCGACGGCGTGATCATCGGCACGCCCGTCTACAAGGCCGCCTACTCCGGACTCCTGAAGTCATTGCTCGACCTGCTGCCCCAGCACGCGCTGGCGGGCAAGACAGTGCTGCCACTGGCCACCGGCGGCAGCACGGCCCACGTGCTGGCCATCGACTACGCGCTGCGACCGGTGCTCTCCTCCATGGGCGCCGCGCACATCGTCCAGGGCTGGTTCGTCCTGGACCGACACCTAGGCCTGCGCGAGGACGGCTCGCTCGTCATCGACTCGGGTACCGACGAAGCCCTCCACCGGGTCCTCGACCACTTCTCCGGCGCCCTCGACCGGGCCCCGCTACTCGCTGCGGCGAACTGAGGCCACCACCGTAAGGAACCTCCATGACCACCTCCTCCCCCACTACAGCAGCGCAACCGGACCAGCCCACACCCGACCACGTCCACGTCATCGCCGACGACGCCGAAGCACTCGCAGTGGCGGCCGCACTGGCGGATGCCTTCCGCCCTGGTGCGGCGGAACGGGACGCCCGGCGCCAGCTGCCACACGCCGAAATCGACCAGCTCTCGTCAAGCGGCCTCCTCGGCATCACCGTGCCTCGCGCACACGGTGGCGCCGACGTCACCGCCGGAACGCTGGCCGAAGTCTTCCGACTGCTGGCCACCGCCGACCCCAGCATCGCCCAAATTCCGCAGAGCCACTTCGTGTATGTCAACGTCTTGCGCGCCCAAGGGAGCTCGGGCCAGCAGGAGTTCTTGTTCCGCGAGGTGCTGACCGGGCGCCGCCTCGGCAACGCGCAGGCGGAGGCGGGCACCCGGCATGCCCAGGACATCCGCACCCGCCTGGAGCCGGACGGCAACGGCGGCTACACGCTGACCGGAACCAAGCACTACTGCACCGGTGCTCTGTTCGCCCACTGGATCCCGGTGCTGGCCCGCGGCGCCGAGGACAAGCTGTACGTCGCGTACGTACCCCGTGGTGCGCCCGGCGTGGCGGTCGTCGACGACTGGGACGGTATGGGGCAGCGCACCACCGCCAGCGGCACGGTGCGCCTGCAGGGAGTCGCCGTACCGGCCGACCTCGTCGTGCCGCACCACCGCACCTTCGAGGGCCCGCAACTGCACGGTGCATTTGCCCAGTTGTTGCACGGGGCCATCGACAGCGGTGTGGCTCGGGCTGCGCTGGCCGAAGCGGCCGAGTTCGTCCGGACGAAGAGCCGCCCCTGGTTCGAGAGCGGCTCCGCGACGGCCTCCGAGGACCCGCTGCTCGTCCAGCGGTTCGGCGCGCTCGAACTGCGGGTCCGGGCGGCGCAGGCCCTCCTGGAAGCCGCTGCCCGGGCCGTGGACACCGCCACCGCCCACCTCACTGACGACACGGCTGCCGAAGCGTCGATCGCGGTCGCCGCGGCGAAGGCGTACGCGGCGGAGACGGCCGTGGATGTGGGGAGTGCGCTCTTCGAAGTGGCCGGCACCCGGGCCGCTCTGGACGGCCTCAACCTGCACCGGCATTGGCGCGACGCGCGCACCCACACGCTGCACGACCCGGTGCGCTGGAAGGTGCAGCATCTCGGTCGGTACGTCCTCAACGGCACCAGGCCGCCCCGGCACGGCCTCCTGTGACCCCAGCTTCTCCTCCCTCCCCTGCTACTTCCCTGTTTCCGGAGATTCCGTGAGTCTTACCTTCCACTGGTTCCTGCCGACCTACGGCGACAGTCGGCACATCGTCGGCGGCGGCCACGGCCTGCCCGCCGGCGCTGCGGGCGGGCAGCGCCCCGCCACCCTCGGCTATCTCACCCAAATCGCCCGTGCCGCCGAACAACTCGGCTTCGAAGGCGCCCTGACCCCTACCGGGGCCTGGTGCGAGGACGCCTGGCTCACCACGGCGATGCTCGCCCGGGAGACCGAGCGCCTGAAATTCCTCATCGCTCTCCGGCCCGGCATCATCGCCCCCACCCTCGCCGCCCAGATGGCGGCCACCTTTCAGCGGCACGCACCCGGTCGGCTGCTCCTCAACATCGTCACCGGGGGCGAGAGCCACGAGCAGCGCGGGTACGGCGACTTCCTGGACAAGGAGGCGCGTTACGCCCGTACCGGCGAGTTCCTGAGCGTCGTGCGGGATCTGTGGCGGGGGCGGTCCGTCGACTTCGACGGGGAGCACTTGCGTGTCGAGCAGGCGCGGCTGGCCCGCGTGCCCGACCCGGTACCGCCCGTCTACTTCGGCGGATCCTCGGCAGCGGCGGGGGAGGTCGCCGCCCGCTTCAGCGACGTGTACCTGACCTGGGGCGAACCGCCCGCGCAGGTGGCCGAAAAGATCGCCTGGATCCGGAACCTGGCCGCCGACGCGGGGCGCACGGTTCGTTTCGGTATCCGGCTGCACGTGATCACACGGGACACCGCCGACCAGGCGTGGGCCGAGGCCCGACGCCTCCTGGACGGCTTCTCGCCAGAGGCGATCCGCACCGTACAGGAAGGGCTGGCCCGCAGTGAGTCCGAGGGCCAGCGGCGCATGCTGGCGCTGCACGGCGGCAGCATGAACGAGTTGGAGGTCGCTCCCAACCTCTGGGCCGGCATCGGCCTGGTCCGCGGCGGCGCGGGCACCGCCTTGGTGGGCAGCCACGCCGAGGTGGCCGAACGGATCGTCGAATACCAGCGGCTCGGCATCGAAGAGTTCGTCTTGTCCGGCCACCCGCACATCGAGGAGGCGTACTGGTTCGGAGAGGGAGTGCTACCTCGCCTGGCGGAGGCGAAGTTGTGGCGGCGGCCGGGGGTGACGGAGCCGGTGATGGAATCTGAGGTGCAAATCCCGTTCGCGGGACGCGGCTGAGCGGCTCCGCGAAACCTGGCCGACCGGCCCCGATGCCGTGGGAGTGCCGCGCCTCGCTGCGGCCTCCGGCGGGGATCGTCGCGCCGCTAGAGAGTGGGCCAGCCGACAACATATTCGTGCTGCTGCTCGGCGGTTGCTGATCGGCGCGGGACTTGCATCTGGAACTCGGTCTCCAAGATCTCGAGCCCTAGAGGACCCATGCTGGTGGACGGCGGTCGGCCTCTCCGTCGGCGTCGTATCAGCCAGCACCACCCCCTACGGCAGCTACGCGCTCACCGACGTGGCTGTGACGCCCTGAGAGCACCGCCGTCGGGCAAGGCCAGCGTGCCGAGATGAGCACGCAGTCTGTGCCCTCGACGGCCTCCGGCTCAGGCAGTGGCCAGGGCGGTCCAGTCGGACACGGCCGGCAACGCCACTTCGGTGCCAGTGAGCCGCCGCTCCCCCGACGCGACCAGTGCTTGCGACCGGTCGAGCCCGAGACTGCAGCAGCCGTGTCGGACGCTGCTCCCTGGTCCGCATGGGCCAGGGAGCAGCTCGACCAGCTGTGCCCGCCCGCCGGGCCGACCGGAACTACCTGCCGCCGACCGGGTCGTGCAGCACGGCCGCCCCCCCTCGTCGAACAGCACCAACGGCGTTTCGGCTCCGGCGAGTTGCAGATCGACTGCGTGGCAGTGCTCGTCGCAGGCGAGGGCCAGGCGGCTCGCGAACGTGGAAGGGCGCATGTTGAGCAGGCCGCGAGCCGCCGCCGGCCGCAGTGCGTGCCGAAGATAGCCGGCCATGCGCGTAGAACAGTTGACCACCTGGAGGCGGTCATCCCCCTTGGGGTCACCTACGTCGTGTTGCGCAAGAACTGCACGGTCCCAGCCGGTTGAGTGAGACGCTGCGCAAACTGGAGCGGAGCTGGGCGTGTGGAGCTCCTGGAACGCGAGTGGTCCGGATCGGATGATCAGTCACGAAAGACACGAGCTACTGCCGCATACCGCCGTGGCGCTGGACCCGTCGAGCTGCTGCGTCAGGCGGCGTACGAGCGAGCGACACATCGGCTGCACGCTGAGACCCGGCAAAGCAACGCCGCCAATGTGATGATCCTGAATACGGCCATCCGCAACAGAGAACCCTCGGCAAGACCGATATCCGTGTCCAGGAGCCAAGTCGGACCAGCCACGTGTCCTCAGTACTACTGACCTTCAAAGGGTGATGTCGTGAGGGCTGACGGTTGTTGATCGTCGCGGTATGCCGGTGTCATGAGGTATGCGCAGGGTGGGGGCCTGTCCGCGGAGCGGCGGGCGTTTGGTGAACGGTTGCGGCTGGAGGCCGCGGCAGGCTTCGTTCGTGGCGACGACAACGCGGCCATCGCCCGCCAGCTGCGGGTGCATCTGCGTTCGGTGCAGCGGTGGCGCCTCGCCTGGAGCCAAGGCGGGGAGCGGTCACTGAGCGTTTTCAGCGTTGCTTCTCCAGGGTGAGGACAGCTTTGGTGATGACGCTCATGCGGTTGGGGCTGATGCGGGATCTGCGGAAGATCTGCCAGGACTTCAGCCGTGCCATGCCTCGTTCGACGGGTGCCCGGGCCTCGGACAGGGCCCGATTCTCGGTTCGCTCGGTGAGGGTGAGTTCACCGCCTGGCGGGCGGCGCTTGGCGGTGGTGACCCAGTCGCCCGCACCGATGTAGGCCATGTCGGCGAGGACCGGCACGCCCTGGCGTGCGCAGATCCGGAGGATCTTGTGGGCGCGGGCCGCCGTCAGATCGTGGGTCCGGCCCGGCAGTGCCGGCGACAGCCACAGAATCTGCCCGGCCGGGTCCGTGATGACCTGCACGTTCACCCCGTGCCGTTTGTGTTTCGACGAGTAGTCGGCACTGCCGTCGCCGACGCGGTCGCACTTTGCGAGCGTGCCGTCCAGGAGAACGAAGTCCGGGTCGTGCGCGCGCAGCGTCTTCAGCAGACCTGGCGCCTGCTTGGCGAGGAGATCGATGACCCCGGTGACGTAGGCGTGGGCGGTACCGACGGATATCCCGAAGGCCGTGGCGATACGGGCGAGGGTGTCGTGGCGGCGCAGGTACACGAGTGCGACGAGCGCACGGCGGTGCGGCGGGAGTTTGCACCGCCGGTCATCCTCGCGGGTGACGATGAGCATCGTGACCCACTCGACCAGGGCGTGGGGCAGGTCAAGTGCGGCAGGATACGGAACCAACAGGGCTCCTGTGCTGCTGAGTTGAGACGTCGAACACCTCCCTCAACGGCACGGGAGCCCTGTCCGTTGCGCACGCTGACCCAACACCGCCCCATCACCCGATCGGTGGCCACGCTGAAAACGCTCACTGGCCACGAAGGGTCCGGCCTCGTATCCGCTGTTGAGCGATGAGCTGTTCGCGGTGCTGGAGCGGGAGTTGGGCAAGGGGCCAGTCGCGCATGGCTGGCCGGATCAGACCTGGACCCTGGCGCGGATCAAGACCCTGATCGGCCGTCGGTTCCATAAGACGTACACGGTGCAGAGGGTGGCCGCGCTACTCAAGGGGCACGGCTGGTCGGCCCAGGTGCCCGCGCGCCGTGCCGTCGAGCGCGACGAGGCAGCGGTGGCGGGCTGGGTGAAGGACACGTGGCCGCAGGTGGAAGCGCCGCGGCGGCGCTCGGGGCCTGGCTCGTGTTCGAAGACGAAGCCGACTTTGCGATGACGCCGCCGACCAAGCACACCTGGGCCCGCCGCGGCCGCACCCCGGTCATCCGCGTCCGGGGCCGCTCGAGGCGGCGTCTGACGATCGCCGCTCTGGCCTGCTACAAGCCCGAACACCGGTCCCGGCTGATCTACCGGCGCCGCATGGATGACGGCAACCGCGACGGCCGCAAGAGCTTCGCCTGGACCGACTACCGCGACCTGTTGCAGGCCGCACATGCCCAGCTCGGCGGCCCGATCGTCCTGGTCTGGGACAACCTCAACACCCACCTGGCCGCCGGGATGCGCACCTACATCGCCGCCCGGGACTGGCTGACCGTCTACCAACTCCCCTCCTACGCACCCGACCTGAACCCCGTCGAGGGGATCTGGTCAGTGCTGCGACGCACCACGCAGGCCAACACCGCCTTCACCGACCCCGACCACCTGATCCACAGCGGCCTCCACGAGATCCAATACCGCAGCGATCTAATCGACGGCTGCCTCGCCGGAACCGGACTCACTCCGCCCAGCGGATCACCCTGACGACATCACGCTTTCAAGGTCAGTAAGCCTGTCCGGAGGAAAGGGTGAACCAGACGCCTTTGCCCCCTTCGCTGAGGCTGCACCCGGCTGATGAGCTGAGCTCTCGAACAAGAAGGAGGCCGCGTCCGCCCTCACTCCGCAGGTCGGGCCCGTGGTGAGGTATCCCATCAGTCATCAGCTCTTCCACAGGGCCTGCATCATGGTCCCGAACTTCGACACGGAATCCCGAATTCTGAACTTCCAGAAGTAGTTCAAGGGGGGCTTGTGCCGTGGTGTGCTCAACTGCATTCGTCACCAATTCCGAAGTGAGCAATTCAGCCACGTCATGGTCCACGGCAGCTGGTGCACATGCCGGAGCTTGACGGGTCTGTGTCGAATGCCCAGCAGGGCGCATCAGAGCCGCACGAACAAGGGTTCGAGCTATCGAGGCGGCGACAGGTACAGGAGGCAGAGGTACACGCCATGCAATCGGCGCCTGTGCCGTGTTAGGCATTTCCCTTTTCCATTTCGCAGAAAACTCGTCTACCTCACCCCAACCTCACAAAGCTTGATGTTTCAACGGTAGGGTCCAAGGCCTTGCACCTTACGGGACTTCCGGACAGGCACTTAGGGGCTTTCGTCCCCTCTGTGCGGCCATCTGGCATGACGCCAGTTCAAGAAAGTCTCGCATTTGACAACCGCGAGACTGTGCTAAGACCGCATTTCGCGACTTAGATGAAAGGCGAGGGATGAACTCGCAGGGCGCGGCCCGAAGGATGCGCCAGTCCAGCAGAAAGTGTTTCCGTTTTGCAGTGCAGGCAGGACCAGGTCCGGGTAAGTTGCCTTACACGGCACGGCCTCGGTGAAGAGAACCACGGCGACCCACAGCGAACCAGAGCAGGCTCCCCAGGAAGGGGAGCGCAAAAGTAAGTACAAGCCAGACGAGCTTCATCCTGCGAGAGCGCCTATGACGCCGGCGGAGGCGATGCCGTGCTCCGTGTTGCTCACAGCTGCTAGAGCCACGTGGGGTGTGTGCTGCCAGAACATTTATATCTCGTTTCTGGGTGATCTCTGCGTTGAGAGCAAGTTCTTACAACATTAAGGAAGAGAGAGGAACCAAGCCCCCCAACGGTTACGGGTGAACCTCATCACTAAACGGGAAGCCATGCCGGAAGTGCAAAAAGATGCACCACACCTGCCACTACCGCCCACCCCTACAGGTCGGGCATCATGCCAGCAATTAGCGGCATGCCCCAGAAGGCCTGGCTCGCCGCCGGTGAGGGGATTCAGAGAGGCCAGCCAGACCTTCTGAACCCGAGCATAAACAGCGTTCAGACCGCGGGTCCAGCGCGAATTTCAGATATGGCGATAGGGAAGACCTCTCACCTCGCCCTCCGTGCGGACGGCTTACTATGCGGGTCGGAGGTATCTCGCCATGCGTGTAGAACAGTTGGAATATCTGGCGGCAGTCACACGGCTCGGATCACTACGCCGCGCTGCAGAGGCACTGCATCTGTCTCAGCCAGCGTTGGGCGAGACACTGCGCAAACTGGAGCGCGAACTGGGAGTAGAGCTCCTGGAGCGCAAGCACTCCGGAGCCAAGATCAGTCACGAGGGACGAGAACTGCTGCCGCACATCGCCGCAGTGCTGGACGCAGTTGATCGTCTGCGCCAAGCAGCCGACGAACAGCACCACACCAACCGCGCGCTACGACTGGGCACGGTCAATGCCGCCACCGTCACCCTCCTGACACCAGCCATCCGCGAGTTCCGCACCACCCACCCATCGACCCAGGTGGAAGTTATCGCGGACCGGCATGACGGCATCCAACAACACCTCACCGAGGGCGGATTCGATCTGGGGATCGTCAGCTACCTACGCGACGACGACCTCCCGCCCGGCCTGCATACTACGGAACTACTCCGCGGACGACCCGTTGTATGCATCCGCCAGGACAGTCCCCTAGCCGCACGCTCAGCGATCACCGTCGCCGAGCTGCTGGCCCACCCGCTGATTACGATGCGGGCCGGCTACGTCATGCACCGCTACATCCACCGCCTCCTCAGCGGCAGCACACCGCTCTTCTCCTACTCGGCCGACGGCGCCGAAATGGGGAAACTCATGGTCGCAGAAGGGCTCGGCGCTGCCGTTCTACCTGACTACAGCGTGCACGGCGACCCACTAGAACGAAGCGGCGCCATCACCTACCGCCCTCTCGCCGATGACAACACCGAATTCCGCGTCATGCTCCAACGACGCAACGGACACACGGGACGCACAGCGGCACGCGCCCTGCACAGCATCCTTGT
The DNA here is from genome assembly GCF_056433985.1 of Streptomyces sp. NPDC044106. Lineage (NCBI taxonomy): Bacteria > Bacillati > Actinomycetota > Actinomycetes > Kitasatosporales > Streptomycetaceae > Streptomyces > Streptomyces sp. NPDC044106. The sequence continues at coordinate 26,976 of NZ_JBWKFZ010000031.1, forward strand.
ATGCCAGGCCGAAAAGCGACGCGCGAACCAGCCTGGACGAAGGGAAAAACGACTATGAGACAGAGCCTGGCCCCCGCTACCTGCTGTGGTCGGGTCTCGAGCTATAGCGCCACCCCTGTCAGGACATCGCATAGCCGCCCTGACCCACCACGCCCCAATCGACACCGTCGTGGATTCGCTCCCCCGCCGCGTAGAGGTACGAACGGATGCCGTTTCTCAAACCCGACACACCCCCGAAGAACAGGTAGGAGTCGAAAAGCCCCACCATCTCCTCCTGGGTGCCTTCCAAACCGTCTTCAAAGCCCGGGTCTGCGTCGCATTTGAGGCAGAGTCCCCCCCACCCCCCGGCTGGGGCACTACGCAGAAGGCCCCCCGTGACTCAATCCCGCACACACCGTGATCCGCTACGACGCGCAATAGCGCCCCGACCGGACCTTCCCCTCCTTCGTCGGCAAGAGCGTGCCAGGCGAGAAGGAGCCCCTGCACCGGCTCGTCGACAAAGACAAGCAGGACAAGAACCGGACCAAGTCCATCAGCGAGTGCAAGAAGGTCTGGGGCAACTACACCGGTAGCGGCCTGGAGTGCGACGAGTACCCCTTCGCCTCCACCCGGGAAGGGTCCACCAAGGGCGACAACCGCTTCTCCGTCCGCCTCATCGACGGCAAGGACAACGGTGCACGCGGGAAACGGATAAACAAGACGTACACACAAAACCGCGTCCTTGACGGCGACCCCTTCTACGTGAAGATCACCGACTAGCCGGGAAATGCCATGCCGCTCCTTCACGAGTACACCTGCACGGCCACACCAGGCCGCCGCGTCCTGGAGGTGTACGACGCCGACACCTACCTCGACGGCACAGCAACCCTGCACACCGCCGAAGAACAGGTAGTAGCCGGAGAGCGCCACCACCTCCACCTGGTCAGCCTCCAGCCCGCCATCAAAGCCCAAATCAGCATCCGCATCTGGGACACCGTCTAAGGGCTGTCCCGCAAGTGATCTTGATTGCGACATCTCGGATTGTGGTTGGTGTGATCACGGCACCGGAGCCGTGCTGGAGTCCGTGCACCGGGGTGGGCCCGCGCGCCTTCGGCAACCGGCTCACGCCGACCTGGGTGGTCAGCCGGTGAAGGACTCGGGGCCGAAGCGACCCCACGCCAGGAAGAGGGCCAAGGCGAGGTAGACCAGGTCGCCCGCGATCGTGACTCTCTCGCCACGGCGGAGGCGCATGGTCAGCGCGCCGGCGAACAGCAGCACCAGTCCGGTGGCGGCCAGCGGTACCAGGACCGGTGCGATGTCGAGCGCGGCGGGCAGGATCAGGCCCGCCGCGGCCAGGATCCCGATGGCGCCGATGGCTTTGAGGGCGCCGGGGCTGAAGTCCTCGACCCATCGGGTGGCGGTGCCGCCCATGGCAGCCAGTTTCTCCTTGGGCACGAACATTTTGGAGCTGCCCGTCAGGCAGACGGCGGCCATCAGTCCGGCGATGATCCAAAGTGCGAAGTTCACCAGCAGCTCCTTGATCGAGGATTGCCTGCTTCCCCTGGGACGAGGCAGCACCCTCGCATGTGACATCTCCGAACATCCGAGTTCGAGGAGACGTGGAGCACACGCGTCCGTGTCACAGGGCGTCGGGCTGTCTCGTCTCAGGGGGGGTGTAGCCATCGACGAGCACGGAGGAGCACACACATGGACGCGCGACTGAACTACTTCGCCAGCCCGACCGCCGCTAAAGCCCTCAAGCACCTCATGTCGGCGGGCAAGACGCTCAAGGACTCGCCGCTGGCGGCTGCGACACAGGAGCTCGTGGCCCTGCGTGTGAGCCAGATCAACGGCTGCGTCGTCTGCATCGACATGCACACCAAGGAGGCCGCTGCGGCCGGCGAGGACTCGGTGCGGCTGAACCTGGTGGCGGCGTGGCGGGAGGCCACGGTTTTCACGGAGGCCGAGCGTGCCGCGCTGGAGCTGGCGGAGCAGGGGACCCGGGTTGCGGACGCGGCCGGCGGGGTCAGTGACGAGGTCTGGGCGCGTGCCGCGAAGCACTTCGACGAGGAGCAGCTCACCGCCCTGGTGGTCCTGGTCTCTTTCATGAACACGGCGACTCGGCTGAACATCATCGCCCAGCAGCAGGGCGGCGACTACGAGGTCGGGCAGTTCCACTGAGGGGTCATCGATGAGCCGCCCGGGGCACTGTCGCCCCGGGCGTGGGGGGTGTTGCACAGTCCCGCTGAGGGGCCGGAAGATCACCAGAACTGGCCCGCGCCGGGAGATACGGCCGGGCGGGAAGACCTCAGGGGGGATGTGGCGTGAACAAGGTCGACGAGTTCGAGGAGCTGCGGCCCCTGCTGTTCTCGATCGCTTACCGGATTCTGGGCAGCGTGAGCGAGGCTGAGGACGCGGTGCAGGAGACATGGTTGCGCTTCGATGGCTCGACGACCCTTCCCAGGTCGGTCAAGGCGTTTCTGTCCGCCACGGTGACGCGGATTTCGATCGACGTGCTGCGCTCCGCGCGGGTGCGGCGGGAGGAGTACGTGGGCCCGTGGTTCCCCGAGCCACTGCTGAGTGATCCGTATCAGGATCCGGCGCGCTCGGCGGAGCTGGCCGACTGGGTGTCGATGGCGGCGCTGCTGCTTCTGGAGCGGCTGAGCCCGCTGGAGCGGTCGGTGTTCGTGCTGCGGGAGGTGTTCGGTTTCGGGTTCGCCGACGTCGCCTCGGCGGTGGGGCGTTCGGAGGCGGCGTGCCGGCAGTTGCTGGTGCGGGCGCGGCGGCGCATGGAGGCCGGGCGGCCGCGGTTCGAAGCGGACCGCCAAGAGCGGCAGGAGCTGGCAACGCGGTTCTTCGACGCCCTTCGCGAAGGTGATGTCGCCGGTCTGAGGGATCTGCTGGCCGCCGACGTGCAGATGGTGGGGGACGGTGGCGGCAAGGCCCCGCAGCTGGCCAGGGCTGTCGTCGGCGCCGAGAGCGTGGCCCGGCTGCTGGCCTCCGTTTTCCCGCTGATGGCCCGGATCGACGTGACGTTCGAGCCGCACGAGGTCAACGGCCAGCCCGGCGCCGTTTTCCGGGACCGGGACGGCAAGGTCCTCCATGCCCTGGCCCTCGACGTGCTCGACGGCCAGATCCAGACCATCCGCTCGGTGATCAACCCTGACAAGCTCGGCCACCTCGGACCGGTTACCGACGCCTGGGCCATCGATGGCGAGGTGAAACAAGCCCGCCGGCAGACGAAGTGAGCCCGGGGACCGGCCGTGGGCCGGCTCGTTCGCCTATCCGGTGACGTTGAGGTTGTGAAGGCGGGCGATGCCGCGCATCGCATGGTGCACGCCGTCGCCGCGGAGACGGCAGTCACGCAGGATCTTCCAGGTCTTCATGCGGGCGAAGACGTGCTCGACGCGGGCCCGGACCTGTTTGTGGCTTTTGTTGTGCACCTGCTTCCAGTCGGGGAGTTTTTCGTCGGCGCTGCGGCGATGAGGGATGGCCAGTCCCGTTCCGCGGTAGCCGCCGTCGGCGATCGTTACGGTCTTCCCGACGGCGTCCTTCGCGCCGGACTCGGCCCAGGCACGGCAGTCGTTGCGGTTGCCCGGCAGTGGCCGGCCGATCACGACCACCAGCCGGGTGTCGGCGTCGACGACCACCGGATGGTTCGTCGAGTACCGATAGTTTTTTGACTGCTCTGCCACGCTGTGATCGCGGGTCGGCACCAGGGTGCCGTCCACGATCAGCACGGCGTTCGCACGAAATAGGCACCGCGGCGGGAGCGCGAGCTTCGGTCCGAGGTGGTCGATGACCCGGTCCGCCGCCGACTTCGACACCCCGAACAACGGCGCCAGCTGCCTCAGTGTCAGGTTGGTGCGCCAGTAAGCGGCCACCAGCAGCACCCGGTCCTGAAGAGGGAGCTTCCAGGGCCGACCACGACCCGGCGCGTCAGCACCATCTCGGCGCAGCTGAGTCACCAACTTGCCGAAGGTGCGCGGGCTCAGCCCGGTGAACGGAGCTATCCAAGACGGCTCCGACGCCGTGATCACACCAGCCACAGCCCAAGACCATCGCACATCAAGATCACTTACAGGACAGCCCTAAGTGCCCCGGAGGCTGCTATGTCAGAGCAACTGTTACTGGCGCTGCAGGTGTTGTCCTACCTGATAGCGCTATTCGATCTCGGCCCATATGTGGGGGTCACTCAGGTATTTCACTACCTGCTGATGTCCTTGCATGTTGGTCGGCTGGGCTGGCTGCTCTGGAAGCAGTTCCGCCGGCCAAGGAAGTAGTGCATCCACGTAACCCACCAGTACCACCGCGCCGTCTTACCCCGCGCTCACCGGAGCCAGTCCGCCCACCCTCGGGCCTGGATCGCAGGATCCAGGCCCAGAGCGTGCTGCATCACCGCTCTCACGCTATCTGGCTGCGCTTGGTGGTAGAAGTGATCCCCTGGGTGGGGATGGAACCAGACGCGTCCATCTCGGGACAGCTCACGCCACGCCATGATCATCTCCTCGGTGAGCGAGCGGTCTTGCGTGCCCCAGAGGATGTGCAGCGGAGCCCGTAGCGGCCGGAGGTCCCGCGCCACGTAGTTCTCGGCGAGCACGATGTCCTGGCGCAACGCGGGTAGGAAGAGTTCGCGCACATCCGCTCGCTCGAGCACCGATGGGCTGGCGCCACCGAGACCGGCAAGTTTCTCGATCAATGCCTCGTCGCTGAGGCCGGAGAGCTGGTACATCACGGGCCGGGATGGCGCGCGGCAACCGGAGAAGAACAGTCTCTCGGCCGGTGTGTCCCAGACGGTCTCCATCCTCTGGCCGAGCTCGAACGCGATGAGAGCGCCCATGCTGTGGCCGAAGATCGAGATCCTCTTGTCGTGGAGACCGGACAACTCGTCCAGGACCTCTTCCGCGAGATCGCCCAGGCTGTCCGGCATGCTTTCACCCATCCGCCTGCCTCGCCCCGGCAGTTGGAGATAGCGACAATCCACGCCCGCGGGAAAGGACCTGAACCACGGCAGAAACGCCTCACCATTGCCGCCCGCATGAGGGATGAACACGACGACAGAGGACGCATCGGGGTCACGCGACTCACTCAAGTACACGGTTATAACTCCACAATTCCGTCGTCGGCGTCGTCATCCACTGATTCCACCTCGCGCACATCCCGTAGGACCCGCCGTACGAAATCTCCAAGCCGAGGCGCCTCGTAGAGGTCGGCGACGGAGCACGAGCTGACCCCTCTCTGCGTCAACGCCTGCACCAGTTGTACCGACAGCAACGAGTCCCCGCCCTCTTCGAAGAAGTGGGAGTCGGCATGGGGCACCGTGCTCACGCCGAGGCTCCTCTGCCATTCTGCGGCGATCACCTCCGCCAGCGACCCGTTCTCCGCTCTCACCGGGGGAGTGGGGGCCACCGTCGTCTTGATGTCCGTACCGTGCAGCGGGCGGCTGTTCAGGGGCGTGGCCGGCAACGGAACCCGGTACAAAGCAGGTGAGGCCTCGAGCGGCGTGGGCGGGGCCGGGCAGTGCACCTCATCCAGCGGTACGCCCGCGCACAGCTGCTCGAGCTGCCGCCGCAGCTGGTCCCAGCTCTCCGCCTGAAGATGACACTGGCACAGCTGCTTGTCCTGCCGATAACGGTGCTGCAGCGTCCAGGCGTGGTGGGGCAGGGCGTCCCGGCCGCCGTCCTCCGTCACCTCGAGCAGGTGCCGGGCCAGAAGCCGGAGCCCATCTTCGCTGGCGGCGGCCAAGGGGAACCAGAACGGCCCGGCGAGCGCTGCGGCCGGGCGCGACGGTGGCGGTGCCAGCAGCATGTGCACGTTCGTGCCCCCCACCCCCAGCGACGTGACGGCGGCCAGCTCGTCCGGCCTCTGCCACGGTGACGGTTGCGCATGCACCTGGAATGACGTCTGCACGCGAGCACCGTCCATGCCGGGCTGAGGATAGATCACGCGGTGGTGCAGCGCGAGCACACACTTCACCACACCCACCAGACCGCTGGCAGCATCGAGATGGCCGATGTTGGCCTTGATGCTGCCCAGCGACGGCATCGGGCCCTGCCTCTGCCCGTACACCTCCATCAGTGCCGCCAGCTCGAGGCTGTCTCCCAGCACGGTGCCCGTTCCATGCCCTTCTATGTATCCGACCCTCGCTGGATCCACATCGGCCTTGGCCAGAGCACGGTTCATGACCGCGCTCTGCTGGTCGATGCTCGGTGCGGTGAAGCTGACCTTCTTCCGGCCGTCGTTGTTGACAGCGCTGCCCTTGATCACGCCCCAGCACGGGCCGCCCTCCCGCAGCACCTGGTCCAGCGGCTCCAGCACCAGGACCACGGCACCGGTGCCACCCACCGTTCCGTCCGCCTTGTCCGTGTACGGGTTGCACTGGCCCGAGAGGGAGAAGATCATCCCCTCGGTGACTGGGGAGCCTTCCTGAAGGGGCAGAGTGAGAGATGCCGCCGCGACCAGCGCGATCGAGCAGTCCCCGTTGCGTAGCGCCTGGCATGCCTGGTGCAGCGCCACCAGACTGCTCGAGCAGCCGCTCTGCACGGACATCGCAGGGCCGGTGAGATCCAGATGCCAGGACAACCGCGTGGCGAGAAAGTCCTTATCGTTTCCCAGCAGTACGTTGTAGCGGGCGATGGGATTGTCCGCCGCTTCTTCCTGGCGTGTTGTCCAGTGGTTGATGCTGGCCGAACAACTCGCGAAGGCCCCGCATTCCAGCGGATGTTCCCCGACGGCATGACCGGCGCTCTCCATCGCTCGCACAGCCTCCTCCAGCACCAGACGGTGCTGTGGGTCCATGCGTGTCGCCTCCGCCTCCGCGATGTTGAAGCGTTGCGTATCGAACCAGTCATGCCGGTCGATCAGGCCACGCGCACCGACCAGATCCGAGTGCTTCGCATCGAAATGGTCGATAGCTGACTCCGCCCTGAGGAGAAGGCGATGGAGCTCCCAGGGGGTGTCGCTGGCGGGGACGCGCACGCTCATCCCCGTGATGGCTATATCCATGACCCTCATGTCCTCTCGGCCCTCAGGAGTTCATCCACCATCTCTTTCTGGTCCTGGATGCACGGATGCCGGAATACATCGACCAGAGACACCGCGGGCTCCCGCAGCAGGGAGTTGAGACGCTGCACCAGCAACGCTGCCTTGATCGACGAGCCGCCCGCCTCGAAGAAGGGCAGATCTTCCGGCAGTTGCCCCGCACCGAGGATCTCCCGCCATATTTCGTGGACGGGATGCTCGCCGGAGGGCTGCGGCGCGGCTTCGGCCTGCAGGGGATCGGGAAGTCGGCTCTCGTCGATCTTTCCGTTAACGGTCATCGGCAGGACCGGAACGGGCAGCAGTCTCTCCGGCACCGCCCAGGCCGGCAGCACCCGCGATACCTGCTCGGCCAGCTCCTGCGGCTGGACATCCCGGTCCGAGACGTACCAGGCCACCAGCATCCGGGCGTCGCTGTCGATCGCCACCGCGCGCACCACGGCGGCGGTGACACCGGGCGCCTGTCGTAGCGCACCGGTGACTTCGTCCAGCTCGACCCGGTGACCGTTTACCTTGACCTGGCTGTCCTGCCGTCCTAGGTAGCGGAGCCGACCCGTGCGGTCGACGACGGCCACGTCACCGCTGAAGTAGTAGCGCCGCTCGACGCCCTGTGCGCTGAGGAAGCCGAACCGCTGTTCGTTGAGCTCCGGCGCGTCGTAGTACCCCAGGCTGACCCCGTCCCCGGTGATGCACATCTCGCCCGGCACCCCGATCGGGCACGGCAGGCCGCGGGCGTCGCGGAGCAGGATTCCGGTGTCGGCCAGCGGTGTGCCGATGCACGACGTCGTATCCTCCGGCGTCATCTCGTGCGCTGTGGCGTGCACCGTGACCTCGGTGATGCCGTACATGTTGACGAGACGGGTCGCTTGTGTGCCGTAGCGCCGCCACCAGGGTTGCAGATCGGAAGGGTGCAGTTCTTCGCCGCCGAAGACCACCAGCCGTGGCAGCTCGGACAGGGCGGCGTCCGTGGCACTGGTGAAGTTCCGGAACGCCGTCGGCGTCAGGCTCACCACGCTGATCCGCTCGCGCTCCAGCAACTCGGCGAAGCGCAGCATGTTCGTCGCTTCCGCGTGGTGCACCATCACCGCGCACCCGCCGTACAGCAACGGCCCGAATATTTCCCACACCGAGAAGTCGAACGCGTAGGAGTGGAACAGTGTCCACCGGTCGTTCTCGTCGAACTGCCCCCACGTGGCGCAGGCGGAGAAAAGGCGGCACACGTTGTGATGGGAGATGGTGACGCCCTTCGGGCGCCCGGTGGTGCCGGAGGTGAAGATGACGTACGCGAGGTCGTGCGCCGCGACCGGTACGGGGGTGAACCCGTCGCCGGACCGCGCCAGCGCCTTGTAGCTCTCCGTCGGGAAGCCGGCCGCCTCGTCGCTGTCGGTGACAGCGAACCGGATGCGGCTGTGCTGCGCTATATAGAGGTTGCGTTCTGTGGGGTTACGCGGATCGAGCGGGACATAGAAGGCGCCCGCTCGCAGCACCGCCAACAGCGCGGCAACCAGGCGCCAGCCCTTCACCATGTGCACGCCGATCGCATCGCCCGCTCGCACGCCGTGTGCCTGAAGGCCGGCCGCGAGATCCTCCGACTCCCGCCAGAGCCGCGCGTAGGTCACGGAGACATCGCCGTCCTGGAGGGCGACGCGGGGGCCGAAGCGCGCCACGCTGTCCGAAAGCCAGTCGACCAGTGACGCGGCCGTCTCGACGGGCCTCGGCGTGAGCAGTTCTCGCAGAACCGGCAACTGTGCCGGTGGGACCGGATCCAGTCGGTCCAGCGTCCCACCGTCAAGGACACTGCGTTGCTCCAGGAGATGCCCGTACATGTCGGAGATCGTGGTCACCCAGTCCGCCGGGACCCGGTCCCCCTGATACTCGAACATCAGCCGCAGGCCGTCGTCGGCCGTCACGATGGCGGAGACGACCAAGGGCGCCTTGGCGCTCCCGGTGTGGCAGAGGTCGACGCGCGCCGGTACGTCCGGCAGACCGAGGTCATCCGGAAGGAAGTCCATGTAGCTGAAGATGATGTCGAAGAGCGCTTCCTTGGCGACTTCGTCCGACAAGCGGTCGACCACCTCGTCGATCGCGACGTCCTGCCACTGCAATCCGTCCGCGAGCTGCCGATGCACCTGTGTCACCGCCTCACGGACCGTGCTCCCCTCGTGCAGGACGCACCGCACCGGCAACGAGTTCGTCATGTTCGCCACCACCGACTGGGCCCCGGCTCCCTCTCGATTGGCCACCGGAGTGGCGATCACGAGATCCCGGGAGCCACTCACCCGTTGCAGGGCAACGAACAGCGTGGCCATCAGCATCACGGGCAGGGTCAGGCCATGGTCTCGGCTCGCGACCGCGAGCCGCTCACGCACATCGGCATCCACCGTCCACGACACAACGCCGTCGGGAGCATGCTCGAGGCTTTGGGGCCACGGGTGTTCAGCTCCATACCCCCCGAGTTCGTGCTGCCAGTGCCTCACCGCCTCCCAAGTGCGCACATCGGACGCCGTGGTGAACCTGGGTTTCACCGACGGTGGCCGAGCGTCTCCTCGGTAGACGGAGCTGATGTCACGCAGCAGCGCGTTCAGCCCCACCCCGTCCACGGCGGTGTGAGCGAACGAGAGCAGGAGACGGGAGCACCCATCGGGCTGCGTCAACAGCAGCGCCCGAACAGGAGGCTCCTGCTCCAGTGCGAACGGCCGGGCGAAGAACTCCCGCTGCCGCCCCTCGTCGCACTCCTCCGCGGGCAGCTCACACCAGACGCCGCTCATGTCGGCCGGACGGTAGTGCGCACCGTCGCGATCCAGCTCGACGGTCGAGGCCAGAGAGCGGCTCTGCGCCAGCACCGTCATGATGGCCCGGCGCATACGGTCGGTCTCCACCACACCGTCGAAACGGACCACAAGACCGATGTTGTAACTCCCGGGCGAACGGTGCGTCTTGTAGACCTTCACCATGCGATATTCCAGCGCGCTGAGGCGGCCGTCCTTCAGGGGCACCGCGTCGGCCTTTGCCACGTTGTCGGGGAGCTCCTCGATCCGGCGTACCAGGGCGGAGAGCGGCTCGGTGGCCGACAGGATGGAACGCACATCCACGGATTTGCCTGCCCGGTCGCGCAGCAGCGTCCTGAGCCTGACCGCTGCCAGGGAGTCACCGCCCAGCGAGAGGAAGGTGTCGTCCGCTTCCGGCACTCGCCCGAGAGTCTCCGCGACGAGGGCCATCACCGGTGACGACGGCACCGCCTGATCTTGCCGCACCTCGTGATCTGCGGAGAGTGCCCGGCGGTCGATCTTTCCGCTGGTCGTGCGCGGCAGCGCGGCGGCTCGCACCTGCAAGCCGTGCGGCATCATGTACGCCGGAAGTGTCCGCTGTAAATGCTGTCGGCACTGCCCGATCAATTCGTCGTCGCTTTGGTCGTGACGGCTCTTCGTCACGATCGCGAGCAGTTTGTGCTCTTCCTGACGGCTCTGGACGATGACGGCCGCTTCGCGGACCGCGTCCAACGTCAGCAGGGCCTGCTCCAGCTCCTCCAGCTCGATGCGGTGCCCGCGTATCTTGACCTGGAAATCGATCCGGCCGTGAAAGTGCAGGAGCCCACTCGGGTCTCGGTGTCCCCAGTCGCCCGTGCGGTAGACGCGCCGCTCCTCGCCGTCTGGGCCAGTGAACTGCGGGAACCGCTCCGCCGTCAGTTCGGGGTTGTCGTGGTACCCCTCCGCCAGGCCCACACCCGCCAGTAAGATCTCACCCTTCTGTCCCGGCGCCACGGTGCGCAGCTGCTCATCCACGACGAACACCTCGGTGCCTGACACCGGGAAGCCGATCGGTACGGGCCCCGAGCCCGGGCGTTCGTCCGCGCGACGGCTGCGGAACGCCGTGGAGTAGGTGGTGTCCTCCGAGGGCCCCCACAGGTTGTTGACCGTGTTGACGCGGCTGCTCTCATAGATGTCATCGACCAGCCTCCAGTTCAGCGCCTCACCCGCGAGGTTAACCGTGTTCACGCTGGTAGGGATCGCGCGGGCGCGCACCAGCTCGCGCGCGGCCGACGGCACCGTGTTGATCAGCGTCGGAGCAGCGCTACCCGCCTCCTCGTCCAGCAGGTCCAGCACGGACTCCACCAACCAGATCGCCTGTCCCGTGACCAGCGGAACGAAGATCTCGAACACGGCCAGGTCGAAGGTGATCGTCGTGGAGGCCAGGACGCAGCGCAGTTGATCCGGTTCGTAGTACTCCTGTGCCCAGTCCATGAGGGCTCGTACACTGCGGTGAGCGATGGCGATGCCCTTGGGCTTGCCGGTAGAACCCGAGGTATAGAGCAGGTACGCCGTGTCCTCCGCCGGTTCCACCGGCGTTGCCGTGCGAGACACCGCTGCCGTCCCCAAGTCCCGGATGTCCCACTGAGGCAGGCCCGGCACGTCGAAGGTCAGCGGATCGTCGTAAACGAGCACAGCCGGCCGGCTCTCCGCGAGGATCGCTTGCTGCCGTCGCGGCGGATGCCGAGGATCGAGGGCGACGAAGGCACGCCCCGAGTACCACGACGCCAGCAGCGCGGCGATCAGCTTGGGAGTCCGCGACAGGTGGAGCGCCACCGGTCCCTCACTCCTGTGCTCCCGGAGCGCCGCCGCCAGGACCTCAACCCTGTCCAGGAGTTCTCGGTAGGTAAGGCCCCCTTGCCGCCAATAGACGGCCGGCGCTTCGGGGTTCTGTTCGGCGTGGCGCACGAACCGGTTGATCACAGAATCCGTCATCAGCTCTTCGCCTCTCGTTCGCCCCGCAGTCAGGAGATCTGGGACTTGTCAAGGGTTTCGGTCACCAACTGCTCGATGTGGGAGCCGAACTCCTTGACGGTGGGATGCTCGTAGATCGCCATGGCGTGCATCCGGATGGGGAAGTCGTCCTTGATGAGCTCGATCGCCTGTAAGACGATGAGCGAATTGCCGCCCAGTTCGAAGAAGTTGTCGTCATTGCCCACGCGGTCGATGCCCAGCAAGGTCTGCCAATGCCGCGCAACGGAGATCTCGTACGGCGTCGTCGGCTCGTCCCAGTCGGTCCCTACAAACTCCTCGCGCTTTCCCGCAGCCGACGTCACGTTCCTGGCGAGCGCTTCGATGGAGCCGACCCGCGACCAGTTCTCGATCACCTTGTTGAAATCGAGGGTGGAGACCACGAGACGGGAGCCGAAGGAGGAGGAGAACAGTCGGCGGTAGACCTCGAAGATCTCCTCCTGGGTCATCTTGTTCCTGACGTGCTCCTCGCTGAGCTCCTTGAACTGCGGCAGGCTGGCGTAGTTCCTCGCCCGCGCCTCGTTAACCGCGCCCCAGTTGATCGCGAGCACCTGCGTCTTCCCGATTTGATGGCAATGCTCCGCCCACGCATCGACGAAAGCGTTGGCCGCCGTGTTATCAAGCTGGCCTAGGCCGCCGATAATCGAGTTCATGCTGGAGCACAGGAGCATGAAGGCCGGGTCCTGCGGCAGGAAGACGTCACAGAGATTGATGGTTCCGTCGATTTTTGCAGCGAATACCTGCTCCAGAGATTCCGGTGTTCTCGTGCGGATCATTCCGCTGTCCACCGTGCCCGCGGCATGAATCACGCCGCAGATCCGCTCGTTGTGCTCGTCGAGGTGTTGCTTGACCCGCTCGACGTCCGTACGCCGGGTGACGTCGGCCGTCAGGACGTCGACCCTTCCTCCCGACGCCTCAAGGCTCCGTAGCCGACGGATCTTTTGGCTGATGGTGTTGTCGTCACTGTGCTCCTCCAACCAGGAGGTCCAACGCTCCCGGGCCGGAAAGTTCGTGCGGGTGGTGAGGTAGACGTGCGCGTCGTAGTGCGACGTGACGAACTCCGCCAATTCCAGTCCGAAGTTGCCCAGGCCGCCGAAGATCACGATGGCGCCGCCGCCCTGCAGCAAGCTGTCGCCCACGCGGTCCGCCGGCAGGGTGTAGCGCACGTAGTCCTTCACAAAACGGTGAGCCCCGCGCAGGGCCACCTCGCTGCTCGCACCGCTCCCCATCTCCGCAAGGAGCAGCCGACCCGTCTCCTCGCGCTGGAACTCGGGGTCGATGTCAACGAGATTGCACTGCGTGCCCTGGTACTCCTTCGGCAGTACCTGCGAGATGCCGATCAACGTGGATTTGATCGGCTCGATCTCCTCCGTGCCGACGATGCTCACCGAACGGTCGGTCACCAGGATCGTGTCGAAGCCGACCGTCAAGCCCAGCAGGTCGTACGCCTTGCACAGCGCCACCATCGTGTAGAGGCCCTGCGCCTGGACGCTCTCCCGAGGCTGCCCGGCCTGTCCCAGACACCAGAAGTGCGTGATCCAGTCAGGGAGTTCATCGTTGTCGCGCAGACTCGCCAACAGTTCAGCCATCTGCCGTTCGTCGCCGGGGGTGACTTGATAGTGGCCTTCGGACAGGCGCGTGTACTCGGTCCCGGGAGACACCTGCACCACGGTGGCGCCACGCTGCCGCAGCAGGTCGGCGAAGTAGGCCGAGATCGCATCCTGATGCCGGAACATCAGCACCGTTCGACCGCTCAGGTCGGGCGCTGGGGCAGCGATCCGTTGTTTCTTCCATGTCGGCGTGTAGAACCACTGGGCGATGTCGCTGTTCTTCCCGTCGGACGCGTCCCCCTGCCCGGTCAGCTCTTCCGGGGCGATCCAGTGCTCACGACGCTCGAACGGGTAACCGGGGAGCGGGAGACGCCGGCACCCGGAGGGCAGTCCTTCCGCCGTCTCGATGGTCCCGCCGCCGAGCCAGAACGTGGCGAGCTGCTCGGGGCTCGCCTCCTGCGCACTCTTCAGTGACCAGCGCCCCGCCACGCTCACGTTCACGAAATCGTCGGGGACGGCGGCGGCCAGGTGGACCTGCAACTCCGCCACCGATGCCACCGGGCGACCCCAGCGATACCTGAATGTGCTGCGTCCCAAGAGCAGCGTCCACGCGATATCGTGGAGATCGTCGTCGGGGTGCGCCGCCAACCACGCCGCCAACTGCTCGATCTGCTCGGACAACGCTTCTGGGGTCCGTGCGCTCAGACCGGCGAAGCAGGTTTCCTGCGGACGTGCCGGACGCTCGGCTCGCACCAGGGCCTCTTCGAGGACCACTACGCTGTTCGTACCACCCACTCCGAATGAGCTCACGGTGGCGATGCGTGGCCCTTGCGCGCTGCTTTCCCAGTCCATCAGGCGTTGCGGGATGGTGAACGGCGAGCGGTCGAGGTCTATCGCCTGGTTCGGCTTGTCGTAGTTCGCCTGCGGCGAGATGGTCCGGTGCTGGAGGTCTCCGATCACCTTCAGGACACCGGCGAGGCCGGACAAGGCATCCAGGTGGCCGATGTTGGCTTTGACCGTGGACAGGGCGATGCTGCCGCGCGGCAGACCGCCGTACACTTTCATCAGCGCTTCGAACTCGATCGGGTCGCCCATTTTGGTGCCGGTGCCGTGCGCTTCGATGTAGCCGACGTCCCCCGGCTCGATCTCGGCGTCAGCCAGAGCGTTCTGAATGGCCTTCACTTGCCCGGACACGGACGGGGCCATGTAGCCGACCTTGTCGCTCCCGTCGTTGTTCACCGCGGAAGCGGCCACGACAGCGTGGATGGTGTCGTTCGATTCCACGGCGTCCTCGTACCGCCTGAGGACGAGGAAGCCGGCGCCGTTGGTGAACACCGTGCCGTCGGCGCTGTCCGAGAATGGCGAGCAGTGCCCCACGTCGGACTGGATGCCGTCATGCTCGTAGTGGTATCCGTACTGGTACCGCGGTTTGATCACGGCTCCGCCGACCAGGGCAATGTCGACGTCGTAGTTCAGGAGGCTCTTGGACGCCTCGTGAACGGCCACCAGTGAGCTCGAGCAGCCGCAGCGCAGATTGACCGCGACACCTTGCCAGTTGAAGTGGTAGGCGATACGGGAGGCGATGAAGTCGGACTCATTGAGGTAGAGCAGCTGGGTCTGCACGCTCGGGTCGGCCCGCTGATGGTAGAGAGCCGCCAGGTTTTCGTTGAAGTAACTGTTTACCGCCGATACGGAGTAGACACCCACACGCTCGGACAGGCTGTCGGGGGCGTAGCCGGCGTGCTCGCATGCGAGCCACGCGTACTCCAGTGACTTCCGGATCTGAGGGTCGAGATAGCTCGCCTCCTTCGGGCTGTAGCCGAAGAAGCCAGCGTCGAAACAGCGGTAGTCTTCAGGACCTCCCCCGACCGCACGGAACGCTGGCGACCGAGAGAACGACTCAGGGAGTTCCGCGCTGATCTCCTCCTGCCGGTAGTGCCTGATTCCCTCCTTCTTCTGGGATGTCAGCTGCCACAGCGATTCCGGCCCGGAGCACCCGGGCAGTGAGGCGGCATAGCCGATGATGGCGATCTTGTTGTCGTCAGGCATACGGAGAGCCCTCCGGTGTCGGTGGAAGTGTTGATGTCCGTACTCGGTGCCGTGGGCGGCTCGTTCGCGCCAGCATGTGCCCGGCCGGAGGCGGCTCGGGGCTGCCGCGGCGGAGGCAGAGGCGGCCGGTCCGAGGTGAAGTCCCGACGGCGTGCGCGGGCGTCGTCGGGGCATGCCCCGCCTATGTCGTGCCTACGTCACGTCTTACGACGGCTCGCGCCCCGATGCCGCGCTGGGGCTGCCGGCTCGCCGACGCTGCCTCTGCCGCCGCCTCCGTGCACGTGACGCCGCGTCCTCACGGACGGCATCGAAACCGGCAAGGTCATCGGGACCCTGTATCCCGGAGGCCAGCTTGCGAATCGTCGGATACTCGAAGATGTCCACCATCGACAGCGAGCAGCCGACCGCCTTGTTGACGTCCCCGGTCATCCTCAGCGCCAGGAGGGAGTGCCCGCCCAGCTCGAAGAAGTTGTCGTCGATACCGATGCCAGTCAATCCCAGAAGTGACTCCCAAACGGCGGTGATCTTCCGCTCTATGTCGTTCTCGGCCGGATGGTACTCACCGCTCATCTCAGGGCGGGGCGCCCTGTCTGCGGGCTCGTCGACCGATGGTTCGGACGAACCGCCTTGGCTTCCCACCCATTCCTCGTAGCGCTGCTGCAGATCGACGCTGGAGACGATCTGCTGACCGGCCAGCCCGCTCCAGCCGCCCCAGAGGACGCGCCGCCCCTCGGCAGGGCGCATGGCGTAGCGGTCGAGCTGCGAGCCGAACGCGCCTTGACGGAACTGCGAGGGGACTTCCTCGTCCTCGCCGAACTCCCATGCCTCCCAGCTCAACACCGTCCAGCGCGAAGGGTGGTGCGGACGCAGCTGCGCCACTGCGGCGTCCAGCCAGGCGTGCAACGAGCCGTAGACATACATGCCGATGCCGCCCAGGGTGGCGGAGATCGACGAGATCACATGGCAGTGCTCGACCTGCAGGCTCGCTGCCACTGCCGCCATGTTGTGCAGTCCACGGCTCTTCGCGGCGAAGCTGGTGCGGCAGAACGCCTCGTCCACGTCCTTGATCAGTTGGTAGTGCATGGATGCGTCCACGCCCGCCGTGTGGACCAGCGTGTCCAGGCCGCCCATCGCCTCTCGGGCGTCACGGCACGCCTCAAGCAGCGAAGCCTGCGACTCGACGTCGGCCTCCCGGATCGTCAGTCGGCCGGGCCACCGCTGCATCAGGGACTCGATACGCGCGGCCCGCTGCCGGCCGGCTTCGTCGTCGCGCGCTTTCAGGTGCGCCAGTGAACTCCGCTGGACCAGGCAGACATTCGCCTCGCTGTTCTCCAGGAACGTTCTCGCGTACTGCAGGCCAACCTGGCCGCCGCCACCGAGGATCACCACAGACCGCGGCGTGCGGTCACGGTCGATCCGCCCCTGTGCCGGCAGGGGAAGGAACCCTTCGGTCAGGCGGTCGGAGTGGCGCAGCACGACGAGCGCCGGCGCGTCGCTGCCCAGCTCTCGCGCCAGAAGCGCTCCGTCCCGGCCGTCGACATCGATCAGGCGGGTAGACAGCGCCGGATACTCCTGGTTGAGCGACTTCACCGCCGTGGACAGGGCGGCGAGGGCTGGGCAGGGTTCCGTCATCACATCGGCGGCCGAGCGGGTGATGATGGTCAGCTTGCGTGGCCCTGCGGCATCCCACTCCTTTACCAGGAAGAGGACGGTCATCAAGGGCCCGAAGGCCTCATTGCCTGCCGAGTCCGGGTGGAACAGCAGCGCGATGTTGGCCGGACCATCCTTCAGCGCCGCAGCACATGACGCACGGTCGCCCTCGACGACGCGGCCGCTCCCGCCGTGGCGGCGCAGGTCGGCGTCCAGCTCTCGCGCGAGTTTCGCAGACGCTCCGGCTCCGTCCGGTATCAGCAGCCAGTCTCCGACGGATCCGCCGGCCGCAGTTGCCTGCTCATCCAGCGGCACCCAGCACTTGCGATAGGCCCGCAGTCCGTCCGCCCGGCTCTGCCTTCGCGGCGTCGTCCAGCACTCCGTCAGCTGGAAGGGATAGTTCGGCAGCGGCGGGGAGGACGGCAGAACGTCCTGATCCCGCGTCTCCCGCCAGCCCACGCGCACGCCCTGCTCCCACATCTCACCGAAGCCGGTGTAGAGCGTCCTCCATGCGTTGTCCTGGTCTGCCGGATTCGGCAGGAGGTTGACGCAGGGATGGCTCGTGGTCTGTGAGGCGAGATTCTTGAGGGTGCGGCCCGGGCCGACCTCGAGGAAGCAGAGGCGGTCCGCATGACGCTCCGCACTGCGGACCGCGTCCGCGAACGCGACCGGTTCGCGCATCTGACGCAGCCAGTAGTCCGGATCGCCGTACTGCTCCAGACCGATCTCGTGCCCGGTCAGCGTCGAGACCACGGGGATCCGAGACTCCGCGAACCGCACGCTTTGCAACGCTTCTCGGAAGAGCGGCAGGATCGGGTCCAGCAGACCGGAGTGGAAGGCGCGGTCTACTTTCAGCGGCTGGCCGTGCAGACCGCTCTGCCGCGCACGCTCCGTGAAGCGGCGGATCTCCTCGACGGATCCGGACACGACGCTCATCGTGCTCGTGTTGAACGCCGCGACGCTGAGGTCGGTTCCGTCCAGGAGCGGGGCGAGGCTCTCGGCTCCCGCCATCACGCTGTACATCGCGCCCGGGGCCGTCCCCTGGACGAGCTCCGCCCGCCGCAGTATCAGCCGGGCCGCGTCCCTGAAGCACAGCGCCTGCCCCACCACCATCGCGGAATACTCCCCCAGGCTGTGGCCCAGCATGAGGTGGGCGTGGACACCGCAGTGCTCCAGGTACTCGGCCAGCGCCACCTCCAGCGCGAGCAGGGCGGGTTGGGTGTGCTGGGGCTCGTTGACGACGTCGTTCCGCACAAACAGAATGTCGTGGTAACTCTGGCCGGAGAGCTCCTCCAGGACGGCGAGCTTCTCGTCGAGCGCGTCACGGAAGAAGGCGGAGTGCTCGTACAGGTGCCGGCCCATGCCGGTGTACTGGGAGCCCTGCCCGGTGAACATCAGCACGACGGCTGGTTCGCCCTGGACGGTCCTGGCACGGCCGCGCCGCTTCTTCAGGCTGGTCCGCAACTCCTCGACGCTGTCTGCCCACACGCTCTGGCGCACCCGGAGGGCGGTGCGCCCCCGTTGGGTGATCTGTGCCGACCTCGCTATCGCATCATCGCTGCCGTCCCACCGCAACCACGCTTGCTGCAACTCCCCGAATGCCTTCTGGTTGGCGGCGGACAGCAGCAACAGTCCGCCCGCCTGCGCCGTCGGGGGCACAGGGGCCTCCAGTGCGCCACCGATGACGACGTGAGCATTCGTGCCGCCGATGCCGAGCGCACTGACGGTGGCGAAGCACTCCTCGTCGGGGAGCTTTCGAGGCTCGGTGTTCACAAAGAACACCGAACTTTCCAGGGCAATATGGGGGTTGGGCTCCCGGAAATTCGCCTGCGGCGGCAGGAGACGATTCCTCAGCACCAGACAGGCCTTGAGCACACCCGCCAGCCCGCTGACCGTGTCGAGATGGCCGAGGTTGGCCTTGACCGATTGCAGGGCGCATGTGGATTGCGCGGCCGTCGAACCTGCCCACGCCTCGGTAGCCGCCGCGAACTCGATGGGGTCACCGAGCTGGGTTCCGGTGCCGTGCGCTTCGTACAACGCGACGCGTTCGGGTGGGATCCCGGACACGCGCAAAGCATGGCGGATGGCTCGCCGCTGCCCGGAGACCGAGGGCGCCGTGAAGCCAGCCTTGTCTCCCCCGTCATTGTTCAGGGCGCTGCCCTCGATCACCCCGAGGATGTCATCGCCGTGGGCGAGGGCCTTTTGCAGAGGCTTCAGCACCAAAGCGGCGACGCCGTTGGTGAAGACAGTGCCGCTGGCCTTGTGGTCGAAAGGCCGTACTGTTCCGTCTGCTGATCGAATCCCGCTGGGGAGATACTCGTAACCCTCTTCATGGGGTGCGGCGAGCGAGACCGCACCCACCAGGGCCATCTCCGCCTGCCCGGTCAAGAGAGCCACGCGAGCGTGATGCAGTCCAGCGAGGCCTGAGCTGCATCCGCTCTGCAACGTCAGTGCCTGCCCCGTTGCGCCCAGCTTCCAGGCAATACGGGTGGCCAGGAAGTCCGGCAGGTTCCCCAGCAGTGCCTCGTTCTCGGTGCCGGCCCGTATCTCGTCGGCGAGATTCGTCCACAGATAGTGGTTCTCGCTTGCCGAGGCGAATACGGCAGTGGTGGGAAGCGCCTGCTTGTCCATGTAGCCCGCGTTCTCCATGGCCCACCAGCAGTGCTGGAGCAGGTGCCGGTGCTGCGGGTCGAGTCGGCAGGCTTCGTTGTAGGAGAAGCCGAAGAAGGTGTAGTCGAAGCCCTTCAGGTTGTCGACGCTGCCCCATGCCTCGACGCGCTCGGCACCTTCTTCGTACGTGTTGTGGTAGAAGCATCGCTTGCTCATCAGACCAGCCCAAAGCTGGTCCAATTCCCGAACGTTCGGGAACTCGAAGGAGCATCCGATGATGGCGATCCTGTTCTTACGCATCATGCAACCACCCCCGACTCTTCTTCTGGTGCACGGTATGAGCCGAACCCATCGGCCGTTCGTCTGGACGAAATCCGTTGACGAGACCCTCCAGAAAGTCGCCGCCTGCTGCCGGAGAATCTGCGACTCAGGTCATGAGGTCAGAACCCATTTAATTGATCACGACGCGACGCATAATCCGGGCCTGCCCCTCGGGCACGGCACCGTCTCCGGTGTGCAGGGTCGCTCGGTTGTCCCAGATCACCAGATCCCCTTCCCTGTAAGAATGGGCATAGATGTATGCCGGGTCTTCACAGTGAGCGAAGATGGTGTTGAGATACTGGTCACTCTGCTCCTGCGACATTCCGTCGATGGCGTCAGTGTGTGTCCAATTGGCGTAGACCGCCTTTCGTCCGGTCGGCGGATGCGGCCGGAAGACCGGGTGCAAGGTGTCCGGGCGCTGGTCTTCTGGATCGATCTGCAGCATGTGCCCGCGGGCCTGGCATCGCTCCATCAGCTTCTGGGAAAAGCCGAACACCGCCTGCTTCCCCTCTAGGGCCTCCTTGATCTCCGCCGGCAGACCGTCGTAGGCGGCCAGAGTGTCGCAGAAGAGCGTGTCACCGCCCTCCTCCGGCACTCTTTCCGCGTAAAACGTGGTGAAGCGCGGCGGAGTCGACTCATAGCACATATCGGAATGCCAGATGTGAAAGCCCGGTCCGGGGTATCCGCGCGCCTTGCCGTTCTCCGCGACGTTCGTCACATACGTCATCTCTGGCCACTGGCAGGTGTTCTTCTTGAGGGGATGAGGGTATATCGTGCCCGCCTTTCCGCAGAAGTCAATCTGCTCCTGTGGCGTCAGCTGCTGGCCAGACACGACGAGAACCTGGTGCGTCGCGGCGAGATCGATAAGCGCCTGCGCGTCGTCCTGGTCGGCCTCCCTCAGATCGAGCCCGTTCACTCGCAGGCCGAACTCCGACGAGGTGAGCGGTTCGGTCTCACATCGTAGCTTCAACTCCGTACCTCCTCTTAATGAACAATCCGATACAAGCCGACAGGGCCGTGACGATCAGTAGCATGACGCCAAGATCCGTCACCGTACGCCCGAATACGATCAGCACCCCGCCGGCGATAAGGAATGTGGACGCGTACTGCTGGAATCCTTGGAGTGCTGTGGCTGCGACCGGCGACTCCGAGAACCCCTGTAGGGCGGTCGAGATAGATGGCCCGAAGTAGACTCCACAATTCAGTTGCATCAACATGATCCAACCGATGAAGACCGGGAACGGCACCGGGAGAGTGCGGGCGGTCAGCAGCAGGACCGCCGACAGTGATAGCTGGATGATGATGCACCGGTCAAACAGCCGTCCCTGCGAGATACGACGAAGGAAGTGAGTGCTCAGGAAGCCTCCGGCCAGAAAACACACCGAAGCCGCCAGGAAAACCAGCGAAAGCGCCCACACGCCCTGATCGTAAATAGAGTAGACGATGAACGGCATTGAGGAGAAGAAGATGAATATCCACCACATCCCGGTGGACGCGTAGATGGCATAGCGCCAGAAGTAGGGAGAGGCCGCAATCTTGCCGTAACCCTGCTGCGGCGCCTCCTCCTCAGCGTGCCAGCGAAACACTGCACCGCGACGGATGAAAAGGATGAGTACCGCACATCCCGCGAGTCCGAGCGTGAAGAATATGCTTCGCCAACTACCGCCTGCCGTGATGATTGCTGCGCCCGCTATCGGGGCGAGCAGCGGCCCCAGACTGGTGACACCGGAGAGGATGGTGTGTCCCCTGGTGACATACGAGGAGTGAAACGTCTGCGTAATCAGCGCCATGGAGAGGACCAGAGTCGTGCACGCGGCCAAAGCCTGTACGACACGCAAGAACAGTATGAGTGCGTACGAAGAGCTTAGTCCGATGCAGACGGAACTCGCGGCGTACCCGACGGCGGCGGCGACGAACAGGAAGTAAACACCCATACGGTCCGCCATGGGATCGACGAGTAAATGGCACAGCGCAAAACTCAGGACGAAGAGATTTAAAATCCATTGGATCTGGCCCGGCGTCAGGCTCAATGCCCTAGCCATCTCCGGTAATACGGGAAGCACCATGTCCATTGAGAAAGCTCCGAGGGACACTGGTAACGCCAGGCTCAGGATGGCGAGTACCAGACGTTTCTGAAGGGTCACAGGGCCTCTGCGCTCAGCTCACGCAGCGTGGCTGCGAACAGCTTCAGCATGAGGTCGTAGTCCTGACGGTCCATGATCCCCCAGTGACTGTGGCCGTAACGCACCGGCAGTCCGATATTGATGGCGTGGACTCCCCTACCGCTCAACTGCAACGACGAGGCGTCATGGCCGTACTGGACCTCGCTTTCCCATTGCGTTGGGATGTTCTCCCGCTGAGCCAGCTTGTAGATGAAGTCGACTAGCCTCGGACTCGGCAGCATGCTCCCGTCGTAGGCGAACAGCGCCGGCCCCTTACCAAGCTCGGGAGTGTCGTCCGTGGTGAACTGCGTGGGGTAGTCCTTCGCGACCCCCATCTCCGCGTTCAAGATGACATCCGGGTCGACATCACCGGCAAGGGCGGTCGCTCCGCGCATGCCGACTTCTTCCTGCACGGTGGCGGCAAACACCACGTTCAGGTTCCGATACGGCTCCGGATTCCGCTTAATCTCACCCAACAGCTCCGTCATCATAGCCAGCGGCGCTCGGTCATCGAGTGCCTTGGCGGCGTAGCGCCTTCCGGAATCGAGTACCCGGAAATTCGCTGCCGGAGTGATAGGCAGACCCGGCCGGACCCCCAGCTCCAGCAGTCGTTCACGTGATAGTCCGGTATCAAAGAAGAGCTGAGCGGACGAAACCGCTGGAGGCGAGTCGAAGTCCGTCAAGACGTGGGGGGCATCCATGCCCGTAATCGCCTCGATCGTCCTGTCCCCGACGGTGATGTGCCACAGGTGCCCCCAGAGGACGTGATCGATCCAGCCACCCAGAGGCCTGGCCCTGATGAACCCATTTTCATCAATCTTGGAGACGATAAATCCGGTTTCGTCCATATGGGCCATGATGAGAACAGTGAGCCGGTCCTTGTCCGGTTCCCCGGGCTTTATCTCGGCCACAACATTTCCCACCCGGTCAACAGTGATACTGCCAATACTTTCTTTCCAGAGCTCGATGACCTTGCCCCTGACCGAGGCCTCGAAGCTGCTCGCACCGGGTAAGTTCGTCAAAGTTTCGATCAGCTGCTCAGTTGCGTCCTGTGCTTTATTCCCAGCAGGCATGTTTTCCCTCTCGTTTATCAACATTACTGACCCGGCGCCGTCAGGCACTGCGCAAATTCCTCATGGCTGGCAGGGCAGGTTCCACACCGCAAAGCTTCCCGAAGGAACGAAACCCTGCTTCCTATAAATGTTCAGCCCGTCGGGCGAAGCCTGCAAGACACACGTGCTTGCTCCCCGCTGGTGAGCCACCCGTAGCGCTTGCTGAAAGATCTCGGTTCCGAATCCGCGGTTTCGCCGGTGCTTGGGCGTGGCGATATCGAAGATGCCCGCCACGTTGCCCGTCAGGTAAACGGTCGCCACGGACACGGGTTCCTCGTCGGCGTAACCGACTATCTGGATCAGGTCACCCGGGAGCTCTTCGCGATGTTCGCCCGCCAGTAGATAGATGGCCCTGACGTTCTCCGCTTCAACAGGGTTTTCGGGTTCAAAAATGGAAGACAGCGTCCGGCCGAAATCCTGGAAGCGCTCCGCGGTGTCACAGTACTCGACCCTCGAGTGGGCCGATAGTTGCCCTGGCAATGGCACCAAGTGCTCGAGGTACATCCCGACGTCGTATTCTTCGTGTACCCACCCGGCTCGCTGCAACTTCTCCTCGGTCTCGGGGGATGAACCGGAGAGCCACCATGCGGCAGGGTTGCCTTGCTCCCGATAATGGCGTGTCACTGTTTCGATGTCATCCACATCGGTTGGCCAACCGAACACGGTATTGAAGGTATCGGACTGCAGGCCACAGTCTATGTATTGAATCCCAGCCAGCCGGTAGACGGAGAAATTGGGAACCCGCCCGGCAAATGCCGCGAACTTCGCCATCATGTTGCCAGGAATGATCTGCGCCAGGTAAGGGTCATGCGAATTTCTCATAGAGCTTCCCTTGAATCTATTACCTAGAGGATGCGGCAGGAAAGTATCACAGAGGGAAAGGTAGGTGCGGTCCTCGACCAGCGCACCACTCAAGTCCCTTCGACACCAAGAAGGTGACAGTCAGTCATCATCAGGTGCCGTAAATGGGGGGACGATCAGCAGGCGCTGAAAATGGCCAGATGGGAGATTCTCGCCGATAGGTTGGTTATCGACCTCGACCCAGGCATGGGCTGCGAATGGATTTGTTCGCACGCCAGTACACCACGTGGGCCACGCACCTCGGGCGCGGCACAGCAACGCGACGGCAATGGAACGCTGCAAACACCCCTGCCCTGCACAACGCAAACTCACCGTAGTGACAGCATGTCGGGCGGAAAGAGCTTGCTCGGCGGTCGCCGGTGGGACATTCCTCCGGATGAACTCCAGCGTCACCCGCAGTCGGGCCGGTGACATCCTGGCCATAAGCCGGGCGACGCCCACAGCGGCAATCGGAACGATGCGTCTGCGTACAGGAAGTCGGCGCTTTTCGGGCAGGGAGACCGGAGAGCTCATACTCCTGACTCCAGCAGTTCTGCTGAGCGAAGTTGGCACGTAAGACGCGAGATGTCGGTTTGAGCCTGATCGAGATCGATGCCGTGCCGAGACGTCAACTCTATGGCGACGGCATCAGGTGTCGCTCCTGCCAGAAGCTGATCCAGAATGGCAGTTCCCGTACGGTTCAATTGCCAGTATCGGCCGGTGCGTTGGTGGAGAAGTACCATTCCGTCGTCGGTACGGGCAAGAACAGTATCCTGGTTTAGACGTATGGGCATCATTCCTCCTCGGCGATGCTACTTGGTCGTGGCGCGAAGCCATGTCTCGCAGCCCAGAAGGTGCTCAAGCGCAATATGTCGCGAAGTGTCAGCCTGGGGCTCCAGCAATTGTCTGCGCAGCACCTTGGTATCGATCAGCCCGCGGGCGGCCAAGGCGGAATGTGTGAAGACATCCAGCACTGCGGGAAGATTCTGGCGCAGGCCAATACGAACGTCCTCGCTAAACTCGCCTTTCGTGGAGCGTCGCAGTATCTCGTCCGGCACGATGCCACGCATCGATGTGGCTAGGAGAGGCTTATAGGCTCTAGGGGTGGCTCGCTCGTCCAGCCGCACCGCCAACGCTGCCTCCACCGTGCGGTCATCGAGGTAGGGGAGCTGGAGTTGGATGCCGGCTTCCGCAAACACACGCGCCATCTGTCCGTACGCGGGCCCATTGGTGCGCAGGGCCTGCAAGAACTGGTGCTGTCCCCGGTCAGCAGCCAGGGGCTGTGCCATTTCAGATGCACGGCGCAGTGCGGCCTGTGCGGCCGACACCGCTTCATCGGACACCCATGCCTGGCTCCGCAGAGGCACGAAGTTCCATTCCAGCGGTGGGAAGCGGCGGGGAACAGTTGCCCCGGTGAGCCCGCTGGCCTGGTCACGCCACCACTGAGCGATGTCTCTAGAGCACGTCAGTTCGGAGATCGACGCCGCCAGCGGCCAGCGACTCAGTGACCGATGGCTACGAAGATGCTGGATTGCCGTCCATGGGCGGCGCCGCAGTAATCGGTGCAGGTAGCCGGGAAACTTGTAGAAAAGTTCGTCCGCGCCATGACCTGCCAGATGCCATCGCGAGCCCTTGTCGGCCAAGCGGCGGGCGCTGAACCTGGTCCGGGCGAGTGTGCGGCTGAACAGATAGGGATTTTCAGTGTCCACGTGATCTTCCGGATTGCTGAAGATCGTCGGCAATTCTCTCTGCGGGACGACGAGGTTCTCAGCATGTGGTAAAGAATGTGCAGCATGCGAGGCGTAGATTGCGTCATCATTTCCGGCCTCGGCCTCACCCCAACGGAATATGAGGAGATCCGGACTGCCACGTGCCGCCAGAAAGCTCAATGAAGT
The DNA here is from genome assembly GCF_056433985.1 of Streptomyces sp. NPDC044106. Classification (NCBI taxonomy): domain Bacteria; kingdom Bacillati; phylum Actinomycetota; class Actinomycetes; order Kitasatosporales; family Streptomycetaceae; genus Streptomyces; species Streptomyces sp. NPDC044106. Next base: position 52,960 of record NZ_JBWKFZ010000031.1, read on the forward strand.
CGAGTCGAGTCCTCCCGAGAGGTCCGCACTGAGCCTCCCTTCGCGAGGGCGCCTGCCAGCCATGCCCGCCGTCAGCGCCTCCCGTACCGCAACGGCCCCGCGTTCCAAGGAATTCTCTGGAGCTGGTGGCTGCCACCAGCGGACCTCGCGAACGCGGTTCGGCGTCTGCACCACGTAATGATCCGGAGGTACTGCGGCGACACCGGTCCATAAGCTCTGTTCGCCCAACGGTGACGGCAGCATGTTTCCGCATGCCACCCGGGTAGCGAGCACCTCTTCATTGATCGATGCGCCGGTCATGGATGCGAGTACATCAGCCCTGTCGCTGACGACCGGTACACGTCCCAGATACGTGTAAAAGAGGCGACGGAGGCCGGTGAGGCTGCCTTGGGTGCGAGTTTTCCCGTTTACTGATACGGCGAGATGAAAGCTGCCGTGCAATGCCCGAGCAAGCCGGTCCGCATCGGACGGGGTATGGATCAGTCTGGCGAATTTGGCGAGTTGGGTGGTGGTGACCGGGCAATAGCCAATCACCACCACCCGCACTGGGCCTGCATCCGCTGACACGACTTCGTCAGGACCCCAGCAACCGACCACCCATGGACGACCCGAGGAGTGAGTGAGCACCCTCGGAATGTCGAATGGATGTGCATCGCCAGCTGGTTGCGCATCCAGAGTATCGGGCAGCACGACAAACCCAGTGCACACGGCGGCTCCCCTTAGGCGTTGAAAATCGCGGAAGAGTCCCAAATGGTGCCGAAGGAACCAAGGGTGTCTTTCGAGAACTCGCCGACTTCCATCACTATCGGTGTCTCGTAGAGCTCATACTCAAGAGCATGCTCCTCCATGACGACCTCCCATCCTAGAATTTCGTTATTCGGTTAGCGGGATCTCCATCTGAGATCCTTGCGCTACCCCGGGACACTACGCTCATTCCCATCCCGAGATCCACATGGATATTCCGATATAGCGATAGGGCAATCCTTTTAGCGTACTAACGGCTGTCCCGCAACTGCTGGTCAGGGGTGAGATGATCTTGCCGTGGCTGGTGTGATCACGGCGTCGGAGCCCTCCTGGATAGGCCCGTTCACCGGGCTGAGCCCTCGGCAGTTCAACAAGCTGATCACCGCGCTGCGGCGCGAGGGAGCCGATCCGGTCCGCAAGGGCCGGCCATGGTCGCTTCCCTTGGAGGACCGGGTGCTACTGGTGGCCGCGTACTGGCGTACCAACCTCACCTTGCGCCAGCTCGCCCCACTGTTCGGCATCTCCAAATCCGCGGCCGACCGGATCGTCGACCACCTCCGACCGGCCCTCGCCCTTCAGCCCCGGCGACGGTTCCGCAAGGACACCGTGCTGATCGTGGACGGGACGCTGGTCCCCACCCGGGGCCGGGCCGTGGCCGCCTCCAGCAAGAACTACCGCTACTCCACCAACCACCAGGTCGTCATCGACGCCGACACCCGCCTGGTCGTCGCCATCGGCCGGCCGCGGCCCGGCAACCACAACGACTGCCGGGCCTGGCAGGACTCCGGCGCCAAGGCCGTCGTCGGCACCAATCCCACGGTGATCGCCGACGGCAGCTACTGCGGCACCGGCCTGACCATCCCGCACTACGCCGGCACAAGAACGCGGAACTACCGGCCTGGAAGGAAGACCACAACGCCTCCCACCGCAAGGTCTGCGCCCGCGTCGAGCACACCTTCGCCCGCATGAAGAGCTGGAAGATCCTGCGCGACTGCCGTCTACAGGCGACGGCGTCCACCACGCGATGCTCGGCATCGCCCGCCTCCACAACCTCACCCTCGCCAGATGACCGGGGAACAATGCTGGTCAACCAGCACAACGTAGATCATTTACGGGACAACCTCTACTAGGACTCCGTTAGGTCTATCTTGATCTCGCGGCGGGGTGTGTTCGGGCGGGCAGGGCTTGATGGCAGGTGGTGCAGACGCCGGTCCAGCACCTCAGGATGTTCTGGAGAGTATCGAGGACCTGGTAGAAGGTGAGTCCGGCCCGGGTGTTTTTGGGGACATACGCAGTTCGGTGAGGAAGGCATGGGCCGCGGTCACCAGAGTGACGTGGTGGTGCCAGCCGGGCCAGGAACGACCCTCGAAGTGATCAAGGCCGAGGCCGTGTTTGAGTTCGCGGTAGTCGTGCTCGATGCGCCAGCGGACCTTGGCCAGCCGGACCAGATCAGCGATCGGGGTGTGGGCCGGCAGGTTGGACAGCCAGTAGTCCGTGGGAGCCTCGGCGCCCTCGGGCCATTCGACCAGTAGCCATGCATCGGGCAGGATCCCGTCCCGCCAGCCTTGTTCGGCGGAAGCTGCAGCTTTGATGGGACGCTCGACAGCTTTGCCGGCCGGCCGGACACGGACGGTGGCGAAGCGGGAACGTAACTCCCCTCGCGAGCCATGCCGCCAGGTGAGGGTGGTGAAGGCCTCTCGCTCGAGTCCGGCTGCAAGGGCCGCCACTTTGGGTGCGGGTTCGCGGTAGCGGGGCTGGGGCCAGCAGTCGACCGGCCCCTTGCGGGCCGGGGCGTGTGGCTCGGTGTCGAAGGGATGGGCGGTCGTGTCGGCCCGGATGGCGAGCACGTAGGGCAGGTGACGGTCGTTGAGAGCGGCCCGCAGTGGTGCGTTGGTGCCATAGGCGGCGTCGGCGACCAACGTCGGCGGGGTCATCCCCCAGCCGGGGAGAGTATCGAACATGTCCAGGGCAAACCGCCACTTCTCTTGGTGGGTGGCCTGCGGAGGGACGAGGGTCTTGGCCCGGCGGCCGTGGTCGTCGGCCCATTCCTGGGGCAGGAACAGCCGCCATTGCAGCGGACAGGAAGCGGTGTCGCTTGCCGCGTGGACACTGACGGCGACCTGGCAGTTGGCGCGTTTGCCCAGGGCCCCGCAGTACTGCGGGGCCGTCGCGACCGACATCCGGCCGTCCTTGGGCACCGACACGTCATCAATGACCCAGGCCGCCGGGCTGATCAGCGGCAGCAGTCGTTCGTTGACCCGGCGCTGCACCGGCAGCGGATCCCACGTCGACTGGTTCACAAACTGCTGCAGATTCTGCTCGTTGCCGTCTGGCAGCCGCGCAGCCATCGCCTGGATCGATTTGCTGCGGCCATCCAGCATCAGGCCCCGCAGATAGCAGTCGCCCTTGGCCCGCTGATTCTTACGCGGCACCGTGGCGAACACGTCCGCCACGAACAGCGCCAAAGCCGCCCGAACACGCTTCACTTCATGTGCATCCACACCTTCAACATGCTCTTGATCAGCAGAAACGGGAATACCTAACGGAGTCCTACTAGTGCTGGATTCCTCTTTCGCTGGGTATATGTCCGGGTGGCGGGGACGTTGGTGGTACTCGGGGGCGGGTGCTGGACGATGGTTTTACGGGCGCGACCGGGGCGTGACGAGGATGAGCGGACCGTCGTTCGCCGGTTGTCGCGGGCACGGAAGGCTCCGCGTGATGCAGTCATGCGGGCCCGGATGATCGAGCTGAGCTGGTCGGGGCTGCGGGTGCCTGCCATCGCCGCGGAGCTGGACTGCAGCCAGAAGACGGTCCGTTGCTGGCTGCACCGCTTCAACCGCTCAGGCCTGCAGGGACTGGACGATCTGGGCGGGCAG
>NZ_JBWKFZ010000032.1:0-49847 GCF_056433985.1 Streptomyces sp. NPDC044106
GCGCGCGGTCTGCTCCGCAGACACGACGCGCCGCCGCTACGCGGCGGGACGGAGCAGCGCTCCGCGCTGCTCCGTCAGCCCCTCCGGGGCTGACGGCCAGTCAACTCCGTTGCCTGGCAGCCGGATCGCTCCGCGATCCGGCGCGGAATTCGCTCCGCGAATTCCTGGGGCTAGCTACGGGAGTGGGTGGGACTGCCGGTTTTCGGCTCTCCCTCTGTTCCGGGAATCGCTGACGCTCTTTCAGTTTTTGAATTCGATATCCGGGGTCGGATATCGAATTCTGAGGTTATGCTGCGAACCCGATATTGGAGACGTACTCGTAACTGCCATATTCACTGCCGAGTTCGACGGTCACGTCGCCGAACCAGGCGTCGTCCAGGGCCTGGTCGTCGTCTGCGGCCCAGGCCGCTACGACCGGATCCCAGCGGCGGACGTTGAGGGTGCGGAACTGCACGGCCCGCTGGTGGGGGCGGCTGACGCGGGACTGATTGAGGGGGTGGAATTCCACCCGGGTGCCGCGGCCTTCGCGGTTGAGGCGGCTGGTCAGGTACCGGGCCACGTTGCGGCGGCGCACCGTGCGGTAGGCCGTCTCGATGTGCTGCAGGTTCTGCTTGGAGGGGCTGCGCTTACCGTCCAGCCAGGCCTTCAGGGTGCGGTCGCTGACGGTGAGGCCGGCGGCGCGGGCTGCTTCGCGGGCGTGGGGGGTGCGGGTGAGGTAGTGCAGACGGGCCATCAGGCCACGGCGCGCGGTAATGGGAGTGGCGATGAATCCGGCGAGCCTGTCGAGCTGTCGGGCAACAGCCTCGTAGCCCTTGATGCCGTGGGCGCCGAACTTCCCGAAGTCGATCGTCCTATCCGGCACTTCTTCCTTCTCCCGACACCATGATTGCTTGGTTACACACTACCGTAATTGGCGTTGCCGTGCTGTGAGTTGGTGGCCTTTTCGCGGTCAATTTGTTGCCGGAATTCTGGGGGTGGTGGTTGGGGTGTGCGTTCGATTGCTCGCTCGGACGGGGAGGGATGTACTGCTTCGGCTGAGGGCGCCGTCTAGGTTGTCACAGAGGGAAGTTGGTTGGATGTTCGGCTGATTCGCTGGCACCCCTGCAGAGCACCCCCGGGAGCTGATCGTGAAGGTGGATGTGGCCGTCCGGTCGGAGGCCGAGCTCGCGGCGTTCTACGACCACCAGGGCGACGCGGTCGCCGCCATCATGCGGGTCTACACCCCCTCCCCCAGGGCTCGCCGTCCGCGGTTCCGGGCCCAGCTGCACATGGCGCCCGGGCTGGGTAAGACGCGGGTGGCCGTGCGCGTCGCGGACCTGGTCGCCGGGCAGGGGTCGCTGCTGATGGTGGTGCCCACACGGACGCTCCTCGAGCAGACCCACCACGTGCTGCGCGCGGCCGGGCGCAGCGGGCCGGTGATCGCCGTGTACTCCCCACGGGGTGCCGCCTTGACGGGTGAGCCGGGGGTGATGGTGACGACAGATCCGCGGGTGGTGGCGTGGCACGCCAACGCCTTCGCCTCCCAGGGCGTGGGGCGGTTCACGGTGCTGGCGACCTACGCGAGTGTGGAGGGCTCTCTGATCGCCGGGCACCGGCTGAGGATGGAGCGGGACGAGGCGCGGCCGCTGCCGGAGTGGGACCTGCTGGTGTGCGACGAGTCGCACCACACGGAGACGTCACGGGTGTGGGGGCGGGTCAACGTGCAGCATCTGGTGCCCGCGCGGCACCGGTTGTCGATGACGGCGACGCCGCGGCTGCTGGGTGCGGTGCACTGGGATGAGCAGGGGCGTTTGGTCGCTGCTGATCCGGTGGTGCGGCTCTCGGAGCGCCGGCATGGGCCGGTCGCCTACCGGCTGGGTCTGCGGGAGGCGCAGCGGCGGGGCAAGCTCGCGCACAGCCCGGTCGTGGCGGCCGAGGTCGACGAGGCGCGTCTGCGTGAGTTCGTCGCGGCCCGGGGGCGGGTGGATGCGGGAGTGCGGGCGGAGCTGCTCACGGAGTCGCTGGGGGCCGTGCTGCGGGCCGCAGGCCGGGTGGGGTGCCGTCGGCTGCTGGCCTACCACTCCACCGTGGCCGGAGCCCGCGCGGCCGCCTCTTCACTGCCACAGCTCGCGCGAGTCCTGCACGGACAGGGGACCTCGGCGCCCCAGCGGGTATGGGCCGTGGCCCTGTACGAAGGCACGCCGACCAGGGAGCGGCAGCGGGCCTTGGCGGCGGGGACGGACCTGCGGGGGCGGCCGGTGGACCTGGCCGTCGTCTGCTCAGCGCGGCTTCTGGTGGAGGGTGTCGATGTGCCGACGGTCGACGCCGTCGCCCTGGTCGACCCGCGCGCCGCGCAGGGCGACCTCCTGCAGATCGCGGGCAGGGCTGTGCGCTACGACTGGGAGAACCCGGACAAGGTCGCATCCATCATCGTGCCCGTCCTCCACCTCGCCCCAGGCAGCCGACGACACACTCGTCGGACCCGACTGGGCCCCGGTGATCAACATGCTGCGCGCGCTGGAGTCCTATGAACCCGACCACACCGCCCGTGGAGATGAGGAGCTGGAGGGGCCGGAGGAGGCGGTACGGCGCCTGGAGCGTGCGGGTCGCAGCAGCAGTCGCGGCCCGCACCGCGTGCAGCCGCCCACAGAGGCGCGGCAGCGGGCCGAGGAACGCGCGCGCGAGTTCCAGTAGATGCTGACTCTCACCCGCCAGCGGTCCGCCGCAGCGGTCGTGGACTGGCTGAAGATCACCGTGCTGTCCGACCCCGTCACCGCAGACACCGAACGCCTCATGCGCGCCATCACCGCCTACCACCGGCGCACGGGGCACCTGCGCGTGCCCGTGGACTGGCACGAAACCCTCCCCCTGGACTACACCCGCATCCCCCTGCTCAAGAAGAAGAGCGAGGAGCAGCAGACGCTGCTGCCTGAGCTCGCGGGAAGGCAGGAGCGGGCGCAGGAACAGCAACACGAGCCCGACCAGGACCGGGCCGAAGGACTGGGTCAGGAGCAGGCGGAAGGACAGGACGGGGAGCGGGCCGAGGGGCAGGAAGAGGAGCAGGGGGAGGAGCCGGCGGAGCAGCAAGGGCTGGTTGCGGGGCCGGGGGTCGTGGTGGTCCGGCTGGGCTGGGAGCTGGAACGGGCACGCAGGCAGTGGCGCCGCGACCGCGACGAGTTGCTGGCGGCCATCGTGTGGAATACCTTCTTCGGTTCCCAGCGCCTCTCGTCGAGCATCCTGACGGCGCCGTAGGAGCCAAGGTCGTGCTCTCCGGGCCTGCTGTAGCCGGCGAAGGTGAACCAAAGCGCGGTGTCCACGCCTTCGTCCTCGAAGATGTCCAGCATTTCGGTGAGGTAGCGCGCCTGCTCCTCTTCGTCCGGGACGGCGCCGTGCGGCACCTGCCAGGCCATGCCGCCACGTTCTCCCGCGCCCCGGTACGCGCAGGTTCCGTACTCGGTCACCGCGACGGGCTTGCCGTGGGCGAGGTGCCCGCGCAGCTCGTCACGGAAGCTGTCGGCGTTGTAGGCGGCCCGGTAGGCATCGATGCCGACGACGTCGAACGCACCCCAGTCGACGGACTCCCAGGGGGCCGAGGCGTAGGTGATCTGCCCGCCGAAGTGTGTACGGACGGTCGCGGCGATCTGGGAGAGGAAGTCGTTGAGGCGTTCTTGCACCGGCCCGAGGGAGGACCACCACTCCATGTCGGCACCGGCCATGGCCCGCATACGGTCGCCGTAGGTGTCGCCCGGGAGGAAACCGCGGCAGAACGCGCTGATCTCGCAGCCGGCGACGAACACGACATCGGCGCCGGCTTCCCGTACGGCTTCGGCCCGAGCGGCGCAGTCGGTGAAGAACGGGAGCAGTTGGTCGTGGGGGAGGTCCACGGGAAAGGGGGCGAACCAGACCTCAAGGCCCGTGTCTGAAGCGTGTCTTGCGGCGAGGCTCAGCCGTTCAGGTTCTCGTCCCGAGATGCGAACGGCGTCGCAGTGGAGTTCTTCGGAGATCACCGCCATGTCGTGCCGGACCGTCTCAGGGGTGAAGCTCTTGCGGGAGAGTTCTTCCCCTGGGAGGAACCCTGTGTCGTAGTTGATGCCCCGTGCGCGCACGTCTGTGTCCCTTCACTGCCGTTGCCGTGTTCGAGCAAGTCAAAGCCGTGCTCGGGGTTCTTGGCCAGAGGGCGGAACGGCTACCGAAGGTGGTGGCGCCGGGTGCACGCAGGAGGTGGGTGGCGCGGGCGGGAGCGGTACGGAGCTTGGTCAGGATCCGCCAGTTCTTGAGGTGGGCGAAGCCGTGCTCGACCGGGGCGGGACTGGGATGGTTCGGTTGCGGAGCGGCGGTCTTCCGGTGATTGCCCTGCTGCGCTCCCACGGCGGGGACATGACGCTGAGCGAAGACGAGCTCGGCGTGGAAGGCACCTGCGCGAGTTCGCCGAGGCGATCGGACTGGCGCTCCCGGCGGAGCGGAGACGTGACAGGCCCCGACCAGATGCTCTGGTCGGGGCCTGTCACTGCCGGGCGGGTCTTTACACTTCGTCGCCAGTCACTCTGCGCCGAGCGAGGTAACTAACGCCCCAGATGGCTACGGGAGAGCGCTACCAGCCCAAGGCCTGTCGGCTTTCCGGCGATGGTCAGGGCGAGGCCGAGGCCCGCGCCGCAAACGAGGAGGAGCGTGGCGACCAGGAAGAGCCGGGAGGTCGTCCTTTTTCTCCTGAAGTAGTTGTCTTCCATGTTGCTGGCACCTCCGCTTGTTGAGTTCGCCGCCCGGCGCTGAGGTCCCTGATTAGCCGACGGCGGAGTTGACGGCTTCGGAAGCTCCTTGTCCTGCGGCCCAGGCCCAGGAGCCGGAGAAGCACACAGCCTGGCCACCGACGGCAGAGGCTCCAGCTGTCGGTATCGAGCCGCCCGGCATGACGGACTCGCATGCCAGACCGAAACCGGCGCCAACCACGGACCCGGCGACATCGCCCCACGGTCCTTTGGTGTCTCCCTGGATCAGCTTCACTCCAGCGCTGGTGACGTCGCCGGCAGTTCCTAGAGCATCCCAAGGTGCCAGGCCGCTCGGGTCGATCCGGTTGACGGGGTCGCCTTCGGCATAGAGGTACGGATTCTTCTCTCCTGCCTCGTCCGTGACCGCGACGACGGAGCCGAGCGTGTCGGTGAGGTAGAAGTACGTCTTTCCGTCCCGGGTCATGGAGTTCAACCCTGCGGGTGCTGGCGTCAGGCGCAGGCTTCGTGGAGTGGACCGCAGCTGTCCGGTCGATGCTGAGGAGCGAGGGAGCTGGAACGCCCACGGCGTGTGGGACGGCCCCCTATCCGTCGTCGGCGGGCCGCTGACGGGCCGTCCGTGCGGTGGGCCGTCGGCGGTCGGCGCTCATGGCGGGGCGGCGGGCTTCAGGCCTGTCCGGTCTCGACGCGGCTGATGCGGCCGTCAGGGGCGACGGTGAACCGCCAGGCGGTGCGCATCTCGCCCCACGTGTCGTTGCGATAGTCAGCAACCAGGGCCCGGCCACCGGACTGTTCGCTCACCACGTCGATGTGCCCGTGGGAGGAGAAGATCTCCCGATCGGCCCAGTCGGCGAGGTCGCGCTCCGTACCGTCGTCGGACAGCGTGGCGTCCTCCGTCAGGACCGCGACGAAAGCGTCACGGTCACCTGCGTTGACTGCGCCGAGCAGTCGTCGGACTGCCGGATCGGAGAGCTGTTCGACAGCGATGGTCATGGTGGTGTGCTCCTTGACGTGGGGAAGCCGTTTCTCCTTGCCAGGAGACCACGCCGGCCCGCCGTTTCTCCGCATGCGAAACGCGTGTGGCAGGCGGCTGGTGCTGACGGGCCGGCCATCACGCCAATGACCACGGCGCCGAGGAAGCACGGGCGCAGCTCGCTGGCCTCGTCGGCGAGGAGTACCAGGTGCAGTGGCGCCGCTGGTATGACGCGGCAGCCGAGCTCATGCCCGCCCCCAGGTGGCGTGCCCGAGAAGCGGGTGGAGCATACCCGGCCAGGCGCTGCGCCTCATCGACCAGCTGGTGGCTGAACAGCCGCCTCGCGGACGTCTCGCCGTAGCGGTCGATGTGGTCGATGTGGTCGAAGACGAGGCTGTGGTCCTTCAACCCCCGCACCCGCCAGATGCGGCCTGCTCGCGGGCCAGGTCCTCGAGGACAAAGCTCCAGCTCCTGGTCGACGTCGGCGGCAGCGGCCGCGTCGGCCGCTGCTTCGGCACGGGCCCCAGCTGCACCGGCCTGCTGCTCGCGGACCTGTGCCCACCGGTGCTCGCGGATCCACTCCTGGGCGGTGACGTCCTGGTGCAACTGCTGTCCGGCCGCCGCGCGGCGGCCGGTCTCGGAGGCGTGCGGCATCGCCGCGTCGACGGCGGCCGGGCCCCGGAACTGAGTAAGGCCGCCGACATGCTCCAGGAGGTCGGCCTGCCCGATGACATGCTGCGCGCGGCGCCGCGGTCTGGAACCGCTGGACAGAGGCGCAGAGTCACAGACTCTTTCCGAAACGCCTCTACCTGGGAAAACAGATGAGAGGTGTACAGATACCCGTGACCGTGTCACACGGGCCGGACGGGAACCTGGGGCAGTCAGCCCTGCTGCATCGTTTTGAGGTTCGCGGAGCTGACGAAGAGCACATGAAGACGGCCGTCGGCGCCCCCACTCAGGGACACCGGTGTCCCATCTTCGCGAAGTGCCGGTTGGACCTCTTGAGGTCCCACCAGTCGCCCATGAGGCCGCGCACCAGCTGGACCAGTTGACGAAGGCGCTCAGGGTCGGGGGCAGGCGCGGTGAACACGTCCGCGAAGGATTTGTCGCTCCATGGCAGTGTGAACACCCAGCACTCGTCGGCTTGCCCCTTACGCACGACGCTGAGCCGGTAGGTCAACGTGATGCTGCGGTCCGGGTGGTAATCCACCGTCAGGTCGATGACATCGAACCTGGTCGCGCCGTCATCGGAGGTGAACGAGCTTGCCAGGGCGCGCTCAGCCGGCGTGTAAGCCACCATCTGCACCTTTCAGCTCGTTTACGAGTCACCCAGGTTAGTCGCCAGCACCTGGTAGCAGCGCGGCTCGTGACCTGGTGGGCGGTCCGCACGGTTTCTCAGATGTGGTGCTCGGTCAGTCCTCGCTGGGCTGTAGTGCGGAGAGCAGGACGACGCCCCAGATCATCAGGGCCGCGCCCGCGATCTGTGGTGCGAGTGACCAGCCTGTGTGCAGTCGGTCGCCGTTGAGGGCTGTGCCGAGGGCCAGGCTGGCGGCGGCTTCGCCGAGGGTGAGGGCGGGTTGTGAGGCGATCAGTGGGCCGGATTCCATCGCGTTGGTGAGCAGGAACAGGGCGCATGCGCCTGCTGCCAGGCAGCCGTAGGTCTGCCAGGTGGTGGCGAAGGCGCGGATGCCTGAGTCGGTGAGGGTGGCGATGGCGGCGTTCATGAGTGCGGCAGTGAGGGCGTAGGTGAGTGCGGATGCGGTGCCGAAGAGTGCGGCGCGTGCTTTGCCTCGGGGGCGGGTCAGGGCGGCTGCGGTGCAGATGCCTGTGCCGAGTCCTGTGGTCAGGAGTGCGGTGGTCCAGCGGAGGCCGGAGATGTGGTGGTTGCCTTCGGTGGGTGCTGCCGCGCTCAGGGCGAGGGCCAGGCCTGTGGTGGTGAGGAGGGAGGCGGTCCAGCCGCCTGGTGGCATGGGGGTGTGGGTGAAGAGTTGGGCGATGATCAGGGCGAGTGGGAGTTCGAGGACGAGGAGGGGTTGTACGAGTGAGAGTGGGCCGTAGGCCAGGGCGAGTGCTTGGAGTGCGGCTGCGGCGATGATGACGGTGATGCCTGCGAGCCAGGCGGGGTTGCGCAGCAGGTGTCGGATGAGGCGTGGGCTGAAGGCGTCTTCGGTCCGCAGGGTGCGGGCGGCCACTCGTTGCAGGACGGTGCCGGTGGCGTTGGCCTGGGCGGTCAGTACGGCGAAGAGGGTGGACAGGATGGTTGCGTCCACGGCGGCTTCTCACGGTGGGGGGCGGAGGGGTGGTGGCCGGGTGGGTGGTGCGCGGTTATGCCGGGGTTTGGTGCTGAGTCGGTGTTTCGGTGGTGGTTTGGGGGGCGGTGTGTGTCGTGTGGGCGCTGTGGGCGAGCAGCGCCAGCCAGGTGCCGACCATGAGCAGGTGGCAGCGTTGGGCGATGCCGTGCCATCCGCCGTGTCCGATCAGGGGTCCTACGGTGCACAGCGAGAAGGTGAGGGCGCTCCAGGCGACCGGTGGTCCCCAGTGGGTGAGGAGGCGGGGGTGGCCGCGTTTTTGTGCGGACCGGATGATCAGGGCCATGGAGGCGAAGAGGCAGAAGTGCACCAGGGCGCTGGTGAGGGTGTGGGCGGGGTGTACGGCGCGGCATCCGGGTTGGAGTGAGGGTGCGCATGTCATGGGCATCAGGACGTCGGCTACGGAGCAGAGGCCGAGTCCGGCCAGGGCCCACCATCCGGTGCGGGCTGTTCGGTCGGCTGCGGTGACGGCGGCGCCGGCCAGGGCTCCGGTGACGATGAGGGCGGCGCAGATCAGTTCGAGGCTGGCGAAGAGCCATCGGTGTGGGCTGTCCTGGGCATACAGCTCGCTGACGTAGGAGTGGCGTGCGTCGAGTCCTGTGGGGATGAGTGTTTCCAGGAGCCAGGCGTTGTACAGGAGTGCGGCTGCGGTCAGTGGTGCGGTTGCTGCCCAGGGGTGCCCGCGGGGTCGGCGGGGACGGGTGGTGGGGTGACCGTGTGTCGTTGTGCTGGTCATTGGGCCTTGATAGCGGGTTCTGGGCGTGGGGTGAGGGAGTAGGGCCGCCGAGTCACTCGTGTGAGGTCGGGGTGGTGTCGGTTGCTGGGTGTGGGTGGGCGGCTCGCGTTCCGGGTGGGCGGCTCGTGTTCCGGGTGGGCGGCTCGTGTTCCAGGTGGGCGGCTCGTGCGGGTGTGCCTTGAGTTGTGTGGGGTATCTTGCGGCGGCTGTGTGTCATGGACTGGACAGGTGCGCATCTTCGTGGTGCGCCGGGAGAAGGGTGGCGACGCCGTGAGGAGTTCCGTCTCCAGCAGGGCCGTTGGTGTGCGGCTTGCGCTCGGTGTGGTGGTGGCGTCGGTGGTGCTCTGTGCTCCGGTGAGTGCGGTTGCGGCTGCGCCGGCGGGTGCGGAGGGTGGGCCGGGCGCCCGCTCCGGGGCGCGGGACGGGGCCGGACGTGGCTGTCCCGTCGTGTATTTCGACCTGGGGGAGACCTTGGTGCACACCGCGGACGACGGCAGTACCGGTTATCTGCCGGGGGCGGCTTCGTATCTGCGGGCCTTGCGGGAGCGGCATGTCCGGGTCGGGCTGATCACCAATGTTCCCTCTTCCTGGGGTGCGAGTGATGCTGAGCGGGCTGCCCGGTTGCGGAAGGAGGTCGATGCCACGTGGCGGGGGTCGGTGCCTTTCGCGTGGCGGGACTTCGGTGATCGGGTCTTTACTCCTCGTACGGAGGCGGAGCGCAAGCCGGCTGCGGTGCTGTGGCAGCGCGCCAAGGCCGGGGCGGGGCGCTGCCGGGTGGTCTATCAGGCGGAGACGGCCGGGGAGGTCGAGGTGGCGGGATCGCTGGGGTATGTGCCGTATCAGGTCGGCCGGCCTCACCGGCCCGCGTATCTGCCGGTTTGGTGGATCGAACTCCTCGGCCGCCGGGGCCGTTGACGCAGGGGCGGGCGGGTGTCCGTGTCGGCGGGTGCCCGGCCCGCGGTCAGCCGGTCCGTGTCGCGTCCGTCTCCCGTGTCTGCTCCCCCGTCCGCTCCCCCGTGTGGTCGCCCCGGGCGGCTGCGGATGCCTTGTGGCGTTTCATCACGCCGGTGTGCAGGAGCAGTTGGAAGGCGGTGAGCAGGAGTGCCGTGGCGATGGCGCTGTGCCAGAGCAGGGTGTCGAGGTGTCCGGCGGAGAGGTAGGCGCCCGCGGCGACGGCGGCCAGGGCGCAGATCGCGCGGTCCACGATGCTTTCGATGGAGAGCAGGGTGGCGCGGGGGGCGTGGGCGGGGATGGCGTCGTTGATCAGTTTGCGCTGGATGGGGTAGGCGAAGCCGGTTGCGGCGGCGAACAGGCAGAGCAGGGCGATGACGGTCCAGGCGCCGCCGAGGGTCATGGCCGCCAGGGTGGCCGCGAGGGCGAGGCTGAGGAGGGTGACCCAGGTGACGGGGGTGAGGCGGCGGGTCAGCCATCGGGGGCGGGCCGAGGCGATTGCTTCGGCCACTGTCATGGCGGCCAGTACTCCGCCGTGTGAGGTTTCCGCGATGCCGTGGTCCAGGAGGATCGGCTGGAAGAGGTTGACCTGGCAGATGCGGGAGAGCGTGAAGAGTGCCACGCCCTGCATCATCAGCAGGGCCAGCCAGGGTGAGGAGGCGACGCAGCGCAGTGCGGAGCCCGCGTCCCGCAGGAAGGTGCCGCTCTGGCGTCCGGCGGCGGCGGTGGTGCTCCGGCCTGCTGTCGGTGGGGTGGCTGGGTGGGGAGTGAGGCGGGGCAGTGCGGCGGCGCAGGCCAGGGAGCCTGCCGCGCTGAGGGCGCTGAGCAGGTAGGGGGCCGGGTGGGCCAGTGACATGAGGGGGCCGACCAGGGGCCAGCAGAGGACTTTCGCCGCCAGGCCCAGGGCGCGTGCGGTGCCTTCCGCTGTGAGGTAGTGCTCGCCGCAGTTCTCCTCGCGCAGTCCGTCGTAGAGGTAGGCGCTTGCCGCGCCGGAGGTCAGGGAGCGGCCTGCGGCGATGGCGAGGAAGTGCAGGAGGAAGCCGGTGTAGGAGGCGCTGAGGACGGGGGCGAGGTTGGCGGCTGTCATGACTACTGCGCCGGCGCGCAGGCAGTTGCGGGTGCCGATGCGGTCGGCGATGAGTCCGGTGGGGATTTCGAAGAGGCAGAAGGCGATGTAGTAGATGCTCTGGATGCCGAAGATCTGGGCGTCGCTCAGTCCGGCTGTTTTCTGGTAGGCGTAGAAGACCGGCATCCACCACAGCAGGTTGAACAGGAGCTGGAAGCCGTAGTTGAGCCGGATGATGCGGCGTGCGGTGTGGGTCAGGTGGGGTGTGCCCGGTTTGTGGGCGGGGTGCGGTCGCCCGGGGCGGGGGGTCACAGGGCGTAGGGGCGGATCTGGACCAGCCGGAAGTCGCCCTGTTCGGTCATGAGCCATTCGATGTCCAGGGGCGTGTCGACGTCTGTGCCGCCGCCTGGTGCCGTGCTGAAGTGGGATTGCAGGAGTCGTCCGGTCAGGCAGAGGTCGGCCAGGCGGGCGCGGGTGGTGGCGGGCAGGGGCTTGTCCCAGGAGCCCAGGGCGACGGTGCGGCCGCCGCCTTCGACGGTGTTGTAGAGGTATTGCTGGGGCAGTACGGAGCCGTCGACGACGTCTTCGGGTGAGCCGGGTGTGCAGTTGAGGTAGACGTTGCGGAAGTCTTCGCGGCGGGTGGGGTTGCAGGTCACCAGGACGCCGCCGAGGGTGGCGGGGACGTACTCCTGGATGATCACGCCCATGTAGGTGTCGTCCAGGGAGATGCCGACCTGGTGGCGCAGTCGGACGCTGCGGGGGGAGAGCAGGGAGGCCCATACCTGGCGTACGGCGTCAAGGAGTTGGCTGGTGGAGTGGACGGTGGTGACGGAGTCGTAGACGCCGGCCGCGGAGAAGCCGGGGAGGTCTTCGGCGTTGGAGGAGGAGCGCACCACCAGGCGTTTGTGGGGGGTGGGGAAGGCCTGGGTGATCTGGCGGGTGACGGTGTCGGGCAGGGGGGTGTGGCGGATGAGGTGCTGGAGTTGCAGGCAGAGCGAGTCCAGGACGTCGCCGGCGTCGAGTTCGAGGGCCATTTTGAGTTTGCCGATGGCTTGCTGGAGGGGTGGGCTGGAGGTGAGGAAGTGCTGCTGGAGGGCGAAGGGCAGGGCGACGCCTTGGGGGGCGCCGGTGGTGGTGGCGGTGAAGTGGGCTGCGGCGGCGCGTAGTTCGTGGGGGGTGGGGGTGGTCAGGCCCAGGCGTTGGGCGAGGTGGTGGTAGAGGTTGTCGCGTGGGGGGCGGGGGCGGGCGTAGTAGGCGGTGAGGTCGGCGCTGCGGCTGTCCAGGACGTGGTGGAGTTCGCCGAGGTTGGCTGCTTTGGTGCCGTAGCGGTCCCGGTCGGTGCTGCGCAGGCGGTGCAGGGCCAGGACGGGGGTGTCTTCGAGCAGGGGTGGCTGCAGGCGTATGCGCTGCTGGTGCCAGGAGGGGGGTTGCAGGGTGGGTTCGTCATCCAGGCGGTGCAGGGTGATGTCGTCTTCGCGTACCTGGTAGTGGACCCATTGGTTGTTGAGGTCGTGCTGGGTGAGGAGGGGTTGCAGGTCCAGGACGATGGCGTTGGGGATGCCCCAGCCGGTGGCGAGGACGTTGGTGTGGGAGAGGGGGGTGATGGGGGCGGTGTTGAGGAAGCCGGCGACGCGGGGGATGTCGTCGGGCAGGCAGGGCATGGCGACGATGTCGGCCCAGCCGAGTTGTGCTTCGGCGGCGGTGTACTCCTCGTGGGTGGCGAAGTAGCGCAGGCGGCCGGTGGCTTCGCCGGGGTTGAGGGGGGTGCGGGTGCGGGAGCCGAAGAGTTCGTGGCTGAGGATGCGGGGCACGCGCAGTTCGCTGATGGTGGCGAGGGCTTCTTCTTGGCTGTGGTTGGCGGGTTTGAGCAGCAGGGGCAGCCGGCTGTCGACGCGGGCGCGGGTGAACTCGTAGAAGATTTCCAGGAGTTCGCCGTGCATGGTGTCGGCTTCGGTGGTCTCCAGGACGAGGAAGGTGCGTTCGCGGCCTTCGGTGTCGGGGTCGGTGTGCAGGGAGAGGACGCCGAGGAGGAAGCGGCGGTGGGGGTCGGTGTAGACGGAGGTGTTGAAGGTGTCGAGGTCGGCGTCGAGTTCGGTCAGTTGCATGCCCAGGATGCGGGTGGCGATGTAGTTGACGTGGAAGGGGTGGGCGGTGGTGTCCAGGAGGTGCCAGGTGTTTTCGGTGCGGTCGACGACGACTTTGAGGTAGGGGTGGCCGGCCAGGACGCCGGAGAGGGTGCGGAACAGGGGCAGGGAGAGGTTTTCGCCGATGACGGTGCGGTCGGTGGCCGGCTGGGGGGTGTTGGTGAGGAGCGGGGTGGTCATCGGGCGGCCTCCTCGGGCTGGGCGGTGGGCAGGGTGTGGGGCAGGGCGTCGATGAGGGTTTCGAAGTCGCTGAGGACCGTGTGCGGGTCGGTGGCCGAGAGCAGGCACAGGGCGGCCATGGTGTTGGCGCCGGCGGCCGGGTCGTAGAGCGGGATGAGGCTGCCGTCGTCCAGGGAGCTCTCCGCGACCACGGAGAGGCGGCTGCCGGGGCTGAGCGGCACGGTGGCGGTGAGGGTGGGGAAGTCCCAGATCTTGCGGTCGGGCCAGGGCCGGCCCTGGCTGTCGACGGCGAGGACGACCAGGGAGCCGGCGGCGCCGTTGGCCTGTGCGGGGGTGAGGGCCTGTGCGGGCCAGTGGACGGGGCGGCCCAGGAGGTGGTCGATGAGCATGGCGATGAGGTCGAGTCCGAAGACTTCCTCGACCTGGGGGACGGTCATCGCGCCGCCGAAGCGGGCGGCGGTCTCGATGAGCCACATCTGTCCGTGCGCGCCGAGTTTGATCTCGGTGTGGGTTCCGCAGTCGCGCAGGCCCAGGGCGTCGACGGAGCGGCGGGCCAGGTCGACGATCCGTTCCTGGGCGGCGTGGGGCAGCAGGGCGGGGGTGATGCCGGCGCGTTCGGTGAAGGGTTCGACGGTGGGCATCCGGCCGCTGAGGCAGACGGGGTGGAAGACGCCGTCCGCCACGACGCCTTCGACGCTGACGTAGTCGCCCCAGCCGGGTTCCTCGAACCAGTCGGCGGCGGTGCCGGTCACGATCTGTTCGACGACGAAGTCGGCGTCGGCTTCGGCGACATGGAGTTCGGCGTAGCCCAGCTGGGCGGATTCGGCCATGACTTCGCGCGAGCGGTGCCAGGCTGCGGGTACGTCGCGTGGGGTGCGGATGATCTGGTGTGCGGTGGAGCCCGCGCTCCAGGCCGCTTTGAGGAGCAGCGGGAAGGGCAGGTGGGCGGCTGCGTCGTGCAGGTCGGCGAGGGTGGCGACGGGGCGGAACTGGGGCTGGGGCAGGCCGTGGCGGTGCCAGGTGTGCCGCATCAGGCGTTTGTCGCGGGCGAGTGCGGCGGCGTTGCCCGCGCCGGGCAGGTCCAGGGTCTGGCATGCCTGGGCGACGGCCACCACCGCGTATTCGGAGAAGGTGAGCACCGCGTCGGCGCCGACGGCCCGGGCCTGCGAGACGATCAGGGACACCAGGTCGCCGCGTTCGGCGCGGGTGGGTGTGGTCACCGAGGCGCACAGGGTGTGGGCGGTGTCCGCCACGGCGGGGGGAAGGGCGCTGAGCGCCAGCAGGTGCACTTGTGCTCTCGCGGCCGCCCGGGACAGGACGTGGCCGAGCGGCGGGCCGCCTTTTGCGTGCACTATCAGCACCTTGCTCACTGAAGTTCGTCTCCATTCGTTCAGTTGACGGTTGTCCCCCGTGGGGGCCGGTGCCGCGCGCCGGGTACGGCGGGGGGCACCGGGGTGTGGGTGGCGGGGTGTGTTCACCCGCACACTCAAGGGGACCAGGCGGCAGGGGTGTGCCGGGGCGGCGCGGGCGTCTGGCGTTCAGGCAAATGCCTGAGTCGCGGGGCGTGTTGGGCGGTGCTTCTGGTGGGCTGGTGCCACTTCGGCCGAGAAACCGAGCATGCGGGAGATCGGGGCGGGATACGCATCGCGTGGTGACCGTGCGTCAACGGGCCGTATACGGACGGAGAAACCGCTGTGGATGATTCCAGTCTCAAGGCGCTGCTCGAGCAGCTTCCGGTGTTCTGGTGGGAGGTCGACCAGCCGTGGCAGGTGCTGGAGAGGGGCGGCGGCGCGTTCGCCGACACCGGGACGGCGCAGCGTTTTCTGGAGCGGATGCACCAGGAGTGCGCGGAGGCGGGGCGTCCGGCGCAGCAGGGCCACTGGCAGGCCCGCTTCGACGGGCGCACCTTCGAGGTGAGCTGGCCTCTGGACGGGGGCCGGGCCCGCAGCCGTACGCGGGGCCTTGCCGTGGAGGTCGGGGACAGCCCCGAAGTGCCGCGCCGGTACGCCGCCTTCGCCGATCTCGTCGATCTGGCGCCGGCCGCCGCGTTCATCCGGGACCGGGAGGGCCGCTACCTGTGGGCCAATCACGCCTACGCGCACCTGTACGGGACCACGGTGGGCGAGCTCACCGGCAAGTGCATCGAGGACTTCGACGCTCCCGCCGAGGCCGTCCGCTTCCGCGCCCTGGACCAGGAGGTCCTGACCCGGGGCAGGCCGGTGCGCCACACGGTGGGCTACCGGCGTCCGGACGGCAGTGCCGGGCACGCGGTCGGGCACCGTTTTCCCGTGCGGGAGAACGCGCAGAGCTGTGTCGCCGGGATCTACGTGGATATCACCGACCACTTGCGTGCCAGGGTCCAGCGCCAGGAGGCGGAGGAGAGCCTGCAGGCGCTGCGCGATCACAGCGGGCTGCCCTGTGCGCTGCTGTCGGCCGGCGGGCGGGTGGTGCAGGCGAGCGCGGCGGCGGCC
Organism: Streptomyces sp. NPDC044106; assembly: GCF_056433985.1. Lineage (NCBI taxonomy): Bacteria > Bacillati > Actinomycetota > Actinomycetes > Kitasatosporales > Streptomycetaceae > Streptomyces > Streptomyces sp. NPDC044106. The sequence continues at coordinate 15,534 of NZ_JBWKFZ010000032.1, forward strand.
GAGCTGTTCCATCTCAGCCTGCCCGACCTGGTGGGGCGCCGGGCGCACACCCTGCTCGCCCCCTCCCCCGGCCTGGAGGGGCTGCAGCGCCGGTGGAAGGGGCTGATAGCGCGCCGCACCAGACGGGTGGAGACGTCCGCGGTGCTCGTCGACGCCCAGGGGCTGCAGTGCCGTGCGCAGCTGAACCTGACGACGGTGGGGCCCGGCGCGGCCCGGGCCCGGCATGTGTGGGCCGTGGTCACCCAGCGGGGCCTGGCCCATGAGGCGCATCCCTCGCTGACCCCCGCGCAGGTCCGTATCCTCTCCCTCCTGGCGCAGGGCAGCAGCAACAGTGACATCGCCGCCTCGCTGAAGCTGTCGCGGCAGACGGTCGACTACCACCTCAGCCGGCTGCGGCAGCTGCTGGGCGCCGCCAGTCGCCCCGCGCTCGTCGCCCGGGCCTACGTCCTTGGCATCCTGGCCCCCCGCGCCTGGCCCCCGCGCTCGGCCACGGCGGCCCACCCGCTCAGCGCCGTCTGAAAGGGCACGGCGGCCCCCCGGCCCGCGCTTCGCGCGGACGGCGGGGGTCTCAAAGACAGGCTCTAAGCTGGCGGTCATGCGGATGCGGCCGACGTTGACCTGGGAGCCCGAGGGCGACCTGCCTCCCGCCTCCCGCGACCTGTCGCCGGTCGTGGCCGCGGTGCGGGCGGGAGGCGTCGTCGTCCTCAGCGGGGCGGGCCTGTCGACGGAATCCGGCATCCCCGACTACCGCGGGGAACACGGCTCGCTGCGGCGCAATCACGTGCCCATGACGTTCCAGGAGTTCACCGGGAGCGCGCACGCACGCCGCCGGTACTGGGCCCGCAGCCAGCTGGGATGGCGGGCCATGGCCCGGGCCCGCCCGAACACCGGCCACCGGGCGGTCGCCGCGCTCGCCGCAGCGGGCCTGGTCACCGGCGTGATCACGCAGAACGTCGACGGGCTGCAGCAGGCCGCGGGAGCGCGCGGGGTGCAGGAGCTCCACGGCAGTCTGAGCCGGGTGGTCTGCCTGGCTTGCGGGCAGGTCACCGACCGCGCGGAGCTCGACGGCCGGCTGCGGGAGGCCAACCCGCAGTTCGAGGCCGTCGCCGCACGGCACCGCGCGGCGCGGGTCAACCCGGACGGCGACGTGGAGCTGCCCCAGGAGGCGGTGCGCGCCTTCCAGGTGGTGGCGTGCGCGGCCTGCGGCACCGGGGTCCTCAAGCCGGACGTCGTGTTCTTCGGCGAGAACGTGCCGCCCGAGCGGGTCGCGGCGTGCCGGCGTCTGGTCGGGGAGGCGGCGACGCTGCTCGTGCTGGGCTCGTCCCTGACCGTCATGTCCGGGCTGCGCTTCGTGCGCCAGGCGGCGCAGGCCCGCATCCCGGTGCTGATCGTGAACCAGGGCCCCACCCGCGGGGACCGCTGGGCCAGTGGGCGCGTCGACCTGCCGCTGGGGCGTGCGCTCGGCGACGTCGTGGCGCAGGCCGGGCTCTGAGAGCCTGGCTTTGAACCCGCCGGGCGGCGGGCGGGCGGGGCGGTGTACGGGCGGGAGCGGCAGCCGGTTGAAGCCGGTTGGACATCCCCGGCCGGCCTCTGGCAAGGTCGCCCGTCCGTTCCCCCCAACGTAGCGAAGGGAGAGCCGCGATGATCGAGGTGAGCACGCGCAGCGTCAAGGAGGCCGCTGCCGCCGAGCAGCTGCGCGCGGATACCACGACGCTGGACATTCCCAAGGGTTTCGACCTGTGGACAGCCGAGGAGATCGAGGACTGGCTCGACCGGATCGAGGACGACCCGGGCGTGTCCGACGCCGACTTCTACGCCGCCCAGCAGGCGGTGCGGCAGGTGCGTGAGGGCGAGAACACCTGAGGGCGCCTGAGAGCCTGGCTCTGGACTCCCGCCCGCGCACCGGGCGCCGGGGCGCGCCCGCGCTCCGCGCGGACGGCGAGGGTGCAAAGGCAGGTTCTGCGGCCGTATCCGGCCGGGGCTCGCCGGCCCGGCTGAGAGCCTGTCTTAAACCTCCACCCCATGCCGAGCAGCTTGCCAGCTCTGATCTCCGTTTATGTGATCTTCTTGAGCTGCGGTGAAGACGAGGATGTGCTCAACTGCGCCTGCCCATACGTCATGTGACGCATCGACCTGACGTGAGCGGAGGGAGCGACAGGCCCGCAGCCCTCAGCTGTCCTCCCGGTCCCTTTTCGAGGCGCGCCGCCCGCGTGTCATCGCCAGGACGCTTCCCGCCAGGGCGATCACGGCGATGGCCAGGGCGATACTGACGCCGCCCTCGGTGTCCCAGTACACGTCCTCCAGGCTGATCAGCAGTGCGGCCTCGTCGACGACGAGGGCGAGCCCCACCCCGTAGGCCAGTCCCATCCAGGCGCGGGCCCTGGCCGAGCGTTCGGCCAGGCCCAGGGCGCCCACCGCCACCAGCAGCAGGATGCCCCACACGTAGTGGTGGATGTGCACTCCCCCGGCCTGCATGTCCCCCACCCCGGCCACGTCGATGTGGATCAGCCAGGTCAGCAGGCGCATCCCCGCGAAGGTCAGGGCAAACCCCCACCAGGCCAGCACGAAGCCGCGGCGCTTGGGAGAGATGCCGGGCAGCAGGCGCAGCCAGGGCGAGGGCTTCTGCGGGCGCGGGCGCCGCTCCGGCGCGGAACCGGACGTCCTTGACGGCTTCATGAGGGCTCTCCCGCCGTGAACTCTTCGATGAGCGCCGCCAGGGCGTCCGGCGCGCTGTAGTGGGCGGCGTGGGCCGCGCCCGGGATCTGGGCCGTTCGTCCCTCGCCGGCCAGGCGCGCCACGTGCGCGGCCCAGGCCCGGGAGGCGATGGTGTCACCCGCTCCCCGTACGACGAGGGTCGGCGCGGTGGCGCGGGCGAGGTTCCCCTCGAATGACTCAGCCGCGTCGCGCAGGGCGCCGCGGAAGGACGCGGCGCAGCGCGCGAGGCCGGTCAGCAGGTAGTCCGTCGCGGCCAGCGGGAGCAGGGAGAAGGGCTCGCGGGGTACGTCCGCCAGGAGCCGGCCGAACTGGCGCAGGCCGGATGTCCTTGGTTGGAGCGCCGGGCCGACCAGGACCATCCCGCTCACCAGGCGCGGGTGGCGGGCGGCGAGGGCCGCGCTCACCTGGCAGCCGACCGAGTTGGCCACCAGGCAGCTCGGGCCCAGTGCCAGGCGCTGGTGCCAGTGCGCCAGGGCGTCGGCGAGTTGTCCCACGCCCGGTGCGCGGCGCGCGGCGGCCCTGGAGCGGGCGTTGCCCGGCAGGTCGGGTACCAGGACGGTCGTGCCGTTCGCGGCCAGGCGCCGCGCCAGGGGCAGGAAGTAGCGTCCCGAAAGGCCCAGTCCGTGGACGAGGACCATGGCGGGGGTGCCTGCACGGGGCGGGGCGCCGAGCCTGCGGGTGAAGATTCCGGCCTCTGTCGTCTGATCCACTCCTCCACCCTGCCCCGGGCCGGGCCCCTCAGCGGTGCTGCGCGGGCCGTGTCGGCGCGGCATCGCTGAGAGCCTGTCTTTGAACCCCCGCCTGCGGGCCGGGCGTCAGGCGCCGGCGCTCTCGCGGCACTCCACATGGCCCCAGCCGTGCGCGTTCTTGGCGATCTTCTCCCCGGCGGTGTACGGCTTCTGGCAGTGGCAGCGGCCGGGGAACTTGGCCTTGATGACGGCGCCGGTCGAGGTCTTCTTCGCGCGGGCGCCGCTCTGGTGGGGCGTGCGGCGCGCGGGGGACGCGCTCACGCGGTCCGGGCGCGGTGCGGGGATCTCCTGTGCGCCGTGGGCGGTGCCCGCGGGCTGCTGGGTCGTGGCGGCGTCGCTGGCCGCGACGTCGGCGATCGCGTTGAGGTGATCGCCGTCCACGCGGTGGGCGGCCACGTGGCGGAACGTCACGGCACGGTTGTGCAGCAGGGCGTCGATGCGTACGACGAGGTCCTTGTTGGCGACCGGCTTCTTCGCCGCGGTCAGCCAGCCGTTGCGCTTCCAGGAGGCGATCCACTTGGTGACCGCGTTCATGGCGTACTGGCTGTCCATGCGTACCTCGATCGGCACGGCGGGGTCGGTGGCTTCCAGCAGCTCGGCCAGCGCGGTCAGTTCGGCCACGTTGTTCGTGGAGTGGCCGAGCGGTCCTGCCTCCCAGCGCTGCGGGCGGCCCTCGGCGTCGGCGACCACCCAGGCCCAGGCCGCGGGCCCGGGGTTCTTCTTCGCCGCTCCGTCGCAGGCGGCAATGATCACGTCAGACATTCCTCGATGATTTCATTGGCCGTCCCGGACCGGGGCGGCGCGTCCTCCGCCCCCGTACGTCCGACCTGCTCGGGAGGCGTGGGGCGGCCGTGGGGCGGGCGTGGCGGGCGGCTCTGGTCATTCGGTCGTGTCCGTCGGGGAGCCCAGGTCGACCTCGCTGATCCCCTCGAGCCGGGCGAGCTGCGCCACGAGGGGGTGGGGTTCCGCCGCGCCCTGGAGTCTGAGGCACGCCGACGCCCGGCCCCGTGGTGCTTCCTCGCGCGTCACGCGTACCGCGTCGACCCGGAAGCCCGCGGTGGTCGTCAGCTCCAGTACCCGGCCCAGCAGGCCCTGCGCGGTGTCGTAGGTGACGGTGAGCTGCAGCGCCCTCGGCCGGGGTTTGAGGGGGATGCGGTCGGTCAGGCGCGGCAGGCCCCGTACGACGAGGAAGTGCACGACGGTCGCCGCGGCGGCGAGCAGTGGCAGGCCGCCGCCGCAGGCCATGCCGATACCGCAGGTCAGCCAGATGGTCGCGGCCGTGGTGAGCCCTTGGACGGCGTCGCGTTTGACGAAGATCAGTCCGCCGCCGATGAAGCCGATCCCGGAAACGATCTGGGCGGCGACCCGTGAGGGGTCGAGGGAGGCTCCCTGGAGGTGGGCGGTGGCGGCGAAGCCGTGGATGGACACTTCCATGAACAGGGCGCTGCCCACGCCGACCAGCATGTGGGTACGCATGCCGGCGCTCTTCTGCCGTGCTTCGCGCTCCACTCCGATCAGCAGCGACAGCACGAGCGCCAGGCCGAGTTCGGCGAACTGGCGGGCGCTTTGCCCCGCGCCCGTGTCGAAAAGGGGTGCGGCGCTTGACTGCAGCGCCTGACCGGTGGACAACATGCCCCAATTGTTCCACTGGGGCGGCGTGGTTCGGAGGAGGGGGCGGGGGTGGGTGGGGTGTGGGGGTGGGCCGGGGTGAGGTGGGGTGAGTTGGGGGTGCGAGGGGGCTGGGTCGGGGTGCGGGGGCTGGGGTGCGGGGGCTGGGGTGCGGGGGCTGGGGTGCGGGGGCTGGGGTGCGGGGGCTGGGGTGCGGAGGTCGGGTCGGGGCGCGGCGGGGGTTCACCGGGCCCGGGGGGGGGCGGGTGGTGCGGGGCGCGGCGCAGGGCGGCGTGGGGCACGCGGGGCGGGGCCCGGCGGCGCATGTGGTTGGTGGCGCCGGTGATTTCGCCGATGCCTGCGCGGCCCGGGAGCGTCACGGTGAGAGCGCCGACGAACACGGCGGTGCCCAGCGGGGCGCACCTGTCTCCTCCCGTGGGGTGCCGCCACGACCGAGAGGACCCCTCCCGCGCCTCTGCACGTCTTCTCCCGTCCCGCGGTGCGGGCCTGTCTGGCCGCCTCCGCCGCCACCGCCGCCCTGCTGGGCACCGGCCTGGCGCCCGGGGCCCGGGCCGCCGCGGACAACCCCTATGAGCGCGGCCCCGCGCCGACGGTCTCCAGCATCGAGGCCCCGCGCGGTTCCTACGCCGTCTCACAGACCAGCGTCTCCCCGCTGGGGGTGTCCGGCTTCGGCGGGGGCACCGTCTACTACCCCACCTCCACCGCGGACGGCACGTTCGGCGCGGTCGTCATCTCCCCCGGCTTCACCGCCTACCAGTCGAGCATCGCCTGGCTGGGTCCGCGGCTGGCCTCCCAGGGCTTCGTCGTCTTCACGATCGACACCCTCACCACCCTGGACCAGCCCGACAGCAGTGGCCGTCAACTCCTGGCGGCGCTGGACTACTTGACGAAGTCCAGTTCGGTACGCGGCCGGATCGACGCGTCCCGGCTCGGGGTGATGGGGCATTCGATGGGCGGCGGCGGCACCCTGGAGGCGGCCAAGAGCCGCACGTCGCTGAAGGCGGCGATCCCCCTCACCGGCTGGAACCTGGACACCACCTGGCCCGAACTGCGCACGCCCACGCTGGTCGTGGGCGCGGACGGGGACACCGTGGCCCCGGTGGCCACCCACTCCGAGCCGTTCTACCGGTCGCTGCCCACCTCGCTGGACAAGGCCTACCTGGAGCTCAACAACGCCACCCACCTCACGCCGAACACGTCCAACACGACGATCGCGAAGTACAGCATTTCCTGGCTGAAGCGGTTCATCGACGACGACAGCCGCTGCGAGCAGTTCCTCTGCCCGCTGCCCAAGCCGAGCCCGACGATCGAGGAGTACCGGGGCAACTGCCCGCATACCTCCTGGCCCTGACGGCCCGTCACCTGGCTGGTGGCGGGGGGACGGTGGGCGGCTCGCGGCTCTGCGGTTGTGCCCGCGCACACCCGGGCGGGCGGGCCGCTGGTGGTGTGCCCCGTGCGGTGGACGCGGGGCTTCCGGGCGGGGGTGGGCGTAAGTAGCGTGCGGGCGTGCTCCCTTCGCCGCCCCCGCCCGGTGTGCCCGGACCCCCTGAGCTCTACGGCCGCCGTGAGGAAACGGCGGCCGTGCGGGCCGGCGCCTACTCAATGCATTCCAGGCACCCGCTCCGCCCCCGGCATGCGGGCAGCCAAGGGGCGCCGAGCGAGTGAAGCGGTGCTCTTCACGGGGAGGCGCCGTGCGCGGGCCCGCCCTCGCCCCTCCCACCGGGGACTTCCGCGGGGCCCGCACCACGGTTGCCCGGCGCCGGCACAGGCGCTGGGTGCCTGGCCACGCGTGCCGCGGGCGGTCACCGCGCGCGTGGCCAGGGCGCGGCGGGGCGGGTCAGGTGGCCAGGACGCCGCTCACCAGCCGGTGCGCGTACGCGGCGTCCAGGGCGCCCGGGCGGAAGAGGATGCGGTACATCATCGGTGCGACGACGTGGTCGAGGACCGTCTCGGTGTCGGGTCCGCGCTCCCCGCGCCCGGCCGCGCGGGCGAGGATGACGTCGATCTGTTCGGCCGCGTAGGCGGAGCACTGGCCCGCGTTGCTGCCGTCGGGGTCGCCGAGGAGTGCGTCGCGGATGTAGGCGCGGCCCGCCGGGGAGGCCATCTCGTCCAGGAACAGTTCGGCCCAGGCCCGCAGGTCGGCCTCCAGGGCGCCCCGGTCCTCCGGCGGTGTCTCGGGGCGCAGGCGCTCGACCGCCACGTCCGACAGGAGTGCCTGCAGGTCGCCCCAGCGGCGGTAGATCGTCGAGGGGGTGACCTCGGCGCGGGCGGCGATCTGGGGCACCGTCAGGGCGTCGCGGCCCACCTCCGCGGCGAGCTCGCGTACGGCGGTGTGGACTGCTTCCTGGACGCGGGCGCTGCGGCCGCCCGGGCGCGCCATCGTTCTACGGGTCACGGGCCTCACTCTAGGACGGATCCGTCTTTCAGCTTCCCGCCCGGGGTGCCGGGACGGGAACAGGAACAGGGGCGAGGGCGGGGGCGGCGACGGGGGTGGGGGCGGTCTGTTCGTAGGCGTGGCCCACGCGCAGCAGGGCCGCTTCGGCCAGGGGGCCGCCCAGCAGTTGCATGCCGATGGGCAGGCCGGCGCGGTCGCGGCCGACCGGCAGGGACAGGGCGGGCAGGCCGGTGATGTCGGCGGGGGCCGACAGGCGCACATAGGCGTCGGAGACCGCCTCGCGGGTGCCGTCGGGCCAGGTGAGGCTCTCCTGCCCGGCGGGGACGGCGGTCGCGGGGACGGTGGGCGCGGCGATCACGTCGACGGCCTGCAGCATGTCCAGCCAGGCCCGGCGCATGAGGGTGCGGGCCCGGCGGGCGCGCAGGTAGTCGCCGGCGGGCATCAGCGCACCGGCTTCCAGCAGGACCCGGATGTCGGGCCCGTACTGTTCGGGGGCCGAGCGCAGGGTCTGTTCGTGGTAGGCGGTGGCTTCGGGGACCATCAGGCCCCACTGGGTGGCCTGGACGTAGCGGGTCATGGGGATGTCGACGTCGACGAGGGTGGCGCCCAGCTCCCGCAGGTGGGTGATGGCGGCGCGTACCGCGGTCTCGACCTGGTCGCTGACGTGGTCGAAGTAGTAGGTGCGCGGGACGCCGACGCGCAGGCCCCTCAGGTCGGCGTCGGGGGCGGGCCGGTAGTCGGTGGGGGGTGCGGCCAGGCTCGCGGGGTCGCGGGGGTCGTGGCCGGCCAGGACGTTCAGGGCCAGCGCCGCGTCCTGGACGGTGCGGGTCAGGGGGCCGACGTGGTCCAGGGACCAGGACAGGGAGGTCACGCCGTGCCGGGGGATCAGGCCGTAGGTGGGCTTGAGGCCGACGATGCCGTTCAGCGCGGCGGGCACCCGGATCGATCCCCCGGTGTCGGTGCCCAGGGCGAAGGGGGCCGCGCCCGCGGCCACGGCGACGGCCGAGCCGCCGCTGGAGCCGCCGGCCACCCGGTCCTGGTCCCAGGCGTTGCGGGTCTGGGGGGTGGTCAGCCCGTAGGCGAACTCGTGGGTGTGGGTCTTGCCCAGCAGGGCGGTGCCGGCCGCGGCCAGGCGGGCCGCGACGGTGCTGTCGGCGTCCGCCCGGTGGCCCGTGCGGGCCCGCGAGCTCGCCGTGGTGGGCAGCCCCGCAACGTCGATCAGGTCCTTCAGCGCCACGGGGATGCCGTGCAGGGGGCCGGTGAACCGGCCCGCCGCGGCGTCGTCCTCGGCCCTGCGCGCCGAACGGCGGGCCCGCTCCGCCGTCACGGTGACGTAGGCGTTCAGGACGGGTTCGCTCTGCTCGATCCGCTCCAGTACCGAGTCCACCAGCTCTACGGGGGAGAGCCGGCGGGCCCGTATCTGCTGCGCGGCAGCGGTCAGGGTCAGCTCATACGGCTGCATGGTGCGTCTCCCCTGCGGCGTCGTGGGGGGTGGGCGGGGTGTCGGCGAAGTCAAGTTCCCGCAGGACGGCGACGACGGAGTGGATGTGGTCGGCCGTGGCGGCCACCGCCTGGTGGCGGTCACCGGGCAGCGGGAGCCCGGCGCGGGCCGCCCAGCGGGCGGCTTCGGGTGGCGTGAGTTCTTCAGCGGCGGGCATGGGGCCTCTTCTGCTTGTCGGGGCTTGTCGGGGAGGGCGGTGCGGGGGCGGATGGCGGAAGGAGGGGCGCCCACCGCCGCTAAAAGCTAAGCGTTTGCGTTAGGGCCACGGTAGGGCCTATGTTCACTTAACGCAAACGGTTAGCTTTTAGTTGGCTGGTGCCGGTACGGATCCTCGTACTGGCACCGACCCGCCCCGCACCAGCAGCTCGCGGCTCGCGCTCAGCCCGCGCACCACCGCACACCTGCACCCGCACACCCGCCCGCCTCCCGGCCAAAGGACCCCAGCCATGCAGACGCCCGCCCCGCAGACACCCGTCCCCCAGGCACCCGCCCCGCAGCGCACCGGGCCGTCCGCCGCAGCCCCCCACTGGACCGTCGGCGACATCACCCTTCACCGCATCGACGAGACACCGCTGCCCCCGCAGACCGGACCCTGGCTGCTGCCCGGCGCCACCGCCGACGTCATCGCGCAACAGGACTGGCTCAGCCCCGACTTCGCCGACCCCGAGGGCACCCTGCGCCTGGACAGCCACAGCTTCGCGCTCACCCTGGGGCCCTTGCGCGTCCTCGTCGACACCGGCATCGGCAACGGCAAGACCCGCGCCAACCCCGCCTGGCACCACCTGCGCACCGACTACCTCCAGCGCCTGACCGACGCCGGATTCCCCCCCGAGACCATCGACCTGGTCGTCCTCACCCACCTGCACACCGACCACGTCGGCTGGAACACCCGCCGGGCGGCGGACGGCGCGTGGGTGCCCACCTTCCCCCACGCCCGCTACCTCACCTCCCGCACCGAGCGGGACTTCTGGGCCGCGCAGAGCATGGACGAGGCGCGCCGGCAGATGTTCCGCGACTCCGTGCACCCCGTCGAGGACGCCGGGCTCCTCGACCTCCTCGACGTCCCGGCCCAGGGCGCCGAGATCGCCCCGGGGCTGCGCCTGCTGCCCACCCCCGGCCACACCCCCGGCCACCTCGCCGTGCAGCTGACCAGCCGCGGCCACACCGCGCTGATCACCGGCGACCTGATCCACCACCCCGTCCAGCTCTCCCACCCCCACCTGGGAAGCTGCGTCGACATCGACCCCGGCCAGGCCGAAGCCTCCCGCCGCGCCCTGCTCGCCTCGCTCGCCGGCACCGACACCCTGCTGCTCGGCACCCACTTCCCCGCCCCCACCGCCGGCCGGGTCACCGCCCACCGCGACACCTACCGGCTGACCCCCCTGCCGCCCACGCACAGCTCAAGCGCAGCGCGGCTCAGCGGGTGAGAGTGCCCCCAGCGGGTGAGACTGGGCAGGCGGGAGCGCCCCTCGAACGGGCCGCTCCCCGGGGCCGCCCTGCAGGCCCGCTCCCCCGGACCCCGGAACGAGGCGGCAGCCAGACGTGAGTGAGAGCCAGGACACCCACCGGCCCGGCCGGCACATCCTCGTGACCGGGGCCACCGGCTACATCGGCGGGCGCCTGGTCCCCGAACTGCTCGCCGCCGGGCACCGGGTGCGGTGCCTGGCCCGTACCCCCAAGAAGCTGCGCGATCACCCCTGGGCCGACCGGGTGGACGTCGTCCAGGGCGACGTGGGCGACCCGCACTCCCTGGCCGCCGCCCTGCGCGACATCGACGTGGCCTACTACCTGGTGCACGCCCTGAGCTCCGGGCCCGGCTTCGAGGAGACCGACCGGCACGCGGCCCGCACCTTCGCCGGACAGGCCCGCGCCGCCGGCGTCGGACGCATCGTGTACCTGGGCGGGCTCACCCCGGCCGGCGTGCCCGAGTCCGAACTCTCGCCGCATCTGCGCTCACGGGCCGAGGTGGGCCACATCTTCCTCGCCTCCGGCGTCCCCAGCATCGTCCTGCGCGCGGCGGTCATCATCGGCTCGGGCTCCGCCTCCTTCGAGATGCTGCGCCACCTCACCGAACGCCTGCCGCTCATGGTCACGCCCAGCTGGGTGCGCACCCGCATCCAGCCCATCGCGGTACGCGACGTGCTGCGCTACCTCCTGGCCGGCGCCGGCACCGGCCTGCCCGCCACCCTCAACCGCGGCTTCGACATCGGCGGCCCGGACGTCATGACGTACCGGGACATGATGCGCACCTACGCCCGCATCGCCGGACTGCCGCACCGGCTGATCCTGCCCGTCCCCCTGCTGACCCCGGGCCTCTCCAGCCACTGGGTCGGCCTGATCACCCCCGTGCCCCGCGGCATCGCCCGCCCGCTGGTGCTCTCCCTGCGCCACGAAGTCGTCTGCCAGGAACACGACATCGCGCGCTACGTCCCCGACGCCCCGGGCCGCCCGCTCGCCTTCGACCAGGCGCTGCGCCTGGCCCTGCGGCGGATCCAGGAGGCCCAGGTCGCCACCCGCTGGTCCGCCGCCTCCCTTCCCGGAGCCCCCAGCGACCCGCTGCCCACCGACCCCGACTGGGCCGGCGGCAGCCTCTACACCGACCACCGCCAGATCACCGTGGACGCCACACCCGCCCAGCTGTGGCGGGTCGTCGAAGGCATCGGCGGCGACAACGGCTGGTACTCCTTCCCGCTCGCCTGGGCGGTACGCGGCCGCCTTGACCGGCTCGTGGGAGGCGTCGGCCTGCGCCGGGGCCGCCGCGACGCCCACCGCCTGCGCGCCGGCGAAACCCTGGACTTCTGGCGCGTGGAGGAGATCGAACCGGGCCGGCTCCTGCGCCTGCGCGCCGAGATGCGGCTGCCGGGGCTGGCCTGGCTGGAGATGTACGTGGAGCAGGACGAGCGGGGCCGCACCCGCTACCGGCAGCGGGCCCTGTTCCACCCCCGGGGCCTGCTCGGGCACGCCTACTGGTGGTCGGTCGCGCCGTTCCACGCCTTCGTCTTCGGCGGCATGGCCCGCAACATCGCCAAAGCCGCCGGCCGCGAGCACACCTGACCCGCCCGCCCGGCCGGGCGGGCGGGCGGGGGCTTCGCGTCCCAGCCGCTGTCCCTGCCGCCACGCGGCCGCACCACGGGCGCCTCCTGGTGCCCGGGCCGGTTCAAAGACAGGCTCTCAGGCCGGCTCCGGCGCCAGGAGCCGGCCGGCCAGGAAAGCGATGATCTCGTCCCGGGCCCGCACCGTGGGGTGCCCCTGCGCATCGACGAAGTGCGCCGTCACGACACTGTGGGCGCAGCCGACGACCTCGCGGAAGAAGGGCGGAGGCTCCGTGTTCGCCGCCCCGGCGGGAAGGACCCGGCCCGTGAACGCCTCGCCCAGCAGCGCCCGGTAGGCCGCGAAGCGCCGGCCCGTGCACCACCGGTCGCCCTCGAAACGGTAGGCGAGCACCTCCAGCCCGTCCTGCCGCACCCGCGCCGCCACCGCGGCCGCGTCCCGCTCCCCGAGCTCCAGAGCGGCGGGGTCGTCCAGCGGGAGCGAGGGATGGTTGAGCACCGGCGCGACGACCGCCGGCTCCAGCGCCATGGACAGTGCGAAGTTGCCGGTGAAGCACAGCCCCACCGCGCCCACCCCCGGCCCGCCGCACTCGGCGTGCGCGGCGCGGGCCAGCGCCCGCAGCCAGCCGGTCACCGGGCTCGTGCCGCCCCCCGCGAACGCCCGGAACTCAGCGCTCACACAGGCCCGCCGCACCACCTCCGCACCCGCCCCGGCCAGCGGATAGGCGCCGTCGGTGCCAAAGAGCGAGGGCAGGTACACCCGGAAGCCCGCCGCACGGAGCCACCGGGCGAAACGGGCCACGTCCGGGCTGATGCCCGGCATCTCGGGCATCAGGACGACACCCGGGCCGTCCCCGGTGACGTACACGCTCTTGCCGACGCCCTCGAAAACGACCTGCCGCCGCTCGAAGTCGTCCAGGGGATCGTCGCGCTGTCCTTGGCTGGTTGTCATGGGCGAAAGAATGACGAGAGGCTGCCCCTGCCGAGAAGCGGCGGCATCGCCACATCTCCCGGTGATCCCGCCACCGCCGAGTGCCGGAGGTGCGGGTGTCCAGTGCGTTGCGGGTCAGTGTGCTGGCCTACCCCGGCTGCTTCGCCTCACAGGTGTACGGGATCCTCGACCTGCTGACCATGGCCGGGCACGTCGCCGCGGCGCAGGGCAGGCCGGGACCCTCCTACCGGGTGTCGGTCGTCTCGCCCCGCCGGCGGGTGACCGCCTCGGGCGGCGCGGGCATCGAGGTCGCGGCGCTGCGCCCGGCGGACGTGCTCATCGTGCCCGGCTTCGAGACCGCCCCCGGTCCCGGCCCCGGCCCCGGCCCCGGCCCCGGCCCCGGTCCCGGTGCCGGTGCCGGTGCCGGTCCCGACTTCGACGGTGTGCTCGCGCGCCTGGGGCCGGAGACGGCCGCCGTCCGCGCGCAGGCGCAGGCGGGCGGCGCCCTCGTGTCGGTCTGCGTCGGCGCCTTCCTGCTCGCCGAGGCCGGGCTGCTGCACGCCCGCGAGGCGACGACGTCCTGGCTGTACGCGGATCAATTCGCGCGCCGCTACCCGCAGGTGCGGCTGCGCCCCCAGGAACTGGTCGTCAGCGATGGGGGCGTGACCACCACGGCCGCCTTCAGCGCGATGTACGACTTCGCGCTGCGCCTCATCCGCGAGCACGACGGCCCCCGCATCGCCCGCAGCACCGCGCGCATCACCCTCCTGGACGACGCCCGCTCCACCCAGAGCGCCTACGTCGACACCGAACTGCTGCCCGCCGTGGGCCGCGGCTTCTCCCCCGGCGTCAAGCGGTGGCTCGAGCAGAACCTCCAGACCCGCTACGACCTGCCCGCCCTGGCCCGGGAGTTCGGCGTCAGCACCCGCACCCTGCTGCGCCGCTTCGGCCAGGAGGCAGGCCTAAGCCCGCTGGCCTACCTGCACACCGCCCGGGTGCGCCGGGCCAAACACCTGCTGGAGACGACCGAGCGGACGATCGCGAGCGTCGCCGCCGAGGTGGGCTACCGCAACCCCGGCGGATTCAGCGAAATCTTCGCCCGCCACACCGGCCACAGGCCCAGCGCGTACCGCGCCGCCTTCCGCCGGCCCGCCCAGGACCCGGAACACCCCTGACCAGCCCCCTCACCCCTCCATGGCGGGACACAGGGCAACAGGGGGGACGGTGAGGCGGTAGCGGTGTTCCGCAGCGGCCCGCGCTGTGTGATGCCGCTGCCCTACGGCCCCCGGTCGTCACTGGGTGCGCAGCGCCCTGGCCCAGGGCGGCTGCGAGCTGCACACGCGGGGCCGGCGCATCCGGCTGCACCCCGTCACCGCCGGCGGGAAGGCTTCCCCCGAACAAACCTGACCGTTGTCCGATAAGAGCCTGTCTTTGAACCCCCGTCGTCCGCGCGAAGCGCGGGCGCAGCGGTGTTCGGTGCGTGCGATCGGTGTGCGGAGTTCCAGGTCATGTGGCGGAGCCACCTGTCCTGGGGCTCCGTGCGCCGAGCGTGCGTGCCGGGCGCCGGGGCGCAGGCGGGGGTTCAAAGACAGGCTCTAAGAGCCTGTGTCATGTCCCCGGCCGGGTGGGGATATGACACAGGCTCTGAGCCCCCGCCCGGGGGCCCGGCCGTACACGGCGGTGGCTGTCCGACCGGGTCCCGATCCCCGCCGGCGCTGCCGCACGTCGCGTTGTGTGGAGGCGAGATGGCAACGGGCAAGGCCCTGCCGCTGGAAGCGATAGTCCTGATCGATGTGGCGATCGTCCTGCTCGCGGGGGCCGCCATGGCCCGCCTCGCGCGCCGGCTGCACCAGCCGCCCGTCGTCGCCGAGATCGCCGCGGGCCTGCTGCTCGGCCCCAGCCTGCTGGGACTGCTGCCGGGCGACCCGCCCGCACGGATCTTCCCCGCCGACGCGCGGCCCCTGCTCGGCGCCGTCGCCCAGGTGGGCCTGGTGCTCTTCATGTTCCTGGCCGGCTGGGAACTGGACCTGACCCGGCTGCACGGGCGCGGTCGGGCGGTCGGCGCGGTGGCCGCCCTGGCCATGGCCGTGCCGTTCGCGCTCGGCGCGGGCGCGGCGGCCCTGCTGTACTCCACGCGGGCCGGCCCCGGCGTCGGCGGGGGAACCTTCGTGCTCTACCTGGGCACCGCGTTCTCCATCACCGCCTTCCCGGTGCTGGCGCGGATCATCCACGACGGCGGCCTGACCACCTCCCGGGCCGGCACCCTGGCCATGGCCTGCGCGGCGATCGGTGACGTGGCCGCCTGGTGCGTCCTGGTCCTCGTGGCCGCCGTGGCCGGTACGGGCGGCAGCGGGGAGTTCTTCCTGGTCCTCGCCCTGACGGCGGGGTACGGATCGTGATGGCCTTCGGCGTACGGCCGCTGCTGGCCCGGCTGCTGCGCGGTGCGGTGCGCGGTGCGGTGCGCGCCGAGCGCAGCACTCTGCTCGTCCTGATCGTCTCGGGGGTGTTCGTCTCCGCCTTCGTCACCTCCTGGATCGGGATCCACGCCATTTTCGGCGCGTTCGCCTTCGGCTTGGCCATGCCGCGCCGGCGCGCCGCCGAGCTGCACCACCTTCTCGAGGTGCCCCTGGAGAAGGTCTCGGCGCTGCTCCTGCCGGTCTTCTTCGTCGTCACCGGCCTCTCGGTGGACGTGCGCGCGCTCGGCGTCTGCGGGCTGCCGGCCCTCGCGCTGATCGTGGTGTGCGCCGTGGCGGGCAAGTTCGCCGGGGCGGCGCTGCCCGCCCGGGCGGCGGGCCTGGGCTGGCGGGAGGCCACCGCGTTCGGGGCGCTGATGAACACCCGCGGCCTGACCGAACTGGTCATTCTCCAGATCGGCCGCGAACTGGGCCTGATCTCGGCGCAGATGTTCACGATGATGGTGGTGATGGCGCTGGTGACCACCGCCATGGCGGGCCCGCTGCTGCGGGCGCTGGACATGAGCGCGCCCGCCGGGGGCGCCGGCCCTGAGCGGGCGCCGGAGAGCGCACCGGACGCGCAGGCGGGCGTGGCGGCGGCCGCGGGCGGCCCGGCCGAGAACGCCGAGGCCGCGCCCGGCCCGGGGTGAGGGGCGTGCGCTCACTCCTCGGTGTCCGGGTCCGAGCGGACCCGCGCCAGCTTGTCGGGGTTGGTGACGGCGTAGATGCCGCGCACCTGGTCGCCGCCGGGCGTCAGGTCCATGACGATGACGGCGTAGGGCGACTCCTGGGAGAAGACCACCGCGGAGGCGTCGCCGTTGACGTGCCGGTAGTGGACGTCGAGGTCCTTGGGCGCCCGCCCGGCGTATCCGGCGAGCATGCGGCAGACCTTGTCGCGGCCGGTGACGGGCCGCAGGCCCGCGGTGCGCACCTTGCCGCCGCCGTCGGTCCACATGGTGACCTCCGGCGCGAGCATCTCCATCAGCGCGTCCAGGTCGCCGCCCAGCGCCGCGGCGACGAAGCGTTCGGTGACCTCCTGCTGGACCTGCGGGGTCGTCTCGTAGCGGGGGCGGCGCGCCTGGACGTGGGCGCGGGCCCGGTGGGCGAGCTGGCGCACCGCGGCGGGGCTGCGGTCCAGGATGCCCGCGATCTCGGTGTGCGCGTAGCCGAACACCTCGTGCAGCACGAACACCGCCCGCTCCAGCGGGGTCAGCGTCTCCAGGACCACCATCATCGCCATCGACACCGACTCGGTGCGCAGGGCCTGTTCGGCGCCGTCCGGCACCCGCTCACCGGCCGTCTTGGTGATCAGCGGTTCGGGCAGCCAGGGACCGACGTACGTCTCGCGCCTGCGGGTGATGGCGTCCTTGCGGGCCAGGGCGTGGTTGACCGCGATCCGCACCAGGTAGGCGCGCGGGTTCTCGATCTCCTGGCGCGGTGAGCGGCTCTTCCTGCCCGACCAGGACAGCCAGGTCTCCTGCAGCACGTCCTCGGTGTCGGCGACGGAGCCGAGCAGGTTGTAGACGATGGAGAAGAGCAGTTCCCGGTGGCTGACGAAGACCTCGGTGGAGGCTTCGATGACGTCGCCTTGAGCGCCCCCGGCCGCCGCGCCCTGGGCCGGGGCGGCCTCGCCGGTCAACTCCTCGCCGGTCAACTCCTCGCCGGTGACGTCGTCTTCCGCGCTGTCGGACATGGTCCACCTCCCGTGTGACGCGTTCGCCACTGAGAGGACAGGGCCGCGGGGAGTGTGACATCGGCCCGGCAGGTGTGTTTCACCTCACAGAATCGGGGCCCGGTGTCACACCCGTCCATGCCGGCGCCCTCCCGTCGGCGAGGGCAGCCCCGGCCGCGGGGGTGCCGGGGTGCGGCCGGTGAGATCCGAACCGCCCGGCCACGGCCGCGAGTTGCCCGACATGTCGACCGGCGGGGGCCGGTCGCCGACGAAAGGAACGGCACACCATGGCAGTTGCACAGCAGGCCCCGATCAACTTCGCCGTCATGTACGCGACGCACGATGCGTTCCGGCGTGACCTCGAAAGGTTCGCGGCCGCCGTGGCGGCCGGCCGGGCCGACGCCCCCCGGGTCCGGGCCGGCTGGGAGAATTTCAAGCGCCAGCTGCACGTCCACCACAGCGTGGAGGACGCCGTGCTGTGGCCGCAGGTCGCCCGGCAGATCACCGAACGCCCCGACGACCAGAAGCTGCTGGCCGAGATGGAGGCCGAGCACGCCTCGCTCGACGCGGTGCTGAGCGCCGTCGACACGGGCCTGTCCCAGCGGTCGCCGGACCTGGCCGAGCGCGTGGAGCGCCTGGCCCGGTCGCTGGGCTCCCACATGCGCCACGAGGAGGACGCGGCGCTGCCGCTCATCCAGGACGTGTGCACCACCAAGGACTGGGACGCCTTCCGCGGCGCCATGGCCAAGAAGCAGGGCCCCAAGGGCGCGGCCGTCTACATTCCCTGGGTCATGGACGGCACGGGTGAGGCGGAGCGCAAGCGGTTCCTGGACTGCATGCCCGCACCGGTGAAGGTCCTCAACAAGCTGTTCTGGGAGTCGGGTTACCAAAAGCGCAAGCTGTTCTCCGCCTGAGGACCGGTCTTCGAACCCACCACCGGCCGGCTCCTGGCAGCCGGCCCGCACTGTCGGCACCCATGTGAGCAGCCTGCGCGCCGAGCTCGGCTCGCGGGAGCGGATCGTCACGGTGCACGGGGGTGGGATGCCGTATCGGCCGGGGCTGAGCCCGTCCCCGTACCGGCCGGGGCTGAGCCCGCTCCGTCCCCGTACCGGGCGGGGCCGGAAGCCCGCAGGGGCCTCCTCGGCCGCGCGGACGGCAAGCAGGCGGGTGCAAAGACAGGCTCTCAGCGTCCCTTGCGCCCGTTCATGTACCAGGCGGCGGCGACGGCGATGACGACGAGAACGATGAGGATCTTCATGGTCCTCAGCTCCCCCCGATCGTGCGGGACATGCCTGGGCGGCCCCAAGTCTCCCGTGAGGTGCGTTTTGTCCCTCGGGTGCCCGGGCACCCGAGGGCGGCGCGCAGCGGTGCGCCTCGCCCGCCGGGCTCCGGTGGTGAGGTGCTGCGCTGTTGCGGAAGGTAGGGACAGGCGCCCGGGCCGGCAGGGCCGGTGCGCCGGCCCGCAGGCACCAGGGAAGGCGGCAGCAGATGAAGGACACCCCCGGCAAGGAGGGCCCCCAGGACCCCACCGGCAGGGGCCCGCGGCCGGAGTTCCCCCAGCAGGAGCAGGAACCGCCGGGCTGGACCGGGCCCATGGACCCCCCGCCCGACCACGGCGAGGACTCCTACCGCGGCTCCGGGCTGCTGTCCGGCCGGGCCGCGCTGATCACCGGGGGCGACTCGGGGATCGGGCGGGCGGTGGCCATCGCCATGGCCCGGGAGGGGGCGGACATCCTGTTCACCCATCTGCCGTCCGAGGCCGGTGAGGCGCAGGAGACCGCCCGCTGGGTGCGCGACGCCGGGCGCCGGGCGGTCGCGGTGGCGTGCGACATCCGAGAGGAGGAGCAGTGCCGCAGGCTCGTGGAGCGTGCGGTGGCCGAGTTCGGGCGGATCGATGTGCTGGTCAACAACGCCGCGTACCAGATGTCGCAGCCCGAGGGCATCGGCGCCATCTCCACGGAGCAGTTCGACCGGGTGGTGCGCACCAACCTGTACGGCATGTTCTGGCTGTGCAAAATGGCGGTGCCGCACATGCCGCGGGGCGGCTCGGTCATCAACTCCGCGTCGGTGCAGGCCTACAAGCCCAGCCCGCACCTGCTGGACTACGCCATGACCAAGGGCGCCATCGTGACCTTCACCCAGGGGCTCGCGCAGATGCTGGTCGAGGACGGGATCCGCGTCAACGCGGTCGCGCCGGGCCCGGTGTGGACGCCGCTGATCCCCGCGACGCTGCCGGACACCGCGGAGTTCGGCAAGCAGGCGCCGCTGGGCCGGCCCGCGCAGCCGGCGGAGATGGCACCGGCCTACGTCTTCCTCGCCTCGGAGCACGCGAGTTTCATCACGGCCGAGATCATGAACGCCACGGGCGGCACGCCCCTGCCCTGAGCCCGCCCCCTGGGCCCCGGGTCCGGCCGTGCCGGCGCCGCGCCCCCCCTTGCCCCGCTCCTGGCCCGCGCCCCCGTGTTTCTGAGAGGAAATCAATGATCGACAGCACGCTGCCCCTGCTCGTCCAGGGCTACGCCTGGCTGCCCGACCGGAGCCGGTGCTCCGGCGGCGAGACGGTGCGCGCCCGGCTGCTGGGCAAGCCCGCCATCGCCCTGCGCGGCCCCGAGGCGGTGGCCTTCTTCTACGACGAGGACCACGTGCGGCGCCGCACCGCGCTGCCCGGCCCCGTTCTCAGTACGCTCTTCGGCCACGGTGCGGTGCACACGCTGGACGGCGAACAGCACCGCGCGCGCAAGGCGTTGTTCCTCTCCCTGCTCAAGGACGGGCCGGGCGTGCAGGCGCTGGCGGAGCGGGTCGGCGAGGAGTGGGAGCAGGCCCGCAAGGAGTGGTCCTGCCTGCCCCGGTTCACGTTGTTCGACGAGGTGAGCGTGGTGCTGACCCGGGCCGTGTGCCGGTGGGCCGGCATCCCCTGGGCGGACCGTCCCGGTGACGGGGCGCGGCAGATGGCGCGGGACCTGGTGGCGATGGTCGACGGGTTCGCCACCGCGGGGCCGCGTCATGTGCGCGCCCGGCGCGCCCGCGCCCGCCAGGAGCAGGCCCTGGCCCGCCTCATCGAGGCGACCCGCGCCGAGCCGGACCGGGCCGGGACACCCACGGACGCCGTGCACACCGTGGCCGCCCACCGGGACGCCGACGGTGAGCTGCTCGATGCGCGGACGGCGGCCGTGGAGGTCCTCAACATCATCCGTCCCACGGTCGCGGTGACCTGGTTCACCGTCTTCGGGGCGCACGCCCTGCACCGCCACCCGCAGCTGCGCGAGCGCCTCGCGCGGGACGAGGCGGGCTACGCGCGGGCCTTCGCCCACGAGGTGCGCCGCTTCTACCCCTTCGCGCCGTTCGTGGCGGGCCTGGCGCCGCGGGACACCGCCTGGCGCGGGGAGCCGATCGCCGAGGGCACGATGGTCCTGCTCGATCTGTACGGGCAGAACCACGATCCGGCGCTGTGGCCCGACCCCTACGTGTTCGACCCCGAACGGTTCACTGGCCGCGAGCCCGGCCGCGACGAGCTGGTGCCGCAGGGCGGCGGCGAGGCCTCCCAGGGCCACCGCTGCCCCGGCGAGGACATCACCCTGGCGGTCCTGAGCACCCTGCTGCCCCGCCTGGCCCGCCTGGACTACCGGGTACCGGAGCAGGACCTGCGCATCCCCCTGCACCGGGTGCCCACCCGGCCGCGCAGCGGTTTCGTCATCACGACGGCAGACACCCCAGACACCGCAGACACCCCAGACACCGCAGACACCGCGGATACGGCGGGTGAGGCGGGCAGGCAGGGCGCCTGAGGCCAGGGCACGGCGACAAGGGGCCCTGGGCGAGGAAGACGTACGAGACACCTGGACCGGAAGGGACATCACCATGCAGGACAGCCACCGCGAGGACAACACCCACCCGCACACCCCCGCCCAGACCGCGGCCGGTGAGGTGCTGGAAGAGGTGGAGGAGGCCGAGGAGCGGCCCGTGCCCGACGAGAAGCGCGAGCACGCCAAGGACGGGGAGGCCGGCGACACCCTGACGCCCAGCCCCACCGCCCAGGAGGACATCCACCGCGACGACCGGGGCGACGACAGCTAGGGGCTGCGCCAGGGCGGGGCCGGGCCCGGGCGGGGCAAGTACCCCCGCCCGGGGGCGGTGGTTCACCGGTGCGAGGGCTGCCACTCGATCATGAGGATGGTGGCGTCGTCGCGCAGCCGGTCGCTCTGCGCGTCCAGGATCGAGTGGATGAGCCGGCGCAGGGTCTCCGCCGCCACCTCCCCGGCGCTGGAGGCGCGGGTGACGAAGTCGGCGAACCGTTCGAGCCCGAACTCCGTGCCGTCCGCCAGCCGCGCCTCGGTCAGGCCGTCGGTGTAGAGCAGGACGCGGTCGCCGGGTTCCAGTGTCGTCTCGTGCACCTGGCGCTCCCCGCCGCGCAGGCCGGCGGGAAAGCCCAGGGGCGGGTCGGGATCGCGTTCCAGGGCGCCCTCGACGAGCCGGTCGTCGCGCAGCAGCAGGGGCGGCGGGTGCCCGCAGTTGCTCCAGCGCAGCAGCCCGCTGGAGAGGTCCAGGCGGGTCAGGATGCCCGTGCAGAACTGGTCGGGCAGCCACTGGCCCAGTGCCGTGTCCACGGTGTCCAGGAGTTCGGGCAGGTCCGCGCCGGTGCGCCGGCCGTTGCGGCAGGCGGCCAGGGTGACGGCCGTGGTGAGGCCGGAGAGCAGGTTGTGGCCCATCGCGTCGACGATGGTGGCGTGCAGGTCCGTCCGGGTGAGGCAGTGGTCGAAGGCGTCGCCGCCGATCTCGTAGGCGGGCTCCAGCACGGCGGTCGAGACCACGTGGGTGTTGCCGATGGTGCGCGGCGGCAGGAAGGCGCGCAGCATCTCCGCGGGCAGGCGCATGGGTTCGGCGCGGGTGCGCTGGACGAGGTTGTCCTTGTACGCGCGCTTGGAGGTGATCATCATCGCGAGCAGGGCGGCCAGGGCCCGGCCGCGGCGCAGCAGGGTGGCGTCCAGGTAGGGGGCGTGGACGGCGACCACGCCGAGGCGTTCGGCGCCGTCCAGCAGCGGCAGCCAGGCGGTCATGCCTCCGATGGGGGATTCCTCCACGCGCAGGGAGAGGGTGCGGTAGGCCCAGCCGGCCAGGGATTCGTCCATGGCGAACCCCGCGCCCTCCTCGTTCAGCGGGACCAGCCGGCGCTGCTGGAGGTCGGCGAGGTAGATGACCGCCTGGGGCACGCCCAGGGCCGTCGCGCACTGCACGACCGCGGTGGCCAGGTCCAGTACGGCGTTGTCGGGGTCCGCGAGGAACTCCTCCAGTCCGCTGGGCGGCTCCGATGGCGGCACGTCTTCTCCCTTCCGCGGACGGGCGGCGTGACACGAGCAGTCTCACACCGCCCTGGCGCATCTGCTCGGCTGCCGCGGGCCGCCCGCCACGCCGTGCGGGGGCGTCGCGCGGGGCCTTGGTGCGCGGCTTGGTGCGGGGTGCGTTCGGGCGCCCCGTCCGTGTCGCCGATCGGGCGCGGGTGGTCCACGGTGATCAGTACGAGTTGTCCTGCCCTGCGCGGGTACCTGCACCCCAGCCCCGGGTGCGCCCCGCCGGCAAGGGCCGGACGCTCCCGGAGCCGGACGGTCGAGAGGAGACATCGATGAGTGAGCAGGTACCGGCGTCCCCCGGCGCCGACGGCAGCACGCCGGTCCCCCGGGACCCGCCCGACCAGCAGGCCGACAGCGGGCAGGACCGCTGGGAGCCGGCGCGGGAGAGCGACGGCGGCCGCGGGGAGCGGGACGACGTGCCCGACACGGACGAGGCCGGCGCCGGCCGGCGCGGTGACTCCGGTGCGCCCGAGGGCTCCGCGAACGCGGGCGGCCCCGACCGGGAACCGGTGCCGGAGGAGCCCTCCGGGTGAGCCCGGAGGCGGGCCCGGACGGCCCGGTCCTCGGCCCAGCAGTACGACGCGATGGAAAGGAACGACGGTGAGCGGTGCGGGAGAACCCTCGGCGCAGGTCACGGTGGAACTGAGCGGGACGGCAAACGACGCGGAGAGCGTCTTCACCGTGCTGAAGGCGGCGTTCGCCTCGGACCGGGAGGACGGTGCGGCCCCGCGCTCCGCGCGGGACGGCGGCGGGCCGACCGTGTGGAGCGGCGTGTTCGACACCGCCCGCCCGGCGGGCGGCGGGCCGGGCGGGCCGCCGCCGCTGGACGGTGCGGTGACCGCCACGGTGCAGGGCGGCTACGTCGCGGTCGACCAGATCGTCAAGGTGCTCTCGGCGGCCTTCACCGTCGCCGAGGAAGGCTCCGCCTCGGGCGACCAGGAAAAGGATGTGACCCTGCGCCTGGAGAGTAGGTGACCCGGCACCGCGGGGACCGGTGACGCCGCGGGCCCGGCCGTCTTCCGGCCGGGCCCGCGGCGCGGGCGCTCCAGGAGGCGCTTCCCGCCGGGGGGCGCGTGCCGGGCGCCGGGACGCAGGCGGGCGTTCAAGGACCGGCTCTCAGGCGTGGTGGTCGCCCGGGATGCGCTCCAGCAGGCCGCGCAGGTCGTCGGCGTGCTCCTCCTCCTGGGCCAGCAGGTCCTCGAAGACCCGGCGGGTGGTGGGGTCGCCCTCCCCCAGCCACTGGGTGATCTCGGTGTAGGCGGCCACCGCGACGCGTTCGGCGACCAGGTCCTCCTTGATCATCTCGATCAGGTCGGTGCCCTCGTGGTACTCCGCGTGGGACCTGGCGGTGAGCGTGTCGGGGTTGAAGTCGGGATCGCCGCCCAGCTGCACGATCCGCTGCGCCAGCCGGTCGGCGTGCTCCTGCTCCTCCTGGGCGTGCTCCAGGAACTCCGCGGCCACCGGCTCGGAGTAGAGGCCGGAGGCCGTGTAGTAGTGCCGCCGGTAGCGCAGCGTGCAGACGACCTCCGTGGCGAGAGCCTCGTTGAGCACGGCCAGGACGCGCTCCAGGTCCGCGCCGTAGGCATCGGTCACCGGGCCCTTCTCGATCTGCTGGCGGGCCCGGGCGCGGATGGTCTTGATGTCGGTCAGGAACTCGGCCATGACAACTGCTCTCTCCTCGGTGAACGAGACAGCGGGCGGACCGTCCGGCGACCCACTGACCTTGAACGTACCCATTTCGCCATATTCCTCCCGCGGGGGCGGCCCGGCACGCGGGCGGGCGGGGCCCGCGGGTGGCGTTGGCCGAACCCCGTGTAACCACCGGCCGGCCGGGCCGAACGACGGGGCCGGGGCCGGGCCGAGGCGCTCCCCCGGGGCCGCCCGCGAGAGGGGGCGGGCTGGGCGCCGTCCCCTTGGCACCGCCCCCGGAAGAGAACGGAAGGCGTGTCCGTGAGCCGGTACGCGGCCGGTGCGCCCGGCCGAGGGCTCCCACCCCAGTACCCCCGGCGGGGACCCGCTCGTCGACCAGCGCCTGCACGCAGCGCGGTGAGTGGGGGAATCGCTGCCCGGGCCCGGTTGGCGTACCGCCCGCAGCGCGGCGAGGGTGCGGTTCACCGCGGGTGGCGTGCTCTGCCGGTGCGGGCAGCGCACCGTCACTGTGCGGCAACGTCCATGTGGTCCCCCGGTGGCCGGGGATCGCCGCGGCGTCGGCCGTACGGTCGCATCCGGGCCGGCATCGTCGGCGTCCCCCGGCACCCGCCACCAGGACCAGGCCAGGCGGGCGGGCGGGCAGGCGGGCGGGCCCGGGGCAACAGGCGGCACCGCGCCAGCTGTTGCAGGGCTGGGGGCCCAGCTGCTGCTGTCCGGCTGCGCGCCGGGCCACGAGCCGCGCGGCCCCCGGGGCCGGGGGCCGTCAGCCGGGGGCGCTCAGCGGTGTCGCGCAGCGGGCACAGTAGCGGTCCTCGCGTTCGGCGCTCAGGCGGCCGCACTGCGGGCAGACCCGCTCCAGCAGGCAGACCGGTTCGCCGCCGGGGCCGGGGGCGGCGGCGCGGGGCGGGCGGTGGGCGGTGGTGTAGGTCAGGCCGTGCCCGCCGGCGCGCAGGGCGCGCGGGGTGGGTGCGGGCAGCCAGGCCAGGGCGCCCGGCGCGAGGGCCAGCACCGCGCCGGGCAGGGTGAGTTCGCCGCTGCCGGCCAGCACGGTGAGCAGCAGCGCGCAGCCGTCCCCGGTGTGCTCCTCCAGGCCCGCGCCGGGGGCCAGGCGCACCACGGCGGCTTCCAGGCCGCGTCCCTGGCCGGGCAGTGACCACACCACGCTGATCGGGCCCCGCCCCGGGGCGAGGGTCTGCTCGGGGCCGGCGAAGGCCGGGTCGGCGGAGGCCGGGTCGTTCATGGGCCGGGGGCTCCTTTCGGGGCGGCGGGGGCTGAGGGGGCGTGCTCCGGCGTGCGCGGCCCCGGCCAATGGGGGCAAAGCCGCCCGGAGCAGACCCGAGTGAGCCTCGAGCCGCCCCTGGTGGACTGCGGCTGGCACCGCACGGCTGGACGCTGCCGCGCCTCTTTTGCGAGGGGCGGGCGCCCGGCGGGTGCCGAGGTTTTCACTCGACTGTACTTAGGAGGGCAACCATGGTCACCCGACGCCGTCTGCTCGGCACCGGACTCGCCGCCGCGGGCGTAGGGCTCACCGGGGCGTCGTTCACTCCCCTGCTTGCCGTGGACCCCGCCCAGGCCAGCCCGTCCACAGCGGCCACCCCGGAACTGTTCGCCGTGCCCATGCCCAGGATGCCGGTGCTCAGACCCACCTTCCGCACCGCGACGGCCGATCACTACGACGTCACCATGCGTCCGGCCCGCAAGGAGATCCTGCCGGGCATCCAGACCGATCTGCTGACCTACAACGGCAACTTCCCCGGCGCGACCATCAAGGCCCGCACCGGCCGCACCGTGATCGTGCGCCAGCGCAACGCGCTGGACGTGGCGACCTCGGTGCACCTGCACGGCGCCTCGGTGAGCCAGACCAACGACGGCGACCCGATGGACACCCTCGCCCCGGGCGGCGAGCGTCTTTACACCTATCCCAACAAGCAGCCGCACGCCTCGCTCTGGTACCACGACCACGCCCACCACCGGGAGGCGGAGAACGTCTACCGCGGCATGCACGGCAGCTACCTGCTGAGCGACAGCATCGAGGACCAGCTGCCGCTGCCCAAGGGCGAGTACGACGTGGAGATAGGCATCCGCGACGCGAACTTCGACACGGCAGGCCAGCTCATCTACGTCATGGACGACCTGCAGCGCACCACGCTGCTGGCCAACGGCGTGCCCTACCCCTACTTCCAGGTCGCCGCCCGCAAGTACCGGCTGCGCTTTGCCAACATGGCCAACCAGCGCTTCTTGGGCCTGCAGCTCTCCGACGGCAGCGACATCATCCAGATCGGCTCGGACGGCGGCCTGCTGCCGCGCCCGCACACCACCAAGTCGTTCGTGCTCACCCCGGGCGAGCGCGCCGATGTCGTCATCGACTTCTCGCGCTACGCGGTGGGCGATCAGGTGGTGCTGGAGAACAACGTCATCTTCAACGGCACCGCGGAGCAGGTCGGCAAGGTACTGCGTTTCGACGTGGTGCGCACCGCCGAGGACCCGAGCTCGGTGCCCGCGGTGCTGCGCTCGCTGCCGCCGCTGCCCACGCCCACCAACGAGCGCGCCATCGAGATGCGCATGGAGGAGGGCGTGGAGCATCCCAAGGCGTTCCTGGACGGCAAGGTCTACGACGGTTCGCGGGTGGACTCCAGCATCCGTTTCGGCGCCAGTGAGATCTGGTCGGTCACCAACGCCAACACCCGGGTGCCGCACAACTTCCACATGCACCTGGTGCAGTTCCGGGTCCTGGAGCGGAGCGGGAAGCCGCCGGCGCCCGGCGAGTCGGGGCTCAAGGACACGGTGATGGTCCTGGCGGGCGAGACGGTCAAGCTGCAGGCGACCTTCGACACCTACCGGGGCTCCTACCCGTATCACTGTCACATGCTCGACCACTCGGCCATGGGCATGATGGCCACCATGAAGATCAGCTGAACCGGGCCGCCCGCCACCAGGCCCCCGCCGCCGGAAAGCCCCCGGCGGCGGGGGCCTTGGCCGTGGGGCGGGTACAAAGCCGGACGAGTGGTCAGCGCCAGCGGTTGTTGCCGGCGTGGTCGCCGGCGAGCCAGCGGGAGAGGTCCTCGTGTGCTGTGGCTCGCCGCTCGGCGCCGATCTTTTCCGCCTCGGGGTGGTCGACGGCAAACTCCAGTATCAGCCCGTTGGGATCTGTGATGTACAGCGAGACGCAGTACCCGTGGTCGACCACATGGGCGTTCGTCTCCGCGTGGCCGGCCGCGGTGACGCGCTCGCGCATGGCTTCCTGGGCCTCCGCCTCGACCTTGAAGGCGATGTGGCGCACGGGGGTGGAATTGATGCCGGTCCTGAACTCCTCCTGGTCCTTGGGGTTCGCGAACTGGAAGAAGGCGAGCGCACTGCCGTCGGCCAGGCCGTAGAGGGTGTGACTGTAGACGCGCTCGGTTCCCAACAGCACCTCGCGTTCGGTCCACGTGGCGACCAGGGGCAGGCCGATCACCTCCTCGTAGAAGCGCCGGTTGGCTTCCTGGTCGTCAGTGATCCAGGCGTGGTGGTGGAGGCGGAGCGGCAGGCTCTCGCTCATGTCGAGTCATCTCCCGTGACGGGTCGGGGTGTTGGACTGGTGACCTGGGTGGTCGCCGGCCTAGTGGCCAGCATGCCGCTCAATGAGGTTGAACGCTAAATCAATTCGAGCCGTTGTGTACGCCGGGGAGCGGTTGGCCCGTCGGCCGGCCGACGAGGGCCGGCACGTGCCGCATCCGCGCCCGGACGGGCCCACCACTCGCCGGGCCTGGCGGGTGCGAGGGCTCCGGCCTGGCCCGACGTCGCACTCGTCCGCCCCGTTGACGCAGGCCGACCGCCAAGACGGCGGATGCCGGCCCGGCGTGCGTCCAGTGGCGGGAAAAGGTTGAACAGTAATCTGCTCGGGGCGGCCCCGGGCCGGAAGGCCTCGTCCGCAGCTCGCCGAGTCGCCTCGGAACGGGCGGCATCCTGACGGAACAGCGACGGGCCCCGCCCAAGGTGTGCGCCCGGAGCAAGCTCCGTCTGCGCCTCTGCGGCGGCTACGGTGACGTCGATCTGGTGGAATGCATGCCCCTCTGATGCGGGCGCGCGAGTGGCGGTTCAGGAGGGCGTCCCGGTCGGCCACGTGCCTTGCGCATCCTCACGCCCGCCCCACCGGATCAAAGGTCCCCATTCATCCGAGCCAGGACCGTGAGGACGGTCCACACCACGGCGAAGATCCAGTCGAAGCCGGACGTCCGGCGCCGCAGCGCGGTACGGGTGATGACGATGGTGGCGGCAATGCCCGCTCCCGCCGCCCAGTGCAGGACACGGCCGGTCGTGGCCAGGGTGTCGTTGTCGCGGGCGTCCGCGACGAGCAGGAACACGAAGCCGGCGAAGGCCGTGAGCAGAAACGTGCCGATCACGGTCTCGGTGCGGTTTCCGGGGGACGGGCCGACCGCCTTGCCGGGATGGTGAGGTCGCGAGGAAGTCATCGGTTCTGAGGTCCTTCGGGGCCGGGGCGGGTGGCCGTGAGGGCCGGATGAGGAGGGGCATCCGGCCCTCACGGCACGAGCGTCAGACGTGGTCGTGGACGTACTTCCACATCCGGTACTGGGCTTCGCCGCTCGCAGCCTGCCAGGCCAGCTTGATCGGGTGGTACCAGGACAGGCTGTTGATCCAGTTCCGGAAGGTCGCGTACTTCCCGGCCGCCTTCTTGGCCGCCTTGACGACGGACGAACCAGCCTTCTTGATCAGCTGCCAGATCGTGCCGGCGGCGGACGCACGGGCAACGGCCTGCTCCTCCTGGGTAGCGGCACCGTCGGCCACGGCCTGCAGCGCGGCCTCGGCGCCGGGTGCGAGTTCGGCGCGGAACTCGCACACGGCCAGCAGGGCGCGGGCCTCGGAGGCCCGAAGCCCGCACCCGGCCTCCGTGAAGGATGCGACGAAACCACCGGTGCGGTGATGCCCGGCCGCGGAGGCCGCCGGCACCGCGACACCGAAGGCGACCGCGGCCATCGCGGTGACCGCGCTTATCCGCAGGGTATTGCCCTTCACGTAACATCTCCTTGTGTGTTTCACACGACGTGGAGCGGCCGTGGTCTTTGACGGGAATGCGGCCGCTTCCACGCCCGCGCCACTCAAGAGCGGGCACTGTGGATCTGTGCTTCCTTTTACGGGCGGATCAAAGCAGCTCCGGAGAATGTGAAGCAACTCGCAGTTGCTATGCAATCGCAGTGCCGAGTTGATTGCGGCGCCGCATCCGGTAATACCCCAGCAGGCCGCCCCCCTTCCCCTCGTGCCGACCTCACGGCTGTGCACGGAAATGCCGGGATGGGAGAATGCCGGTAATTCTATGCAGGTACCTTCCTCCGCAACAGTTCGGCAGCAATTCCGCAGTTGACTGCGCTTCCCCGCCACGACCGGAGCTTACCGGGAGCCCCGTCTAAGATCCATGAGGAATTCCCGATGCAGCGATAGGGGCAACTTTCCACTGGCCCGGAATCCGGAAAAATTTCCGGTTCAGGATAAGCGTGTGGAGCAGGTGTGGAGCAGGTGCTGCATGTCGCGAAAAATCCGGGGGCATCTGTGCACACTGCGCGCGTTTCCGGGGGAACGTGGAAGCGGCCTGCACGTACTGCGACGAGCGCTGGACGCTGTGACCACCCGGCGCGGGAGGCCGCGCTCCGGGTGGTGGATGAGCACTGGGACCCGGCGTGGCCGGCGACGTGGCAGCGGCACTACGCCGCACAGCGCGAGCTTCGTGCGCGACGAAGAGGGCCGGGCGGAGGTCCTGCCCGGGGGCGCGGTCCACGGCATGGGCATGAACATCGGCAAGCGGATGGCCCTCTGTGTGTTGGCCAGCGGGCGCGATACCTCGGCGGAGGAACCGCACTGGGGCCGCGACAGCGAGGGCCAGCCGATCGCGGAGTGCGTCGACAGCGGCCTGCCACGGGCAGGCGTCGAGGTCGCCGTGCTTGGGCTTGTGGGGCACGAAGCCTCCCTCACCGAGCACCGTGGCGGGCAGCGGGAGGTGGTGTCCACCGAGCCGATGCGCACCGGGCCGGGCACGCTCACCGCGCTGCGGCTCAGCCGCAGCGCGGGCTACCAGGGCCTGGCCGACCACGCGCCCGACCGGCTCCATGTCAGTGGGCCATCGGCTGCTCATACCGCCCGCCCCCAGGCCGGGACGGAGGCGGCCGACTGGCTTGGCTCTGCTGTCCGCCCCAAGGCGAGCCGGCCGCGCTGGTCCGGGGCCGCCCGGCTCGGCGCCCGGCTGCGGCGCCCGGCTGCGGCGGCTGGCCGGTGCCGTGCACGAGGAAACGGGCCGGTCATGAACAACTGCAACTGCACGGTGCTGTACGGCCCTGACGGCCGGGTCGGCGAAGCGCTGCCGCTTGGTCGCCAGGCGTACGAGCAGGTGGCACGGGCGGCGCCGGCAGGGAATGCCCCTGGCGCGCTCCGGTCCGTCGCCGGCAACGGATCACCACGCTCCCGGCCATTCCGCCGGACCGTCCCGCCGGCGCCCCCGCAGCAGGTCAGTCGGCTGCCGCTGTCTCACGGCCGGGGGCCGAAGACAGCTGCTCAGGCGAACTGGCCCACGCGGTAGTCCCCGGCGGGCTGCTGGGCCAGGACGTTCACGCGGTTGAAGGCGTTGATGAGGGCGATGATGGCCAGCAGGGCGGCGAGCTGCTCCTCGTCGTAGTACCGGGCGGCGTTCGCCCAGGCCTCGTCGCTGACGCCGCCGGCCGCATCGGCGATCCGGGTGCCCTGCTCGGCCAGTTCCAGCGCCGCGCGCTCGGCGTCGGTGAAGACCGTGGCCTCGCGCCAGGCCGCGACCAGGTGCAGGCGGCCCGGGTTCTCCCCGGCGTGGGCGGCCTCTTTGGTGTGCATGTCCACGCAGAAGCCGCAGCCGTTGATCTGACTGGCGCGGAGCCCGACCAGTTCCTGCGTCGCCGCCGGCAGCGTCGACTGGGCTGCCACCTGGCCCGCGGCGGCCAGACGCTTGAGGAACTTGGCCGAGACCGGGTTGTCGAAGAGGTTCAAGCGAGCGTCCATGTCCGGCTCCTCTGCCGTGCTGATGGTGCGTACACAGCTCTGACGAAACAGCCCGTCAAGATGTGACAGCACCCCCTTGGGCCTCGCAATATCCCTCTCGTGGCCCTCGCGCCGGTGCGGCTCAGCCGGTCGTCCAGGGGCGCAGCTTCTCGGGGTTGCGCACGGCCCACAGGTGCTTGATGCGGCTGCCGGCGAAGTCGAAGGCCAGCACCGAGACGGTCACCCCGCCCTGCTGGACGACCAGGCCGGGCTCGCCGTTGACGGTGCGCTCCAGGATCGTCAGGCCGGGCACCTTGCCGGTGATGGTGACCAGGTAGCGGGCGATCTGCTCGCCGCCGCCGGTGGGCGGCGCGGCGTTGACCAGACCGCCGCCGTCGGCCAGCCCGGTCGCCTCGGGATCCAGCAGGCTGATGAGGGCGCTGATGTCCTTGGCCTCCCAGGCCTGCTTGAAGCTGCGCACGAGGTCGGCACGCTGGGCGGTGGCGGTGGCCGGGGCCTGCTGGGCGGTGCGGATGCGGCGGCGGGCGGAGGAGGCCAGCTGGCGGCAGGCGGCCGGGCTGCGGCCGACGCTCTCGGCGACTTCGGCGAAGGAGTAGCGAAAGACGTCGTGCAGGATGAACGCCACCCGCTCGGCCGGGGTCATGGAGTCCAGGACGACCAGGAAGGCCATGTTGACCGACTCGTCCAGGGTGATGCGGTCGGCCGGGTCGGCGGCCGACCCGGCCCGCCCGCTCGCCCACTCCGAGTGGTCGGGCAGCGGCTCGGGGATCCACTCGCCGACATAGCGCTCGCGCCGGGCCCGGGCCGAGCCGAGCAGGTCCAGGCAGATGCGGCTGGCGACCGTCGTCAGCCAGCCGCCGGGCGAGGTGATGGCCGCCCGCTGCGCGCGGCTCATGGCATACCAGCGGGCGTAGGCCTCCTGCACGACGTCCTCGGCATCGGCCAGGGAGCCCAGGAAGCGGTACGCGAGGTTGATCAGCTGACGCCGCTCGCTCAGGACCGCGCTCAGGCCCGCCTCAAGCTGATCGTCTTCCGGCTCGGTCTGCGTCCTCATCGCCCGCGTGCTCCCTCTGCTCCCCGTGGCCGAAACTGCCGTCCCCCCTCCGACGAGACAGCACCCCCAAATGTCAGGCCGCACCGACCGCTTCGTGGCGCTGTGCCCGGACTG
Organism: Streptomyces sp. NPDC044106; assembly: GCF_056433985.1. Classification (NCBI taxonomy): domain Bacteria; kingdom Bacillati; phylum Actinomycetota; class Actinomycetes; order Kitasatosporales; family Streptomycetaceae; genus Streptomyces; species Streptomyces sp. NPDC044106. The sequence continues at coordinate 47,806 of NZ_JBWKFZ010000032.1, forward strand.
CGCCGGGAGGGTGCGTCCGCTTCTGTCGGGATTCCAGCGCCTTCCTAGGCGTATCCCCTAGTCATGTGACATGAGCAAACACAAAGCCACCGTGGAGCGGTACCGCGAAGGGGTCCTCAGCGGTGACCACGAACTGGTCCTGTCCCTGGTGACCGACGACGTCGTGTGGGAGAGCCTGGGCCAGACGCGGGTGCAGGGCAGGGAGGCCCTGCGGGGCATCGTGCAGAACAAGGACGGCGCGGCCGCCAAGGGCGTCGTGCAGCGGCCGGAGATCACCGTCGACCGGCTGATCGAGGAGGGGGACACGGTGGTCGCCACCGGCCGCGCCGTGCTGGCCCTGCCGGGCGGCCAGAAGGCGGAGTTCCTCTTCTGTGACGTGTTCACCTTCGCCGGGGAGGCGATCAGCCACCTGGAGAGCTACAAGGTCCCGCTCGGCGGGCCGCCCCGCGGCTGACCCCGGCCCGGCCCCGGCCCCGGCGGGGTGCCGACAGGGTGCCCGGGGGGGGTGCGGTGGCCGGAATGCGCCCGGGGTCAGCCGGCCGTCCAAAAGCGCAGCTTCTCGGGGTTGCGCACGGCCCAGATGTGCGTGATCCGCTCCCCCGCCACGTCGAAGGCCAGCACCGAGACGGTGACGCCGTCCTGCTGGGCCACCAGGCCGGGCTGGCCGTTGACGGTGCGTTCCAGGATCGTCAGGTCCGGGGCCCGCCCGGCGACGTCGGCGAAGACGCGGGCGATCTGCTCGCCGCCGGTGACGGGCTGCAGCTGGGCGCTGACCAGGCCGCCGCCGTCGGCGATCGTCGTGGCGTCGGGGTCCAGCAGGCCGATCAGGGCGTCGATGTCCTTGGCCTCCCAGGCCTGCTTGAAGTCCCGTACCACATCGGCGCGTCGGGCGGTGGCGGTGGCCGGGGCCTGCTGGGCGGTGCGGATGCGGCGGCGGGCGGAGGAGGCCAGCTGGCGGCTGGCGGCCGGGCTGCGGCCGACGATCTCGGCGACTTCGGCGAAGGAGTAGTGAAAGACGTCGTGCAGGATGAACGCCACGCGCTCGGCCGGGGTCATGGAGTCCAGGACGACGAGGAAGGCCATGTTGACCGACTCGTCCAGGGTGATGCGGTCGGCCGGGTCGGCGGCCGCTCCCGTGGGGCCGCTGAGCCATTCCATCCGGTCGGGCAGCGGCTCGGGGATCCACTCGCCGACATAGCGCTCGCGCCGGGCCCGGGCCGAGCCGAGCAGGTCCAGGCAGATGCGGCTGGCGACCGTCGTCAGCCAGCCGCCGGGCGCCGCGACGGCGTCCCTGCGCTGCTCGGACATGGCATACCAGCGGGCGTACGTCTCCTGCACGACGTCCTCGGCATCGGCCAGGGAGCCCAGGAAGCGGTACGCGAGGTTGATCAGCTGGCGCCGTTCGCTGAGAACCGCGCTCAGGCCGGGTTCGAGCCGGCTGTCCTCCGGCTCGGGGTGCATGCTCATGGTGTCGCCAACTCCCTTGGCCGCGCCCTGGCTTCACCAGTTCGATGAGGCATCGCACTGAAGGTGGCGCTCGTCACCTCACATTACAACGGGCTGTGTCGTCGTACGGGTGGAGATCGAATTCCTTCCGGGGCCCATCCCCCGGTCGCCCGGAGCGGGAATCGGCGCTCTCCCACCCCGGCTTCGAACCGTGTGAAGCCGTCCGTCACCCGTCAGGAGAATTCCCGTGCACCTCATAGCGATCCGCGGATCACCAGCCGGCGGCCTCCCGTGATCCGGGCCGCGGCAGGGCCCGTCCGGCCCGCCGCGGCAGGGCCGCGCGGTTTTCCTCCTGCCCACCGGCTTATCCCCACCGGGATGTGGGGCCCTCGCGCGCGAGCGGCCGCATCCCGCGGCACGACCCGATAGAACACGCACAGAAAAGGAAACAGTTGTGGAACCTGTGAACGTTGCGATCATCTATTACAGCGCCACTGGCAACGTGCACACTTTGGCCCAGGCGGTGGCCGAGGGCGCGGAGAAGGCCGGGGCGAACGTGCGGCTGCGCAAGGTCGCCGAGACCGCCCCCGAGGCCG
>NZ_JBWKFZ010000033.1:0-28199 GCF_056433985.1 Streptomyces sp. NPDC044106
TCCGCGTCCGCCAGATCACCGCGTTCTCCCCGCCCCATGCCCGACGCAACGAGCAGATCAGGCGACAGTCACATGATCGGCCGGACAGCTCCTAGGCGGAACTCCCTGCCGGTCAGCACTCTTGCGGAAGCCGATGTACTGCGGCGGGCGTTGGACGCTCTGTGCCGCTAGGTGGACGGCAAGGCCGCTGCGGCCAAGACAGCGCGGCGCAAGCGGGCTGCGTTCAACGAAGTTCTCAACACCGCTGTGGAGAAGGGTTACTTCACGGAGAACCCCCTCAACGGGCTCAGGTGGAACGCTCCGGCCGTCAACGAGGAAGTGGACCCAGCTGCCGTCCCCAATCCGGCTCAGGTCGCCCGCCTGCTCACGGCGGTCGCCGAGTTGCGTGGGCGCGGTCCTCACCTGGAGGCGTTCTTCGGCTGCATGTACTACGCGGCCATGCGACCGGCGGAGGTCATTCACCTTCAGCTCGAGCAGTGCCATCTGCCCGAGACCGGGTGGGGGATGCTTAACCTTTCGGGCGGCGTCGTCACCGCAGGAAAGGAGTGGACGGACGACGGCGCGGTGCACGAGGTGCACTCGCTCAAGCGCCGTGCGGCTACTGCAACCCGGCCGGTGGCCATCCCTCCGCAGTTCGTGCGCATGCTCCTCGCACACATCGAACGTTTCGGTGGGGCGCCGGACGGTCGGCTGTTCCGGAACCAGGTCGGCAACTACGTGGACGCAGCCGCGTACGGCACGACGTGGGCACGGGCACGGAAGTACGTCCTGACGCGCACGGAACTCGCCTTCGGCCTGGCCAAGCGGCCCTACGACCTCCGGCGCGCCGGGATCTCGTTCTGGCTGTACTCCGGTGTGGACCCGGCCGAATGCGCTCGCCGCGCGGGTCAGGGCATCGAGGTCCTCTTCCGCCACTACGCCAAGTTCCTGGACGGAGTCCGGGAGCAGGCCAACCGCCTCATCGAGCAGTCCATGGCGGAGTGGGACCGCGTCAGCCAGGGCGGAGCGTCTGCCGGGTGAGCCGGGATCTGGACCGGAAATAGACCGGAAGAGCTGGTCAGGAACGCGATAGCGGAGGGAGAAACTGAGGGTCACAACGCAAACTGGGCTCTGCGCTGAACGGACCGAGTGGAAGGCGCCTGACGGGCAAACGCCCGGGTCAGGCGCCTTCTTTAGTGCTCCTAGAAGAAGCCGAGCTTCTTCGGCGAGTACGACACCAGAAGGTTCTTCGTCTGCTGGTGGTACGCGTGTGGCGACTGCGTTGATCTGCGAAGACGAGGGCGCTGTCGGTGATGGCCGCCAACTTGGTCCGAGAGTGGTCCGGATCTTGCGCGACGGAACACCTCCGCTCGCGCGGGGGGACAAGTCCCGGTGTTCACCGGCCACTTGTGCCTCCAGCCGACTCCCGCCAGGAGAGAGCCATGCCCGAAGTGCCCGGCATCCATCCCCGACGCACCAGGCCGCTCCCGGCCGGATCCTGCCCCGGACGTCGATTCCTTGCCGAGCGCGGTGTTCTCTGTGCCTTGCGCAAGGGCCGGTATCGCCCGGACGCGCACGACAGGTTCGCGGCAAGGAACAGGGGGCGTGAGCGGATCTGGGCCGTAGAACACGCTGCAATGCTGAACGTGTTGGAAGCCTGGCCCCGGCCGGGCCGTGCCTCTGCCTGTCAAGCAGCGTTTCCCGCCGAGGTCCGTGCGGCATCAGGGACCGGGACGGCGCCCGTGTCCTCGGCGACCGAGGCCTTGGCCGGTACCTCGATTCCGAGCTTCTCAAGGATCTTCTTCTCGATCTCGTTGGCGAGGTCGGGGTTGTCCTTGAGGAAGTTGCGGGCGTTCTCCTTGCCCTGGCCGAGCTGGTCGCCCTCGTACGTGTACCAGGCGCCGGCCTTGCGGACGAAGCCGTGCTCGACGCCCATGTCGATCAGGCCGCCCTCGCGGCTGATGCCGTGGCCGTAGAGGATGTCGAACTCGGCCTGCTTGAAGGGCGGGGCCACCTTGTTCTTGACGACCTTGACGCGGGTGCGGTTGCCGACCGCGTCGGCGCCGTCCTTGAGGGTCTCGATGCGGCGGATGTCGAGCCGCACGGAGGCGTAGAACCTCAGCGCGCGACCACCGGTCGTGGTCTCCGGCGAGCCGAACATCACGCCGATCTTCTCGCGGAGCTGGTTGATGAAGATCACCGTCGTCCTCGTCTGGCTGAGTGCACTGGTGATCTTGCGGAGGGCTTGGCTCATCAGGCGGGCCTGCAAACCCATGTGGGAGTCGCCCATCTCGCCCTCGATCTCCGCGCGCGGTACCAGGGCCGCGACGGAGTCGATCACGATCAAGTCGATCGCGCCGGAGCGGATCAGGATGTCGACGATCTCCAGGGCCTGTTCGCCGTTGTCCGGCTGGGACAGGATGAGGTTGTCGGTGTCGACGCCGAGCTTCTTGGCGTACTCCGGGTCCAGAGCGTGCTCGGCGTCGATGAACGCCACCGAACCGCCGGCGTTCTGCGCGTTCGCTACTGCGTGCAACGTCAGCGTCGTCTTGCCGGAGGACTCCGGCCCGTAGACCTCCACCACGCGGCCGCGCGGGATGCCGCCCACGCCGAGCGCGACGTCGAGCGCGGTCGATCCGGTGGGGATCACCTCGATGGGCCCATCGGGCCGCTCGCCGAGGCGCATGACCGCACCCCTGCCGAATTTCCGCTCGATCTGTGCGAGCGCGGTGTTCAGCGCCTTTTCGTGATCGGTTCCTGCCATGAGCTTTCACCCGGTCCGATTGAGTGGCACGCCGCACGTCGGAGAACGTGAGCGTCTACGGCCGACAACGGACGCCTCGGAGGCCCCAGTAAACGAACATCCGATCGATTTGCTTGTCCGGTGAAAGGTACCAAACTGCGGGGGAGAGGAAGGGGGCGCGCACCGGACCGTTCCGGACGCAGGCCGCCCAGCTGCTCGCTTCCCCTCGCTGAACCACGGAGTCGTTGAATGTCGTCACCGCTCCCGAGAATGCCCTCCACCGGCTTCGCGGATGTATGAGACCTCGCTGCGGCTGGCCTCCTCGCTGGCAGGAGGCGTACTCATCACGTCCCGGCACACCCCATGATCATGCCGTCGGAGTACCGCGCGAGCGCCTGCTCGTGTCTCTTCCACGCTGTCGTGCCTACCCCGGAGGCCGGGTGGTGGAGGAGCCAGACCGTGGTGATACAGGCGATGCGGCGGTGTGGACGGTGTCAATGCCACCGACGCCAAGAGTGGTGATGCCGCCTTCGCCCCAGACGGGCGTGGAGTCGGAGTCGGCCCTCCCGAAGGGGAGCGGTGTGGCGGCGAAGACGGCATCCGGGTCGACCGCAGACTTCACGGCCGGCGGGCGCTGGGCGTTCGGCCCGTAGGAGTTCGCGACCTGGTCGGGAGTTTCCGGCCCCAGGAAACTCACGTAGCTGGAGACGCCCTGGACGGCTCGCGTGCGGACCGCGTCCATCCGCCCGGGTGGGAACGGGCGTCCGTCGCGGCCGGCGTCACGGAACGGGCGACAGGCCCAACCTCGGCGAGCACGGGCGTACCGAGCCCGGCCAGCGCACGCACCGGCCCGTTCTCGGCGTTCCCCACCTCGAGCTCCCCCGACCAGGTCGGCGCGACGTACACCGTCGGCTCGCCGTCCGGACCGGGAAGGAACCTCACGTCTACCGTCAGCTCGTCCGGACGCCGGAACCAGCCCCACGTCAGGCAGCACCCGCCAAGATGGTGCGGATGACGACCACGGCAGACCTCTGGCACCACTACGGCCGCACCCGCGCCGAGCGCGACCGCGCCGTCCCCGATGCCTTCCACTGGATCTGGAGCCAGGACGGCGGCCCCGGCTGCGAAGTGCTCGGCGATCTCACGGGACACGTGGTCGGCGACCTCGGCGCCGGAGCCGCCCGGCACGCCGCACACCTGGCCGCCCACCACGAGCCCGCCGAGGTCGTCGCCATCGACGCCTCCTCCGCGCAGCACAAGATGGCCACCGACCTGTTCGCCCACCTCTCCCCACGCCTCCGTATCGCGTCGTGCGACGCCGTGCCCCACCTCCAGGCAGGCGACGAAGAGCACATACGACGTGCTGTACAGCGTGTTCGGGGCCGTCGCTTTCACCGAACCGCGCGAGCTACTGCCGGCGACAGCCGCTGCGCTGAAGCCGGGCGGACGGCTGGTCTTCTCCACCCTGGCCCACTACCTGAACGGCGCTCCGGCCCAACCGGACCTGGTGGCAGCCGACATCCCCACGAAGACTCCAGAGGGTGAGACGGCCTCGCTGCGTCGCTGGGTCCTCCAGGAGCAAGTATGGGTGCAGGCCCTCGATGAGGCCGGATTCACCAGCATCGCCGTGGACATGCTTCCGGCGAAGTCTGACGGACCCCCAGCCGCGGACACGTTGCTGGTGATTGCGGACCGACAGCGCTGACCTCCCCTCTCGCTCCTCTCAAGGATGGACGCCCTTCGCGCTGCCCGAACCGAGCCGTCGCACCGTAGTGCATCGCGCCGTTCCCCTGACCAAAGACCGGAAACGAATCAGAGGATCGGCCGTGACATTCCGCGTGACAGAGACGGAGTTCGCGCGGGGAGCCGCTGCCCGCCCCGGAACTGCCGTCAGTACCGCTGAAACCGCGGGGTCGGGTGCACTGAGCTGTGCGGATGCCTGTTGGGGGCAGCGTATGGCGGCGGAGAACTCGGTGGCTAAGCCGGTCGATTGCCGCGTTTCGAGCCGAGCGCGTCTCGGCCACCGGAAGAATACCTACGCGGTGAACCTTCGGGGTCTCCCGGCGCCGGTCCGCGCCGGGAGACCCCTCGCCCGTACAGGGCTCAGGCGCGGAGGGTCACCAGAACGATGCCGGCCATCGCGGCGCCGAATGCCACGGCGGCGACACCGTGGGAAAGCCGGTGTGCGCGCAGTACGGGCAGGAGCCGGTCGGCCGCGAACCTACCGGGTCCGGTCAGTGCCAGGCTCGCGGCGGTGACGAGGAGCAGCAGTTCGAACTCGATGCCGGTGGGGTTGAAGAACCCGCCGCCCCACTTGACGGCGATGACGTTGAGCATGACGCCCACGACGCCCGCCGCGGCGAGCGGGGTGAGCAGGCCGACGACGAGGCCGAGGCCGCACAGGGTCTCGGTGAGCCCGGCAATCACGGCCATGGTGTGCGCGGCCTCGTAACCGTTGCCCGCGAAGAACTGCGCGGCACCGTCCAGGCCGCCGCCGTCGAACCAGCCGAAGAGCTTCTGGGTTCCGTGGGCGGCCATGGTCAGGCCGACCGCCCAGCGCAGCAGCAGGAGCCCGAGGTCATTGCCGGACCGGGAGGGCGCGGTAAGGGGGCCGGTGTCGTTCGGGGACGTGGTGCGCGTGCTGGTACCGGCGAAAACGGACATGGGTGTCTCTCCTGTAGGTGAAGGCCGTACGTGGCTGCTGCTCACGAAGGTGCAGCGAAGTGACGCCGACCGGCGCTGTCGGGCCCTGTCGGCTTGCGGGTGGAGAGACCCGTCTACGTTCTGATGATCTGGATTCCGTACAGGTCGACCGACGCGACGTCCTGGTACGGCGTTCCGGCGAGGGCCGGGACGACGTGCGGCGGACTGGGCGGCATGGACGTCGACTTGGGAATGTACGGCGCCCGGTGGTCGGGACACGGCACCACCGCGCCCCGCGGATCCGCCGGCTGCCCCTTGTGGCAGTCGTGGTCCTCGGCCGGGGAATCGGCCCGGGGCGCAACGGAGACGGTGGTCGCGCTGCGCGCGGTCGCGGGGCCGACAGAAGAGGCATCCGTCGCGCCGTTGATGCCGAACAGGGGAGCCGCGAAGACGAAGACCAGGGCGAGCAGTGCCGTGCGGACGGTGTGGCCCCGGGGCCACACCGTCCGCCTCGTCGTGCCCCGGTCGATACGGGGCCGGCGCCGGCTGCTCGGACTCATGGCGGACACCCTACTTGCCTTGAACTTTCAAGTACAGTCGCCCTCCCCGAAGCGGCAGCCCGTCATCCAGCCGGTGCGGGCCTGCTGGATGACGGGCTGCGAGCGGCCCACGAAGGTCCACGCCCCACCGCATCGGTCATCTCACCGATGCGAACGCGCTTGCTCGCCGCGGCGGGGCGACCCGAAGCCGCCCGCGCCGCTCTGCACTGTCCCCGGTCTCTCTCAGGTGCGGTACGCGAAGTAGCGAGCGTCGGGGTAGGACGCGACCACGCTCGCGAGCGACCTGCGGTAGGTGTCGGTGGAGTGGTAGGTCAGGTACGGCATGCCCTGCCTGTCGCGGTACGTCACCAGCATGGTGTGGTCCTTGGACCCGTTCTTGTCGAAGTCCACCTGCAGGACGTCGCCGACGTCCAGCTGGTAGGCGCTCGCCAGGTTCGGGGCCCGCCGGTTGGACAGCGTGAACCATGCCCATTCGTTCACCCCGACCCAGGACGTGCTCTGGCCCGCGCTCTCGTACCACCAGTTCCGGTAGTCGTAGGCGGAGCCGGGGACGGGCTTCCAGCCGCCCGCCTTCAGCGCCTGGCTCACGAAGTTGGTGCAGTCGCCGCCGGCCCCGTTGAACTTCCGGTAGGCCGGGTTGTAGCTGCGCCAGTACTTCTCCGCGTACTGCGCCATGGCGGAGTAGCCGTAGGCGCCGGCCGTCTTGCCCGAGGGCATCGGCGTGGTGGGGCGCTTGGTCGAGGCCGGTGTGCCGTCCGGGTACTGGTTGCCGTCGTCCTTGACGGTGTTCGTCCGGGCCACCGAGGGCTCGTCGACCGCGACAGGGCCCTGGTTGCGCGAGGTGATCGCGGTCAGCTGCCAGCCGCCGTCCTTCGTGCCGGCGAGCTTCAGCTCCTGCCGGGTCGAGAACGCGGTGGTCTGCGGCCCGCCTTCGCGCACCTTCTTGTACGTGAGCGTCGACGACGCGGTGACCTGGACGGTCGCCGTGCTGCCGGTGAGCGTCGCGCGGTCCACGACGACGCGGGTGTCCGCCTTCGTGTAGGCCTCGCCGAGCTGGGCAAGGCGCTTCTTGCGGGCGCGCAGCGACCGCAGCGCGGCGTCCTCGTCCGTCCGCAGCCGGCCGGACATGCGCGTCGTCACCGCGCCGGCGTCCGGGCCGCCGCGCCCCGCGCGGTCCTCCACCAGTGCCTGGGTGCGCCGGGAGAGGACGTCATCGGCGATGCGGGCGAAGGCGGCGAGTGTCCGGTGGTCGGCCTTGCGGGGCACGCCACCGGCGTCCGCGTGCGCGGAGGGCGCGAGCAGGCAGCCGGAAGCCACGGCCGCGGCCACACCGGCGAAGGCGGCGGGTCTGTATCTCTTGGGTATCGCTATGGATATCACTGCGTTTCCTCTTTCCTTGCCCGATCACCCCGACCGGAGCACGGAATCTTGGCACAACTGCGGGCCCTTCCCGAACCGTTGCCTCTCTTTTGCGGAACCTGAAGGCACCCGGACCAGGCAGCCAGGAACCCGCAGGCCGGGCCGCACGCCTCCAACTGCCTCTAATGTGAGCGCCAGAGCGCAGCAGAGGAGGCATACGGGGTGGGTGGGCGCAAGATGACCGCAGGTCACGGCAGCGGGAGACGGCGGGCGGCACCGGGGGAGCGCCGCGCGGCGACCGGCCGGCGCAGGAAGTCCGGGCAGCGGACCACAGGCGGCATACCCGGCGCCCTCGCCGGGGCGCGCGGACAACTGCGCCGGCTGCGTCCGGCCTATCCCCGGCCGGGCCGCAGCGGTTGGCGCCGGTGGCTGCCTTCGTGGCGCCAGTGGCTGGGCGCTTTCCTGTACCTGGCCCTCGGCTTGACCGGCTTCGTCACGATCGCGTACGCCACCACGGACATACCGGACGACCTCAACTCGTTCGCCACGCAACAGGACAACGTGTACTACTGGTCCGACGGCAGCGTCATGGCCCGCACCGGCTGGGTCATCAGGCAGGAGATACCGCTGAAGAGGGTGCCGCCGAAAGTCCGGGGCGCCGTCCTCGCGGCCGAGAACGCGAGCTTCTACTCGGATGCCGGCGTCTCACCGACCGGTGTCCTGCGCGCGACGACCGCCGCGCTCACCGGAGGAGAGACCCAGGGCGGGTCGACCATCACCCAGCAGTACGTGAAGAACGTCTACCTCAGCCAGGACCGCACCCTGTCCCGGAAGTTCACCGAAGCCCTGCTCGCCGTGAAGCTGGACAACCACACGAGCAAGGACAAGATCTTCCAGGACTACCTGAACACGAGCTGGTTCGGGCGGGGCACCTACGGCATCCAGCGCGCCTCGCACGCCTACTACGGCAAGGACGTCGCGCGCCTCAACCCCAGCGAAGGCGCCTTCCTGGCCTCTCTCCTCAAAGGCGCCGGACTCTACGACCCGGCCCTCGGCAAGGAGAACCACGCGCGGGCCGTCGAACGCTGGAACTGGATCCTGGACCGCATGGTGGCAACCGGCCACCTCACCCAGGCCGAGCGGGCCACCTACAAGAAGTTCCCCGAACCCACGAAGTCGGGCTCCGGCGACATCCCCGGCGCGCGGACCGGCTACCTGGTGGAGCTGGCCAAGCGGAACGCGATCAAAGCCGGGCACATCAACGCCGCCGACTTCGACCTGGGCGGCTACCAGATCCGCACGACCTTCGACCGCAACCGCACCAAGGCCTTGACCGCCGCCGTCCACCGGGCCGAGAAGGACTTCGACGCCGAGCGGCGGCCCGACACCGACCAGCACGCCAGGATCGGCGCGGCGAGCGTGGCCCCGGACGGCCGGCTGCTGGCCGTCTACGGCGGCCGCGACTTCCTGAAACAGGGCTTCAACCAGTCCAACGCGACGACCATTCCAGCCGGTTCGGCGTTCACCCCCTTCGTCTATGCCGCCGCGCTCGAGGACGGCGTCAAGCGCACCCGGGAGGGGAGCCGCACCCCCGTCTCCCCGGCCAGCGTCTACGACGGCGACGACAAGATCGCCGTACGGACGCCGGAGGGGCCCTACTGGGACCGCAGCGGCAAGGTGGTCAAGGGCCGCAACGAAGGCGGCCGCGACTGGGGCCAGGTGACCTTGCGCCAGGCTGTCGCCGACTCCGTGAACACACCCCTGCTCCAACTCGGCCTCGACGTCGGCCTGGACCGGGTGGAGAAGTACGCCCTGCGGGCGGGACTGCTCGCCTCCAGCCTGGGAGAACGAGTCCCCGTGTACGCACTCGGGGAGAACTCGACGCCCAGCGCCATCCGGATGGCCGGCGCCTACCAGACCTTCGCCGCCCACGGCATGCACACCGACCCCTACTCGGTGTCCTCGGTGACCCGGGCCGGGGACGCCGTGCCGCTCGCCGTACCACGACCCGCCCGGGCGATGTCGAAGAAGACCGCCCAGGCGGTCACGGACGCCCTGCGGGCCACCATGGCCGACGGATCGGCCAAGGCGGCGGGCGCGGCACACCCCGCCGCCGTGGGCAAGACCGGGACGACCACCGCGAACACGGCGGGCTGGTTCGTGGGAGGCACCCACGACGAGACCACGGCCGTGGTCGTCTACCGCATGTCGCTCAAGGACCTGGTGCCCCTGCCGCTCAAGGGGCTGGGCGGCGACACTCCCACCACACCCGCCAGCCGACGGGCGGTGGATCTGTGGACCCACTACATCGAGGCGCTCACCTAGCCGCCGATCAGCCGCCGACCAGTCGTCGGCACTGTGCCGCAGGCCGCCCCGCTACCTGATGAGCGACTTCCACTTCGGTGCCTGCGCCGGGTCGAGCAGGCGCAGCCGGTCCAGGACCTTCGGGTCCTGGACATCAAGCCAGTCCGCCAACTCGCGGAACGACACGCAGCGCACCCCCTTGCGCGGACACACCTTGCGCACCACATCCTCGACGGCGCTCATGTAGATGCCGCCGTTCCAGTCCTCGAAGTGGTTGCCGATGAACATCGGCGCCCGGCTGCCGTTGTAGACGCGGTTGAACCCGTTCATGTACGACGCGGCAACCTGCGCCCGCCACGCCGGGAACCTCGCCGGGTCGCCCTGGGTGCTGTCACCGGACTGGTGGTAGAGGAAGTTGAAGTCCATGGAGAGGACCTGCACCTCTTTGCCCTCCAGGGGCAGGAGCTGCAGAGGAAAGTTCCACAGGCCCCCGGCCTTGGACGGCCATATCTGGAAGTCGCCCGACGAACTCGCGTCGTAGCGCCAGCCGAACGGCCTGGCCGCGGCCAGGAGGTTCTTCTGCCCCTCCAGACAGGGCGCACGGCCGCCGACCACTTCCCGGTCCGGATCGAAGGGCAGGGGCCCCTCCTTGGTGAACCCGGTGTTGGTCTTCCACTCCTTCATGAACGAGTACGTCTGCTCGATCTCGCTCTTCCACTCCCCGACACTCCAGTCACCACCGCCCTTGGCACCGCAGAAGTGCCCGTTGAAGTGCGAACCGATCTCGTGCCCGTCCTTCCAGGCACCGCGCAGCTGCTCCAGCGTGGTCTGGATGTGCGGAACGGTCGGATACGAGATGGCGGCCGCCCCCGGGTTGTGCTGCGGCGGACGGTAGAGCGACTTCCTGCTCTCCGGCAGGAGGTAGATCCCGGTGAGGAAGAACGTCATGTGAGCCTTGCTCTCCCGCGCCACTTGGCGGAAGTGGGAGAAGCGGCGGTCGTCGCCCTCCAGCGCGCCGTCCCAGGAGAAGACCACGAACTGCGGCGGCTTCTCACCGGGCTTCAGCTTCTTGGGCTTGAGCTGCCCGTGCTGCGGTCCGGTGTACGAGGTGGAGCCGTCCCCCAGCACCCGCACCTTGCCGTCCCACTTCTCCTCCCCCTTCTTCGCCCGCTTGGCCGCACGCGCCTTCTGCGCCGCACTGCCCGAAGCAGCGGACACGGTGCGCCCGGAGCCGCCCCCGTCCCCGGAGGAGTCCGCCAGAGCGATGACCCCCGTGGTGGCCGCCCCGCCCAGCGCGATCACGGCCGCGATCACGGCCATCTGCTTGCGCCGCCGCGCCTTCGTACGCGCCTGGCGGGCAGCACGGGCCCCGGCCCGGGCGGGTTCAGTGCCGTCGGGTTCGATCACTGTGGTCCCACCCCGTGGTCCAGCGCGGCAGGACCACGCGTGAATTGTTTGTATGAATATAGGACTGACGGCATGGCTGTCCGCACCCCGGGTCGCCTGTAAGGCCTCGCTGGCGCCAACAGGGGGGCTGCGGAGCCGGTCCGTCACTCGAATGGGCGTACGTTACGGGCTGCGGCCCCGGCAGAACAGGTGGGAAGAGGCGGGCGGGCAGACGATGGCGAGGGGGACCGGCAAGCCTGCGAGGTGGTCGCTGTGCAGATCAGAGCGGTGGTATCGGAGTTCCTCGGGACGTTGCTCCTAGTCTTCTTCGCCGTGGGGTCGGCGGTGCTCTGCGCGGAGTTCATCGGCACGCTCGGCATCGCGCTGGCGTTCGGCTTCACGCTGCTGGCCCTCGCGTACACCCTCGGCCCGATCTCCGGCTGCCACGTCAATCCGGCGGTGACGCTCGGCATGCTCGTCGCGCGTCGCATCGACGGCCGCACCGCCGTCACCTACTGGATCGCGCAGTTCCTCGGCGGTGTCGCAGGCGCGGCCCTGCTCTTCCTGCTCGCCAAGCAGGTGCCGGGCCTGAAGACGAGCGAGGCATTCGGCAGCAACGGCTACGACGACCGCTCCGAGGTCGGCATCAACCTGGGCGGGGCCTTCCTCGCGGAAGTGGTCCTGACCTTCCTCCTTGTCTTCGTCGTCCTCGGAGTGACGCACCGGGTGGCGGTGACCGGCTTCGACGGGCTGCCGATCGGCATCGCGCTGGCCGTCATCCACCTCGTCGGCATCCCACTGACCGGCACCTCGGTCAACCCCGCCCGGAGCCTGGGCCCCGCCCTGTTCGCCGGGGGAGCCGCGCTGTCCCAACTGTGGCTGTTCATCGTGGCCCCCCTGGTGGGTGGCGTCATCGCGGCTCTCGTGCACCACGTGACCCACCCCGCGGGCGAGGAGCGGGTCATCGCCGACAAGGCGTCCGCCACGTGACCCAGGTCGTCGGCTGATCCATCGCCGAGCACATGGGCACCAGGGTGGCCGCTTGGGCAGCGCCGTGTTCCGCTTCGACAACGGAGCCCAGTACGGATCCCGCACCTTCGCCAACTTCTGCGGCCAACTCGGGGTCACACGGTCGAGGGGTGCGGCCCGCTCATGCCGGGTGCCCGCCCGACCTCTCCGTACTCAAGGCGTTCAGGAGGCCGGCGCCGCGTTCGGCGTCGTCGACGCTGACGGCGAAGTCCTTGCCCTTGGCCCGCACGACCAGGCACTCCCCGCCGCGCAGCATCACGGTGGTGCCCAGGCCGCTCAGCCGGTAGCCCCATCCCCCTACCTGTGCGGGAGTGCGGTGCTCGGCATGGGCGGACTCTATGTCCTGGATGGCCCAGTGCCGGGCCGGCCAGCCGAGCGGGCCGAACGACACCTTCATTCCTCGCTTGCTGACGCGTACCTGTACGGAAGAGCAGCCGAGCACGGCGAGCGAGACGACCGCGAACGGGGTGATCAGCCCTGCGTGCAGAGGGATGAGACCGCCGACGCCGGCCGCGGCGATGGCCACCGCGGTGAATCCGGTGACGGCTGCGGTCGCGCGGAGCCACTGGTTGGACGTGCGGGAGAACCACGCGAGCTGCTGGTCCGGTGGAAGGCTCATGCCGGGTCCGGGAGTCTGCTGCCGGCCAGCGGCGGGGCGGCGGGTGGCCAGGAAGGCCAAGGCGCCTGCTGTGATGGCAACCGCGATGGCCGCCATCACCCAAGGTGTCACCGAGTCGGCCTCGTGCCAGTCGGACCGGTCCAGACTGGCCCGCACGACAGAGGCCTGTCCGCCGACCAGGAACACCCCTCCTGACGCCAGGGAGATCCCGGCCCAGCCACGGGCCGCGCCGTTCGAACGCCTCGCCCAGAACACTACGGCCAGCACCAGAATCAGCCAGATCAGTGCGGGGAAGAGCGCGGCCGCCCACAGCGGCATGGACCCGTCGGGCTCCCCGCCCACACCCCAATGCGTCGCCAGCCTGTCCGGCAGTCGGCCGCTTGCCGCCAGCGGCATGCCCAGCAGCAGTGCCAGGACACCGGCACACCAGCCGGCGCCCGCCCAGGCTGTGCCACTTGCGCGCCTCACGCGCTCGTTCACACGTCCCCCTTGATCATTTCAATGATGTCGGCCTTGCTGTAACCCTCGCGAGCCGCGGCTGCGACCAGAGCACGTACCTGCTCCAACATGACGGAGCGTCGATCGGCGCCGTCGGCCACGGTCACACCGCGGCCTCGCCTGAACTCCAGGACTCCTTCGTCCCGCAGGGTCCTGAGTCCGCGCAACACGGTGTTGGCGTTGACGCCCAGCGCCTGGGACAGGTCACGAGCCGGGGGCAGTCGGTCGCCCGGGCTGCACTCTCCCTCTGCGATGGCACGACGGATCGCACCCGCCACCTGCTCGTGCAGAGGGCGGGGATCCGAGGTGTTGAGTCTCAGCAGCATGATGCTAATGACACTAGCATCATTATGTCCGACCCGGTAGGCGCTCAGCGCGGAACGCGCTACAGCGCCCGGTCACTGACGAGTCGGCCAGGGGCCCGGAGGAGGCCGGCCCGCACCGGGCCTCGGGCAAGCGGCACGGGTTCAACTCCCTTGCTGTGCAAGGCGAGGCATCATGGGTCCATGTGGCGTCGCGGGCGCGCCGGGCGGGTCTCGGCGATGGTGTTCAGTGTTGTGGTGTGCGTGGGCGGGTTGTGGTGGGCCTGGCGTGCACAGGCTCAGTCGGATGACCCTGCCGACGTCGCCGGGGTGTGGTCCTTCGGTCTCACGATCGTCGGCGCGACCACGGCGGTATGGGGCTTGTGGGCCGCGGTGCGGGGGCTACGGGCCCAGCGCACGGCACCGGTGATCGCGGAGGAACTCACACGGTTGGTGGTCCGGGGGGAGGGAGCGCAGTACCGGCAGATGCTGGGCAGCGGACTCGCCGCCCCCGACGGGCGGATCGACCTCGCATTCACGGTGACGGCTACCGGCGTGAGCGGCACGCGACCGGACGGGACGCTGGAAGGGATCAGCGACTACTACCGTGCCCTGCGACCGGGGCGAATGGTCATCACCGGCACACCCGCGGTGCGGGGGGACGGGCAGCCCGGCGACGACGCGGGCACGGGCAAGACCGTCCTTGTCATGGCTCTGATCCTGGGGCTGACCAAGACCCGCGCATCCCTCGATCCGGTGCCGGTCCGCCTGATCGCGGCATCGTGGCCCGGCACGACAATCCGTGACTGGCTTCGGACCCATCTCACCGACACCTACCGCTTCGCACCCCGCGACGCCCGTCTGCTCATCGACGCCAATCTCGTCCTGCCGGTCATCGATGGTCTGGACGAAATGGACAGCGACGCGGCACCCGGCTACACCTCTCGAGCGGCCCGGCTTCTCCGCGCCATCGAGAGCTTCGAGGACGGCGGTACGCGCTGTCCCGTCGTTCTCACCTGCCGCCATGCCCACTACCAGGCATTGGTCGACGCTGAGAGCGAACCCCGCGTCGTGGCACGTCTTGCCCTCGCACGGGTCGACGCGGCACGCGCGGCCGGATACCTCCGACAGCGCGTCGCCGTCACCGATCGAGCCCGCGCCCGCTGGCAACCGGTCCTCCAAGCGCTCGACTCCGTGGCAGCCGCCGGAGCCGTCGACCTGCGGCCGGCCCACGCGGCGCTGGCCCGCACCTTGGACACGCCCTGGCGTCTCACCCTGGCCGCCACCGTCTTCGAGGAGCGCGCTCCTGACGGGCGGTACCTGCGAGACCCCGCGGACATGCTCTCTCTTGCCACAGATGGGCACTTCTACGAGTACCTCCTGGACTGCTACGTAGGAGCCGCGGTGGCCGCCCGGCACCCGGCCGCGGCCGATTCCCCGCGAGCGCCGGGAATGTCCGGCACCGGGAACCGGCACCGACTGGAGGCCGACACCGCGTGGCGCCACCTCTCGGTCCTTGCCCGCTACCTCAACGCGAACGCGGGCACCGAGGGCGGCACGTCGCGCGTGGTCGCAGGCCGCACGCTCAGCAGCACCGATCTGGTTCTCCACGAACTGTGGCCCCTGGCAGGCCCTCACCGGGCACGCTGGATCGAACGGGCTCTGGTCACGCCGCTCGCCCTGGCCCTTCCCCTCACACTGGAGCTCCTGTTTGATTTTCACTCCAACGTGCTGACAGGCATGTGCGTGCTCCTCTTCCTCGCCCTCGTGGTGATCTACCGTCCGGTATGGCCCGGGCCGTACCGCGTCGACATCGGCCGTCTTCGGACCCGGGCGGGGCAACGCACCCTCGCACTTGGTCTCGCGGTCGGTTTCCTGATCGGCCTCCTGGTCAGCATCGTGATCGTTCTCCTACTGCTGAACTTGCGTTCCTTCTCGGAGCACGCCCAGAACACCCTTGTCTTCACGGGTGTCTTCGGGGTGGGCGTCGGCCTCACGGTCGGGTTGATGATCAGGACAGAAGACACCGCGATCGAGCCGCGCAACCTCGTTCGCGGCGACCTGGTAGCCGGATTCGTGTCCGTACTGGTGTCGGTAGTCATCTGTGGGTTCATATCCATGCCTGTGTACGGGCTCGGATTCAGGCTGGGTTACGACTTCCTGAAAGAACACGGGCTCGGGGATGACGCACCCGGATTCCAGCTCACGTTCACACTCGCATGGATGCTCATGATCGGGCTCATGTTCGGCCTCCCGGTCGGGCTCCTCGCGTTCGGACTACCAGCCATGGGTGGCTCGGCGGCGCTCCGGCACTTGGCGTTCTTGCTGAGCACGAGGGGGCGTCTGCCCTGGCGGCTGGGCCCCTTCCTCGATGCCTGCTATGAGGCCGGAATCCTGCGTGTTGCGGGCACCGCGTGGCAGTTCCGGCATCGCGAGCTCCAGGACCACCTCGGGGCCCGGCCCGTACCCCCACACCGCCCCTGAAACGGCCAATTGCGGTACGTCGGCCGCACCACAGTGCCGGATGCGACTGCGTGTCAGACCTTGGGCGGGACGCTCTGCCGGGGCGGGGCGGATGGTGCCGGTGAAACTCTGGGTCGACAGCGGTTTGGGCCGCTGGCCGAAGTGACGCCAGTCCGGCGATCGCTTGGACGGTGTCGTCGAGGAGTGGTCCTGGGGTGACGAAGGATGAGGACGGGAGAGAGTTTTCCCAGCACCGACTGCCGCAGTGATCACGGCCCAGGTAGCGTCGTCGGGGAAGTGACGCGAGTGGGAGGGAGAGGCCACGTGGCGTTGGTCCATCGCGAGGAGTTCGCGGTCCTGGTTGAGCGGTTCTTGCTCTGGCTGCAGGATGCCGACGAGGACATCATCGACGACTGGTCTGAGGTTGGGCAAGGATTGGTTGCGGCCAAGCACGGGCGGGTGGACATCGAGTCGGGCGGTCACACGCACAGGGCCGCGTTCACGGTCGAAGTCTGGGACTCACCGCCCGAGCCGGATCACAGTGTGCCTTGGGAGGCGACGGGGGAAGCGGAGTTGGACTCTGCCTCGGGGCGTCTGCGGTTCCACACGGCCGGCGGTCCGGACAAGCATGGGATCGATCTCGGTGTCGCGGGCCGGCGATGGCGGCTGCGAGCTCATGTAGTGGGGCAGGAAGAAGTCGCCTCCCTCGCCGAACAGGGCGTGCCGGATGAGGTGGAGCGGTTCCTGCTGCAGTTCTGGCCGGTGTGAGGCTCAGGTGGGCGGACGCGGTCCCCGCACGAGCCTCAGAGCCTGTGTCATATCCCCGGCCAGGCGGCGCCCACCCGGCCGGGGATATGACACAGGCTCTCAGGTCAAGACACCCTGATCATGAATCCGTCGTCGGGTCCGTCGGATGGGAACAGACCACACGGGCCCAGGCGCGCTTCGCAACTCGCCCCGCTTGTAAGGCCCTTCGCCCGTCACTGGGCGAGTACCTCCGTGTTCTGGCAGGCGACAAGGCGCCATTGCCCGTCCTCTTTGGCCATCACGTAGAGCGGGGTGCCCGCGTTCCCGATCGGCTCCCCTTCCAGGGTCCAGTACTGCGCGTGTGCCTTGACCGCGGTGACGTCGGGGCGGATGAACAGCACGTCCACCACCTCGTACGTGGCTGTCGAGTCCTTCATGGCCCCCGGCAGCACCTGGTGAGTGAAAGACGAGATCTCATCACGACCGGTGAGGCGCTTGCCATGGCGCGTCGTCCAGATCGCATCGGCTCTGAACAGGCCGACGAACTCCTCGGGCAATTCGTTCTGCTGGGAATGCTCAAGCCTGGCGATCACGTGCTTGATCGCTGCAATCTCGGCTTCCTGCGTCTGCTGGTCAATGAGTGTCGTCTCCATGCCGGTCATCATGGAACCTCAACCGCACTTGAGAGCAAGCCCCGACCAAATGTCAGCCGACCCCCAGCTCGTTGGCGCCGACGGCTGGACTGGTCCAAGCGTGGATAGAGGGTGCAGACGTTGGTCTGTGGTCGGGAGTCAGCCGGCAGCCTGCTGCGCTACGGCCTGTTGTTCGGCGCCGGCGCGGGTGGCCGCCAGCCGGTAGGAGTCGGTGACGGGCTCGGTGGCGATGCCGTGCTGCTCGTCGTCCGGGCGACCCTTCTTGGGCAGCAGGAAGGTGATCGCGAAGAAGACCGAGCCGAAGACCGCGACGCCGATGGAGCCGCCCACCGCCTGGACCGCCGACAGGACGCCGGAGGCGGATCCGATCTCGTCGTCGTCGACCGCGGCCAGGATGAAGCTGAACAGGGCGGCGATCACCATGCCGGCGCCGACGCCCGCCACCGCCACACCCGGAGCGATGTCCCAGATCGAGAACGAGGCGGCGTCGAGGCCGTCGAGCTCGAGCCACAGCACGGCAGCGCCGGCCAGCTGGACCAGCGGTCCGATCTGGAGCACCTTGCGGCCGATCTTGTCCGCGAGGAACGCGCCGCTGACGGCGCCGCCGATCGCGGTGCCCACCGCGAGGGGCAGGTTGCCCAATCCCGCGCCACCGGCGGTGAAGTGCCGGCCGATCTGGAGGAACAGGGTCAGCACGAGCTGGGTGCCGATGAGCCCGCCGAAGAACAGGGCGATGCCGCCGAGGCCGACGGTGAAGGCCGGCTTGCGCAGCAGGCCCGGGGTCACCAGCGGCTCGCGGCCCGCGGCAGCGGTGCGGCGCTGCTGGAGGGCGAAGAGGGCGAACCCGATCACTGAGGCGGCCATGGACAGCCACGTCCACAACGGCCAGCCATTCTCCTGCCCCTGGTTGAGCGGCAGCACCAGCAGGGCGCAGGACGCCACGATCAGGGCGGCGCCGGTCATGTCGACCCGTACCGTGCGGTCGCCCGCCTTCTTGGGCACGAACTTCGCGGCGACGATCAGCGCAGCGATGCCGATGGGCAGGTTGACCAGGAACACCGACCGCCAGCCCAGTCCCAAGAAGTCGCCCTCGATGAGGAAGCCGCCGAGGACCGGGCCGATGATGCCGCCCAGGCCCAGGACGGGTCCGAAGATCGCGAAGACCTTGGTGAGTTCGGGGCCGGAGAAGTTCTCCCGCAGCAGACCCAGCCCCTGGGGCAGCAGCATCGCTCCGGCGGTGCCCTGCAGCAGGCGGAAGGCGATCAGCAACTCGATGTTCGGCGCGATCGCGCACAGCAGAGAACTCGCAGTGAAGGACGCCAGGCCGATCAGGAACATCCGGCGTCGGCCGTAGCGGTCGCCGAGTCGGCCGCCGAGCACGAGGCCGGCGCCCAGGGTGAGGGCGTAGCCGCCGATCACCCATTGCAGTCCGGCGGATCCGGCACCGAGGGAAGTCTCCAGGTCCGGTCCGGCGACGTTGACGATCGAGGCGTCCAGGAGATCCATGATCTCCGCGACGATCATCACCGCCAGGATCAACCATCGCCATCGGTAGGGCTCGGTCGTCTCGGGGGTGGGGGACGGGGTGCGCACGCTGAATGCCTCCATGGTGAAGTAATTCCACCATGAAGGTAAAGTGGCGAAGGTAGGTTGTCAAAGCGGGCGCCCAGCTGGGCGCCCGGGAGGAGAGAAGAGGTGGCAGGCCCGGTGGAGGAAGCGATGGGCGACGACGGTGTCGCGGTGCGGCGCGAGCGTCTGATGGAAGGGCTGCGGATCTACGGTGGCCATTACGCCGAGCTCAGTCGGCGCTTCGCCGCCTGGCTGGGCCTGCACTCCACCGACGCGACCGCGGTCCTGGAAATCGCGGCCGCCGAAGAACGCGGGACCCCGCTGTCACCGGCCCGGCTGAGCGAGCGGATCTCCCTGTCCACCGGCGCCACCACCGCACTCCTGAACCGCCTCGAAACGGCCGGGCACATCACCCGCACCCGCGAGCACTCCGACCGACGCATCGTCACCCTGCGCAGCGGCGCACACATCCAGGAGCGGGCGGACGAGTTCTTCGGCCCGCTCGCCCACCGCCTCGACGCCGCGATGTCCCCCTACCCGCCGCAGCTTCTGGAGCAGTTCGAGCAGTTCATGACCGATCTGAACGCCACCATGGACGCCCACCTCGCAGAGCGGAGCCGGTGACACCGTGCCCCTTTGGCGTCCTCGAGGGCTCGCCGACGTTGGACGGATTTCCCTGGGGTTTCCGGCGGGGCATACGGTCTGGCCGCCGCCGACGACGAGGGCGGTGCCGGCGGTGAAGGCGGCGTCGTCGGAGTACAGCCAGAGCGCGGTGGAGGCGATCTCCCCGGGCTTGCCCAGGCGGCCAGGGTGCTGCGGCGTCGGAGACCGTACCCGCCGAGGCAGTGGATCGCGCCCGACGGCGAGACAGCCGAGAACAACGGCTTCAGCGCCCCGAACGTGAACGCGCGTGGCTGTACCAACGCAGGGGCGATCCAGAGCGGCAGTTTCCAGTCGCGCAGCCAGGCCTTCGACATCAGCGAAGCGCAGCGCGGCGGCACCCTCATCCACACCGACGGAGAGGGCGAGGCATTCCGGTGGAAGATGCCCGCCAAGGACACCGGGTCTGAGCCGGAGAAGCGTAAGGCGGGGCTCGAGTAGACAGCCGGGCCTCCGGCCGTCAGGTGACGCCGTTGGCGAACTTGTACAGGCCGGGCTCGCCCTGGAGTGGCCATCGCGGTGGGGGAGTGGTGGTCCTGCAACGGCCCCGAGCTACTCCTTCCCCGGCTCGAAGTCTTCCAGGAAGTAGCTGTCGTGTCGGACGCGAAACTGCTTGAGCTCTTCGCGACCGCGCTGCGCCACCTCCGCGACCCGCTCGAAGTACTCCTCGCGTGGGGCGCCTGGGGAGAAGAGCATGAGCATGGACATAGGCTCGTCCGTCACGTTTTTGAAGGCGTGCAGGCCGCCGACCGGAACGTACAGGAAGTCGCCCGCGCGGCCCGTGACCCACTTCTCGCCGTTGTACAGCTCCAGTTCGCCGGAGAGGATGTAGAAGGACTCCGACATCGCCTTGTGGAAGTGGGTCTTGGCCCCAGCGGACCGTGCACCCAGCTTCACCTTGTACAGACCGAATTCGCCGCCGGTCGACTCGTTGGTGGCGAGGTAGTGGGTGGAGGTGCCGGGTGAGGAGATGTCCGGTGGGCTGTCGGCCGGGCGGTAGGCCGCGTTCACTTCGCCCTTGTTGCCGTGGTAGCGGGCTTTGGGATACTCGAGGTATTCCGGGTACGACATGGCGTGCTCCTCTTGGCAGGTTCCACCAGCATGGTGGCTCCCGCGTCAGAAGGGGGGCATCGGGCTTGCGGATGATCTTGGGTTGGTCCGGGCTGGGGCTGGGGACCTAGGGCCTGTATCGAAAGTCCCGCCTGCCTCGCTCGGCGCCGATCTTGGCTTTCAGTCGTTCTGGAACGAAGGCCGCCCACTTCTTCACGGGAAACGCATAAGTAACTCCCTTTCACCACGAGCGAGTTGCACCCGCCAGACCCGTAAGTCCCGTTAGGCGCTTTCGAGCCGTACGGAATTGGACCCTTGTTCGCCGCCTGGCCCGGACCTACGGTGATCGCCGTGCTGACGGACCTCCACCATTCCGTCACGAAACTTTCACTCAGCGGCCGGGGGTCAGTGCCGCTGCGGGAGGGGCCAGCGACGACCGACGCCGGGACCGCCTCACGGATGGCTCCCGGCCGCGTTCCTCATGACGGGGGGACGCACTCATGCGCTCCAGGTCGCCAGGTTTCCTGTTACCAAGACCGGGAAAGTCCGGGTTCCTCGCCCGGACGGTCCTGCTCCTCACCGCCGTGGCGGTGCTGCTCACGCTCGCCGTCCATCCGGATCTGCTGAACCGGCTCGCCGGAGCGGGTGCGGCCGCCACCGACGACAGACCGTACGACTGGAGCCAGGACACCGCCGCCGAGCAACTGCGGCAGGACCAGTGTCTGATGACCGAAGTGCTGCGCCTCGGCGGGCCCGCCATGGCGGGCGTCGCGCAGAGCGGCCTCGATCAGGACCCCGACCGGCTGCACGCGCTGGCCAACCGGGAACACTGGGAGAACACCCTGCTCGCGACGGCGTACGCCACCGACCGGGAGGACTACGCCAAGCAGGGCGATGCCCTGGACGCCGCCCGCGGGACGTGGAAGAAGCCCTTGGAAGGCCTCACCACACCAGCGGGGTTCACCGAGACCGGCTTCCACTGGCCGCCGGGAACCTCCGGGAACGACGGAGAGTCCTTCGACTCACAGACCGGTCTGACGAAGTGGGTCAGTGACCGATTCTGGAAGGACGACGCCGACTTCTACGAGGACGCCACCCCGTCGGCCGACAAGGCGACCGTCAAGGCGGTCAAGGATCTCGGCACCCCGCTCTACAAGCAGGACCCGGACCCCAGCCTGCCGCCGGACGAGCGTGCTCGTGCCTTTGCCGAACAGGAGGCGTTCCAGCACCTGACCGGCGGGGCGCTGGAGCCGATGGGCGCGGACGACGCCCGCCTCTTCCTGGCCTCCGGAGGCTTTCCCCGGCTGGCACCGGAGCCGGACACAGCGGAGTTCCGCATCGCGGTCGAGGACATGAAGAGCCGGTTCGCCACGTGCGCGTGGCGCGACGCGATCGACCCGAACCAGGTCCTCGGCGGGGTCTCGGACACCGCGACGAAGGAGTGGCAGCAGGAGATCGCATCCCAGGCGGTCCAGCGCAACCAGATCCTGAACGCGAACAAGGACGCCACCACCGCGCTGACCGACGGCTCCAAGACGCTCAGCAAGCTCATCGGCTACTCGTGGACGGCTGACCGCCTGGCCCGCTGGCAGGACTACTGGTCCCCTGGAGGCGCGGGAACGGTCGGCGACAAGCCGGCGGTCATCGAGGTGCACGCCGCGCGGGGCAAGTGCCTCGACGTGCAGGGTTCCGGGAAGACCAACGGCACCCCGGTGCAGATCTACACCTGCAACGGCAGCGCGGCCCAGAAGTGGCTGGTCTACGGCGACGATGCCGGACTGCACCTGCAGAACGCCAACTCCAGCAAATGCCTCGACGTCGAGAACAACAGTGCGGCCAACGGCACGCTCATCCAGATCTGGACGTGCAACAGCAGCCCGGCGCAGACGTGGGAGTACAACCTCAACGCCACCACGGCGCTGAAGAACGTCGGGACAGGCAAATGCCTGGACCTGCACAAGTACGACAACGGTTACAACTCGCAGTTGTACGCATGCAACGGCTCCGGCCCGCAGCAGTTCGACATCAAGCCGTCCGGTTACACGGGAGACGTGCCGCCGAAGGCCCAGTTCACCCAGGCCACCACGGGCATGGCGAAGGCGCGTAGCCAGGCCAAGGTGCAACTGGAGGTCCTCAAGGCGCAGGCCGCCAAGGCGAAGAAGGCCGCGGCCGGTTCCGACACCGCCGAACAGGCCGCCTACCAGGTCGCGGACGCAGCAGGCGCCCCGCGCGGCCGCGGTCTCCTCGTCGGTCAGCAGAAGGCCCAGGTCACCCACGGAGCGGTCGCCGCGCTCGACGCCATGGTCAAGGCCGGCGAGACCGCCGAAGCCGCCACCCGTGCCTCGGGCGGCGACAGCCAGACCATCGCACAGCGCGCGCTGGCCCAGACGGCGCAGACGAAGACGGAGTTCCGCAGGGAAGCCGCACATATCGCGGAGCTGCAGGCCAAGGCCGCCCGGGACGCGGCGAAGGTCCACCGGGACAACGCCAAGGAGGACAAGGAGACCGCCGAGGCCAAGCTCGCCGAGACCGAGAAGGCCGAAGGGGAGGCGAAGGTCGCCGCGGCCGACGCGCACGCCAAGCGGCTCGCCGCTGAGGCCGAGGAGAAGACGGCCAAGGCGGAGAAGGAGACCGCCGCCGCCAAACAGGCCGAGGCCAAGGAGCACAAGACAAAGGCGCAGGGCCACGCGGCCACGGCGAAGAAGGCCAAGGAGGACGCCGAAGGAGCCGAGGCCACCGCCCAGTCGAAGAGAGACGACGCCAAGAAGTCCAGCGACAAGGCACGCGACCTGCGCGATGACGCGTGGGACGCCGAGCAGAAGGCCGACAGCGCCCGCGCCAAGGCGGACGCCAAACAGGCCCACGCCCAGTCACTGGACGCAGGAGACGCGGCCGACGACGCCCGCGCGGCGGCCGACAAGGCGGACAAGCACGCCACCGAGGCGGAGACCGCGGCGAAGAAGGCCCGCTCCGAGGCCGATGCCGCCACCCGTGCGGCGGCCGAGGCGGACGCCGCGGCCACCCGCTCCGAGGCCGCGGCCAAGAGGGCCCGCGCGCACGCGGACGACGCGCAAGCGGCGAAACTCAAGGCCGACGCGGCCGTCAGGAAGGCCACCAGCTCCGCCGCCGACGCCATCCAGGCGGCCAAGGACGCCGCCTACGAGGCCGACCAGGCCGTGAAGGAGGCCGACAAGGCCGAGCAGCTCGCCAAGACCGCCAAGTCCCATGCGGACGAGGCGAACAAGCAGGCCGCCAAGGCTCGAGCCGCATCGGTGAAGGCCGCCGGGTACGCGCACGTCACCGCCGGGGCCGCCGTCGACGCCGGAAACGCCGCCGTGCAGGTGGCCCAGCCGGCCAACGACGCGATCCAGATCGGCTCGCCCTACACCGACACCGACAGCGCCGCTTCCCTGGTGGTGCTGACGGGGCAGGGCTCGAAGACGATCGCCGAACAGCAGCAGGCCGTCGCCGACGCCCACGCCAAGAACGCCGATGAGGAGGCCAAGGCCGCCAAGGCCATCGCCGACAAGGCACAGGACGACACCAAGGCGGCCTACCAGCACGCCGCCAACGCCGCCGGCTACGCGGCCACCGCACGCGGCTACGCCAAGGAAGCCCTCGGCCACTCGGCAGCCGCCGCCAAGGCCGCCACGAAGGCCGCGCAGTCCCTGGCCCGCACGATCGAGTACGGCAAGCAGGCCACCGCGGACGCCGAGGCGGCCGACAAGGCGGCAGGCCGGGCCGAAGGCCACGCCAAGGACGCCCGCGATTCCGCCGACGAAGCCGCCCTCGACGCACAAGCGGCCAGGGACGCGGCAGACGCCGCCGAACAGGACGCCAAGGACGCCCGTGCCGCGGCCGACCGTGCCGACGAGGCGGCGACCGAGGCCGAGCAGTACGCCAAGGACGCGGAGAAGTACGCCCAGGAAGCTCAGGAAGCCTCGGACTCCGCACAGCGCAAGGAGGCCAACAAGCAGATCGAGACCGGAACGGTCCCGGATGAAGCTGGCGTATCCATCGGCGGCATGTTCTACGTCATCAACCGCGTAGAAAAAGTCGGCGACATGAAGGTCCTGAAGAAGACGGAGGGCTGCGACGGCTGGTGGGACCAGCTCTTCTACGACGGCGACTGCACGATCACCGGGAAAATCGGATACAAGGCCGACCTCGACCTGTTCCTCTGCACCGCCGAAGGCGTGGACGCGATGAAGTGGGGCTGCCCCGCCGATTCGACGGTGTATCTGGGAGAGCACTCGACCAAGGCACTGTCCACCGAGGTCACACACAACATCACGATCGCGGAGTACCAGAAGGGCGTCGACCCGATCGACATCCTCTTCGGGAGCTGGATCAGATGCGTCCAGAAGATCCTCCCCGGTGGTGAGAAGGGGAGCTTGGGCGGTTGCGCCTGGGCGGCCGTGGATGTCGCAACCTTGTTCGCGGGCAAGGTTCTCCGGCCCATCGCCGATGCTGTCAGGTCGTTGGACGCCGCAGTCAGGACCGGCATCGGCATCACCGACGCCTTCAAGGCGCTGCGTACGGTCGGTCTGGCCGACGACGTCGTCGCCCGCATCGGGTACCGGGCACTGGACGAGTTTGCCAAGTTCTGCACCAAGAGGACGACCCGTAGGCTCCTGACCGCACCGGCATCCGTGCCCGGTGAGGGATGCGGTGGCCTGATCCGCTACAACAGCGACGAGCTGAGCCGCATGGCCTACCACTACAGGACCGAAAACGGCTACTTCGGAGCGCAGCACAATGTCGCCGTCGCCAAGGTGCCGGGGTGGAACGACCCTAAGACCGGAGACCTCGTGGTCGCGAACAGCAAGTTTTCCGGTCACTCGGAGACAGAGATCCTGGACAAGCTGAAGGCAAAGGGATTCGACCCCAAGCAGATCACCGCTCTCTACACTGAGCGCTCACCCTGTGGGAGTTGCGCCTCCGAACTGGCCGCCGCTCTCAAAGAGGGCACACCGGTCACCTGGTCGGTCCCATACCTCCCCGGCATGGAGAGCGGCGCGAAGCAACTGCTGGCTGAATACGTCAAGCGAGCTGGCGGGGGGCGTTCGGCGCGCTCCCTGGCAGGCCAACAACAGGAAGGGAAGTGAACGACGTATGGCCGAGTACGAATACGATCTGCCGTTGAAATCCTCACCGGAGATCCTTGCTGAACGCGACAAGCTGGCCGATGAGGCTTGCCGAGCACTGACCCAAGCCGGAATTCCCGTTCATCGGGTTGAGCTTGGGGGTGGGCCTGAAGGCAGGCCTGGGGCGGAGGTTCACATGGAAGCCACCCCCGGCGGCCGAGTGGTGGTGGACTGGAACACGGGGGCAGAACTGACGACTGCTGCCGTAAAACTTCTGGAGGGCGCTCTTCTGGAGGGCAGAAGATTCGATCCTGCGAATCAGCCTTTCGCTCTTCGCCATCACTCAACCGTCCGCGTGCATATGCGGGACGCCCTTCTTGGAATCCTCACTTCGGCGGGTTTCGACGTGGAAGTGGCAGACGAGGACGACTACGGGGCTCCGGTCCTTTTCGTGAACAGCTTCCGGCGGCCCTGATTAGGCCCCAAGGTCACCTCCTTGCTGAATGAACTGCCGGGTGTGCCCCACTGCTATTTGGCAGGGGCACACCCCTTGTCCGGTGACGGCGAGAACGTCGGCGTCAGCCGTGTTCGGCCCGGCGCCGGTCGCGGTCGATGATCGGCCGAGTCCGGCTTCAGCCGGTGAGCAGGCATCTCGAGCGAGCAAGTACCTTTCGTCTCATGGCTGTTGACCAAGAAGTCGAGGGAGTCGGGGGAGCCGAGAGAGCCAAGGAAGCCGCGAGAGCGGGGGCAGGCGTGCGGCTGCGGCCACCGCGCCACCCCTTGGACCGCCGTGCCGTCGCCTAGGCCGTGTATCGAAAGTGGATCTTGAGGTGTGAATGATCACGGTTCATGGGTCGGGGAGATCTCACGGATGAACAGTGGACGGTGTTAGAGCCGTTGTTGCCTACGGGGAGGAAGGCAGGGCGACCGCCCGTCTGGTCCCGGCGGCAGCTGATCGACGGCATACGGTTCCGGGTCAGGACCGGTGTGCCGTGGCGGGACGTGCCCGTCCAGTACGGACCGTGGGGCCGGATCTACGACTTGTTCCGCCGCTGGCAGCGGGACGGCACCTGGCACCGAGTCCTCACCCGGCTCCAGTCCCTGGCCGACGCCAAGGGCGTGATCACGTGGGACCTCAGCATCGACTCCACCGTGTGCCGCGCTCATCAGCATGCGGCCGGGGCACGCAAGCAGGGTGACCTGCAAAAGGAACCGCCGGGCGGTGTCTTCACCGAGCCCGGAGATCACGGACTGGGGCGCTCACGCGGCGGGTTCACCACCAAACTGCACCTGGCCGTCGAGCAGGGACAGAAGCCCATGTCGATCGTGATCACAGCCGGGCAGCGTGGGGACTCCCCGCAATTCGAGCCCGTGCTGGAGAAAGTCCGGGTGCGTCGCGCCGGGGCCGGCAGACCCCGCACCCGACCGAACCGGGTGCGGGCCGACAAGGCGTACGCCTCCCTCAAGAACCGCGCCTACCTGCGTCGACGGGGTATCCGCTGCACCATCCCGGACAAGGCCGACCAGGCCCGCAACCGCAAGAAGCGCGGCTCCCGCGGCGGCCGGCCGCCGAAGTTCGACCCGGTCGATTACCGCGAGCGCCACGCAGTCGAGTGCGGAATCAATCGCCTCAAGAGGCACCGCGCCGTGGCCACGAGATACGACAAGCTGGCGGTCCGCTACGAGGCGGCCGTTCTTATCGCAGCCATCAACGAGTGGCTGTGATCGAAGTATTGGGAGTACACACTGGGCGCTACGATGCGGGCCATGGAGTGTTTTGACGCCCGGCGTACACGTCGCTGAGGAGCCCGTCTCACCGCCGATTCTGTGGCAGGGGGCGGGCTGAACGATGTCCGTGTTCCGCCCCGGGTATCAAGCCCTCGGCCTGAGAGGCACACTTCCGTGCTCATCCGCGCATTCACCCAGCACGACCTGGCACCACTCACCGAACTGACCATCGACACGTTCCGGCCGTTCTATGAGGAATCCCTTCCGTCCCTTGATGGGCGAGGCCGTCTTCGCTGTTCAGCACGGCAGCTGGCGCGACGACTACCGCAAACAGGTCGCCGAGCTCCACTCTCCCAAACGGCACTCGCACGTCGCCATCGCCGAAGTGGAAGGCACCATCGCGGGTTACGTGGCGTGGAACGTCGTCCCGGACCGCAAGAAGGGTGAGGTCACGATCCTCGCCGTCTCGGCCCAGCACCGACGTCACCATGTGGGCACGGCACTGTGCGAGCACGCCTTTGACCAGATGCGGGCCTTCGGAGCCGAGGTCGTCGAGATCGGCACCGGAGGAGACCAGTTCCACGCACCGGCTCGAGCCCTCTACGAGTCGCTCGACTGCACTCCCCACCCACGCACCGTCTACTTCCGCCAACTCTGACACCTCCCGGGCGGACGCCCTCGGGCGCCCGCCCGGTCGGCAGTCATCTACAGGTCCACTTCCGGAACAGGCCCTAGAGATCGTCTTCAAAGGGTCAGATCCAGAGCAGGAGTGAGGCGATGGTGACGGTGGCCTGGTAGGACTCACGGGTCTTGTCGTAGC
>NZ_JBWKFZ010000034.1:0-28069 GCF_056433985.1 Streptomyces sp. NPDC044106
CGCCCGTAAAACCATCGTCCAGCACCCGCCCCCGAGTACCACCAACGTCCCCGCCACCCGGACATATACCCAGCGAAAGAGGAATCCAGCACTAGGTCTGGTACATCGACACCGGGCAGAGGATCCTGGGCCTACAGGCTTTCCCCGTTCGTACGTCGGACCGGTCGCAGTGGGGGATCAGCATGAACACTGAAGATCGTTCGGACCCAGGCGAGTGGTTCACCACGTCGTCGCCTGAGCATCTCGACCGGCTGGCTCACGGGGTGCTGAGGGCCGCCCGGGGCGCGGCTTGGCAACTGAGGCAGGATTCTTCGAGCCCGACCCAGCAGACGTGGACCCTCGGCATCCTGGAGGGGCAGGTACAGGCGATGCTGGGACCCGCCTTCACCGTCCCTCCGCCGATCGGGGCGGGAGCGCAGGAAGAGTTCGTTCGCACCGCTATCGCCCTCGCCGTTCACGTACGGGCCCACAGTTGGACGGAGAAAGACCTCGGCGCGGCCAGCGCGCCGGGTCAGGCTGACGTCCCCCATCCCGGGGAGGTCGTAGCGTCGGACGGCTTCGATGTCCTCGGGCGGCTCATGCTCCCGTACTCCTCGCCCGAGGGATGGACCGCCGCCCTTGTCACCGACGTGTCCCGTGGCGACCAGATGCTGGAGCCGGCGGTCAGGGCGGGCAGGTATCTCCTGCACCCCACCTTCCTGACCCTCGTCAACGACACGACCCGCCTCATCGGCGAGGGTCTGCATGGGATTAACGTGCTTCGCCTGCGGGAGCTGGCCCGCGCGCTTGCGCAGGCTCCAGACCCCAAGGTTCTGCGGCTGGCAACACGGAGCAGCAGCCCCTCCGCCACGTCGGCAACCCCTGATAGCGCAGCGCCACCGAAAGCGCCGACGCCGATCGAACCTCGTCGGACGAGGCCCATGATGGGCACAGACCATCTGGAACAGCCTCCGGGCGGGAGGCGCAAAACGCTAGGGATCCCCAAGGTCGTTAAGCCTGACACCCAGGCGGACTCACAGCCCGATACGCCATCATCCTCACCGAACCTGCTGCCGCCTCCGTCGACCTACCGTCCGGCGGACACGCCAGGCACGCCAGGCAGCCCGTCGGCGCTTTGAGCACGCGTGATCCACACCACTCAAACTTTCGATGGCACACATTCATCCTTCGGTGACACAGGACAGTCTGGCTCCGCGGTTGACCTCTCGCAGCGAAGGTTGAGCATTCTCACCGAAGGTTGTGCGGTCCTGGGACGTCTGACGATGCAGGCCCAGAAGAGCGCGGGGACCGTGGATGGCGCGGGTGCTCCGGAGATGCCAACGTCTCAGGAGCAGCGGCAGGTCCAGAGCCTCTCCGCGGATTCGACGGCGAGTTGGGATGCCGCGGGTTGCGGATCTCCGAGTCGGGGGATTCCACCTCCATAACGGACGGGCGGCGCGGGAAAGGTTCCAGTACGTCTACGGCTGAAGTCGGTACCGATTCCGCCGCCGGGGGTGGTCCGGTTGCGGACGCGTAGTGGCGCAGTGAGTGGGTTAGCTCGTGCAGGCGGTCCACATTGATGTTATGCAGGGCCTCGCCCATGACGCGGGTCATGTCGTTGGCGGCGAGCAGGAAGGTGGGGTGCAGGACGTACTTGCCCAGCTTGACCGCTGCCTCGAGCGTCTTGTCCCCGCAGGCCAGGTCGGTGACGACAGTGGCGGCGTAGCCCTCCGGCGAGGTGTGCGGGAGCATCAGCCGCCCGAGGGCGTCGAAGGCGTCGGAGGCCCGGCGCTCCCCGGGGTGCGGTACGTCGTCCTGGCCTGGCACGCCGGCTGCGCCGAGATCGGCTGCCGACCAGCTGTACGCCCTCGCGTGCACGGCGAGAGCGAGAGCGCTACGGACAAATTCCTCCTGCGCTACGGTCCCGACTGGCGGATGATCCGGCAGATCGGGCCCCAGCATCGCTTGCGTCTGCCCCGCGAGCAGACCAAGGGCCCAGGTTTGCCGGGCCTGGTTCAGAGGGTTTCGCCGCAGTTCCCTGGCCGCGTCACGGGCGGACTTCAGCACTCCGCGGGCCAGCTGGTCGAGGTGCTCGGGGGACGTGGTGGACCACTGACCCGGCCTTCTCGAGTCGTCGACATCCACGCTGCGCTCTTCTGAGAGCAGATTTGCGCGGTCCTCGCTCAGTGGATGCCGCGGACCCGAGTTGTCTTCATGAAAGTGCGTAGCTGCTCCCTGAGATGGAGGCCTGCTGAGTGGTGTCAAGGACGGCTTTGCCGGTTCTTTGGGATGGCCGCCTCTTGGCGGCGGAACAGACTCGGGCGCGGCGCCAGCGGGAGGGCGCTGCGCAGTGCCCGAAGTGAAGGGACGTGACATGTCGGGGCGTACCCGTATCCCCAGGAGCGCAGCCATCAGCCGGCGGCTGACGGGAAGATTCCGCTGTTGCTCGGCGGTCGGGGGTCTGCATGCCGATCGGCTGACTCCCAGGACACTGGCTGCGATGCGTTTGAACGTGGAGGAACTTGCGGCTGTCACCTACGTTCCCCCTCCCTTCCGAACTGACCTGGTCGCTGCGGCGGCCTTTCGGTACCGGGAGATCTGCTTGCGGAGCCGCCGCCTGCGGTAGCCGAGCTCCGGCTGGCCGTTCATGCCTGCCTCCTGCGCCGGTTCGGGCTGCACGCAACCCACAATGTCTTCGGTGCGTGCCGACGGGAGAGAACCGCTCATCCTTGTGGTCGGAACGGGAGGGGTTTGCGGCGTCTCGGCAGAAAGGGGCGTCGCCTCAGCAGCAGGTGTCGATGGTTGCTCTCCTGTAAGTGCGTCGCTCACCGACTGACTACGGCTGAGCTGGATGAGCAGAGCCGGTGCGGAGAGGCCGACCACGATGGCGGCGTATGTGCCGCTGATCTGCCCAGCGTTACCAAGGAGTACCGCGGCTCCGGCGCCCATACCACAATGGAGTAGTGCCGCAACGGTTGCGACAACAAGGCCGTCGGAGTACTCCCGAAATTGCGGAGGATCGCTGGCCATCCCTGTTTTCCGGTGGGTGCGCCGGTCTGTCTGCCAGTCGAGGAACTGGGCGTAGACATCGAGGACCTCGCGTAGTAATCCACCCGCCCCACCCAGCAGGATCAGCGTAGGCACGTCCACAACGCCCCCCCGGAGACCGGCCTATTGGGCTCTACCCGAGCCTCTACCACGAGCGTAGGGCTGACGAGCGGCGACCGGCTATACCAGCTGCGACACGCACAGCATGACCACCGGGCGGTCCCGATGACTGCCAGCAGTCCAGAGCCCTCGACAGGCACTCGGTCACGGTATTCATGGGCAGTCCGGGGACACCGCAAGCCCCGGGACGGCTGTAGCTCGGCTGGTCGGACGCCCCCGGTGATGGCAAGGAGCTGCCGTCCCGATGACTGGGAACGTGAAAGTGCGGGACTCTGCACTGCCACCAGTGCCCGGGCGCGGCACCCTGGGTGCCGCGCGCAGCCCAACATCCGGCGGTTGCACCGATGTTGCGGTTACCGGCCGGTTCTCCTGCGCGGCAGGTCAGGCATGGCGTTGTGTGGAGTACGTGATCATCGATAGCAGCCAGGAGGCCGCATCGTCCGCGGTGCCCGGGGCCGGGTGCCGCATCCCCGAGCCGCGCAGTACGGGTGGTGCTGTTCGACGCGAAGAAGCTGCGGCTGTAGATGCCAGCCTGATCGATGTGCGCTTTCGAGACCCTCTGGGGTGCTCGCGTCAGGTCCCGTGGCTTGAGGCTGCTCAGGACGTCGTCTTCGAGGAGAGTCCTGCGGTACGGCCTTTCCCCGTCCGGCCCGGGCGGCGTGTGGCTCCGGGCTGGTGGTGGTCGTCGACGGCCGGGCGGCTGGTGGCGTACGGGTCCGGTGTCATGCGGACTCAGCTCATGCTGCTGGACCGGGACCCGGCGGTAGTGGCGTTGGCCTGCCAGCCGGCGGAACTGGTGTGGCGTGAGGAAAGCAGGGTCGTCGGTCATGCGCCGCAGCTGCTGGCCAGGCTTCAGGACGGCAGCGGCCTGTTGCTCGACTGCGCGGGACGCAGCGGGTCCTCTGCCCGGCTGGCGGCACGGGCACGGGTTGTGGCGGCTGCCGCCGAGGCGGCGGGCTGGTCCTACCGGCTCGCGGGGCCGCCGGATCCGGTACTGATGGCAAATGTGCGGTGGCTGGCGGGTTACCGGCATCCCCGGTACGCCGCCGAGCCGTGGATGCCGGCTCTGCTGGAGGCGTTCGCCAGTCCGCGGCCGGCGGTGGAGGCGGTGTGTGAGCTGGGGGATCCGATCGCCGTGTGGCCTGTGGTCTTTCACGCGCTGTGGAGCGGTGTGCTGCGGGTGCGGCTGGACGAACCGCTGCACGAGCGTGTCGTCGTCTCGGTCGCGCGGCAGGAGGCCGAAGCAGCGTGACGCAGGCGGTTGTCGAGGTCGGGGCGCGCCTTCGCTACGACGGACGGGTATGGACGCTCGCCGTGCTGGAAGGCGCCCGGGCCACGCTGGTGACCGACGAAGGCGCCTCAGCGGTGGTGCTGCTGCCCTACCTGTTCGCCGATCCATCCTTCGAGGTGGAACGCGGACTGGCACCAGCCAGAGTGCCGCCGTTCGGGCTGCTGGAGGCGCTGCCGGTCGAGGTGCGGGAGCGGGCTCTGGCGTGGCAGCGGCATGTGCGGGAGGTGGAGACCGGCTTTCCTGACGCGGTCGGGCAGGGCGCCCCGCGTGAGCAGTTCGATCCGGCGACACGGAGCCTGGAGCAGCGGGAGCGGGCCAAGGCCGAGGAATTGACGGCGGCAGGCTGGGCGGCGAGTGCCGCGACGGTGCGCCGGATGCGGGCGCGCTACCGCAGCGAGGGCTTGTGGGGGCTGGTGGACGGCCGGGCGGCGCGGGAGCGATCCGCGGTGGGGCGAGCCGATGAGCGGGTGGTCGCGGCAGTCAGGAAGGTGCTGGAGGGACAGCGGGAGCGGTCGACGGGCACGCTGGTGCGGCTGCGCCGCCGGGTGGGGTGGCTGCTGGAGGAGGAGTACGGCGCCGGGGCGGTGGCCCTGCCGCCGGCGTCGACGTTCAACCGGCTGGTGCACGCGGTGGCCGACGGACAGGGCCTTTTGGGGACAGCCACACAGCGGCGGTGGCATGCGTCGCGGCCGGCACCTCCCTTCACGCCGACGGTGGCACTGCGGCCGGGCGAGCTGGTGATGGTGGACAGCACGCCGCTGGATGTCCTGGCGGTGCTGGACGACGGTGTGAGTGGCCGTCTTGAACTGTGCATCGCGCTGGACGTGGCGACGCGCAGCATCTGCGCCGCGGTGGTGCGTCCGGTGGGCACGACGTCGGTGGACGCGGCGAT
Source organism: Streptomyces sp. NPDC044106 (assembly GCF_056433985.1). NCBI lineage: Bacteria > Bacillati > Actinomycetota > Actinomycetes > Kitasatosporales > Streptomycetaceae > Streptomyces > Streptomyces sp. NPDC044106. The sequence continues at coordinate 5,331 of NZ_JBWKFZ010000034.1, forward strand.
GCTGCTGGCGCAGATGGTGGTGCCGACGGCGATGCGGCCGGGCCACCGCCACCAATGCCGCCCACAACTGCCTCACCGACCGTCGGCCAGCACCTAGGCGCCCCCCTGTGGGGAGGTGGATCAGGCGCGCCCGCCGGCAGTTGATGTTGATCAGTCGGAGGCCGGGGATTCCGCACACGCTGTGGTCTTCGTGGAGGAAGGGCAGAATACGGCTGGCGACGCGATAGGCGGTGTTGGTGCGGATCTCCAGGCGGTCGGGCCGGTGGCAGATGGCATTCATGTAGCCACTGATGCTGGCCATCGCGCTCTTCCGCGTCTGTTCCAGGAGGTGCGGGTGCTCACGGTTGCTCATCAGGCACTCGAAGAGGAGGGCCTGGAAAGCCAGTTGCCCGCGATCGGTGGGATCCAGGGTGGGCCGGCCGTCCTTTTCCTGGAGACGTTCCAGGTACAGAAGGCGGGCGAGTTCCTTGCGGATCCGCTTGGCGGTCGTGTGCGGCATGAGGTTCCTGCTCCGGCTGCCCCCGGGCGGCAGCCGTGGAGGAAGGCACGCACGGACACCGAGAAACGCATGTTGCGGGACCGGGCATCCCACCCTTGAGACATCTGCGACTCCGCCCGGGCAGATCGCTCGCCTCCAGACCGTCCCTGGCCTGTTCAGCCAACAGTAGCCGACCACGCGCGACAGACCACGCGACGCGCCGGGGCTATACATGGCACCACGGCCTCCAGCGGCACGACGTGTGGTTCGTCGTCGCACCGTGGAAGGGATCCGCTGTGACGAGCGCTGCTCGGCGCGCTCGCTGCACCGGCGATACCCTCTCCGCCGTCGAACGAGTGGCCCCGAGGGTGTTGGAACGGCAGCTGGACGCCCGCCGCAGCTACCCCCTGTTCGCCCAGTGCGCCACGGGCGACGCGATCGCCATGGCCACCCTGACCCAGGGGCCGGACCAGCCGGGCGGGCCGACGGTGCACTTGGCCGTGCTCGTCGAAAATGCCTGGCAGCTTAGGGGGTGGGGACGGTGCTGACCACCCCGGTTGCTGAGGCAGGCCCGCCGGGGCGACGTGCGCAGCGTGTATGCGGAAGGTTCTCGGAGACAATCCCGCGATGCTGCGCATCCTGTCCCTCGTCGGGGAGTGGTGCGGGAAGTGGACAGCGGGGTGAACTCGTTGAGCATTCCCGTGCTCCCCGACGTGGCATCTTCTTGAACGTCGCCCGCGGGATCAGTTGTTGCCGCAGTAGTTCCGTACGAAGTTGGCGGGGGACGCGGTCCAGCTTGAGCTCCACCGCCCACGCATCGCTCGCGCCGAGCACACGCCCCGCACCGTCACGGAGCCGTGACCTTCGTCTTCCAGCCATGACCTACGTCGCCCAGTCGTGACACTGTCGAATACCCGACAAGCGCCATGACCTTGTACGTTCACGTGTCGGAGCAGTTGACGAGTGCGCGTGACAGGGGTTGCAGTATGGTCGGGGACCGACCTCGGGATTGGCATGTCCTTGATCTGGACAAGGATCCGACGCCGGGTGATCCGCAGCGAGTCCGCAGTCTCGCGAAGAACCTGCACGACTTCGCCGACGACGTGGGCAGGGTCCTCCGTGACATCAAGGGGATGGCGGGCGACGAGGCCATCTTGAAGTGGGTGGGCAAGACCGCCGACGCGTTCACGGAGAAGTTCGAGGACGCCCCCAGTAAGCTGAAGAAGCTCCGCAAGTCCTACGAGATGGCGGGCGACGCGCTGTCCGCGTACTGGCCGGAACTGGAGCGCGCCCAGACCCTGGCCGACAAGGCGCTGGTCAAGGGCCGCGAGGCACAGGCCGACCTGTCGTCCGCCAAGTCCCGTCTCTCCTCCGCCGACTCCTGGGTGGAGCGGGCGGGCAAGGAAGCCGACAAGTACAAGGACAAGCCCGGCGGCGGCAAGGACGTACCCAAGCCGGACGAGGACAAGGTCCGCGCCGCCACCCGCAACGCGAACTCCGCCGAGAAGGCCCAGAAGTCCGCCCAGGGTGACGTCGACGCCGCCAAGAGCGCGCTGGAAGCGGCGAAGAAGATGGCCGCCGACGCGCGCAAGATGCGCGAGGAAGCCGCCGGCACGGCGAAGAAGAAGATCGACGAGGCCTCCGACGCGGGTATCCCGAACCGCAAGTGGTGGGAGGAGGTCGGCGACTGGGTCTCCGACAACTGGGACACCATCGTCGCGGTCTGCAAGGTCGTCGTCGCCGTCGTCGGCATCATCGCGATCATCATCGGCGGGCCCATCCTCGCCGCCATCGTCATCGTCGCGGGCGCCATCGTCCTCGCCGACACCTTGAGCAAATACGCAAAAGGCCAAGCCACCCTCATGGACGTGGCCTTCGCGGCCATGGACTGCATTCCAGGCGCCAAGGGCATCACCACCGCCGCCAAGCTCGCCAAGGGGATGAAGGGCCTCAAGGGGATGGGCAAGGGCCTCAAGAACGGCCTGCGGCGGGGCGCGGACGACGTGGGGACCAGTAAGCCCGTCAAGAGCCGCTGCAGGAACGGCGACCCCATCGACATGGTCTCCGGCGAGATGATCATGACGAAGACCGACGTCGAACTGCCGGGCCTGCTTCCGCTGGTGCTGCGCCGCACCCACCTGTCGAGCTACTTCTCGGGCCGCTGCTTCGGCCGCTCCTGGGCCTCCACGCTGGACGAGCGCCTCGAACTCGACCACGAGGGAGCCCTCTTCGCGGCCGAGGACGGCATGATCCTCCTCTACCCCGTGCCCTCACCCGGCTCGTCCGTCCTGCCTGTGGCAGGACCGCGCTGGCCGCTGGACTGGGATGGCGCACCGGGTGCGCCCATCCGCATCACCGACCCCGACACCGGCCACACCCGCCACTTCGCGCCGACCCACCGCCCCGCGGCGGCCGACGAGGCGTTCACCATGCCGCTCGCCGCGGTGACCGACACCAACGGTCACCGCATCGACTTCGACCGGGCCTCCGACGGCACCCCCGTGGCCGTGCGCCACTCCGGCGGATACCACATCGACGTCGACACCGAGGGTGGCCGGGTGACAGGTCTGCGCCTGCGCGATCCGGAGGCCGGACCCGACGGCACGACCCTCCTGCGGTACGGCTACGACACCGACGGCAACCTGAGCGAGATCCGCGACTCCTCCCCACTGCCCTACCGGCTCGGCTACGACCAGCACGCACGCGTGACCTCGTGGACCGACCGCACCGACCAATGGTTCCGCTTCACCTACGACGAGGAGGACCGCTGCGTGCGCGGCGAGGGCGCCGACTCCGCCCTCGACTGCGTCATCGCCTACGACTCCGACCTCCGCGTCACCCGTTACACCGACTCGCTCGGCCACACCACGGAGTACCACTACGACGAGCGGCTCCACCTCACCCGTGTCGTCGATCCGCTCGGCTTCACCGTGCACACCGAGTACGACGCCCGCGGCGGTCTGCTGTCCCGTACCGACGAGCTGGACCGCACGACCCGCTTCACCCTCGACACGTACGGCCAGCCGCTGCGCATGGACCGCCCGGACGGCACGAGCGTCACCCTGGAGTACGTGGACGGTGTCCTTCCGGCCGCGATCACCGAGGCCGACGGCGCGCGCTGGGAGGGCTCGTACGACGAGCGGGGCAATCTGCTCACGAGCACCGACCCGCTGGGCGCGGTGACGTCGTATGGCTATGACGAGCACGGGTTCCGGACCACCGAGACGGACGCACTCGGCAACACCGTCCGGTACGAGTACGACGGGGCCGGCCTTCCGGTGCGGGTCACGGATCCGCGCGGCAGCGTCGTCACCGTCCGCAGGGACGCGTTCGGACGCGTGGTGGAGATCCACGACGCGGTCGGCGGGACCGTCCGCCAGGGCTGGAACACCGAAGGGTCGCTGCTGTGGCGGGAACGCGCCGACGGCGGCCGGGAGTCGTGGACGTACGACGCGGAGGGCAACGTCACGGAGTACCGCGACGCCGCCGGGGCCACCACCACCTTCGAGTACGGAGCCTTCGGCCTGCCCAGCGCGAGGACCGACCCGGACGGCACCCGCTACCGTTTCGCGCACGACACCGAGCTGCGGCTCACGGGCGTGCGCAACCCGCGCGGCGACGAGTGGAGCTACCGCTACGACGCGGCGGGCACGCTGATCGGCGAGACCGACTTCGACGGCCGCACCCTCACCTACCACTGCGACCCGACGGGTCAGCAGGTCGAGCGGTCCAACGGCACCGGTCAGACGGTACGGGTGACCCGGGACGCCGCGGGCCGGGTGGTGACCGCGCGGACCGACGACGGCACACTCACCTCGTTCCGCTACGACCCGGCCGGACGGCTCCTCGAAGCCACGAGCCCGCTCAGCAGCGTCGCCTACGCCTACGACCTGGCCGGTCGGATCGTCGCCGAGACCGTCGACGGCCGGACCGTGACCAGCGCCTACGACGCGCTGGGCAGGCGCGTGCGGCGCACCACGCCGTCCGGCGCCACCTCACACTGGTCGTACGACTCCGCGAGCCTGCCGGCCTCGCTGGTCACCGCGGCGGGGGGACTGACCTTCGCCCATGACGCCGCGGGGCGGGAGACCATCCGTGGCCTGGGCGCTGCGGCGACCCTGACGCAGTGCTGGGACGCAGGGCACCGCCTCGTCGAGCAGGTCGTCAGAGCGGGTGGGGCGGGCAGGGCGGGCATCAGCGGCGAGGGGCAGGCCGTGCGGCAGTCCCGCTCGTACGCCTACCGGGCGGACGGTCACCTGACCGGGGTGAAGGACCGGCTGTCCGGCGCCCGGACCTTCGCTCTCGACCCGGCCGGCCGCGTCACCCGGGTGTCGGCCGCCACCTGGACCGAGACCTACGCCTACGACGACCTCGGCAACCTCACGGCCGCCGAGCACCCGGCCCCCGCCGGCCAGGAGGCGCAGGGTCCGGCACATCACTCCGGGACACGGGTGACCGCCGCGGGCCGTTCGACGTACGAGCACGACGCGCAGGGGCGCCTGGTACGGGTGATCCGGCGGACGCTGTCCGGCCTCCGCCGGATCTGGACATACGCCTGGGACGCCGATGACCGGCTCGCGCGGGCCGAGACGCCGGACCGCGGAGTATGGGCCTACCGCTACGACGCACTCGGCCGCCGAACGGTCAAGATGCGCCTGGCCGACGACGGTTCGGTCGCCGAGGAGACCCTCTTCACCTGGGACGGCGCCAACCTCGCCGAGCGGCAGTCGACGCGGGATGGCGTAGTGGAGACCGACACCTGGGACTGGGAGCCGGGTACGCACCGCGCGGCGGCCCAGGTGCGCAGCCGGTGGCGTACGGCCGACCCGGACGAGGTCGACAGGCGGTTCTACGCGATCGTCACCGATCTCGTCGGCACGCCGAGCGAACTGGTCGGGGAGGACGGCGAGATCGCCTGGCGGTCCGCCACCACCCTGTGGGGAAGGCGGCTGGGCGGGGACGACCGGGACGACTGGGACGACGACGGCTTGTGCCCGCTGGCCTTCCCCGGCCAGTACCGCGACCCGGAGACGGGCCTGCACTACAACCTCTCCCGCTACTACGACCCGGACACGGCGAGCTACCTCACCCCCGACCCGCTCGGCCTGCTCCCTGCCCCCAACCACCACGCGTACGTCGACAACCCGCTGCGCTGGAGCGACCCGCTCGGCCTGGAGGGCGACGAGCCGACCCGCATCTACGACGACTCGACCTACGACAAGCACGGCTCGGGCAGCAGCTCGTCGGCCAAGGGCGAGATCGGGCGAGCACCCGCGAACGGACAGGCGGCGTTGGACCGGTCGATTCCGTTGGGCGACCCGAACAACCCCGCCAAGTTCCGGCGTCTCGGCGTGGACCATGTCAACAACGAGATCGTGGTCCTTGACCGGCACCACTACGAAACCGACAAGAGCGGCAAGATCACAAAGGAGATCTACCATGGCCATGTCCAGGGGAAGTACCCCTCTGACAGCATCACGGAAGGTGACCTGAACAAGCTGAAGAAAAAGGGAATGATCAACAACCTCAAGAAGCAGAAGGTGCTCCCGCCCCCGTGCGACGGCTGACGGGACGAGGCAGGAAGGCCGTTCATGGCAGCCGAATGGGACTGGAAGAGTGGCGAGGGACTGCTGGGTGTCGATGATCCCGCCGCGGTGGATGCGGCGTTCGAGCGCGGAGAGCCTCATCTTGGAACGGCGGTGATCGGGCTGGCATTCCAGTGCGCGCTGGAGGAGGCGTCGCCGCGCATCATCAGGGCGATGCGGCTGAGCGACCCGAACCAGCGGGGATTCGCCTTCACCGCGGCCGGGACCGCTGCCCGCCTCCACGGCCGGCTGACCCCCGAGCTCTACGAGGCCCTGCGGGCGGAGGGCCCGGGCGGTTTCGCCGAGCACGCCATCAGGGACACGCTGACGTTCGTTCCGTTCCGCGAGCTCCCGCCATGGTTCAAGCGCCGGAAGATCGTCACCGGGGTGCGCAACAAGCTGGAGAGCTGGTGGCTGCGCTCCACGGAGCCGATCAGTGATGTCTGGTCGGCCTTGCGGCGGCACCGCTTCTGAAGAGTCAGTGGGTGCCACCCAGTGTGCGGTTGTCCTCCAGCGGCGCACGGCCCAAGTCCCGTGGTCTCCTTCATCAACCACGGCGGAGGCCTTTACGTCCGCTGATACGTTCCCGCAGTGAGCGAACAACTTCCCGGCGGCGGCATTGAGCTGTCGCCCGACGAGACCGAAGCCCTCCATGCCAGGTGGTCATGCTGCTGGGCCCCGAGTGAGGTCGCGCAGCAGCTGACCGGAATCAGCGCACCCTGGTATGTGGCCGCTGGCTGGGCGCTGGACCTGTTCCGCGGCAGGCAGACGCGCGCTCATGGAGACATCTAGATCGCGATTCCGGCTGCGAGCTTTCCCGAGGTCCGGGACCGCTTCCCTGGCTACGTCTTCGACGCCGCAGGCAGCGGTCGGATCTGGGAGGACGCCACACCAGAGGTGCTGGCCGCCGTACATCAGACATGGCTCCGGGATCCGGCGACCGGAAACTACCTGCTCGACGTGTTCCGCGAACCGCACGACGGGGACACCTGGATCTGTCGGCGCGACGAGAGGATCCGGCTTCCCTACAGCCGCATCATCGCTCACACTCAGGACGGCATCCCGTATCTCGTGCCCGAACTGGTCCTGCTCTTCAAGGCCAAGCACGCCCGCCGGAAAGATCGATCAGGCTTCGACGCGATCGTCCCGCACATGTCTCCGGCTCAGCGCGAGAACCTGAACGAACTACTCGGCCGCGTCCACCCGGGACATCCATGGGTGACGGAGCTGCAACACCACCAAGCCCACGAGCACGGCGGCGACTCGGGACGTTTGCAGTGATCCGGACCGACCGGCTCGGCAGGCGCCAAGACCGACGGGCGGGTCACATCGCAACCCGTCGCGATTGGCCGACGAGGCGGTGGTGCTGGTCTGGGACGGACTCGGCCCACTGGAGTCGCGGCATGCGGGCCTGGGCGGCCCAGCAGGACTGGCTGACCCTGGAGCGGCTGCCGGCCTACGCCCCCGAACTCAACCCGGTCGAGCTGCTGTGGTCGGCCATCAAAGCCCGCGAGCTCGCCAACTTCACCGGCGACCACCTCGCCGACGTCGCCGACGCAGCCGAACGCGGCATCCACCGCATCTGCAGCGACCAACACCTCCCCTGGGCCCTCCTCACCCACACCACACTGACCATCCACCCACAAACACCACAGAACTAACGAAAAACTCAGTAGTGCGGCTGTCCGCGAATGCCCGCTGCAAAAGTAGTCGCAGGGCGGCAAGCAACCCGCCCAGAGCACTGATAATCGCGGCAGGTTGCGCCAGAGAGAGATCGGAAAGCCACGCCAGAAGGACGGCAAGCACCGAAAGCGCGAGGTGCGCGACCGTAAGCCACAGTCCGAGGCGGTCTCTGGGCAACACGATGGGAGCCACCGTCCACGCCAGGAACAGCACGAGATAGGCGATCGGAATAAGCAACAGGACCATGCGCCCCCCAGTCTCAGTGACGAAGGTAGGCCCACGACTGAAGCCTGCGATACGACACTCCGCTCAGACCCGCCTCGGAACCGACATTGAGGGTTCCGAGACGGGTTCTCAGTTCCTGGCAGCGGGGCGGGCGTCCAGCACCATACGCAGGCGCTTCGCGATGGACTGGTACCGCTGGACAAAGCCGGGTTCCGCCAGCTGGTCGGGCCCGGGCAACTGTCTGTACGGGTCAGGCCACCGTTCGCCGACGCGTGTCCAGCCCAGGGGGCGCAGCCCGGCGCGGTTCATGTCACGGTCGATGCCCTCCAGGTAGTCCGCGTCGGCGGGCAGCTCCCAGTTGGACTGCCAGATCACCCCGGCCAGTTGAATGGGCCGGCTCGGGGATCCGAAGAGGAAGCCCAGGCAACGCTCGCGCAGAACCGCCGCGCTCTGCTCGGGGGTCAGCGGAGCGCCTCTTTCTTCGCCCCCGGGGCCGGGCAGCACGGTCCTGCAGTCGGTGTCCGGGAAGATGTCGATCTCGCCGAGCACGACGTGCGCCGTCGCGATCTCCCGGTCGGGATAGGCCCAGTGCCTCGGCACAAGGACGATCACGTCGTAGGCGTCGATGGCATCGGCTACCGCAGCCGCGAGCGGGCTGCGGTCGGTGCGTGGGAAGCCGCGGTTGTTCTCCTGAGCCGGATGGCGGGTCTCCCACATGCAGGTGTGGCGTGTCAGGAGGCCGGGGCCGTCCGGCGGAGCCCACAGCGTGCTGGTCGTCGGCTCCGGCGGGGTGGCCGGCTCGATCTTGCGGCGGCCACGGCTGCGGCGGCTCATGGTCCAGTGCCAGTAGTCCTCGGCTTCCTCCAGGAGCAGCACCCGCTGTCCACTGTGTGCCCAGGCCGCCGCGATCCCGGCGACCAGGTAATGGAGGTTCCCTGAGCGCTCAGCCAAGAACCTCAGAACGTGCGGTGTGCGCGGCGCAGCGTTGGTCGTAGCGCGGCGCAGGGCTTCGGTGTACTTGTCCCCGCTCCGGCTCGCGAGGCGGGCGCTCTGCGCGGCGGTGGACTGGTTCTTCGGCATGACGTACTCCTTGGCCGGACCGGGCCACGCCCCCGGTACCGGCTCGTACGACTGCCGTGGACACGACGGAACGCAAGAACGGGAATGGGGCGGGCCCCGCAGGACCTTGACCTCCGCATCCGGCGGCGTGGCTCCGAAAGCGGGCGGTGATCGGCAGTACGCCACTAGCCGGGCAGGATGCTAATCAGCACAGCCGCAACGGCCGAACCCCCCGGGCCGCTGGTTCCCTCGAACGAGCGAGATCTCCGGCTGCCCGTGTCTCTCAGGCTCGGCAGCTCGCCGAACCGGAGCCCTCGCCGCATGAACCTGCTGGCATCCCTTGCAGCTAGGAAGACGTCACCTCGCCCCCCGCGTCCCAGCCGTCCAGGAAGGTGACGAGGGCGCGGCGTTGCTCTTCTTCGCGGGCGATCTGCCGGGCGAGGACGTCACGGTCGACGTACGGGGCGACGGCAGCGAGGACCAGGCGCTGAAGTTCGTCCGGCTCCAGCGCCTCCACCTCCCACTGCACTGGGCGGCGGGGGTCGAAGCCGTAGCGGCGGGCGAAGGCCGGCCAGCGCGGGTCGCCGTGCTTACCTTCGGCCGCGGGCAGTTCGTAGGCGCGGACCTGCTCGTAGGTCAGCAGGACCCGTTCCCTCCGGCTCCAGCAGCCGGTGCGTGCCACCCAGTCCCGTTCGATGTCCTCGCCCCAGCAGTCGAAGTCGCCGACGACCAGGAGCACGGCGTCGCGAGGGTCGGCGGTGACGCGGTTGCGGACGATGTCGGCGTACGACTGGGAGCCGAAGCCGCGGACCACCAGCACCGGGATGCCCGCAGGAGCGAGCCAGCCGGTCAACTGCTGGCGCAGGGTGTCCTTCTCCGCCGCGACGTACAGCGCGCGCTCCTGCCCCTCGGTGCGGTCCAGCCGGAACCAGTCGGGCATCTCCGCGACGAACGCATCCGCGCCCGCCCAGGAGGGCGGGACGTGGATCTCCCGGACCGTGTCGATCAGGTCGGGGAACGACCCTCCCGGCGGGCTCTGGCCAGCTGCGCGGACAGACGGCGGACATCGGCGGCGTGTGTAGCAACACGCCCTCGGCGGCCAAGCGGTACATGACCTGGCGCAGCGTCACGTCACTCTCGTAGCTGTGCACGATCTGACGGGCCCGGTCCACCACGGCGGCCACCGGATCCGCTCCCGGGCCATACCGGTACTTGTACCCCCGGCTGTCGGCTCCGGGACATGGGTCACCGACGATCACTGCGGCTCGGGGCCGCGCAGGCGATCAGGTGTGTGTGGTCGCTGTGTGGTGGCCTCGCGGCCGACCTGGAGGAGGAGAAGGTCGTAGACCGGGCCGCCGGGTTCGTTGCGATACGGGCCCGCGTACGTATACCCGAGGCGCTCATACAAGGTGCGTCCGGCGGTGTTGTCCGGGCGGACCAGGAGCGAGGCGTAGTCGGGGTTGATGGCCTTGAGCAACTCGGCGTGGAGGCGGGAGCCGATGCCCTGGCCCTGCCGCGCCGGGGTGACGGCAAGCTCGCACAGGCCCATGAGGCGGCCCGCGCGGATGTGCTCGGGGATCTCGGGCAACAGCCCGGGGCCGTACCAGTACTCGGGGGTGCACGGGAAGGCGTAGCCGAAGCCGACCATGGTGCCGTGCGCGTACGCCGCGACCAGGGTGAAGCCCTCGTGCTTGAGGTGGCCGGTGATCTGGCGGCGCAGTGCGGGGGATGACAGGCCGTCGGTGGAGGCGCCCGGGTTGTTGACGAGTTCGGGGTGGGCGTCGGCCCAGAGATCGGCGATCGTGTCGAGCATCGGCGGGATGTGGCCGGGGCCGTAGGTGCGGATCACGACGTCGGTGCGGGTGGTGCTCACGCCCGTCCTCCTCCGGTGGCGGTGGTGGTGCGGTACTCCTCGATCCAGTCGGCGACCGCGGGGACACGGCTGTGCCGCTGGAGTGCGCCCGCGACGTTGTGCAGGGACTGCAGCAGGCGGTCGGAACGCACTTCGGGGAGGAACGCGAGGACCCGGCCCGCGGCCTCGGCGGCTGCCTCTGGCTCGGGACGGTCCCTTACCGCATGTTGGATGGCCACGTCGGCCGTGTACAGGGCGCGGTTGCGGGCGAAGGCGTGGCCGTGCAGGAGGACGGCCTGCTCAGCACCGGCGGCGGCACGCTCATGCTGGCCGAGGTCGGCGCGGGCGAGGCTTTCCAGGCCCGCGAGTTCGCCGGGTGTGTAGAAGGAGAGCCAGGGCGGGTCGGCGTCTGCGGGGCCCTTGGCGTAGAGGGTGTGGGCGCGGACGATCGCCTTGTCGGTGGCGCTGGCGTCGCCCATCAGGGCCCAGCCGCCGGCCTCGCGCATGTGGAAGAGGGAGAGCAGCCGTGGGGAGCCGAGATGGCGGGCGACGGTCTGTGCGCCCTGCGCGGCGGAGATCGCCTCGCGGGGGCGGCCGGATGCTTTGGCGAGCAGGGAGAGGCAGCCGAAGGCGTGCGCCTCCAGCTCGGGATCGTCGGCGATCCTCGCGGCCGCGAGGGCCTCGCCGTAGAGCGAGTGCGCATCCCCGGCGCGGCCGGAGTCGTAGGAGAGCCACCCGGCCGCGATCGACAGGGCGCCGGTCGCCGAGCGCAGCTTCGACTCGGTGCGGCTGGTGTGGGTTCCCGACTGCAGCCACTGGTAGGCGGTATGCAGCGCCTCGGACGCGGCCTGGCGCAACGGCGCCGAGCCGTGGTCGTGGTCTTTGGCGTACAGCTTGACCACGGCCGCCCTGACAGCACGCACCTCGCTGGCGCCGATCTTGCCCGGTGCCCGCTTCTCCCCGGTGAGTGGGAGAGCCAGGATCGCGCTCGCGCCGTCGAGCAGGAAGGCGCGTCGGTACACCGAATCCTCCTCCTGGAGCCCGTGCGGTGGAGCGGCGGGCAGTACGGGCAGTGCTGGTGTGGGCAGGCTGAAGCCGAGGTCGGCCATGCTGCGCCCGGTCATCGTGGTCAGGATGCGCTGATACACGGCGCGGGGACAGCCGACATTTCCGTCTTCCCAGTCCGCGATCAGCCGTGATCCGCAGGCGACGTTCTCGCCCATCGCCTTGCCCGTCTCGTTGACCTTCTTGGCCAACTCGCCCCGGCTCATCTGGAATTCGAGTTCGCGGACAGCCCGCAACCGGGTATTGGGGATGGGCTTGCGGTGGTCGGCCATACCGGCTCCAAGGCCGCGCGACGGACGGGTGCGGCGACCGTACCGCTCCCCTGGTTCTCCTGCCCCGGCCTTGGCCGCAGTTCACCCCGCACGGGCCGACTTGCATCGTTCTTTCATCGGTTGGCCGTCGCACCCGGCTGCGCGCTGCTGCTTGCGTGGACAGTGACGTGACGACTGATCAGGGGAGCACGCCGTGGCGAATTCATCCGCCGGCCCAACGGTGAAGACCGAGAAGAAGGCCCCGGCGCCCACGTGGCACGAGCTGGCCGAGCCCACCGCCGAGAAACATGCACGGTGGGAGCGCGCCAGGGACCGCATCCAGTGGGTGGCCTGCGGAAACTTGTGGGACGCGGTGTCCATCACCCCGATGGACACCGGCCTGGCGGCGCTCACCGCACTGCGCGCCGGAACCCGCCGCGGCTATCCCGTACTCGCCGACCATCTGCGGGACGTGCTGTACGTGATGGTGGCGGCTGGCACCGGCAACTCCTGCGCCGGCGTGCCCGGTGTCCGCGTGCTCTCCAAGGGGCACCAGTTGCTCATCCCCTCGAGCGAGTTCGACGGCACGGCGGTGGCCCACTGGGTCAGTTCCCCGCGCGAACAGCCGCCCGCCCTCGTCGGCGCCGACCAGCTCGCGGCCCACCTGCACAAGCTCGCCGAGCCCGCACACGACAAGGCGGCCACCCCATGAGCTACACCGTGCTCCACGCCCCGGAGGGCCAGTCCGAGGGAGAGCTGCCGCTGGATCGCACTACCCACGAGCGGTTGGTCAGGGCCGTCCTGGCGTGGTACGACCCGCAGGCGCTGCAGCCGGACGACTACGCACAGGTCGGTTTCCTGCTCGCGGGGGCGGCGCACGCGGTCGCCGACGATGTACGCGAGCGGGCCGAGCGTCTCCCCCAGGACGACGGTCGGCGGCTGTTCGCCGAGATCGTGCTGGGTGAAACCGAGGGCCGTCTCTCCCAGCCATGCCGGACGCTGCGCCGGGTCCAGAATCGGGGCAGGCTGCTGCGCGCACTGTATGAGCGGCTGGACCGGCTCCAAGACACCGCTCCTGTTGCGGAGGCGACCGCCACGGCCTCTCCCTGATCGTCGGCCGGTGCCGCCTCCCCCGTCGGCACCGGCCGACCGCAACGAAGCTCTCGGCGGCCGCTGTGCACCAGTGGCCGCCGAGAGCTTCTCCTTCAAGCCGATCCCGGCCGATGAGGCCGCATCAACCCGGCAGCCGTGACGGTGTCTGGTCTGTACGGGTGACCAGGGGCCGCAACTGCGGTGCCGGAAGGCGCAATCCCCCTACCGTGCGGGCCATGGAACACACCCCGATGCCCGAGCCGATGCGCCGCGCCGTCTACCAGCTCACGTCCGAGGCCGTCGAGCGTTGCCAGGAGGTCATGAGCTACGCCGGTTCGGACGTCGCCCGGGACTGGAAGCGGATGACGCTGTACCGGGCCACGGACGCGGCGGACACCATGAACTGCGTGGCCATGCTGATCGCCGCGTACTGCGAGGACGTCGGCGTGAACCCGGAGACGCTGCGGGGCTACCTCCAGCTCAGCCAGCAGCAGGACCGCGCGAACGGCCCCCAGGACCACGACCGGGCGCACCTGGACGGACTGCTGGGCAAGGAGGCATCCGCGGGCAGTGACGAGATCGGGGCGGTGCGGACGATGTACGTGCGAGGGCAGCGCCAGGCGGAGCAGGCGCAGCAGCCCGAGGACGCCCCGGAGGTGTTGTTCACGATGGCGTGTCTGCACGGGCTGCGGGCCAGGCTCTGCGACGACCTCAGCTCGCTGGACCGCTTCCCGCCGGAGGTGGCCGCGATGGCCCGGAAAGTCGCTGAGGCGCTCGAAGTGCCGGAGCTGGCGACGACGTAACGGCGGAGTCGCGCAGTCGTTGGACAGCGCGACTCCAGGAGTCGGGCCCCGGGGATGTCATGGCCGCTCCCCCGGGCCCGTGGTGTGTCCGCCTCCAGATCAGTTCTTCCCGGCCGCCGTGGTGGCGGCCCAGTCGGCGGCTTCGGTGTCGGTCAGGAGCAGGACCTGCGTCGGGTGGGCGGTGGTGCCCTGGACGACGTGGACGCGGCCGGGGCGGGTGCTGCTCTTCGGGGCGGGGTGGATCTTCGGGGCGAGGCGGCCCCAGGTGCGGGTGTTGACCCGTCCCAGGATCACGGTGGAGAACTGCTCGCGGGCGAAGACGCCCAGCGGGGTGGTGTCGAGCTGGCCTCCGAGGAGGACGTGCATGCGGGCCGCGCGGCCCGCGAAGAGGAGCCCGTGGAGGGCGTCGAGGGCCGGGGAGGTCTTCGGGTCGTTCGCCTGGCGGACCTTGTCCCAGTAGCAGGTCAGCTGCCTCCGCGTGTGGTGGGCGACCTCGAGCAGCACCGTCAGACGCGGCAGGTCATCGCAGTCGCCGTGCTGGTCGCCGTGGGCGATGCGGCGCTGCAGTTCGGTCCGGAGGCCGACCAGGGCGTCGTGGATGGACCTCGATGTCGCGGCAGTAGGTGACGTTGTCGATGCCAGAGGCCCACCTCTGGGAGATCCGCTTGGAGTCGAGGACCACGGTGTGCGCGCCGTGGTGCATAAGCTGGGCGGCCAGGGTGCGCAGGACGGTCGAGGTGCCGCCGCCGGTGGCGGAGCAGACCAGGACGTGCGGCGATTCGGTGTCCCAGTTGATGCTGACCGGCTGCCCGTCGGCTCCAAGCCCGATAAGTGCCTGGGAGGCCGGTATCGCCGCCAGCTGCTCGCGCAGGCCCGGGTCGGTGAGGCGCAGCAGCTCCGGGAGGGTGCTCTTGTCCTTGTTCCACAGCATGGTGCGGTGTTCCTTGTGCTGGTCCTGGTGAACCGGGTGTTCCCCAGGGGGTGGATCGTGTCGGCTGAAGCGGACAGGGCCCGGTCAGTCGAGGTCGGTGGTGCCGGTGGCGGCACGGGGCCGGTTGCGGGCCCACTTCTTGAGGTCGCCGACGCGGTAGAGGAGTTCGGCGCCGCGCTTGCCTGCCGAGGCGGGGAAGGCCGGGTCGTTGGCGCGAGCGAAGCGCAGCGCGGCCAGGGTGATGCCGGGCAGGTGGTGTTCGGCGGCCTCGCGGAGCCCCACCACTTGGTCGTCGTCGACGGGGGCCGAGGTCGCCGGCGGCGTCGCCGTGGCGTTGGACGCGAGCTCGCCGGGCGCGGCGGCCGGGGCCGGGGCGGAGTGCAGGGCGTCGGTGGGCCGGTCCCCGCCCGCGAGTTGCTCGGGGACGGGCGGGAGGCCGGGGACAGTGGCGGACCCAGCGTCGGCGAGGGAGTCGGTGGGCGGCTTGTGCAGCTGCACCGGGACGGGCCTGTCGGCGGCCGCGGACTCCTTGCCGGTGGTGGCCCACTCGCGGGCTTCGGCCTCGGTGAAGAACAGGATCTGCGTCTCCCGCGCGGAGCCGCCGCTGACGACCTGGGCGCGGCCTCGGTGTTTGGTGGACTTCGGCGCGGGGTGGACCTCCGGAGCGAGCATCCGCCAGGCGTTGACGCTGTATTTGGCGAGGATGCGGGTGGAGAACTGCTCGCGGACCTCCGGGCCACCGAGGGCGCGGGCGGTGGCGGACTGCGCGACCAGCAGGACGTGCATGCGTAGCTGGCGGCCCATGTAGAGGATCTCGTTCAGCGCGTCGACGGCCGGAGAGACCTTCGGGTCGCCGGACTCGCGGGTCCGCTCCCAGTAGCGGGCCAGCTGCTTCATCGTCGCGTTGACCTCTTCGAGGAGGATCAAGATGCGCGGGCCGATGGCCTTGGGGTCGGCGTCAATGCCCAGGTCGTCGGCGACGCGGGTGCGGCGCCGGCCTTCCATGCCCAGGGCGATGAGCTGGTCGTGGATGTCGGCGATGTCGCGGCAGTACGTGACCCCGGGCAGCCCGGACACCCACGGGTGGGAAATCCGCTTGGTGTCGAGGACGAACACGCGGCTGCCGTGGTGGAGCATCTGGCAGGCGATGCACCGCAGGGTCACCGACTTGCCGCCGCCCGTGGAGGCGTTGCCCAGAATGTGCGGGGACTCCGCGTCCAGGTCGACGGTGACGATCCGCCCTGCGGAGCCGATCCCGATGACGGGCGCGGACTCCTTGGCGGCGGCCACGATCTCGCGGACCTTGGGGTCCTTGAAGGCCGCCAGCATCGGCCGGTTCCTGGCCGGCCGGCCGATGGACGGGGTGAAGCGGACCGACGCGACATTCTGGCGCTCGGGCACCAGGGTCCTGCCGAACAACTTCGTCTGTGCCATCGGCCGTGCCCTTTCGGTGTGCGCGTCCCGGCACCTCACACCCGGAAGCGGACACGAACCGTAAAGCCGCTTGCCTGTGGATAGAACGCAGCGAAAAGTGGGCCCTGACCTGCGATCTGTGGATAACTTTCCGGACCGAAAATCCGCAGGCACTCCGCCTGTGAGCCGCAGTCGGTACAACAGGAGATGCAGGACCGATCTAGGGGAAGAGGGACCGATGGCCGAGCACGAACAGCCGGGCAGGCGCAGCCAGTTGGACCAGCGGGACACGGACGTGCGGGAGATCTGGGACCGCGAGATCGCCTCGCCCGGCGGGCCGCTGCCCGGCGCGGTGCTCGAGGTGCTGGAGCACGCGGACGGCTGGGTCGGGCACGTGCAGCTGGTCACCCGCCGTCCGGCGAGCGACATCGACAAGGCCGCGGCCGCCATCGAGGACGCCTTCGACCTGCTGGTCGGATCGGTCGTGGTCGACTCCGGAGGCAGCGGCGCGGAGATCTGGGCGTACCAGCGGCCTTCCGCCGCCCGCCACCACCGGCTTCGGCCGATGAGCGTCCGGCAGCGCGGCCAGCTGGACGACGACGGCCTGGTCGACGGCGACCGCGCCACCCTGGAGGACTGGGCGGCCAAGTACGCGCGCGTCTGGAAAGCGATCCGCGAGGGCGGCACGGTCGACATGGAACGCTTCCTGCGCCGCCTGGCCCGCCTGGAGGCCGGGCTGACCGACGCCGCCCACTACGCCAAGCACGAGGTCCTCGTCGACATCGTGGAGAAGGCCGGCCTGCCGTACGAGAGCCTGTCCGAGGACGTCGCGTCCGGGATCGGCATGAAGCGCCGCTGACGGCGCAGGCGCGCGCCGGGCCCGCGCCTGCGGTAGGGGCGGGCCCGGCTGCCTACGGTGGGGCCGTGACTTCGCCCTCCGACGACGCAGCCCGGCCGGTGCCGGTGCGAGTCGTGCTGCCCGCCGACCCGGTGCTCGGGCACCCTGAGCAGGAGGTCGTGGCACGGCTGTGGAGGCGGCGGCAGACCGAGAACGGGTGGGTGTACCTCGTGGGACTGCCGTCGTACCGGGACCTCGAGGACGGCAGCGTAGAGGCCGCGGAGTACCGGGTATGGGTCCGGGCTCCCGACCACGTGCGCCCAGCCGACGGCGTCGACTACGACCAGGTCCCCACTGAGCCCCTTCCGTCTGCGCCGAAGTCGATGGTCCGTGAGGTCCTCGGGGAGCGTCGGCCTTCGGGCTGGGTGCTGGCGAAGGCGCGCGAGGGACAGGGCCCGGCCCGTGGTGTGCTGCACGCGCCGGACTGCGAGGAAGCGCCGCAGGGGGCGCCGCTGCTCGGTGTGGAGCAGGCGCTGAACGTCGCGGAGAACCCGGGCACGCGGCTGTGCGGGTGTGCTCAGGAGCTGACGCCGATGCTGAGCGGCTTCGACCACATCACCGACTCCTGACCTGCCGTGGTCAGGAGGTGCCCTCGATGGTGACGGGGACTTCCAGCGGCACGATCCACTCGCTGCCCTTGGACCTGGCGGTGATGCTCAGGCGTACCGGTTCGTTCGCGTAGTCGCGTTGCCAGTCGTGCGTGTTGGTCGTCGACCACGGTGGCGGGGTGGTGGGGGTGAGGCCGTATCGCGTCCACTCGCCGATCGCCAGCTGCTGCGGAGCGGCCGTCCGGCCGGTGTCGTCGCGGTCGTCCGCGCTGAACTTCCACGGCCCCCAGACGTGGGCGCGGACCGCTTCGGGAGCCGGGGCACCTGCGAGCTGGGGCCCGCCGCCCCGGTGCGGGTTGTCGTTGCGCAGGGACGCGGTGATCTCGATGGCGCCGTGGGACAGCAGGCCGGGCGGGCCTTCGAGGTGGACTCGCAGCATGGCGGTGGAGCGGGCCTCGTTGGCCACGACCGTGCAGCGGAAGTGCGGGGTGAGATCAGCGTGCAGGCGCTGCTGCTCGATCCGGGACAGGGTCTGTGCAGCCCCGTTGGCGTTGCGCGCGGCCCTCCAGGAGCCGATGGCGGCAGCGGCAGCGACGACCACGACGGTCAGAGCCAGGGCCGCGATCGTGTCGGTGGTGGTCATGGGGCCGGACGCTATCGCCACTGCAGTTCACAGGTCAGCGCCCTGGAGATATGGCCAGCGGCGGGGGACATCGTCCAAGGTGGGGCGATGAGCGCACTGCGACCCGGTGACATCACCGACGAGATGATCCAGGCCATGGACGCGGCCAAGCGGCAGGGACTGCAGAAGGATCTGCGCGCCCTCGCCGCCAACATCCGCGCCGACGCCGAAGGCCGCTACGACAGCGCGGAACCCGGGTGGCGGGCCGGAGTCGAGTGGGCGCTGCTGTGGATCGAGAACACCGCCAGCCAGCTGACCGAGGGCAGGCCGGGCGCCGAGGCCGGCGGCCGGGGTCAGGGCGTGTCGCCGGAGTAGTAGAAGCGGCACACCACACCCGGGCCGCCCGATGGGCGCGGGTCGTCGGGGCGCGGGTCGTACAGCGCCCGGCCGCCGGGCCACCGCCCCAGCTCGGTCATCAGGGCGACGCCATCGTCTATCTCTTCCGGCCGCCAGCCCGTGATGTCGAGCAGTGGCCGGCTGCACCAGGCCGTGCTGCACCGGCTCGACGATGCCGGCCTCATCGACGTCACCCGCGTCGTCCTGGACACCGCCCACGTCCGCGCTAAAAGGGGGGCGAACACACAGGTCCGAGCCCCGTGGACCGGCGCAAGCCGGGTTCCAAGATGCACATCCTGTCGGACGCGAACGGGCTGCCCCTCCTCGTCGGCGTCTCGGCCGCCAATGTCCACGACTGCGAGGGGCTGAAGCCCATGGTCGAGGGTCACCAAACGCAACACGACCCGCACCGCGGACGGTATTTCAAGCCGCAGCGGCTCCACGCGGACAAGGCGTACGACATCCCCCACCTGCGGAAATGGCTGTGGGGAAAGCACATCGGCGTGCGCATCGCCCGCAGGGGAGTCGAGTCCAGTGAACGATTGGGGCGCCGCCGCTGGGTGATCGAGCGGACGATCTCATGGCTGTCCGGCTACCGCCGCCTCAGCCCCCGCTACGAGCGCAATCCCCGCAACTACCTGGCCTTTCTCGGACTCGCTGCCGCCCTGTGCTGCTTCAAACGGCTCATCCGGCTCACCACGTAGGACACCGTCTAACGAGTTGGTGCGTGATAGCGGGTGAGGTGTCGAGCCAGGTGGATGGCATGATCCCGCTGTCGCGATCATGGTCAATCGGGCGGTGCTGGCGCATCGGCTGTTCACGGGGATCTCTCGGTCTCATCTTGCCTGTCTGGTCGAAGAGTTGGCCGAGCCGTGGCAGGCCGGGGTCGAAGGTCGTCGGCATGCGACGCGGGGCAGGGCCAGGAAGCGGGCCGCGGGTGCCGGCGCCCGCCATCAGCTGGTGTTCGTCGACAGGCTGGTGGCCACACTGATCCATCTGTGGCACGACCTGCCGCACTCGGTGCTGGGCTTGCTGTTCGGTGTCGACCGTTCCACGGTCACCCGGGCGATCGGAGAGGTGCGCACGCTCCTGGCGGAGCGGGGGTGCGCGGTTCCCGACCGTCCCGGCCTGCAGCTTCGGACGCTGACGGATGTATTTGCCTATGCCCAGGCCGAAGGCATCGAGCTGCGGCTGGACGCCACCGAGATCCAGGTCCGCCGGCCACCGGCCGGCCGCGGCGGACGTCGTGCCTTCGTCTCGGGCAAGAAGAAGCAGAACACGATGAAGGCCACCGTGATTGCCGACTGGCGAGGCCGCACGTTATGGACCGATGCCCTGCGACCTGGGCGTATGCACGACGCCACGGCCGCCCGCAACGAAGGCATCTCCGTCTGCTTCCGGCACTTCCCCGACGTCGAAGTCCTCCTGGACGACGGCTACCTCGGCCTGAGCCGCGACCACCGTGGCCAAGCGATCACACCGCCCAGAAAACCGCGGCCGGGAGCATTGCCCGGCAGAGTCCAGTAATGGGAACGGGACCGCCACCGGCACTCGTCCGACCGCATCACCGTCGAACACGCCCTTGCCGATCACAAACGCTGGAAGCAACTGACCCGCTGGACACACCAGCGAGATGTCCTGCCCGACACCTACCGCGCCATCGCCGGCCTCGTCTCCGACCGCACCGCCAACATCTGAAAACCGGCCACGGCAAGGCCGAACACACCTCACCCGCTATCACGCACCAACTCGTAAGAGATCGCGCGGATGGGTGCTCCGCGGCGCCGGAGTTCCCGGTGCCCGAGAAGCTCTGGCGAACGGGCCTACGAGTGAAGAGATGAGATGTCAGGCAGGTGTCTGAGCCGGGTGTCTCTGCCCTGGTAGCGTTCACGGCATGTCTGCTGCTTCGTGTGCGGCCACTTGCGCCGCAGTGACCAGGTCGTCCCGCTAGCGGCGGGACGTTCGACTCACACACTCTTCCTGGACGTCCAGCCGCTTCGTGATTCAGACCGGAGCGGCACGTTAGTGCTGCTCAGAACTTCTTCTGAGCGACGGAGCACCTGATGCTTCCAGGCATCCTTTCTTCACGCGGGCACAGCCCGTCCCCGGCACGCGCATGGCTGGTGCTGTGCGCGATGTCCATGCTGCAGTTCTTCATCGCGGTCGACGTGACCGTGGTCAACATCGCCCTGCCCTCGATCGGCGCTGACTTCGACGTCGACGAGCACGCTCTGACCTGGGTCGTGGTCGGGTACACGGTCACCGGTGGCGGGCTGCTGATGCTCGGTGGCCGGCTGGGCGACCTGCTCGGGCGGCGGCGCGTGCTGCTGCTCGGTACCGGCCTGTTCGGCGCCGCGTCCCTGCTGGCGGGCCTGGCTCCCACGTTTGCGCTGCTGGTGGTCGCGCGCTTGTTGCAGGGCGCCGGTGAGGCCATCGCGCTGCCTGCCGCGATGGCCACCATCGTCCTGATGTTCCCCGAAGGGCCACGCCGGTCGCGGGCCCTGAGCGTGTGGGCGGCGGTGGCCAGCTGCGGTCTCGTGGTCGGGTTCGTCCTGTCCGGAGTCATCACCGCCCACCTGGGGTGGCGGTGGATCTTCCTGGTCTCGGTCCCGTTCATCCTGATCGTGCTGCTGGCGGCCGTCTTCCTGGTCGAGGGGGAACGGCCTGTGGCCAAGGACGTTTCGCGGCTGGACCTTCCCGGCGCGCTGCTGCTGACCGCCTGCCCGCTGCTGTTCACCTTCGGCGTGGTCGAGGCCGGTGAACCCGGAACGCCCGCATGGGTGATCGTGGGGGCCTTGGCCGGGGCGATGGCCGCTGGGGCCGGGTTCGTGCAGATCGAGGCACGCTCGCGCAACCCGCTGCTGCCGCTGCGTTTCTTCGCCAACCGCACGCGTGTGGCGGCCAACCTGGCCACGATGCTGCTGAGCGGGGCGCTGTCGACCTCGTTCCTGCTGTTCACCTTGTATCTGCAGGACCGGTTGGGCATCGGCCCGCTGGGCGCGGGTCTGACGATGCTTCCTCTGGCCCTCTCGCTGATCGTGTTCTCCCTGCTCGTGCCCCGCCTGCTGGGCTGCTGGGGAGCACGCGCGTGCGTGCTCGCCGGCATCGGGTTCACCGCGGCCGCGATGGCAGTGATCGCGGCCATCGCGGCCCTGCGGGCAGACGGTGTGGCGATGATCCCGGCCATGCTCCTGATCGCGGCCGGGATGGGGTTCGGCCTTGTGGGGCTCCAGTACCTCGCGGTCAGCGGCGTCACTGAGGACGACGCCGGGACCGCCTCGGGCGTCCAGCGTGCGGCTGACCAGCTGGGCGGTGCGACCGGGGTGGCACTCTGCGTCGGGATCGGGTTCGCCCCGTCCCTGCACTCCCTCGATCCGTTCCTGGTCGCCACCCTGCTGGCCGCCATGGGGCTCGTGACCGGCGCGGTCGTGGCCTGGCGCATGCCCGCGCCCGCTCCCGCAACAGACCTGCAGGAACAGGCCGGGTGACTTTCGTCCCGCAGGGGTGTGCCGCCATGACAATCGGGACGGCACACCCCTGCGGGACTTGCTGGTCAACGCCCTCTACGGCCGAACGAAGGTCACGTGCCCGTCCTGCCCGCATCCATACCGACCCGTTGTGGGAGCAGTTCCAAGCCCTCCTGCCCAATCGGGCAGTGGCCGCTCATCCATTGAAGTTCCGCCATCTTGATTTCGGCTGGTCAGGTCCTCTGGCGTGATGGCGAGTGAGGTTGCTCGGGCTGGTGTCGGCGTACAAGTGAACGTGCACCACCTCGTACGGATGAGAGTGCACCAAAGTTGATGCGGTGACGGGTGGGTGCCGCGAGTCTTCTGTCGTC
>NZ_JBWKFZ010000035.1:0-23952 GCF_056433985.1 Streptomyces sp. NPDC044106
TGTCGCTCCAGTCGGGTTGCTGCAGAGCCCCGCGGATACGAATCTCCCGTATAACGTCTTCCATTGACGTACTCCGATCCAGCGGTAATGTAGTGGTTCTCAGGTGGGGATGCCGGTGCGCTTGATTTCCGGGACCGGTATGCCGAGTGCCCGCAGCTGCTGGAACGGGTTCATGAACTCGCGATTGCGCTTGATCTTGCCGTTCTCGAGTTCGAAGGAATGCAGGAAGTGGTTCTCGTAGTAGCCCTCGGGGTAGTCGCCGAAGAGGATCTTCCCGCGGCCGTCGCATTCCACCCAGAAGTGGTTGGGGTCCTGGGTCTCGAAAATCTGGATGTTGTACCACTCCCAGTCCGGGAAGCAGCCGAGGGACCACACGGCGTGCTCGGCCAGCCGGTCGCGGCCCACCGTCTCCACCGGGGATCCGGTGTCGGTGGTCCACAGGCCGCCCCGGCCGTCCTCGGTGAACAGCTCGTGCCGGCGCAGCCGGTCCTGGCCCAGGGTGTGCATGTACTGCTCGACGGTGGCCCGGTTGGCGCGGCGCAGTTCGGCGGCGTCGCTGAAGCCCTCGGTGGTGGCGGTTTCGGACACGGGTGTCCCCTTCTGTGAATGGCGAATGAATGAGGGGGGTCGCCACAGAAGTGGAATCCCCCTGTTGACTTGGGTGATCCTGCCTGATTGCCGAGGGCAAAATCAACACCGTTCCGACGTTACACTCCTGAACATGGTTCAATGTTCAACTTCAAGATGGGCATGGCGGGGCCCGCATCGGCCAAAACAATGCGGTGCGCCTTTTGTGGCGGGAAAAGGGCGGTTCCTGGCAGAGAAATTGCCTGACCCTGGACCGGGTCCCGGGTCAGGCAATTTCTCTGCGCGGAAAAGAGTTCAGGACGTGTTCATATCCTGCCGTTGTGCACCGCGCTGATCACTTTTCGCATCAGAGGCGAGAGCTGGTAGTAGGGGCCCAGGTTGAGGTAGTGCCCGCCGCTCTCCCACTTGACGGCCGCGATGACGATGGGCTCGCCCGCGTAGGCGCGCGGGGCGCTGCGCACGAACTGCTCGACCTGGTCGGTGATGGGCACCGGCAGGCCGGCCCGGTCCCAGCCGCGGGCGGGCGGCGGGGCGTAGCAGACCCGCTCGATGCGCGGGGAGTCCCAGGCCAGGGTGGTGTAGATCCTGAACGAGCGCCCCGCGAAGGCCAGCATCTGCTCGTCGGGCTCGGGCAGGCCGAGCTCGCGGTGCAGGGAGCGCAGGTTGGCCGGGGTGCGGCACTCCTGGCTCAGCTGGGTGAAGTACAGGTTGACCGTGCGGCGCCGGTAGTCGATCCCGAGCATCGCGACGTCGCGCAGGCCGTGCCGTTCGAGCAGGGCGGCGTTCGTGGCCAGGGCGCCGGGCATGGCGGGCAGGGCGGCGAGTTCTCCCGTGCGGCGCACGTCCTGCGGGAAGTGCGCGTAGATCTTGCTGAACCCGGCGACGACCCCGGCGTCGATGAGGTACTCGCTGACCGTCAACCGCTCGCGGACGGCGGACAGCAGGGCGGCGACGGGGTGGTCGGTGGGGGTGAGGAATCCGTGGGCCAGCGCGGTGGCGTAGGGATCGCCGCTGCTCACCGGCACCGTGACGGTGTAGTCGAGCTCGGCCGGGCGTGGCCCGTGGGTCGAGACGCTGTAGACGACACCGGCCTGGGCCAGGCCGTCCGCGTACGCGCTCAGGACGGGCCGGACTGTCTGCGGCGGGCAGTCCAGGCCCACCAGGCGGGCCGCCTCCTCGATGGCCGCGCACACGTCGTCGGTCCCGGTCACTGCGGGCATGCATCCTCCAGGTGCCGGTCGGCGCTTGCGGGCGGCAGGGCGCGGGCACGGCGGACGCGCCGGTCCGCGGTGCCCGGGCACGGGCCGCTCAGGCGACCTTCGTCGCGCACAGGATGGCCTGGACGGGGATGACGTCGCGGGGCACCTCGGCGGGGTCCTTGGTGATGGCCTTGGTGACCTTGAACCCGCACTCCTCCAGCCAGCTCTGGTAGACCGACATCTTCTGCGGGCCGCCCTGGCCCATGGTGCAGCCGATGAAGAAGGCCGGGAAGAAGTCGACGTTGTAGTTGTCGGTGTCGCGGATGTCCTCGGGGTAGACCGGCACCATGATGTTGACGGTGCCGCCCGGCTCGAGCGCGCGGTAGACGCCGCGCAGGATGGTGAAGACGTCGTCCTTGTCGAACATGTCGAGGAAGTGCTTGATCAGTACGGTGTCGAAGCCGGCGGGGATCTCGTCGAAGACGTTGCCGCCGATGAAGGAGCAGTGCTCGCGCACCCCGTGCTTGTCGAAGTTCTCCAGGCAGGCGGCTTCCTTCTCCGGCAGGTCGAAGGTGGTCACCTTCAGTCCCGGGGAGGCCTTGTGCCGGTAGGTGTGGATCGCGCCGAGCCCGGTGTTGCCGGCCACGTCCAGCACCTGCGCGCCGGCCGGCACGTCGACGTTGGCGAAGAACCAGGGGTCGATGTTGGCGGTGACGTTGTTCATCAGCGTCAGCCAGGCGTCGTTGAGGTCGCGGTGCTCGGCCACCGCGTCGTAGAGGGTGCCGCCCTCGGTGCCGTACAGCTCCTTCAGTCCCACGATCGTGCCGGTGCGCGCGCTGTCGGTGAGGTAGAACAGCTGCCGCAGCGCCACCACCTTGATCATGTTCATGTAGGTGAGGGCGCGCTTCAGGTCGCTCTCGGCGACCTCGGCGAGCGCGTCCAGGGTGTAGGCGCCGCTCGTCTCGTCCTGGGCGACGAAGCCCTCCTTGACCAGCAGGAACAGCAGCTGCTCGACGGCGTCGGGCTTGGCGCCGACGGCCTCGCCGAGTTCGGCTGCGGTCAGTGCGGGGTGCTCGCGGAGCTTGTCGATGATGCCGAGCTCGAAGACGGACAGCAGGCTCATGAACCGCGAGGGGCCCACCATGTACTCGCGAAAGCGTCCGAGAGTGGCTTCAGTTGACGTCATTGTGCGCTGATCCCTTTCGAAGAGTGTGCGGGGGGTGCTGCGGGGACTGCTGATCACGAACGTCCGCCGACGTAGGAAAGGTTCAGCCGGCTGTTGGTGCGCCACTGGTAGTAGGACTGGAGCTTGTAGTACTCCTCGCCGCCGGAAGTCACCGCGGCGTAGACCATCTTGGGCGTGTCGATGCCGTAGGGAACGCTCTTCAGGAACTGCTCGACCTTGGTTCCGAGCCGGGCGGAGAGCTCCAGCGGGTTCTCCGTCTTGACGCTGTAGGAGATCCGCTCGACCTTCGCCGACTCCCAGTTGACGGTGGCGTAGACGCCGAACGCCTTGCCGCAGAAGTCAAGCATCTGCTCGCTGGGCTCGCGCAGGCCGATCTCGCGGTGCATCGCCTTGACGGTGTCGGGGGCGACGACCTCGGGGGTGGCGGCGAAGTAGACGTTCATCGTCCGGCTGCCGTAGTCGATGCCGATCAGGTCGACCTTGTCGGCCAGGCCGTAGCGGGCGAAGAAGTCCTCGTTGTGGGCCAGGGCGGCGGGCATGGAGTCCAGGCCCGCCAGGTGGCCGATGCTCTCGTGGCGGCCGCCGGGGAAGTACACCCAGATCTTCTTGAAACCGCCCAGGACCCCGAAGTCGACGCCGTAGCTGTCGACGGAGCAGTGCTTTTGGACCTCGCCGATCAGGGACTCGACCGGGTGGCCGCTCTGGGTGGTGAGCTTCTTCTCCAGCACGACGGCGTAGGGGTCGATGCTCGCGGGCACCGTGAAGCGGCAGTCGAACTCCCCCTCGTGGCGCGCGTTGGTGGCCACCCTGAAGGCGATCACGGCATCGGGCAGGACCTCTTCGAACGCGGCCAGGATGGGCCGCACCTTCTCGGGCGAGCAGGTGACGTCCAGCAGCCCGGCTGACTCCTCGACGGCGGCGTAGACACTCGCCAGATCGGCGGTTCCCGACATCATTCCTCCATGGGTGGATTGCGGCGCCGGTGTGGCCGGCGGCAAGGACAAGGCGGCGCACCGGGCCGGCCAGGCGGCCGTGCGCGGGACTCGCGGGGGGTTGCGGAACGAGGGCCGGGGTGCCGGCCGGGCGCGCAGGACGGGGACTGCGCGGGCCGCCGGGCCGGGCGGCGGGGGCCTGCCGGCGGGCTCGGCCGGGGCCGGGGACTTCCGGGGTGAGGGGCCGTCAGGCGGTGTGCGGGACTCCCGCGCCGCCCGGCGCCCTGACGCAACTCCCCCGGCGGCCAAGGGCTCCACACTCGACAAGGAGGGGGCGCAGTTTTTGGGCAGGGGAGGTCTGCAGAAATAGTGACACGGGCGGGGCCCCGCACCAAGAGTCCTACAAAGTGACGTGGGTCACTCCAAGCGGAGCCGGGTGCGGCCCCTCCCCCGGCCCGCGCCGGGCATCCCTGACGCCGGTCGGGCGCACGGGGTGCGGGACGGGGCGCGCGGATGCGGAGCCTGCCGGGGCCTGCGGTGCGGCGAACGGCCGCGCGCGGGGCGGGAGTTGGGGGCGCGCTTGGGGGCGGGGCCCGCCGGGGGCCCTCGCCATGGCGAACGGCCGGTCGCGGGCGGGAGTTGGGGGCGCGCATGAGGGCGGGGCCCGCCGGGGGCGCCCTCGCCCTTGGCGAACAGGCGGGAGGGGGGCGGGAGTTGGGGCGGCGTGCGGGGGGGCGCGGCCCGAAGGGGATGCGGGGCGCGGCCCGAGGGGGATGCGGGGCGCGGGGCGGGCTGCCGGGCCGGGGCCGGGCCCCGAGGTACGGGGCGGGGGCTGGGGCGGGGCCCCCCAAGGGAGGCCCGCGCGTGCACTGCTGCCCTCCCCCGGCCTGGAGGGGCGCGATACGGGGCGGGGTGCGGGGCCCGGCCCCACAGGGGCGCCCGCGCGTGCACCGCTGCCCTCCCCCGGCCTGGACGGGCCCGGGTGGGGAGGGCATGGGGCGTTGGGGTGCGGGGCGGAGCGCTGGGCTGCGGGGGGGGACGGTGCGGGCGGGTTGCGGAGGGTGCCCGGCCGCGTACCGCCTTCGCCGGGCTGCGGGTGCGGTGCCGGGGCGGGGCGCCCGACCCCGCGTATCCCCTCCCCCGGCTGCCCGGACGCGGCCCGCGGCCCGGGCGGGGGGGCCGGTCGGGGCCGGGGGCGGTGCAGGGCGGCGCGGGTGACCCGTCCCCTGGTCACCCGCGCCGCGTTCGTGGGGGGGGCGGCCGCGGTGGGCCGGGCCCCCGGGCCGGTCAGTGCAGGGGCTGGTCACTCTCGCGGTGCTCGGCGGGGGCGGGCAGGGCAGCCGGTGCGTGGCCGTTGCCGTTGCCGTTGGAGGAGGGGTTCAGGTGGGTCAGGGCGTGTTGCATCTCCTGCGGGCTGGGGTGGGGGATCTGGCCGCCGGAGAGCCAGCGGCTGAGCCGGTGGCGGACCAGCTGGGTGCGGGATTTGGGGTTGGGCACGCCGCGGTCGTCCTCGCGCGGCGGGGCCGGCAGCGGCTGGTGGATCTCGCGGGAGAGGAGCATGTACTCCTGTCCGCGGTCCAGGCGTTCGTGGACCTCGACGAACTCGCCGTGCGGCAGGCGTTTGATGCGTCCGCTCTCGCGGCCGTGCAGGAGCTTGTCGCGGTCGCGCAGTTGCAGGCCGATGCAGATCCGCCTGGTGATGACGTAGGTCAGGGCCGGGATGACGAAGACGCCGATGCGGACCGTCCAGGTGATCGCGTTCATCGACAGGTGGAAGCGCTCGGCGAGGATGTCGTTGGAGCCGCCGAAGAAGAGCACCAGGTAGAAGGCGGCGAGGGAGGAGACGAACGCGGTGCGGGCGGGCTGTTCGCGGGGCCGGTCCAGCAGGTGGTGCTCGCGCTGGTCGCCGGTGATCCAGGCCTCGATGAACGGCCAGAGCGCGGCGATGGCGATCAGCAGGGTGGGCAGGACGACGGCCGGGATGAGGACGCCCATGTTGACGGTGTGGCCGGCCAGGGCGAACTCCCAGGCGGGGAAGGCGCGCAGGGCGCCTTCGAGGAAGCCCATGTACCAGTCGGGCTGGGAGCCCTGGGAGATCTGGTCGGGCCGGTAGGGGCCGTAGACCCAGACGGCGTTGATCTGGGCGATGCCCGCCATCAGTGCCAGGACGCCGGAGACGAGGAAGAAGAAGCCGCCGGCCTTGGCCGCGTAGTGCGGCATGAGGGGCTGGCCGACCACGTTCTTCTGGGTGCGGCCCGGGCCGCGGAACTGGGTGTGCTTCTGGTAGACGACCAGGATCAGGTGGACGGTGACCAGGGCCAGCATGATGCCGGGCAGCAGCAGGATGTGCAGGCTGTAGAAGCGGGGGATGACGTCCGTGCTGGGGAACTCGCCGCCGAACAGGAACATCGTCAGGTAGGTGCCCACCAGCGGGATGGCCAGGGTGACGCCTTCGGCGATGCGCAGGCCGGTGCCCGAGAGGAGGTCGTCGGGCAGCGAGTAGCCCAAGAAGCCCTCCAGGGTGACCAGGACCAGCAGGACCACGCCGATCAGCCAGTTGAGCTCGCGCGGCTTGCGGAAGGAGCCGGTCAGGAAGTGGCGCAGGGTGTGCGCCATCGTCGCGGCGATCATGGTCAGGGCGGCCCAGTGGTGCAGCTGGCGGATGAACAGGCCGCCGCGCACCTCGAAGCTGATGCGCAGGGTGGAGGCGTAGGCCTCCGACATCTGCACGCCCTGCAGCGGGACGTGCGGGCCCTGGTAGACCGTCTCGCCCATGCTGGGGTTGAAGAACATGGTGAGGTAGAGGCCGGTGAGGATCAGGATGATGAAGCTGTAGAGCGCTATCTCGCCGAACATGAAGGACCAGTGCTCGGGGAAGACCTTGCGCATCAGGGTGCGCCACTGGTAGATCCCGAGGCGGCCGTCCGCCCAGTCGGCGACGCGTTCGCCCTGTGGGGCCCTGGTCCGCTCCCGCTGCGGTGCCTCGTCGGTGATGCTCATGCCCGCGCGCCCTCCCCTCGCCGCTCGGTGGTCACAGGCACACCCGGGCCGGCCGGGGTGCGGCCGGTGGCGGGGGCGGCCTGCGGCGGCGCAAACGGGCCCGTGCCCTGAAGCGGGAGGAACGCTATCGACACCGTGTGCGGCCGGACAACCGCGCTCGAGCCGGAGCCCTGCCCCAACTCCGCTGGTTCTTGAGCGGGTTTCGAGCGGGCTTCGAGTGCCGGTGACCGGCGTGTCGTCAACTGTGCTGGGACGGGCGGGGTGTTGGTGCCGCGCACCCGTTGCGGGTGGCCCAAGTCGGCCTCTACAGCAGGTAGTTGCTGCGCTCTTGTCATGCCAGAACCTTATGTCCATGCCGGGTGGCGTCTGTGCCCGGCCTCCCCTCTTGCGGCGGGGCCGGCCGGCCGGGGGTTTAGGGGCGGGGGCGGGCCCGGGGCGCGGGGGCCGGCCACTGCGCCGAGGAGCCGGGCGGGCGCAGGCGGGCGGAGCCGGTGGCCACCCCGATGGCGGGCGCGGCCGCCGGGGCCGGGCGCCGGGGCGTGCGGGGGCCGTGGGTGCGGCTGGGCGGCGCCGCGACGGCGGCGGGCGGGACGGCGGGCGGGGTGTGCGGGGCCGGGGGGCGGGGGACGGCGGCCAGGGGTCCGGCGGCCTGGATGCGGGCGATGAGCTGGGTGGCGGCGTGCGGGTCGGTGGGGGCGGCGGCGGCGATCCGGGCCGTGTAGCGCCGGGCGAGGCGGGCGCGCAGTCCGGTGGGCGCGTCCTGGCCGTTGCCGGTACGCAGGTGGCGGGTGCTGGACTGCCAGGCGGGGGCCAGGCGGTGGGCCAGGGCGCGGCGCAGCCGGTAGGTGAGGCCGACGGTGGTGCCGTGGCCGGCCAGCAGGTGGTCCAGGACCAGGGCGCCCTGGACGGCCAGGGTCATGCCCGGGCCGTGGGCGGGGTCCAGGACGGCCAGGGCGTCGCCGACGACGAGGAACTGATCGGGCCAGCGGCGCAGTTTCTCGTAGTGGCGCCAGCGGTTCTCGGTGTGGGCGCAGGTGTAGAGGGGGCCCAGGGGGGTGGCGGCCTCGATGACGTCGCGCAGCAGCGGGTGGCGCAGGGCGCCGGCGGCGTGCAGCAGTGCGGTGTGGTCGGCGGGCGGCTGTGTGCCGTCGCCGGTGCACAGGGTGAGCGACCAGCGGCCGCCCTCGATGGGGTTGAGCGTGCCCTGGTGGGGGTGGTCGGGTGAGGCCATGAGCAGCAGTGCCTTCCAGTCGGCGACGTGGCCGACGGGCGGGGCGAAGACGGTGGAGACGTAGGTGCTGCGGGCCGGTGTCACGCTCTCGCGGGGGCTGTCGTAGCCGAGTTCGGCCAGCCAGTGCGGGGCGCGGGAGCCGCGGCCCGAGGCGTCCACCACGAAGTCGGCGGGTATCAGGCGGGGCGGGCCCCAGCCGTTGGGACTGCGGCGTTCGCGGGGGCGGGCCCAGACGCCGGTGACGGTGTCGTTGCGGCCGGGCTGCAGGGCGGTGGCCTCGTGGGCGGGCAGGAAGCTGACCCTGGGCTCGGCGTGCAGTCGTTGGCGCAGTACCGCATCGATCAGGTCGCGGCCGGCGCTAAGCATCGACAGGCCCGAGTCGAAGCGGGGCAGCCAGCCCTGCGGGCCGAGCAGCAGCATGTCCTGGGGCAGGCGCACCCGGATCGCGCCGGCCCGCTGCAGGTCCTTCCCGACGCCGGGGAAGAGCTGTTCCAGGCCCTGTTGGGCGGTGGTCGTCAGGCTGTGGGTGTGCCGTGCCTGGGGTACGCCGCGGCGCCGGCCTGCGCCGTGGGGCAGGCGGTCGCGCTCGATGACGGTGACGTGGTCCATGGTGTTGGCCAGGGCCCGTGCCGCGGTGAGCCCGGCGAGGCTCGAACCGATCACTACGGCGTGGCCGCGGCCGCCGCTGCCGTTGTCCGTGACGCCGTGTGCGTCCGCACTCATCTGGCCGCCCTTCCGGTGCCTTGGTGGTTGCATCATGCGGCGTGCGCGGCCCGCGGCGGCGGGCTTTGGCCAAGGGCGTGCCCGGGTGCCGCGCCCGGCGCCGCGCCGCCGCGGGCCGGCCGCGGGGCCGCCCCCGGTCGCGGTGTGCGGGCTCGTTGTGCCTGGTGGGGAGGGGTCCGCGCCCCCGGTGCGGGGGTCCGCAGGGGCCGGGGGGTGAGGGGGCGGGCGGGGGCAGAGGGGGCGGGGGTCGAGCGGTCCTCGAGGTGCTCCCGATGCGGACTCAGGCGGTCTTCGAGTGCGCGCCCGGCGTCTGAACGCCCGCCGCGGGGCGCGGAGTTGGGGTGGCGGCCGCCTTGCCGGGTGCCGGGCGCCGCGCTCGGCGCGCCGGCCGGGGGGGCGGGCGGGACGGTACGCCGCAACGGGGTGCGGGGGAAGCGGGGCCCGGCGGGGGTTCACAGACGGGCGCTCAGCGGGGGCAGCCCGGCCCGGGGGCGGGGGGCGGGGGCGGGCGGGGTGGCCGCACGTTGCTGCCGTCCGGTCGCCTGCCGCGCGCAGCTTGGCCGGTTCGCGCGGGTGCCCGCAGCACCGTCCCCGCCCGCCCGGCGCCAACTCCCCGGCCGTGGCCGGGGGGTTGGTGCGGGCACCCGCCGGGGCGGGGCTTCGGCGCAGCGGGGCCGGGGTGGCGGGGCGGGAGGGTGCGGGACTCCCCCGCCCCGCCCCGAACTGCCCTGCCCCGCGGGCGGACGCGGTGCGGTGGGCGGCTTTCAGGCGGTGCGGTAGGCGACCCGTTCGGCCATGGCCGTCAGTTCGCTGCGCCACACCGGGTCGATGGGGGTGGCGGCGATGGCGGTGCAGCCCTGCTCGACGAGGCCGGCGATGTGCTTTTCGACGTCATCGGGGACGCCGGTGTCCAGCAGGCGGCGGCGGACCTCCTCGGGGGTGTGGCCGGGGGTGGTGATCAGGCGGTGGATGCGCGGGTCGCGCTGCATCGCCCAGCCCAGGAGCAGGGTCATCTTGTGCTGGCTGAAGTCCAGGCCGGCGGGTTTGCCGGTGGCGGCGGAGTCGCCGAAGGCGTCCAGCAGGTCGTCGCGGAGCTGGAACGCCTCGCCGACCGCCTCGCCGTACTGTTCGAAGGCGGGGGCGAGGTCGGGCCGTTCGGCGGCGCTCGCGCCGACGGCCAGGGGGCGGTGGATGGTGTAGTGGCCGGACTTGGCCAGGGCGATCCAGCGGGAGAGGTGGGGGTCGATGAGGAATTCGGCGGCCGCGGTCATGTCCATGTACTGGCCGATCATCAGTTCCGAGCGCAGCCTGTTCCACACCGGGGTGACCGCGGCGGGTGCGGGGGCCATCAGCTGTTCGGAGTAGACCAGGGCCAGGTCGCCGACGAGGAGGGCCACGCCCTCGCCGTACCGGCGGGATTCGCCCTGCCAGGCGCGTGCGGCGTGCTGGGCGGAGTGGTGGGCGTGGACGGTGGGCAGGCCGCGGCGGTGGCTGGAGGCGTCGATGATGTCGTCGTGGATGAGGGCCGAGGCGTGCAGCATTTCCAGGGCTGCGGCGCTCGTCACGGCCACGGGGTCCTCGGGGTCGCCGCCGGCGGCGAGGTAGCCGGCGATGCAGAAGGCGGGCCGGATGCGTTTGCCGCCGGCCGCGACCAGGCCGCGCAGTGCGTCGACGGCGCCGGCCGCCCGTTCGTTCACCCCCGCCCATACGTCGTGTTCGGCCAAGAGGAAGGCCCGCAGATGGTGTTCCATCCGCTGCAGCAGTTCCTCGCTGGTGCGGCGTGCGTCGGCCGCCCCTTGCTGGTCGGTTGCGATACAGGTCGTTTCCATGGCCACAGCCTTGACTTCCTTGGCGTAGAGAGCGAGCACGGTGGGGGGGCGGCCGGCCGGGGCGGGGCCCGGCACGGCACAGAGGCGGTTCCGGAA
Source organism: Streptomyces sp. NPDC044106 (assembly GCF_056433985.1). Classification (NCBI taxonomy): domain Bacteria; kingdom Bacillati; phylum Actinomycetota; class Actinomycetes; order Kitasatosporales; family Streptomycetaceae; genus Streptomyces; species Streptomyces sp. NPDC044106. Next base: position 10,785 of record NZ_JBWKFZ010000035.1, read on the forward strand.
GGGAACTCGAGCCCCGCTGAAGAAAAGGGGAATCTAGAATTCCCCTTTAGGGGGGATCGATTACGAAAGGAAAAATTTAACACCGCTGGATTACCGCTCTCTTCCCGCCGGGGTGCACGTTGACACCCCCCGACCGCTCATGGAACTCTCCGAGTGCACCCATGGCCGCGGCTAGGTGGCGGTGGGTTCTGGGGCAGTAACGGGGGGATGGAATGCACATGACGGCCGTATCGAGGGAACACATCAGAGCCTGCGCCTGCCGGGCCTGTTCCGCTTCTTTTGCCGTAATTCACTGACCGGGTCCTTCCCGCCGCCGCGGTGTTCTTCCGCGGTCTTTGGCCGGGCCTTTCGGTCGCGCCCCCGTCTTCGGGGGCCTTCGTTTCAGCATTCACTGCGGTGATCGGCGCGGAATTGTTTCCGGCGGCCGGCCGCGGGGCGCGTCAGCTCATGAAGGAGATTCAATGGAGTTTCACTCATGTCCCAGGAACCATGCTCCCGAGGTGCGGGCCGCCGCCGGCCGTGTGCTGTGCGCCGCGTGTGCCGGGCAGCTGGAGCGCACCCTGCGCACCCTTCCCGGCCTGCACCAGGAGGGGCTGCACCACATTCTGCCGACGGCCCGGCGCAGGAACCCGACGAAGGTGTCGGGCAGCCGCAGGCGCGACCACCTGAATATTTCCGCGCTCGACGCCCGGAACAATATTCTCGCCATCTTGGAGTCGTGGTCGCTGTATGTGGTGGAGAAGCTCGAAACCGCTCCTCCCGGGCGCTCCGTCCCCCAGCTCGCCTCCTTTTTGATACGCCATCTTGAGTGGCTCACCGCCCAGCCCCCCGCCGTGGAATTCGCCGATGAAGTCGAAGGCCTCCAGGTGGAATCGCTGCGCGCCATCGACCCGGATTCGGAAGAGCACCGCACGCCCGCCATCGGGTGCGTGGTGGACGACTGCCCGGGGACGATCAATACCGCGCAGCGTGCCGCAAGGAGCCCGGCCAGGGGCAGCATCAGCTGCACGTCAGGACATTCATGGGAAATGCGCGAATTACTGACCCTCCGGCATCTCTTGGACCGGCAACGGAAGGACGCCGCATGAACAGACCACCGCGCCACCGGCTCGTACCCACGAATGTGGCCGCCCTGGCCACGGGTGTCTCCGAGGCGACGATCCGCAAATGGGTGAGCCGCGGCAAGATAACCCGCTACGGCACCCCGGGGCGTTCGCAGTTCGACATAGAGGAACTCACCGAGATCGCCCTGCGGCGCCGGCCGGCCGGCGCCGCCGCCCGTTCCTGACCCCCGCCCCCCGCCCCGTCCCTGCCCCTCCCCTTGCCCCTGCCCCGCACGCCGGCCCGCGCCCTGCTGGAGGGTGCGGGCCGGGGTGTGTGCTCTCAGAGCCTGTCTTTGAACCCCCGCCTGCGCCCCGGCGCCCGGCACGCACGCTCGGCGCACGGAGCCCCAGGACAGGTGGCTCCGCCACATGACCTGGAACTCCGCACACCGATCGCACGCTTCCCCAAGCTCTCGGCTCCGCTCGAGCAGGGGAGGCCCCAATCCACCGCTGCGCCCGCGCTTCCCGCGGACGACGGGGGTTCAAAGACAGGCTCTCAGGCGGGCAGGGTGCGGGTCAGGGCGCGCTCGGTCAGTGCGGCGGCGGCCCCGGTGTAGGCGCCGGGCGCGAACAGGTCGCGGTGGCGCTCTTCGTCCAGCAGTGCGGCCACCCGCGCATCGGCCCGCAGGAGGCCGGCCAGGGGCGCGCCGGTGCGGGCGGCCTCGGCGCAGGCCTCGTTGAGCAGGGCGCGGGCCGCTGGTTTGCCCAGCAGCGGGGCCAGGACGGCGGCGATCTTCTCGGAGACGATCTGCCCGCCGGTCAGGGCCGCGTTCGCGCGCATCCGCCCGGTGTCCACCGACAGGCCGGAGACCAGTTCCACCGCCTGGTGGGCCGCTCCCCCGGCCAGCCGCAGCAGGGCGCGCAGCGGTTCCCACTCGGCGTGCCAGGCGCCGGCGGAGCGTTCGTCCTCGCTCAGCATGCAGCCAAGGACGCCGGCCGCCAGCGGGGGCGCCTGCAGGGCGGCGGAGCGGATGGCCGCGGACAGGACGGGGTTGCGTTTGTGCGGCATCGCCGAGGACGCGCCGCGCCCGGCGGGCGCCGGCTCGTGCACCTCGCCGACCTCGGTGCGGGTCAGCGACAGCACATCGACGGCGATCTTGCCCAGGGCGGTGCAGGTGAACGCGGCGCCCTGGGCCAGGTCGGCCACGGGGGTGCGCAGCACGTGCCAGGGCAGCAGCGGGGCACAAAGGCCCAGTTCGGCGGCGAAGGCGGCGGTCAGCTCGCGGGTGTAGGCGGCGGGCTCGGCGCCCGGGGCGTGGTGGAGGTAGCCGGCCAGGGTCCCGGCGGCGCCGCCGAGCTGGACCGGGGCCCGGGCCTGGAGGTCGGCCAGTTTCTGCGCGGCGTCCAGGACCAGGCTGCGCCAGCCGGCCGCCTTGCAGCCGAAGGTGGTGGGCACCGCGTGCAGGGCCAGGGTGCGCCCGGCCATCAGGGTGTCCTGGTGGGTGCGGGCCAGGCGGGCCAGGTCCTGCTCGAGGCGGGCCAGGTCGGCGCGGATCAGGCCCAGCGCCCGGTGGGCCACCAGGACGGCCGCGGTGTCCAGGATGTCCTGGCTGGTGGACCCGCGGTGCACGTAGGCGGCCGCCTGCGGGTCCAGGGCCTGGACCAGCGCGGTCAGTTCCTGCACCAGGGCGACCACCGGGTTGGCGGACTGGCGGGCCCGGGCGGCCAGCGCCGGCAGGTCCAGGCGCTCGGCGCGGGCGGCCTCGGTGATGGTGCGGGCGGCGGCCGCGGGCACCGTGCCCAGGCGGGCCTGGGCCCGGCTCAGGGCCGCCTCGGCGTCCAGCATGGCCTGCAGCCACGCGCCGTCGCCGACCGCGCCGGCCACGGGGGTGCCGGCCCAGACCGGGGCGAGCAGCCCGGCATCCGGCAGCGCCGGGGCCGCCAGGGCCGCCGGTGCGGGCGGGGCGGGCGGGGCGGCGGGGGCGGGGTCAGTGGGCATGCGTGACTCCTTGTGCGGGGTGAACGGCCGCCCCCGGGGCGGAGGTTGGGGCAGCGGGAGCAGTGGAGGCCGCCGGGGTGGTGGAGGCGGCGGGGGTGGTGGGGGCGGCGGGGGTGGTGGTGGGGCAGGCCAGGGCCGCGCGGGCGATGGCGTCGGCGTCGGTGAGGGTCACCGAGTTGACGCCGGGGCGGATACCGGCGGCCGTCACCCAGTGCACCGACTCGGTGGGCACCCCGAAGGCGAAGCGGCGCGGGTGCGGGCGCCCGGCGGCGTCCAGCAGATGGAACGGGCGCCGGGTGACGGCCAGGCCGTCGCTCTCGTAGGGCTCCTTGGTGCGGGTGGGGATGCGGTGGGTGGTGCACTGGCCGCTGTCCAGCAGCCGGCGCAGCAGCGCATCACCGGTACGGCGCAGGGTGATCGCGGGCAGCCGCGCCTCGATGAGCGTGTCCACGCGCCGCACCGAGCCGGGCACCAGCGGGGAGTGGGTGGTGCAGCCGCCCGGACGCAGGCGTACCACCAGGTTCGGGCCCACCACCTCCAGCACCCCGGCCTCGATCAGCGCGATCATCTCCTCGACGCGGCGGGCCGGCGGGCCGATGGAGAGGTGGGCGTTGAGCGGGGTGTACCAGCCGTCCAGGTCCTCGCGGTGGGAGTCGCCGTGCAGCCCGTTGTGGTCGACGGCCAGGCGGATCTCGTTGCGCAGGTCGCGCAGGACGTCCAGGGCCGCCTTCAGGGGGCTGCTGAGGTTGCCGGTGCGGGCCTCGGCGACATCCTGGCGCAGATGGTCCAGGAGCCAGCCGGTGAAGTCGTGCGGGCCGGTGAACTCCCGCCCCCGGTAGGGCCGGGCGAGCAGTTCCCAGTCCCAGCGGTCCTTCTCGCCGATGCCGTACGCCGTGAGAAGCGCGCCGCGCCGCACCGTGCCGGCGGCCAGGTAGTCGGCCTGGAACTGCTCGCTGGGCCCGTGCTTGCCGCGCGAGGACAGCAGCGTGCGGTAGTAGACGCCCTCCACCTCCGCCGCGATCAGCGGCCACAGATCGGCCCGGAAGTCCAGGGCGGACGCGCCGGCCCGGCGGCGCATCTCGCCGATGCGCCGCTCGGTGAGCAGCAGCGGCCGGTGCCGGCCGTGCGGGCCCTTCTCGTTCTCGCCGCGGGCCTGGTAGGGGATGCCGCGCCGGGAGCCCGCGCACAGGCGGGGCTCGCGGCCCGAGGGGTGGTAGACCAGGCGGCTGCCGGTGCGCGAGAAGCGGCCGCCGCGCCCGGCGGTGAGCCGGGCGAGGTAGTCGAAGAAGTTCAGTCCCAGGCCGCGCAGCAGCACCCTGCTGCCCGGCTCCAGGGCGTCCAGGTCGACGTCGGCGGGGTTGGCCGGCGCGAGGTGGCGCAGGCCCGACTGCCGGGCGCGGGCGGCGAAGGCCCGCTCGGCGTCATCGGCGCGGGCCGGCAGGTGGCCCTGGCACAGGACGACCGCGTCCAGGTGGCGCAGCACGGCGCCGTCGCTGAGCCGCACCCGCTGTTGCGGCGGCCCCTGCGGGTGGCCGGTGGCGCCCTCATCGTCCAGGGCCAGGGCCCGGCAGCGGTGGACGGTGACCCGCACGCCGTCCGGGGCGCCCCGCACGATGCGCCGGTAGGCCCAGCGCAGGTAGTGGCCGTAAAAGGCGCGGGTGGGGTAGGTGTCGGGGCCCAGGGCGCGGGCCTCCTGCAGGACGCCGGCCGGATGGCCGAAGACGCCGCTCCCGCCGGCGGCGGTGTCATCGGCGCCGCCCGCAGTGTCATCCGCGGCCGCGGCGGCACCCGTAGGGGTGGCGGTGGCATCCGTAGGGGTGGCGGTGGCATCCGTGGCGGCGGCGGTGAGGGTGGTGGCCCACTCGTACAGGCTGGGTCCGGGCTCCAGGGGGCCGTGCAGGTCGACGGTGGCGTCGGTGAACAGGGAGATCTGGCCGGCCACGGTGTTCATCAGCAGGTGCGGGGACTGGTCGGTACGCCAGACCTGGCCGGGGCCGGGCGGGTAGGGGTCGACCACATGAATGTGCACGGTGTGGTCCTTGGGGCGCGAGCGGGCGTTGGCGCACAGGCGCTCGAGTACGGACAGCCCGCGCGGTCCGGCACCGATCAGGCATACCGTGCTGTGTGTCGCTGTCATGTCTACCGTTTCTGCTGGTCACGCAACGGGGCGAGACCGCACGCCGGGCGCCGCCGCACAAGCACACGAGGGGCGGCGCCGCTCACGTCCGGCCGGGAGCACCGCGGCGAGCGAGAGCCGGCGGTGCTGGGACGCACACGCCCCGCCGGCCCGGGAGAGACCTCGACCGGGCGGCGGCCCCGCGCCCCGTGCGCCACGGGGCGCGAGCGGGGCGGGGGGCACGGCATGTGCGACAGGGGGGATGTGCGGATCGCGGGGGGCGCTGGCGGCCGGTGGGCCGCGCTGCGCGTGCTGCTCCCGCGTCCGTCCCGCGGCCGGCCGTCAGCCGCTGTCGCGGGGCGGACGGTAGCCGTTCACCATGCCTGGGGGGCGGACCCCGCGGCCATGCCGCCTCCTGGGCCCGCGGGCCGCATCCGGGCCGCCGGGCGGCGGGATCCCGGGCGGGCCCCTACCGGGGCGGCGTACTGCCCCGGGCCCGGCAGCGCCCGGGCAGCCGGGGTCGGCGGGGCGCTCGAGAGGGCCGGCACACCCGTGCCCGTAACCGTGTCCGTGCCCCCGGTGCGGTCCGGCGCGCAGGCGCGGGTGTCCCTCACTGCGGTGGTGGTCATGGGCCTGCTCCTTTCCGCTCTGCGGGGAGGGTGTCGCTCAGCTGCGTGACGCGGGCCCGGGCGCGGGCGCGGTGGCCGTGGTGCGGGCGCGGCCGGCGCTCTGCGGGCGGGCCCGCGGAAGCGGCAGGAATGAATTTTCCGGTGCGCAAGGAAAGAGGGGGGACGGAAAAGCGCCCAAGTACCGGCCGGGGTGCTGTTTTTGGGCAGGGTGGGCGCCCTGGAATAGTGACACGCGGCCCGCCTCCGCGCCTAGAGCGCCCCGAAGTGGCATGGATCACGGCCCTGTTCCCTCCTGCCGGCGCCCGACTGCGGGCGTGCGGCGGGGGGGGGTGGCCCGGGCGGGCACGGGGGTGGACAGCACAGCGCCCCCGGAGGGGGGATGGTCCCCGGGGGCGGTGCGGTCCAAGGCCGGCTCAGTGGCTCAGTGGGCGCTCACGCGCTTTCAGGAGGCGGCGCCGGTGGTGGTGGGCTGGGCCGGCGCTTCGTCGCCGGGCTCGGCATCCGCCTCGGCCAGCACGTTGCGGGGCGTGGCGTCGACCTTCTGCATCAGCGCGATGACCAGGACGGCCGCGGCGGCCACCAGGATGGCGCCCACCTGGAAGGCCCGCGAGGCCCCGTCGGACTGGGCGACGGTGGGCAGGACGCCGTCGCCGATGTGGTCGCTCGTGTAGCGGATGGCGATGGGCACCAGGGTGGCCAGGCCCAGCGCGCCGCCGATCTGCTGCATGGCGGTCTGCACGCCGGAGGCCAGCCCGGAGTCCTTGCCGGTGACCTGGTAGAGCGCGCCGTTGACCAGGGCGGGATAGCACATGGCGCTGAAGATGCCGAAGACGAGCATGCCCGGCAGGACGCCGCCGACGTAGGAGGAGTCGGCCTCCAGGGAGCTGGCGACGAACAGGCCGACGGCGGCGCCGCCGAAGCCGATGGCCAGGACCGCCTTGACGCCGATGCGGGGCATCAGAGCGGAAGCGGCGCCCATGCCGGCGCCCATCGCGAAGGCCAGCGGCACCACGGCCATGCCCGCCTTGATCGCGGAGTAGTTGAGGACCTGCTGCATGTAGATGATGAGCAGGAAGGCGTAGCAGTGGAAGCTGGCGAGCAGCGCCAGGGTCACGACGTTGGAGGTGACCCGGGTGCGGTTGGTGAAGAAGCGGATGGGCACCATCGGGTCGGAGACGCGGGTCTCCCACACGGCGGTCAGCAGCAGGATGCCGATGCCGGCCAGCAGCGGCAGGAGCACGGTGGAGGAGCCCCACGCGTGGTCGGCGGCCTTGATCAGGCCGTAGACGACGGCGACCAGGCCGCCGGTGATGCCGACGGCGCCGGCGAAGTCGACGCTGCGGCCCTCGCGTTCCATGCGGCTCTCGGGCATGACGCGGGGCACCAGGATGAGCGCGGCGAGCGCGATGGGGATGTTGATGTAGAAGATCCAGCGCCAGTCGATCCATTCGGTGAGCGCACCGGAGACGACCGATCCGATCACGCCGCCCAGGGCGGCGGTGCCGCCCCAGACGCCCAGGGCCTTCATCCGCTCGCGGGCGTCGGGGAAGAGGATGGGGATCATGCCGAGTGCGGCCGGGCCGCACAGGGCCTCGCCCAGGCCCTGGACGAAGCGGCTGGAGACCAGCATGCCGGAGGACATCGCGGCGCCGCAGGTGGCCGAGGCGACGCCGAAGCAGATCACACCGATCATGAAGACCCTGCGGCGGCCGAACATGTCGGCCAGCCGGCCGCCCAGCAGGAGGAAGCCGCCGGCCATCAGCACGTAGCCGTTGAGGACCCAGGCGAGGTCGCCCTCGGTGCTGAAGGTCAGGTCCTTGTCGATCTCGGGGAGAGCGACGAGCACGATCGTGACATCCATGACGAGCATGAACTGAATCGCGGCCAGGACGCCCAGTGCTTTCCAGCGCCTCGGGTCGGACTGGGCGACGGCGTCGTTCGCCCCGCCCGGGGACTCTTTGTCGAGAGTACTCATGGCCTGTTTACTTCCTCCGAATAAGTGCGACCCGAAAAGGCCGTCCGCGCGGATGTTCCGGCCGGCGCCGGTGACTCGTGCGCCCCGCCGGATCGCGGGCCGGTGTCCGTCTCCTCCCCTCCGACGAAACGGGCTGCCCAAATGTGAGGGCCCGTGCGCGCCGCGGGGTCCCGCAGGGGCGGTGGCGGGGGCGGGGGCGGTGGCGGGCTCAGGCGACCAGGTAGCGCTGGATGGTGGGGGCGATGAGGGCGACGACGTCGTCCACCGAGGCCGAGGCGAGCGGCTCCAGCCGGACGACGTAGCGCAGGACGGCCACGCCCCACACCTGGGCCTGGGCGGCGTTGATGTTCATGGGCGGCACGCCCAGGGCGCGGGCGACCTCGTCGAAGTCCCTGGGCTCCTCCTGCAGCGAGGCCGCCAGCTGCCGGAAGATCTGCTGGGACATGAAGTCGCGCATCTGGGCGGCGCCTTCCTCGCCGGTGAAGACGGCGCTGAAGGCGGCCAGCAGCTGCGGGCGCACCTGGGGGTCCTCCCAGCGGGACAGGGCCGCCCGCAGCAGGCCCTCGGCCAGCTCGGCGCGCCGGCCGGTCAGGGAGGCCGCGCCGGCCCGGGCGAGGGCGTCACCGATATCGCTCAGGGCGTCGGTCCCCGCAGACGCGGCAGACGCGGCGGACGCGGTGGGGGTGGTGGGGGTGTGTGGGGCTGCGGACATCTCTCCTCCTGGTGGAGCAGGGGTACGAGCAGGGGTACGGGGCGGGGGGCCGGTGGGGGGCGGGGCGGGGTCAGTCGATGCCGCGTACGACGTTGGTTTCGGCGCTGTCGTCCTCGTCGATGCCGGCCAGGCGCAGCGCCGGGGTGCGCGGCGGCGTGCGGACGGCGGCGTCCGCGGGGCGCCTGCTGTCCTTGGGCCTGCTGTCCTCCTCGTGGGTGTGGTGCACGTCAGCCTCCTGGTGGGGTGGGGTCGGTAGCGGGGGGATCGGGCCCGGAAGAAGAGGGGGCGGTGCCGTGTCAGTGGCGGGCTGCGAGACCGGCGGGCCGGACACCGGGCGTGCCGGGCGTGGTGGATGCGCCGGGTGTGGCGGGTGTGGCGGGTGTGGCGGTGATGTTGCGGTGGATGTCGAGGGCCGCGGTGGAGCGGTTGAGGGTGATGTAGTGCAGGCCGGGGGCGCCTTCGGCCAGCAGGCGGCGGGCCATGGCGGTGGCGTACTCCACGCCGATGCGGTGGCCCTCGGCGGGGTGGTCGCGGGCGGCGTCCAGGCGGTGGGCCAGGGCTTCGGGGAAGGCGGCGCCGCTGAGCTGGGCGAAGCGGCTGATCTGGCGCACGTCGGTGGCCGGCATGATCTCGGGGATGATCGGGGTGTCGCAGCCCGCGGCGCTCACCTTCTCGCGCAGCCGCAGGTAGTCCTCGACGTGGAAGAACATCTGGGTGATGGCGTAGTCGGCGCCGGCCCGGCACTTGGCGACGAAGTGGGCGATGTCGCTGTCCCAGTCGGCGGAGCGCGGGTGGCGTTCGGGGAAGGCCGCCACGCCGACGCTGAACTGGCCCGATTCCTTGACCAGGCGCACCAGTTGGTGGGCGTGGTCCAGGCCCTTGGGGTGGGGCGTCCAGGGTCCGTTCGGGTCGCCGGGCGGGTCTCCGCGGACGGCCAGGACGTCGCGGACCCCGGCGTCGGCGTACTGGCCGATGATGTGGCGCAGTTCGGCCACCGAGTGGCCCACCGCGGTCAGGTGGGCGACGGGGCGCAGGGTCGTCTCGGCGGCGATGCGGGTGGTGAGCTCCACGGTGCGTTCGCGTGAGGAGCCGCCGGCGCCGTAGGTGACCGAGACGAAGGCGGGGGCCAGGGTCTCGATGCGGCGGATGGTGCGCCACAGGGAGCGGGCCGCGCTCGGGTTCTTGGGCGGGAAGAACTCGAAGGAGAAGCTGGGGCTCTCCTCGTCGATGAGGTCGCGCAGTGCCCTCATGAGCGGCCCCCGGCGCCGGGGCGGGCGGCGGGAGGGGGCGGGGCGCCGTCCGGTGCGGGGGCGGGGCGGGCGGGGTTCGTGCGTTCGCCTGTGATCTGTGTTTCCAGGGCGCGGGCGGCGGCGGGTCCGTAGGTGTGGTCGATGCGGGTGATCAGGTCGGCGGGGAGGAGTTTGTACTCCTGGGTGCCGACCGATTCCAGGACGGTGGTGGCCAGGGCGCAGCCGAGCTGGGCGGCGCGTTCCTGGGGCAGGTTCCAGGCGGTGGCGGCCAAAAAGCCCGCGCGGAAGGCGTCGCCCGCCCCGGTGGGGTCGGCGATCTTGTCGGTGGGGACGGCGGCAACGGGCAGGCGGGGGCAGCCGGCGCGGTCCAGGGCGACGCCGCCGGCGCCCAGGGTGGTGATCCAGGTGCCGACCCGCTCCAGGAGTTCGGGGCGGCTCCAGCCGGTGCGTTCCTGCAGCAGGGCGGCCTCGTACTCGTTGGTGAACAGCCAGCGGGCGCCCTGGACGAGGCGGCGGGCCTGGTCGCGGTCCAGGCGGGCCAGTTGCTGGGAGGGGTCGGCGGCCACCGGGATGTGCAGGCGGTGGGCGGTGGCGGTGTGGCGCAGCATGGCGGCGGGGTCGTCGGCGCCGACGAGGACGAGGGCGGGGGGGCCGGTGCGGGCGCTCACGGCGGCCAGGTCGATGCGGGCGGCCTCGGCCATGGCGCCGGCGTAGAAGGTGGCGATCTGGTTCTGGTCCTGGTCGGTGGTGCACACGAAGCGGGCGGTGTGCAGGGTGTCGCTGACCTGGACGGCGCTGGTGTCCACGCCGTGTTCGTGCAGCCAGTGGCGGTACTCGGCGAAGTCCTGGCCGGCCGCGCCGATCAGGAGGGGGTTGAGGTGGAGCAGGCCCAGGCCGAAGGCGATGTTGGCGGCGACGCCGCCCCGGCGGATTTCGAGGCGGTCGGCGAGGAAGGACAGGGAGACCCGCTCGAGCTGTTCTTTGATCAGCTGCTCGGCGAAGCGTCCGGGGAAGACCATCAGGTGGTCGGTCGCGATGGATCCGGTCACGGCGATACGCACGGCGAAATGCACTCCCTCTTGAAGGCGTGAGGTCGACAGCGGCCCTCCCGGGCCCGGCGGCGCCCCGCGGGGGCGGGGGCCGCCGGGGCCGGGCTTTTTGCGGCGTGCCCGGCCCCGGGGGGCGGAGGGCGGCGCGGGGGTCAGCCTGCTTCGGCCACCGCGCGCAGGGCGTCGGCGCGGTCGGTGCGTTCCCAGGTCAGTTCGGGCAGGTCGCGGCCGAAGTGGCCGTAGGCGGCGGTCCGGGCGTAGATGGGGCGCAGCAGGTCCAGGTCGCGGATGATCGCGGCGGGGCGCAGGTCGAAGACGGCCGTGACGGCCGCTTCGATGGCGGCCTGGGGGACGGTGGCGGTGTTGAACGTCTCGATGAACAGGCCGACCGGTTCGGCCTTGCCGATGGCGTAGGCGACCTGGACCTCGCAGCGGGCCGCGAGGCCGGCGGCGACGATGTTCTTGGCGACCCAGCGCATGGCGTAGGCGGCCGAGCGGTCGACCTTGGAGGGGTCCTTGCCGGAGAAGGCGCCGCCGCCGTGGCGGGCCATGCCGCCGTAGGTGTCGACGATGATTTTGCGGCCGGTCAGGCCGGCGTCGCCCATCGGGCCGCCGATCTCGAAGCGTCCGGTGGGGTTGACGAAGAGGCGGTGGTCCTCGGTCTCCAGTTTGATGCCGTCGTCGGCGAGCTGGGCCAGGACGGGCTCGACGACGTGAGTGCGCACGTCGGGGGTGAGCTGCTCGGCCAGGTCGATGTCGCCGGCGTGCTGGGAGGAGACCACCAGGGTGTCCAGGCGCACGGGGCGGCTGCCGTGGTACTCGATGGTGACCTGGGTCTTGCCGTCGGGGCGCAGGTAGGGGACGGTGCCGTCCTTGCGGACCTGGCTCAGGCGGCGGGCGAGGCGGTGGGCCAGCTCGATCGGCAGCGGCATCAGGGCGGGTGTCTCGTCGGTGGCGTAGCCGAACATCAGGCCCTGGTCGCCGGCGCCCTGCCGGTCGAGTGCGTCCTGTTCGCCCTCGACGCGGTTTTCGTAGGCGGCGTCCACGCCCTGGGCGATGTCGGGCGACTGGGCGCCGATGGACACCGACACCCCGCAGGAGGCGCCGTCGAATCCCTTGGCCGAGGAGTCGTAGCCGATGTCGAGGATCTTGTTGCGGACCAGGGTGGCGATGTCGGCGTAGGCGGTGGTGCTCACCTCGCCCGCGATGTGCACCTGGCCGGTGGTGATCAGGGTTTCGACGGCGACGCGGGAGGCGGGGTCCTGGCCGAGCAGGGCGTCCAGGACGGTGTCACTGATCTGATCGGCGATCTTGTCGGGGTGGCCCTCGGTCACGGATTCCGAGGTGAACAGGCGACGGGACATGACTCTCCAGGACTAAAGAGGGGGGCGGATGCGGGTGCGTTGACGTGGCGGGAACGGGGTCGGGCGGCCATGGGGGCCACGGGGGCAGCTGCCGTGGCCGGGGGGCGGGCGGGCGCCGCTGGTATGCGGACGATGCGGCAGGAGCAGCCGGCCAACGGCCCGGTACTGCGGGCCCAGTTGGTACGGGGGCCCGTGCGGGGAGCCCCGTCGGTATCGGTCCACGGGGCCGGTGCCGCACGGCCCGGTGTGCCGGGCCGGGGCGGCGTGGGATGGCAGGTGGGACGGGACGGTGTGGCGCCGTGCGGGAGGGGGCGGGACCGCCTCGCATGCCCCCCGGCGGGGGAGCGTATGCCTCTCCCCCGCGCCCCGTCCGGCCCGTCACCGAGCCCCAGCGGCGCCCCGCACCACCACCCCTCCCCCGCACCGGCACCCCCCCCTGCCGACCAGCAGCGTTGATGGCACGTCTTCGTCCCCACGGCTGGTCGGGCAGGCCCGGTGCGATGCAAGCTGCGCCGGATGCCCGAGAGCAACCGATCTGGCGGGGCCGGCGCGTGCGGCGCGCCCCGCAGGGGCGCGGGGAACTGCGCGCCCAGCCACGACGCCCCCGGCCAAGGACGCACCCCGGCCCCGCACGGCGCTTGGTGCTTGGTGCTTGGCGCTTGGCGCTTGGTGCTTGGCGCTTGGCGCTTGGTGCTTGGTGCTTGGTGCTTGGCGGGCAGACCCGGCGCAGCCGGTGACGGACCCGCGGAAACCACAGCCGCCCGCCCGGCACGCAGCCACCGGAGTCGCCCGCACGCCCTCGGGGCCACGGAGCCGGCCGCACGGCCACAGGATGTGCCGGGGCGGGCCGGGCGCGGCGGTGGTGCTGCGCTGCCGGGCCCGCCCGGGCTGCGGGCCGGGCCGGGCCGGGGTGCGGGCCGGGCCGGGCCGGGATGCGGGCCGGGCCGGGCCGGGATGCGGGCCGGGCCGGGCCGGGATGCGGGCCGGGCCGGGCCGGGATGCGGGCCGGGCCGGGCCGGGATGCGGGCCGG
>NZ_JBWKFZ010000035.1:24048-26412 GCF_056433985.1 Streptomyces sp. NPDC044106
CCGGGGGTCAGGCCGGGTCGGCCAGGCGCTGCTGCAGGTGGTCGGCCAGCGCGATCCGCTGGACCTTGAGCGTGGCGGTGCGCGGCAGTTCGGCCTGGGGGATCTGGACGGGGTCGGCCAGCTGGGGGAAGTCGGTGACGGCGGCGCGCCAGCGGCCGGGGTCCAGCGGGGTGTCGTCGGTGGTGCAGATGACGGGGACGGGCCGGTTGCCGGGGCCCGGCACCACGACCAGTTCGCTCAGTTCGGCCAGGCGGCCCAGGACCACGTCCTCGACCTCCAGGGAGCTGGAGACGCCCTCGATCATGTCGACTTCGCGGTCGAGCATGTGCAGGCAGCCCAGGCGGGTGCGGTAGCCGACGTCGCCGGTGCGCCACCAGGCGCCGTTGCGGTTGGTGTCGTAGCGGTCCTGCTCGGCGAAGTAGGTTTTGGCCAGGCCCGGCCAGGCGACCTCGATGAAGCCGGGGTTGTCCTGGGAGGGGGTGCGGCCGTCACGGCTGACCACGCGGACCTTCGCCGCGCCCAGGGGCATCGCCCAGCCCACGCAGCGCCCGTTGGCCTTGTGGGCGGAGGAGCGCAGGTAGGCGCGGCCGACGGCGGGGCCGACCTCGCTCTGTCCGTAGATCTGGAAGAAGAGGGCGCCGGGCCGGCTGGAGGCGTTCAGCAGGCGGCTCATCGTGCGCGGGTGGATCGCGTCGAAGGTGCTGGAGAAGACCTTCACCGAGGCGAAGGGGCGGCGTGCGTCGGTGGCCAGCTCCTCCCAGTCCATCAGGGAGTTGGGCAGGGCCTCGACGAAGCCGGGCCGGTGCGCGGCGAACTGCTCGGCGATGCTGTCGGGGTCGGATTCGCGCAGCAGCAGGATCGGCAGTTCCTTCAGCAGGGCCAGTGACATCGCCGCGACCATCCGGGAGTGCACGAAGGGGATGTGGATGGCGACGGTGTCCTTGCGGCGCATCAGGGCGAGCAGGCGCCACTGCGGCACCAGGCGGATGCCCTGGGTGCGGGGGGTGTGCACGACGAGTTTGGGCAGGCCGGTGGTGCCGGAGGTGTGGGTGATCACGGCGGCCTCGTCCAGGGGGCGGACCACGGGGCGCACCCGGGGGGCGCCGGCGAGCGCGTCCAGGGCGTGCGCGCCGCTGCGCTCACCGGCCACGATGATCACGCGGCGGGTCAGGCCGGTCAGGGCGATGCCGGCCTGGCGCAGGCTGTCCAGGGTGGGGGCGTCGGTGAGCAGGCTGGGCCGGCCCACCCGCTCGGTCAGCGCGCCGACGGTCGCCGGGTCCAGGGCGGGCGAGAGCATCACGGGGACGGCGCCGATGCGCGAGGCGGCGGCGCCGAGCATCCAGATGTCGGCGTTGGCGCGCTTGTGGATGACCAGGTGCTCATCGGGCCGTACGCCGGCCGCCCACAGGCGGGCCGCCAGCTCGTCCACGGCGCGGGCGAACTCCGCGACCGTCAGGCGCCGCCCCACCGCGGGCAGGGCGTCCAGGTCGTGGTCGAGGGTCAGGGGGGTCGAGCCGTTGACGGCGGCGGCCATCTCCGGCAGAAGTCCCAGGTGCAGGCCGCGCTTTTGTATCGATCGGTAAACCGTGGAGCCCTTCATCGGGCTGTCTCCTTTGCTGCGGAACGGGTGGACGGACAGGCGCGGACGGGCGCGAGAGAGGGCGGACGGGCGAGAGAGGGCGGGCGGGTGAGAGAGGGCGGGCGGGTGCGGGCGGTGGGGGGCGGCCCGGCGCCGCGCCCCCCCCCGGGGCGGGCGGACACCTTTTCGCGGCCGGGCCTGACATTGCGCGGGGCTGTGTCGTCGAAGGGAGTGAGGCGGACGAGGCGGACGCCGCCGTCCGGTGGCGCGTGCCGGTGCCGGACGGGGCAGCGCCTGGGCCGCGCCGGGGCGCCGGGGGCGCCCCCTCGGGCCGGTCCACGCAGCCGGCCGCGCCCCCGGATGCTGCCCCTGGCCACCGGCCGGGCCGCTCGCGGCGGCGACGGCCACCGCGAGCGGCCCGGCCGGGCTCCACTCCCCCCGCCCGCCGGCACACCTACGAGCACACGGCACACGGCACACGGCACACGTACGAGGACACCGCGCGCACGGGCGCACGGCGGCTGCGGGCGTCCGGCACGGATGAGCGCACGGCACGCACTGCCGTACGGCAGTGACGGGCGGGCGTGCGGCGGTGACGGGCGCACGGCGTGGGCGGCGCAGCCGCGTCCTGGGGCAGCTCCCCGACGGTCTGGGGGTGTTGGGTGCGGGTGGTGTACGCGGGTGGCGTCGCCGTTGTGGGGCGGGTGTTCAGGTGGTGGTGCGGCCGGCTTTGAGGGCGGCGGCGGTGTCGGTGACGCGGCGGGCCTGGTGGCGGGCGGCCTGGA
>NZ_JBWKFZ010000036.1:0-25617 GCF_056433985.1 Streptomyces sp. NPDC044106
AACGCGTCCGCCGTCTTGCCCACCCACTTCAGGATGGCCTCGTCGCCCGCCATCCCCTTGATGTCCCGCAACACCCGCCCGACATCATCGGAGAAGTCGTGCAGGTTCTTCGCCAGCGAACGCACCCGGTGCGGATCACCCGGCGTCGGATCCTTCTCCAGATCCAGGACATGCCAGTCCGACGGCCGATGGCCCCCCATGCGACTTCCTCCACCCCACCTGCACCGCCAGTAGACGTACGCATGAGCGAAGCTATCGAATGATGTTTCGTGGGTGAAGGGGATCGCATACGCCTCTGGTGCCTCCTTCAACGCAGGCCCGTACTGCCCCGAAGAGCGAGCGGGCCTCGGAAGCCGACGAGTCCGACCGCGACGGTGATCTAGCGGTTGATCGACTGGATTTCCTGGACCACCATGTCCTGGTCCGCGCCGAACTCCCCGTCGGGGAGGCGTCGTTCACCGTTCACGCCGGTTCCTGTCCAGTGGATCTTCCAGGTGACCGTCGCCTTCAAGGGGAACGAGCCGTTGCCCGAGGAGCGCAAGTACTTCACTCCGCAGGGTGGGGTCTCCTTGGCCTTGCCCTTCGCGTACGGCGTGCCGATCCTGTCGCCGGTCAGGTCGCAGACGCCGTTCGTGGGGTACGTTTCGGCGTCCGGGGTGCCTGGGTCGATCTTCAGGGAGACCGGTTCGGCGGTCGTCGTCGCCTCGACGTTCAGGACCTTGACCCTGGCCGTGACCGAGACCGGCTTGAACTCCGCGCCGTCCAGCCACGCCCACGTCGGCAGGTTGACCTTCGTCTCGCCCTTGGGGGCCAGGGACACCTTCGTGCCGGGGACGCGGATCCTGGCGTACGCCAGCTTCGCCAGGAGCTCCGCGTCGATGGTGGGGATACCGGCCGGCGGCGGCTCGTTCTCGTCGACCCAGAAGGTCTCCTTGTTGCACTTGTCCCAGCCCGGCGGGTACGACTTGTTGGGGAACGACGTCCACCAGTAGCCCTTGCCGGCCTTGTCGAGGTTGAAGTTCTTGTACGGCTCGCCATCGACGTAGCGCTTGCGCTGCTCCAGGTCCCACTGGGCGCCCGTGGAGTCCACCGCCCAGACCGCCTCGCGCTCCTTCTTGAACTGCGCGGGGGTGTAGGCGGGCCCGTACCAGCAGGGCGGCGGGCTGTAGTCGCCCGTCGGGGCGATGGCGCCGGTCCTGGGGCCCGAGCCGTTCTTGGATTCGTCGTAGCTGATGCCGCCCGCGGTGGCCGTCAGCGAGCCGTCGCCGCCGTCCTCGGTCGGGCCCTGGGCGTCGCCGTTGGTGGTCCCCCCGTGGCCGGTCCGCGCGGACACGGGCGCGGAGAGGAGCAGGGTCGCGGCCATCGCCAGGGCCCCGGCGGCTATGAACGGTTTCCTTCTCATGGCTGGCATGTGGCGTTCCCCCGGTCTGATGTGGTCGTCTCGGTGATCCAGACGCCCTTGTCGTTCCTGTGCAGTCGGCTGCTGTAGAGCACGAAGTCGTCCTTCGACGGCGCCGACGCCTTCGCGGTCTTCCCCGTCTTCAGACTCTTGTTGTGCGCCTTGCTCTGGTCCTCGCAGTAGACGATCCCCGCGGTCTTGTCGCCCGTGACGTCCACCCGAGCGTGGAAGTAGCGCTTGGTGCCGGTGATCCGGTCCTTGTAGTCGACGTACTCCTGGACGAACTTCTGGCTGCCGGCCGCCGCTTCACCCTCGGAGTAGAACCGGTAGGCCTTGTGCAGGGGCTTCTGCTCGGCGATCGCCAGGTCGACCGCCTTCAGGTACTGCTCGGTGTCGGCCAGTACCGCGTCCTTGCTCTTGTCGCCCGTTTTCGACCACTCGAACTCGTACGTCAGGTCCGACGGCAGCTCGATCTTCGGCCGGTCGGCCGCGGACTTCGCGGGCCCACTCGGCGACGGCGACTTCTCGCCACCCTGCTCCGCCCCGGCGATCTTGTCGTCGTCCTTGGACGTGTCGTCGTCGCTGCCGCAGGACGTCAGAAGCAGGGCTGCGGACGCGATGAGCGCGGCTGTCGCGAGGCGAAAGGGGCGGTTCACTGTCGGCTCCTGGCGGGTGGGGAGAGGGCGCGAGATCAGCACGCTAGCCCGAGCCGGTGGCCGATACCAGGTGGTTGGCGGGTGACGAATGGGGTGTGGGGGACGTATGCCTGCGAACTCATGTCACAGTTCTGTGCCCGCCCCGATTTCCAGGCCCCGGACTCATCGCCGCGTTTCGGGCCGTTACGGCGCCGGGGACTCGGTACGTATGGAGGTGACGGAGGCCAGGAACGTGGTCCAGGTCTCCGTGGCGAACGAGATGCGGGTGCCTTCGGGGCGGGTGGAGTCGCGGAGGGTGAGTCCGCGGGGGGTGTGGAGGGCCTCCAGGCATTCGCCGTTCTGGCCGCTGTAACTGCTCTTGAACCAGTCAGTCCGCTGCGACGGCATGTGCTGCGCTTCCTTACGGGTCGGTCAGCCCGTCTGCGATCTCGATGATCCGGGACTCGGATTCCAGGGCGCTGAGGGCTGTGGCGCGGAGGTGGTCGAAGGCGTCACCGAACCGGGCCGTGTCCTCCCTCGTCTCCAAGTAGGCGTGGCTTGCGGAGTTCTCCAGCAGAACCACCTCAAGCCCGGCCGGAGGGGGGAAGCCGTAGATCAGGAAGGGGTACGGTCCGCCTTGGTAGGCGCCCGCCGTGAAGGGTAGTACCTGCAGCGTGACATGCGGAAGCTGGGCCACTTGGACCAGGTGCAGCAACTGCTCGCGCAACACCCTCGGGCCGCCGACCTCTTGGCGCAATGCGGCTTCGCCCAGGATCATCCAGACCTTCAGAGGGTCCGCGTCCTTGCGGGTGAGAGCCTTCTGGCGTTCCATGCGTACGCGAACTCTGGTCTGCTGGTCGGGATCGAGGGGGCCGGGTGCTCCTCCTTGGATCACGGCGGTCGCGTAGGCCTCGGTTTGGAACAGGCCCGGCACGATGGCTGGCTGGAAGCCCCTGCAGTCGGAGACTTCGTCCTCAAGGCCAACCAAGTCCAGGAAGTCCTGCGGAAGTTTGTCCTCCAGCACACGCCACCAACGTCGACGCCTGCTTTCGCGGGCCATGGCGAGCCAGGCAGAGCGCTCTCCGGGGTCCTGGACGCCGTACAAGTCCAGCAGCGCCTTTAGGTCCAACTGTCTGATGCCGCTCCGGCCGGACTCGATCCGGCTGACTTTCGCCGCGTGGCAGCTCAGTTGCTCGGCGGCGGCGTCGAGGAGCAACCCTCGCTCTTCGCGCAGGCGCCGGAGGTTGGTGCCCAGGACGCGCTTGCGGATCGTCGGCCTAAGTTCTCCCGCTGGCATATCGCTCCCTGAGGCGCAGTGTTGCCTTTCAGTGCGCAGCGTACCCAGCGTGAACTCCCCAACGAGTGAAGTTAGTTGTTTCACTTGCAAGTTGCTTCACGAGCAGAGGAAGCTACTTGTAGCGATGGGTCACTCACTCATCGTTACTCGACGCAAGGGAACTCCTATGCCTGAAGTCGACGAAGTCACCTGGCAACTCCCCCGCACGCCACGCAGTGCGCACCGTGCCCGCGTCCTCCTGCGCGAGCAGTTCGCCGCATGGAAGGTCGACGGTGAAGTGACGGACGCAGCCGAGCTGTTGGTGTCGGAGCTGGTCACCAACTCCATTCAGCACGCCTACGTCCCGGCCGACCGGCATATCGGTCTGCGGCTCGCCCGCTACGAAGGGCGGGTGCGGATGGAGGTGGCCGATGCCGGGTCGGGCCGGCCCGCTCCCAGGTCGGCCGGTCCGGAGGACGAGCGGGGGCGCGGCCTCGCGCTCGTCGTCGCGCTGGCCACGCGGTGGGGATGCTGCCCACGACGGCACGGGATCGGCAAGGCCGTATGGGCGGAACTCGACGAGGTGACTGTCGCCTGATCACGGCCCGTACGCAGAGGGCCGTCACCGGTCATCAGTACCGGCCTCACCCCTTCACCGCCCCGCCCAGCGCGAAGCCCCCGCCCAGCTTCCGGGAGACCAGGACGTACAACAGGATCACCGGCGTCGAGTAGAGGATCGAGAACGCGGCCAGCTGGCCGTACACCACCGTCCCCTTGTTGCCGAAGAAGTCGTTGATGCTGACCGACGCCGGCATCTGTTCCGGGGTGAGCAGGAGCATGAAGGGGACGAAGAAGTTGCCCCACATCATGACGAAGGAGAAGACCGTCACCACCGCCACCCCGGGGCCCATCAGGGGAAGGACGATGCGGATGAGGGACTGGAAGGACGACGCGCCGTCCGTCCACGCCGCCTCCTCCAGCTCCTTCGGGACGCCGTCCATGAAGTTCTTCATCAGCCAGATGGCGAAGGGGAGTTGGGACGCGGCGAAGAAGAAGATCGTGCCCTGCATCGTGTCGATCAGGTCGACCTGTACGAAGAGCGCGTACACCGGCACCATGATCGCCGTGATCGGCAGGCTCGTCGCGAAGAGGATCGTCAGCATGAAGGGGCGGTTCAGGCGCGACTTGTAGCGGGAGAGCGGGTAGGCCGCCAGCGCCGCGCAGACCACCGTGAGCAGCGTGCCGCCGCCGCAGAGCAGCAGGCTGTTGAGGAGCGGGGTGAAGGTGATCTCGGGAGTCAGGACCTGGTCGTAGTTGTCCAGGGTGAGGCCGTCGGGGAGCCGCACGCGCAGGTCCGCCTTCGGGTCGAAGGAGGAGAGGACCACCCAGGCGAGGGGGAGCACGAACGCCGTCGCCACGATCAGGAGTCCCGCGTCGGCCGCCAGGCGGTGGGTCGTGCGGCGGGAGAGTCCGGTCCGCTTCGGCTTCACTTTCAGACCTCCGTACGCAGCAGGCGCATGTAGACGAGGGAGAAGAGCGAGCCGACCAGGAGGAGGAGCAGGGCCACCGCCGTCCCGTAGCCGATCATGCTTTTCTGGAAGGCCTGTTCGTACATGAACAGGGGGAGGGTCTGGCTGCGGTTGCCCGGGCCGCCGCGCGTCATCACCCAGATCAGCCCGAAGACGGAGAGCGTCTGCAGGGTGTTGAGCATGAGGTTCGTGCCGATCGAACGGCGGATCATCGGCAGCGTGATGTGCCACATGCGGCGCCAGCCGCTCGCGCCGTCGACCTGCGCGGCCTCGGTGATCTCCTTGGGGATCTCGTTCAGGGCGGCCGAGTAGACCAGCATCGAGAAGGCCGTGCCGCGCCAGACGTTGGCGAACGACACCGCCAGGATCGGCAGGGTGAACATCCAGTTCTGGGACGGCAGATGGAGGAAGTCGAGCACCGCGTTCAGGGTGCCCTCGCGGCGGAAGAAGGCGTAGAGGAGGAATCCCGCCACGACCTCCGGCAGGACCCATGCCGTGACGACGATGGCGCCCGTGAGCGTGCGGACCGGCTTGGAGGCACGCTGCATGAGGGTGGCGAGCGCCAGGCCCAGGGTGTTCTGGCCGATGAGGGAGGAGAGGACCGTGAAGACGAGGGTGAGCCAGACCGCGTTGATGAAGCGCTCGTCGCCGAACGCCTCACGGAAGTTGTCGAAACCCACGAAGCTCGACTCGGCCTGGCCGGTGAGCTGGAGGTCGGTGAAGGCGATGTACGCGCAGTAGCCGATCGGGCCCGCGAGGAAGAGGGCGAGCAGGATGACGGCGGGGGAGACGGGCAGCGCCCGGAGCAGGCCGCGCCGGGCGCGGGTCCGTGGGCCGGGTGGTGCGGGGGCCGGGCGGCCCGGCGACGTCTTGGCGACGCCGCCGGGGCCCGCGGAGGATGCGGAAGTCACGTAGGGCACTCATCTCTCTCGTCGCGACGACGGTGCGGTGACTGCGGCTGCGGCTGCGGCTGCGGCTGCGATTGCGACTGCGGGTGTGACTGCGGCTGTGACTGTGACTGCGATAGGCAGCGGCACAGACAATGGCGCAGGCAGTGGCACAGACAATGCCGCAGGTAGCGGCCCGCGCGCCGCTACCTGCCGACCACCTCGCCGTCCGTCGCCGAGTCGACCTCCTCGTCGTAGTTCTTCGCCGCTTCCTCCACCGAGCCGTCACCCGTCGTCACCGTCTCCATCGCCTCCTGGATCGCCGTGGAGACCTTGGGGTACGCGGGGTAGGCGGGCCGGTAGTGCGTGGTGGAGACCAGGTCCGTGAAGAACTTGATGCCGGGCTGCGCCTGTACGTACGAGGGGTCGGCCGCCACGTCCTTGCGGACCGCGATGCCCGAGTTGGCGATGTACCACTTCTTGGCGTTGGCCGTCGTCTGCATCGTTTCGATGAACTTGAAGGCCAGGTCGGGGTTGTCCGCCTTGGCCGGGATCGACCAGGTCCAGCCGCCGGACATGCTCACCTTGCCGGGTGCCCGGCCGGTCTGCGTCGGCATGGCGGCGAGGCCCAGCCTCTTCGACCACTGGGGCCACTCGTGACCCGCGCCCTTGCCCCAGTCCTGCGGCAGCCACGAGCCGTCGAGGTTGATCGCCAGCTTGCCCTCGGGAAGAAGTTCACCGCGTACGCGGGTGGCGAAGTTGGGGTCGAGGGCGTCCGAGACGTCGGGGCCGAGCTTCTCTTTGTAGACGGTCTCCACGAACTTCAGGGAGTCCTTGAAGCCCTTGCTGCCCGTGATCCACTTCTTCGACTTCGGGTCGTAGAGCGGATCCTCGCCCGTGCCGTACGCGAGCATCTCGAAGCCCTGCATCGCCGCCGCCTCACCGGCCGGCTTGCCGGTGTAGACGTTGAGCGGGGTGACGTCCGGAACCTTCTTCTTGACCGTGCGGGCCGCGTCGAGGACCTCGTCCCAGGTCTTCGGCTGCCAGTCGGCGGGCAGGCCCGCCTTCTTGAAGACGGCTTTGTCGAACCAGAGGCCGCGGGTGTCCGTACCGTCCGGTACGCCGTACGTCTTGCCGTCGGCCGCCTTCGCCGCCGTCTTCGCCGTGCCGATGAACTGGTCCCAGTCCTTCCACTTGTTCAGGTAGGGATCGAGGGGTTTCAGGTAGCCGCTGGTGATGTCCGAGTTGATGAGGAACGTGTCCTCGTAGACCAGGTCGGGCGCGGTCTTCGGGGAGCGCATCATCTGCTGCAACTTGGTGTAGTACTCGGAGTCCGGCGCCTTGATCGGCACCAGCTTGACCTTCTTGCCGGGGTTCTCCTTCTCGAACTGCTTCTTGATGTCGCCCAGATAGGTGTCCATGACCTTGATCTGGTTGTCCGTGGACTGCTTGAAGGAGACCTTCACGGTGTCGGGGTCGTCGCCGGAGCCGCCGCCGCACGCGGTGAGGGTGCCGGCGGCGAGCAGGGCGGAGGCGGCGAGGAACAGGGGGGTGGTGGTGGGGCGCACGGGCACGACCTCCTACTGGCCGACGCGGCGGGGTCGCCACGTGGGGTGCGACGGGGTGCAGCGGGGCGCAACGCGGGTTGCCCGGTGAACGTACGGGCGTGTTCGGAGCAAGGTCAATGCCCCTGCGGGGGCTCTGAATTGATGCTTGTCATCAACGTGACAACGTTGTTATCGGGTGTGGCGGTGTGGCGTACGTCGGTGAGGCGTCCAGGGCGGGGAAGCGGGCTCATTCGCTCGCGGCGAGCCAGCGGTAGACCAGTTCGGGGCGGCCGACGTGGCCGTACTGGGGGCTGCGGGCGGCGCGGGCGGTGTCGACCAGGTGTTCCAGGTAGCGGCGGGCGGTGATGCGGGACAGGCCCGCCGACTGGGCCGCCGTGGTGGCGGTGAGTCCTTCGGGGGCGGCGCGCAGGGTGCGCACGACGCGTTCCAGGGTGGGGCCGCTGAGGCCCTTCGGCAGGTCGGCGGGGCCGGGCGCGCGCAGGGTGGCGAGCGCGCGGTCGACCTCGTCCTGGCCGGAGGCCTCGCCCTCCGCGGCGGCGGAACGGAACTCCGCGTAGCGGGTGAGGCGGTCGCGGAGGGTGGCGAAGGTGAAGGGCTTCAGGACGTACTGGACGACGCCGAGGGAGACGCCCTCGCGGACCACGGCCAGGTCGCGGGCCGACGTCACCGCGATCACGTCCGTGGGGTGTCCGGCGGCGCGCAGGGAGCGGGCCAGCTGGAGGCCGTGGCCGTCGGGGAGGTGCAGGTCCAGGAGGATCAGGTCGACCGGGGTGCGGTCGAGGACGCGGCGGGCCTCGGCGGCGGAGTGGGCGGGGCGGGGGATGGCCTCGAAGCCGGGGACGCGGTTCACGTAGAGGAGGTGGGCGTCGGCCGCGACGGGGTCGTCTTCGACTACGAGTACGCGGATCACTGGGCGTCTCCCTGGTCGGCTCTCTCGTCCTTCGGCGGGCCGGTGTGCGGCCTTCGGCCAGGGGCGCGGGTGTCGGTACCCGGCACGGGGGGTGGGCCGACCTCGTCCTCGTCGGCGACCCGCGCAGCCGTGCAAGTCCTCGTCGGCAGCGTCACCTCGAATTCCGCGCCGCCCTCCGGGGACTCCCGGACCGTCAGAGTGCCGGTGTTGCGGGTGACTGTTTGGCGGACCAGGGCGAGGCCGAGGCCGCGGCCCGTCGGGGACTTCGTCGACCAGCCGCGTTCGAAGACGGAGTGGCGGCGGCCGGGGTCGACGCCCGGACCCGTGTCCGAGACGCGGAGGAGGAGGCCCGCCTCGTCGGCCCGGGCCGTCACGGTGACGCGGGCCACCGGTGAGCCCTGCGCCGCGTCGACCGCGTTGTCGATGAGGTTGCCGAGGACCGTCACCAGGTCGCGGGCGGAGAGCGCCTCCGGGAGCATGCCGTCGTCGATGCTGCTGTCGGCCGAGACGACCAGCTCGACGCCGTGCTCGTTGGCCTGCGCCGCCTTGCCGAGCAGCAGCGCCGCGAGGACGGGTTCGTTGACGGCGGCCACCACCTGGTCGGTGAGCGCCTGGGCCAGCTCCAGTTCGGCGGTGGCGAAGTCGACGGCCTCGTCCGCGCGGCCGAGTTCGATGAGGGATACCACCGTGTGCAGGCGGTTCGCCGCCTCGTGGGCCTGCGAGCGCAGGGCCCGCGTGAAGCCGCGTTCGGAGTCCAGTTCGCCTGCCAGCGCCTGGAGTTCGGTGTGGTCGCGCAGGGTGACCACCGTGCCGCGGCGCTCGCCGCCCGTCACGGGGGACGTGTTGAGCACCACCACGCGGTCGGCGGTCAGATGCAGTTCGTCGACCCGCGGCTCCGTGGCGAGCAGCGCGCCGGTCAGCGGGGCGGGAAGGCCGAGTTCGGCGACGTTGCGGCCGATGACGGGGCCGTCGGGGACGCCGAGCAGTTCGCGGCCGCCGTCGTTGATGAGGGCGATCCGCCGCTGTCCGTCCAGCATCAGCAGCCCCTCGCGTACCGCGTGCAGCGTCGCCTCGTGGTAGTCGTGCATGCGGCTCAGCTCGGCGGCGTTCATGCCGTGGGTGCTGCGGCGCAGGCGCGCGTTGATGACGTACGTCCCGATGCCGCCCAGGACGAGCGCCGCCGCCGCGACGCCGAGCAGCGCGACGAGCCGGCCGCGGGCCTTCGCGGTGATCTCCTCGATGGTGATGCCGGCGCTGACCAGACCGACGACGCGGCCCCGCCCTTCCCCCGGCCCCGCCAGGACCGGGGTGACCACCCGCACCGAAGGGCCCAGCGTGCCCGTGTACGTCTCCGTGAAGGTCTCGCCGCGCAGCGCGGCCGCCCGGTGGCCGAGGAAGCGTTCGCCGATGCGCCGCTCGTGCGGATGCGTCCAGCGGATGCCGTCCGGATCCATGATGGTGACGAAGTCGACGCCGGTGTCCCGCTGCACCCGGGACGCGTACGGCTGGAGCTCCTTCGTCGGGTCGCTGCCGAGGACGGCCTCCCGTACCGAGGGGGAGTCGGCGACCGCGCGCGCCGCCGCGGTCGCCTGGCGGCGCGCGGCCTCCTCCGCCTGGTGCTTGTCGCTCAGGTACGTGAAGAGGGCGCATCCGGCGACGACCACCGTGACCAGCACGATCTGCATCGCGAAGAGCTGGCCGGCCAGGCTGCGGGGCAGCCTGCGGGGGCGGCGCGCGGGGCGGGTGCGGGACATGCTGACAGTTTGCCTCTTCGTACACATGGTCGAGTGCCCGAGCGGGGCCATCGCCAGTGATCACCAGCGACCGCCAGAGATCACCAGCGATCGCCGGTGATCGTGTAAGCGCGAACTAAATGAACGCAAGGGTGACCGCCCTCACAGCGCGAGAGATAGTCACCGGGATCGCCCAGGACGTGAGCCGCACGCACCGCAGGCACGCACCACAACGCCGACGTCGTCGTTCAAGGAGGGCCCCGTGACCACCACGGCCGACCCACAAGCGCAGCCCGCAGCCAAGCGGGACCGCACGCACTACCTCTACCTCGCCGTGATCGGCGCCGTGCTGCTCGGCATCGCCGTCGGCTTCATCTGGCCGGACTTCGCCAAGGACCTGAAGCCGGTCGGCTCCGGCTTCGTCGATCTGATCAAGATGATGATCTCGCCGATCATCTTCTGCACGATCGTGCTCGGCGTCGGCTCGGTGCGCAAGGCCGCCAAGGTCGGCAAGGTCGGCGGGCTCGCGCTCGGCTACTTCATGGCGATGTCCGTCGTCGCGCTCGCCATCGGCCTCGTCGTCGGCAACATCCTGCACCCGGGCTCGGGCATGGACATCACCGAGTCCGAGAAGGGCGCGGGCCACGAGGCGGCCGACCAGGCGGACAAGGGCCTCGTCGACTTCGTGATCGGCATCATTCCCAAGACCTTCGTCTCCGCCTTCACCCAGGGCGAGGTCCTCCAGACGCTGCTCGTCGCGCTGCTCGTGGGCTTCGCGCTGCAGGCCATGGGCAGCTCCGGCGAACCGGTCCTGCGCGGCATCGGGCACATCCAGAAGCTGGTCTTCCGGATCCTCGGCATGATCATGTGGGCGGCCCCGGTCGGCGCGTTCGGCGCGATGGCGGCCGTCATCGGCGAGACCGGCGTCGACGCGCTCAAGGCGCTCGCCACGATCATGATCGGGTTCTACGTCACCTGCGCGCTGTTCATCGTGGTGGTGCTCGGCACGCTGGTCCGGGTCGTGACCGGGGTCAACCTCTTCAAGCTGCTCAAGTACCTGGGCCGCGAGTTCCTGCTCATCCTCTCCACCTCGTCCTCCGAGTCCGCGCTGCCGCGGCTCATCGCGAAGATGGAGCACCTGGGAGTCAGCCGCCCGGTCGTCGGCATCACGGTCCCGACCGGCTACTCCTTCAACCTCGACGGCACGATGATCTACCTGACGATGTCCTCGCTCTTCATCGCCGACGCCATGCACCAGCCGCTCGGCGTCGGCGAGCAGATCTCGCTGCTGCTCTTCATGATGATCGCGTCGAAGGGCGCCGCGGGCGTCTCCGGTTCGGGCATCGCGGTCCTCGCGAGCGGCCTGCAGTCGCACAAGCCCGCGCTGGTCGACGGGGTCGGCCTGATCATCGGCGTCGACCGCTTCATGAGCGAGGCGCGCGCCCTCACCAACTTCGCGGGCAACGCGGTCGCCACGCTGCTGATCGGCACCTGGACCAAGGAGGTCGACAAGGAGCGCGTCACGGCGGTCCTTGCCGGTCAACTGCCGTTCGACGAGCGTACGTTGGTGGACGACGGTCACGAGGTCGCGGGGCCCTCGGGGGCGGGCGGCGCGGATGCGAGTGACGCGGACACCGTGCCGGAGCGGCGTGACGAGGGCCAGGAGCCGGTGAAGGTGTAGCCGTACCGTAGCCATCTCCGTATCCGTATCCGTATCCGCACTCGCGAGGGGGGCGGGGCGCCATTGGCACCCCGCCCCCCTCGCTACGGTCCGGACAGCCGGAGCCCCCGGTTCACGCCCGCTTCCGCTCCGACCAGCGAGTGACCCGGCCCGGCCCACCCCTACGGCAAAGCCGCGATGATCTCCCGTGCCCGTTCCGCCGGAACCCCCGCCGACAGGAGCGCCGTCGACGCGGCGGCCAGGCCGGCGTCCTTCGGGTCCAGCAGTCCGTCGTTGACGGCCTCCATCAGGCCGAAGAGCTGCTGTTCGTGGACGTACGCGAGGGCGGCGGGCGGCAGCGGGGAGAAGAACGAACCCTGGGCGAGGCCGTGCCGCAGTACGTTCACGCACTCCGCGCGGACGGGGGCGAGGCGCTGCCTGATGCCCTCCATCGCGACGCTGCGCTGGGCGAGCGCGACGAGCAGGCGGTAGCCGTCGGCGATCTCCCAGACGGCGACCATCGAGTGGGCGAGCGACTCGGCCGGGTCGTCCGACCGCGCACGCCCGGACGCGTGGGCCGCGGCGACCGCCTCGACCGCGCCGTCGATGAGCGCGCCGATCAGCGCCTCCCGGCTCGGGAAGTGCCCGTAGACCGTCCTGCGGACGACGCCCGCGGCGCGCGCGATCTGGTCCATGGAGGCGTCCGGATCGCGCAGCAGCTCGGCGAGTGCCACCTCCAGGATGCGGCGGCGGTTGGCGTCGGCTCGGCTCATGGGCTCCATTGTGCACGCGCTGACGGGAGGGGTCCGGGGGGTTCGCCGAGGAGCGTTCTCTGCCCCGTTTTGCACGTTGGTGTGCAATGGCGTACGTTGCACAGTCGTGTGTAATTGCACAGTGCTGTGCAAGGTCACCGGGCAAGCAGAAACGTACAGGGAGCAGGGAAGGGTGAGGCTTCGGTGGCTCTCCTCATGAAACAACCGGTCGACGAGATGAAGCAGCCGTACGCGCGCCGCTGGTGGGCGCTCGGCGTGCTGTGCCTGAGTCTGCTGATCATCGTCATGGCCAACACGGCGCTGACCGTCGCCGCCCCCGACATGACCAAGGACCTCGGGCTCTCCAGCTCCGACCTGCAGTGGGTCATCGACGGCTACACCGTCCCGTACGCCGCGCTGATGCTGCTGCTCGGCGCGATCGGCGACAAGTACAGCCGGCGTGGCGCGCTCGTCCTCGGCCTCGTCGTGTTCGGCGCGGGCTCGGTCGCGGGCTCGCTCGTCGACAGCTCCGGCGCGGTCATCGCGGCCCGCGCGGTGATGGGCCTCGGCGCGGCGATGATCATGCCGGCCACGCTGTCGCTGCTCGCCGCGACGTTCCCGCGGGCGGAGCGGGCCAAGGCCATCGTGCTGTGGACCGCCACCGCGGGCCTCGCCATCGCGGCCGGACCGCTGGTCGCGGGCGCACTCCTGCAGAACCACGGCTGGGCCTCGACCTTCCTGATCAACGTGCCGGTCGTCGTCGTCGCGCTCGTCGGCGCCCTCGTGCTCATCCCGCCGTCCAAGGCGGGGCACAGTAACCGCATCGACTACGTCGGCGGGCTGCTCTCCGTCGTCTGGACCGGCTCGCTGATCTACATGATCATCCAGGGCCCGCACTTCGGCTGGGACGCCAAGGCCATCTCGGCGGCGGTCGTCGCGGGCGTCGGCCTGCTGGCCTTCGTCGCCTGGGAGCTGCGTCACCCGCACCCGATCCTGAACGTCCGCCGCTTCCTCGACCGCCGCTTCGCGGGCTCGAACCTGGCGGTGGCGCTCTTCTTCCTCGCGGTCTTCGGCGCGTTCTACTACCTGACGCAGCACTTGCAGTTCGTGCTCGGCTACAACCCGCTGGAGACGGGCGTGCGCATGCTGCCGCTCGCGGGCGCGGTCTTCGTCGGCTCGGCGCTGACCGGCTACCTGACCCCGCGCGTCGGCATGAAGATCACGGTGTCGGCGGGCATGGTCGCGGGCACGGTGGCGCTCGCGCTGCTCACGCAGGTGGACGCCGGGTCCTCGTACGGGGACTTCGTGGCGCCGCTGATCGTCCTCGGCCTGGCGATCGGCCTCGCGCTCTCGCCCTGCACCGACGCCATCATGGGCGCGTTCCCCGAGTCCGAACTGGGCGTCGGCGGCGCGGTCAACGACACGTCCCTGGAGCTGGGCGGCTCGCTCGGCATCGCCATCCTCGGCTCGGTGCTCGCCAGTTCGTACTCCTCGAAGCTGGCGGACGCGGCCGAGGCCTCCGGCGCGAAGCTGCCGGCCGGCACGCTCGACACGGCGCAGGACTCGGTCGGCGCCGGTTACGCGGTGGCGCAGGGCATCGGCGAGAAGGCGCAGGCGGTGGCCGAGAAGGCGGCCCACGCGAGCTCGCAGCAGCAGGCGGCGCAGCTCAAGGGCCAGGCCGACCAACTCGCCCAGGGCGCGGGCAAGATGGCGGACGCGGTCGGTTCCGCGTTCTCGGACGCCGTGGCGCACACGAGCCTGATCGGCGCGGGGATCCTCGGGGTCGGCACGGTGCTCGTGGCGGTACTGCTGCCGCGCAAGGGCCGGGACGAGCAGGCGGAAGCGTCCGCGTCGGCCGATGGCGCGGGCTCCTCGGGCGATCGCTCGACGGACCGGGAGTCGCAGCTGCAGAGCTGAGCCGCACCCTGCGTGTGATCACCCGTCAGCCGGGCCGCCCCCTTTCCGGGGCGGCCCGGCTGCGTTGTGCTCGAAGCCATTGACACCACTCCAAGTGAAGTACTACGTTCAGACCACTTCAATCGGAGTGCATCGACAAGCGGTCAATGAGTGCGACCACTGCCACCGCTTCCAAGAAGCCAGGAGCCCCTATGCGAAAGCTCGTCTACTTCATCGCCGTCAGCCTCGACGGATTCATCGCGGCGGCCGACGGCTCCGACCCCACGGGCCCCGACGGCTTCTGGCCCGTCGCGCAGGACTACGTCCAGCACCTCGCCGAGACGTACCCCGAGACCCTCCCCGCCCCGGCCAGGGAAGCCCTCGGCATCACCGCGGAGGGGACCCACTTCGACACGGTCCTCGAAGGGCGCCGCACCTACCTGAACGGCTTCGCCGCCGGATTCACCAACTGCTACCCCCACCTGCGGCACCTCCTCTTCAGCCGCACCCTCACCGAGAGCCCCGACCCCGGCATCGAACTGGTCGCCACCGACCCCGTCGAGAAGGTGCGGGAGCTGAAGCGCGAGGACGGCAAGGACATCTGGCTGTGCGGCGGCGGGGAGCTGGCCGGGGCGCTGCGCGGCGAGATCGACCGGCTCGTGGTCAAGCTGGGCCCGCTCACGCTCGGTTCGGGCACGCCCCTGTTCTCGCACAAGACCGCCTTCGACCCGGTCCTGTACGAGCGCACGGACGCCGTCCTCCTCGACAGCGGCACCGTCTTCCTCACCTACGACAAGGCCGCCGCGCGGTCCGCCGGGGACGTGGAGGCCTAAGCCGTGACTCCGGTGTTCAGCCGGTGTCCCTCGCCCGCCGCCGCTCGCAGCAGTACGTCGGTCAGTTCGCCGGGCGTGGAGAGCATCGGCCAGTGCCCCGTCGCCAGTTCGAAGAAGGTGGCGCGCGGGTCGGCCAGCTGCTGGACCAGCGGCAG
Organism: Streptomyces sp. NPDC044106; assembly: GCF_056433985.1. Lineage (NCBI taxonomy): Bacteria > Bacillati > Actinomycetota > Actinomycetes > Kitasatosporales > Streptomycetaceae > Streptomyces > Streptomyces sp. NPDC044106. Next base: position 15,234 of record NZ_JBWKFZ010000036.1, read on the forward strand.
ACCCGACGCCACCAGGGCTTCGAGCCCGGCGATGTCCATCGTCCCGCCGGTGGTGCAGAAGATGCCGGTGGTCGGCAGTGCGGCGACCGCCCGCGAGATCCGCAGCTGCTGGGCGTACGGTCCTGCCGGGGCCGGCGAGGCGAGGCGCGCAAGCCGGTCGAGCGCCTCCTCGGGAACGCCCGCGAGGTTCCCGTGGGCCCGCCACTCCGCCGGGGTGGGCGCCGGGATCCGCCAGCCGTCCTCGGCCCGCTCCTGCTGGCGCAGGGTCCGCTCGCGGGCCGGTCCGTCCGGCATCTGCTCGCGCACCTGGTCGATCATGGAGTAGCCGTCCTGCGGCATGGGCGAGTCCAGGTACACGAGCCGGGAGATCCGGTCCGGGCGCAGGTCGGCGGCGCCCACGGACGGGTAGCTGCCGTAGCAGTAGCCGACGAGCACCACCTCGGGCGCGTCGATGTGGTCGATCAGCTGGGTGAGGTCCTCGATGTGGGTGTCGAGATCGACCCCGGGACCCGCCAGGTGGCGGCGGTCGCCGAGCCCCGTGAGCGTCACCGCGTGCACTTCGGCCCCGCCCGACCGTAGCCCCGCGGCCACGTCCCGCCAGAGCCAGCCGCCCGTGTACCCGCCCGACACCAGCACGAACGTTGTCATGAGTCCTCCTCGTACGCTGCGATCCGCGGGGTCCGGCCGAGGGGCCGCCCGCGTCCGCCGGTACCGTAGGAACTCCCCCTGAGGGAGGTTCAAGCCGTGTCGCGCGACGGATTGCGGCCCGAAAGTACGCCGCCCGACGGCCCGTGGAGCACCGGGCGGCTCGGCCTGTGGAGCATCGGACAGCTCGCCGAGCGCGCGGGCGTCTCCGTCAAGACCGTGCGCTTCTACTCCGACCGAGGCCTGCTGCCCGAAGCCGCCCGCAGCGGCGGCGGCCACCGGCGCTACGGCCCCGAGGCGCTCGGCAGGCTCCGCCTCATCCGCTCCCTGCGCACCCTCGACCTGCCGGTCCCCGACGTGAGCCGCGTCCTCGACGAGGAGGACCAGCTGGAGGACATCGTCGAGGGACAGCTGAAGGAGGTCGGTTCGCGGCTGACCGCCCTGCGCTGGCGCGAGGCGGCCCTGCAACTCCTCACCGGTTGCTCCGCCGAGGAGCGCGCCGAGCGGCTGCGCCTGATCGGCGCGGTGTCCACGCCTCCCGGCACGGCCGCGCTCGCCCGGTTCTGGCGGTGCTGGCTGCCGGCGCGCCTTCCGGCCCGGCTTGTCGCGGCCGTCGTCGACCAGGCGGTGCCGGTCCCGCCGGACGCCCCCGTCCCGGCCCAGGTGCTCGCCTTTGCACGGTTGCAGGAGTTCGTCACGGACCCCTGCTTCGTCTCGGGCCCCCGCGCGGGCACCGACTACGGCCGGCCGGAAGCGCACGCGCCGGGAAAGGGGTACCGCCCCGCCGTGCTCTACGAGGGCCTCCCCGAGGCGTACGAGCTGGTGGCGCCGGAGCTGCGATCCGGCCGGGCCCCGCGACCCGGCGAGGCCCTCGACTGCTTCGTCGCCGTCCACGCCGCCGCACTGAACCGCCGCGACACCCCGGACTTCCGCCGCGACCTGCACCGCATGCTCGCCGCCGAAGACCGCATCGACCGCTACTGGCAGCTCACCGCCGAGGTCCTGACCCCACCGCCGCACCCACCGGAGCCGACACCCGGCGCCGCCGACAACTGGCTCCGCGCGGCCCTGGGTGCGCGGACACCCGCCTGAACTCCGCAGCGGCGTACGGTGCTTGAGTGACCACCGACACCGATCCCGACCGGCGCGCCGTGGGCGTCGACTTCTGGTTCGACCCCGTCTGCCCGTACACCTGGATCACCTCGCGCTGGCTGCGGGAGGTGGAGAAGGTGCGGGGCATCGACGTGCGGTGGCGGGTCATGAGCCTCGCCGTACTCAACGAAGGCCTCGCCCTCGATCCGGAGGACCCGGAGGGGCTGTGCGGGGAGTACATGAAAGCGCCCGTGCGCATCTGCGCGGCGGTCCGCGAGCGGTACGGGAACGCGGCGCTGGGCCGGTACTTCGACGCGCTCGGGGAGCGGATCCACCGGCGGCGGGACTGGGCGGGCACGGGGGCCGCGCTCGCCGACGCGGGGCTGCCCGCGGAGCTCGAAGCGGTGGCGATGACCACGGAGTACGACGCCGCGGTGCGCGCATCGCACGAGGCGGGCATCGCGCTGGTGGGCGACGACGTCGGCACGCCGGTGCTCTCCGTGGAGGGCACCGGCGCGCTCTTCGGCCCCGTCGTCTCCCCGGCGCCGAGGGGCGAGGCCGCCGGGCGGCTGTGGGACGGCGTGGTGCTGATGGCCGGGGTGGGAAGCTTTCACGAGTTCAAGCGGGCCTACGGGGAGCCGGACTTCGGCTGAGCGGGGCGCCGGGGCGGCCCGAGCCGTGGCCCGGCGGTGGCGCCTCGCTCAGCTGCAGATCTTCGCGCTCGGGGTGGCGTAGAAGTCGCGGTAGCAGGTGGGCAGCCGGCCCTGGAGGTCCTCGCTGCCCACGGGCGTGATGACGTACTTGGGGCGGTGGAGGTGACCGTCGTTCACGAAGGCCGGAGCCACGGAACCCACGCTCGGGTCCTCGTCCGCCGGGGCGGCGACGGCGGGGGCCGCCGAGATCACTCCGGCGGCGACAGTGGAGAGCAGGGCGGTGGCGAGAAGTCGTACGCGCATGGAAGGAAGCTCCTGGAGCTGGACGTCATGGCACTGAGGCCCTTCCCGACCGTTTCGCGCGGCAGGCCTCACCGCCGCGCAGTTCACCCGATCGCTCCCGCACGCGGCCCGGCCGGGCCCCCGGCCGCACTCGCTGGCCTTGACGCCCACGTCAAGGATTACCGTCTGGGTATGCGAATCGGCGAGCTCGCGGCGCGCGCGGGGACGACCACGCGGACGCTGCGCTACTACGAGTCGCGCGGGCTGCTCCCCGCGCGGCGGACCGGCAACGGCTACCGCACGTACGACGAGAACGACGTGCGGCTCCTGGAGCAGATCAGGGTCCTCCAGGACTTCGGGTTCGACCTGGAGGAGACCAGGCCGTTCCTGGAGTGTCTGCGCTCCGGCCGTCCTGAGGGCGACTCCTGCCCCGCGTCGCTCGCCGTGTACCGCCGCAAGCTCGGTGAACTCGACGCGCTGATAGCCGAGTTGACTGCCGTGCGCGAGCAGGTCGGGGCGCAGCTCGCGCGCGCCGAGGCGGCGTTCGTGAGCGGCCCCGAGCCGCGGTGCGAACTGACGGGATGACGTCACGCGATGACGTCACGGGATGAGGGGAGTGGGCACATGAAGGCAGCGGGAGTGGCCGAGGTGACGGACGCGGACTTCGCGGGGGAGGTGCTGGGTGAGGCGGACCGGCCCGTGCTGGTGGAGTTCACGGCGGACTGGTGCGGGCCGTGCCGGCAGCTGGCGCCGGTGCTGAGCGAGCTGGCGCGCGAGGAGTCGGAGCGGCTGAAGATCGTGCAGCTGGACGTGGACCGCAGTCCGGAGACGGCGATCGCGTACAAGGTGCTCTCGGCGCCGACCATGATCGTGTTCCGGGGCGGGGAGCCGGTGAAGCAGATGGTGGGCGCGCGGGCCAAGCGGAAGCTCCTGGCCGAGCTGGCCGACGTGCTCTGAGCGGGGCGGGCCGCCGCAGGACCCGCTGCGGCCCGCGCCACGAGAAATGCCCCGGACGAATTGACGTCCGGGGCATTTGCCTTGGTATATTGGATTCTTTCGCGAAGCTCTGCCCATTTGTGTTCCGGGTGGCTCCAGCGGGAAGTTCAATAAGAGCACTGTAACTGGCGAGGGGCTGAATTGTCAACCGAGGAATTGCGGGAAGAGCAGCAATTCGTCTCCGGGCTGTACGCACGCCTGGACGCGCTGCGCGAGGAGGCCGAGACCGCCGTGCAGACGTCGTTGTCGCAGGTGGGCACGGGTCTCCAGGCGCGCCTTGAGCGCGATGTACTGGTGGCCGAGCAGTCGGGGCTGCTCGCCGCGCTCGACGGGGGAGAGAACGGACTCTGCTTCGGCAGACTCGAATTCCGTGGCGGCCGTGACCACCACATCGGACGCATCGGTATCCGCGCGTCCGACACCGAACGCACCCCGCTCGTGATCGACTGGCGTGCCGATGTCGCGCGCCCCTTCTATCTCGCGACGGGTCATACACCGATGGGCCTGCGCAGGCGCCGGCACATCACCACGAAGGCCCGCGAGGTCACCGCCCTGCACGACGAGATCCTGGACCTCGGCGACACGACCCGCACCGGCCACGAGGGCGCCGACGCCGACGAGGTCCTGCTCGCCGCGCTCGACTCGGCCCGCACCGGCCGCATGCACGACATCGTGCAGACCATCCAGGCCGAGCAGGACCGCATCATCCGCGCCCCGCACCGCGGCGTCCTCGTCGTCGAGGGCGGCCCGGGGACGGGCAAGACGGTCGTGGCGCTGCACCGCGCCGCGTTCCTCCTCTACGCCCACCGCGAGCTGCTCGCCAAGCGCGCCGTCCTGATCGTCGGCCCGAACCCGGCCTTCCTCGGCTACATCGGCGAGGTGCTGCCCGCCCTCGGCGAGACCGGCGTACTGCTCTCCACGGTCGGCGAGCTGTTCCCCGGCGTGACCGCGACCGCCGTCGACAGCCCCGAGGCGGCCGAGGTGAAGGGCCGCGCGGAGATGGCGGACGTGCTCGCCGCCGCCGTACGCGACCGCCAGCAGATCCCCGAGCCCGGCGAGCCGCGGATCATCGAGCACGACGACGGCGATCTGATCCTGGACTGGACGATCGCCTACGAGGCGCGCGAGGCGGCCCGCGCCGCCGACGTGCCGCACAACCTCGGCCGCCCGCACTTCGCGTTCCGGATCATCGACGCGCTGACCGAGCAGCTCGCCGAGCGCATCGGCCACGACCCGTACGGCGGCCCGAACTTCCTCGGCCCCGACGACATCGCCCAGCTCGGCAAGGCCATCGCGGCCAGCCCCGACGTGCACGCCGCCATCGAGGAGCTGTGGCCCACGCTCACGCCCCAGCGCTTCGTCGCCGACTTCCTCGCGGAGCCGACGGGCCTGTCCGAGCGGGACGCGGACGCCGTCCGCCGTCCGTACGACGCGCCCTGGACCGCCGCCGACGTGCCGCTGCTCGACGAGGCGGCCGAGCTGCTCGGTCACGACGACAGCGCCGAGCGGGCGGCGGCCGAGGCCGAGCGGGCCAGGGAGATCGCGTACGCGCAGGGCGTGCTCGACGTCTCGCGCGCGTCGCGGACGTACGAGTTCGAGGACAAGGACGAGGACGACGCCGAGGTCCTGCTCGCGCACAACATCATCGACGCGGAGCGGATGGCCGAGCGCCAGGAGGAGAGCGACCACCGCAGCGCCGCCGAGCGCGCGGCGGCCGACCGCACCTGGGCGTTCGGGCACATCATCGTCGACGAGGCGCAGGAGCTCTCCGCGATGGCGTGGCGGCTGCTGATGCGGCGCTGCCCCACCCGGTCCATGACGCTCGTCGGCGACCCCGCGCAGACCGCCGAAGCGGGCGGCTGCGGCACGTGGGAGGGCATCCTCGCGCCGTACGTCCAGGACCGCTGGGAGTACACCCGGCTCGGCGTCAACTACCGCACGCCCGTGGAGATCATGGACGTCGCCGCCGAGGTGCCACGCCTGGAGAACCCGGACTTCCGGCCGCCGAGCTCGGTGCGGTCCACGGGTGTACGCCCCTGGGCGCGCCGCACGGACGACCTCGCCGCCGCCGTGGCCGGCGCGGTGGCCGCCGAGGCCCGCGACGAGGGCCGCCTCGCGGTGATCGCCCCGCGCGAGCTCCACGCGGAGCTCGCCGCACAGCTGCCCGGAGTGACGGCCGGGCGGACCCCGGACCTGACGCGGCCGGTCGTCCTGATCGACCCGCGTCAGGCGAAGGGCCTGGAGTTCGACACGGTCCTGGTCGTCGAGCCCGCCCGGTACGGCACGAGCGACCTGTACGTGGCGCTGACCCGGGCCACGCAGCGCCTCGGCGTGCTGTACGCCGAGGAGCTGCCGGTCGCTCTCAAACAGGTCGCAGCCACACCGTAGCCAGCGGCGGCAGGGTCAGGCGCAGGGAAGCGGGACGGCCGTGGGACGCCACCGGCTCCGGTTTGAGGGGATCGGGGTTGGTGACGTCGCCGCCGCCGTAGCGGGCCTCGTCCGTGTTCAGGACCTCCTGCCAGGCGGCGAACTCGTCCGGCACGCCCAGGCGGTAGCCGTGCCGGACGACCGGCGAGAAGTGCGAGACGGCGAGCAGCGGGGCGGCGTCGGCGTCCTCGGCCGGGTAGCGCAGGAAGGCGAAGACGTTGTCCTCGGCGGCGTCGCCCTCGACCCAGGCGAAGCCCCCGGGGTCGGTGTCGCGCTGCCACAGGGCGCCCTCACGCCGGTAGACGGTGTTCAGCTCGCGGACGAGGTCGCGCACGCCCCGGTGGTCGGCCTCCGCGCCGTACGCCGGGTCGAGCAGCCACCAGTCCGGGCCGTGCCCCTCCGCCCACTCGGCGCCCTGCGCGAACTCCTGCCCCATGAAGAGGAGTTGCTTGCCGGGGTGGGCCCACATGTAGGCCAGGTAGGCGCGGTGGTTGGCGCGCTGCTGCCACCAGTCGCCCGGCATCTTCGACACCAGCGAGCGCTTGCCGTGGACGACCTCGTCGTGCGAGATGGGCAGCACGTAGTTCTCGCTGTACGCGTACACCATCGAGAACGTCATCTCGTTGTGGTGGTGCTTGCGGTGCACCGGCTCCTTCGCGACGTAGTCGAGGGAGTCGTGCATCCAGCCCATGTTCCACTTCAGGCCGAAGCCGAGGCCGCCGCGTGCTGGACTGTTGGGGCCGCCGGGGCCCTGGTGGTGCGTCGCCCGGGTCACGCCGTCCCAGGCCGTGGACTCCTCGGCGATGGTGACGACGCCGGGCACGCGCCGGTAGACGGTGGCGTTCATCTCCTGGAGGAAGGCGACGGCGTCGAGGTTCTCGCGGCCGCCGTGCGCGTTCGGGGTCCACTGGCCGTGTTCGCGGGAGTAGTCGAGGTAGAGCATCGAGGCGACGGCGTCGACGCGCAGGCCGTCGATGTGGAACTCCTCGCACCAGTACGTCGCGTTGGCGACGAGGAAGTTGCGGACCTCCTTGCGGCCGTAGTCGAATTCGAGGGTTCCCCAGTCCGGGTGCGCGGAGCGGGCCGGGTCCTCGTGCTCGTACAGGGACCGCCCGTCGAACTCGGCGAGCGCCCAGTCGTCGCGCGGGAAGTGCGCGGGCACCCAGTCCATCAGGACGCCGATGCCCTCCCGGTGCAGGGCGTCGACGAGGAACTTGAAGTCGTCGGGGGTGCCGAGGCGGGCGGTCGGCGCGTAGAAGCCGGTGACCTGGTAGCCCCAGGAGCCGCCGAAGGGGTGCTCGGCGACGGGCATCAGCTCGACGTGGGTGAAGCCCAGGTCGGCGACGTACGCGGGGAGCTGCTCGGCGAGCTGACGGTACGTCAGGCCCGGTCGCCAGGAAGCGAGATGCACCTCGTACACCGAGAAGGGCGCCTCATGGGCCGGCCGCTCCGCGCGGCGCGCGAGCCACTCCTGGTCGTGCCACTCGTGGTGCGACTCGTGTACGACCGAGGAGTTGGCGGGCGGTATCTCGGTGCGGCGCGCGAGCGGGTCGGCGCGCAGGGTCGTGGAGCCGTCGGGCCGGGTGATCTCGAACTTGTACAGCTCGCCCTCGCCGACGGACGGCACGAACAGCTCCCAGACCCCGCTGCCGCCGAGCGAGCGCATCGGGAAGCCGGTGCCGTCCCAGAAGTTGAAGCCGCCGATCACCCGCACGCCCCGGGCGTTGGGCGCCCACACCGTGAACCGGGTGCCGGTCGCCCCCTGGTGGATCATCGGCCTGGCCCCGAGCGCCTCCCACAGCTGCTCGTGACGCCCCTCACCGATCAGGTGCAGGTCGAACTCGCCGAGCGAGGGGAGGAAGGAGTACGTGTCGTGGATCTCCAGCTCCGTCTCCTCGTACGTCACGTGCAGCCGGTAGTCGTCGGGCGCGGCCCGCAGCGCCACGACCACGGAGAAGAACCCGTCGCCGTCGTCGCGCAGCTCGGCGCGCAGCTCGTCGGCGACGACGGTGACCGCCTTCGCGTAGGGCCGCAGCGCCCGGAAGGCCACGCCGCCGGGGACGGGGTGGGCGCCGAGGACGCCGTGCGGGTCGTGGTGCGTGCCGCTCAGGAGCCGGGCGCGGTCCTCGGCGCCGACGGGGGACTCGGTGACGGGCGGCGGCATGGCGCCGGGCGCGGTCACGGCCCTGGCGGCGGCGCCGGTGCCGGTCTCCGCCCCGGCCGCCGCCCCGGAGTTCTCCGCCGGTGTCTGCGGCGCCGCCGGTTTCGCGCTCTTGGCGGCCTTCGCGCTCTTGGCGCTCCGCGTGCTCTTCGCGGGCTTCGCCGCCTTCCGGCTCTTCCCGGTCGGGGCGGCGGTTTCGTCGGACGGTTTGCGGGGGCGCGGGGTCACTGGGGAGGCCTCCTCAGGAGGGGTGGTCAGTGGGCTTCGTCGGCGGAGCCGTCCTCCGCGAGGCGGCGCACCGCGGCCAGCGGGACCGGCAGCCAGTCGGGGCGGTGGCGGGCCTCGTAGAGGACTTCGTAGACCGCTTTGTCGGTCTCGTGGGCGCGCAGCAGTACGGGATCCATACGGGGGTCGCGGCCCGAGACCTCCGCGTACCCCGAGCAGTACGCGGCCCGGCACTCCTCGGCCCAGCCGGGCTCCCGGGTGCCGTGGGACGCCGCGTAGTCGAAGGAGCGCAGCATGCCCGCGACGTCGCGGGCCGGCGGCTGCGGCAGGCGGCGCTCGGAGAGCGGACGCGCGGGTTCGCCCTCGAAGTCTATGAGCGACCACTCGCCGTCCGGGGCGCGCAGGCACTGCCCGAGGTGCAGGTCGCCGTGGATGCGCTGGGCCGTCCACGACTGGCCCTCGCCGCCCAGGTCGGCCAGTGCCTCGAAGGCGGTGAGCAGCCCGGGGGCGTACGGCCGCAGGGCGGGGACGGCCCGCGCCGCCGCGGTGAGGCGGTCCGCCATGGCGTCGGCGGCCGCCTCGACCTGCGCCCGGCCCAGGGTGACGGTCACCAGCGCGGACGCGAGCGACGCGTGCACCTCGGCCGTGGCGCGACCGAGGGCCCGCGCCTCGCCGGTGAAGGACTCGCCCTTGGCGCGCATCCGCAGCGCCAGTTCCCAGCCGTCCTCGGCCCCGGCCAGATACGGCTGGAGCACCCCGAGGCCGGCGGCCTCGCCCGCACCGCTCGTGCCGTCGCCGAGGTCGGCGAGGAACCAGGCGGCGGGCGCGGGCACCCGTGCGCAGCCCGCGCGGGCCAGCTGCAGCGGGAGCTCCAGATCGGGGTTGAGACCGGGCACGACGCGGCGGAACAGCTTGAGGATGAACGTATCTCCATAGACGAGTGAGGAGTTGGACTGCTCGACGCCGGGCAGCCGGGGGCGGAGTCCCAGGGGGATCTCGATGCCCATGTCGCGCTCGAAGCGGAGCACGCCGTGCCGCCCCGGCATCCGCAGCCGCTCAAGGAGCAGCTCGGCGAGGTGCGGATCGTGCAGCGCCTCGTACACCGTGTGGCCGGCGAGCGGGCCCTCGGTGACATGGCCGATCAGTGCGGGGGCCAGGTGCGGCGGCAGGACGCGGCGCACGCCGAGCAGCAACTGGTAGCAGTCGGGGGCGCGTTCGGCGCCGGGCCCGTCGAGTGCGGCACCCTGCGCGGACACGACCGGCTGGCGGACCCGCAGGAGCAGGTGGAGCAGGCCCGACGGCGAGCTGCGCGGCAGGAGTTCGGTCGCCGTCACCGCTTCCAGGGCGCTGATCGGGCGGCCCTTCCCGGCGAACCACCGTTGCCGGGGCAGCCATTCGCGCAGCAGCGGGTCGAGCGAGGCGAGCAGCGCGGTGGCGTGCGCACTGGGACGGGTGGCGGCTTCCGACATGGCGTCGCGTCCTTTCCGCGTCGCGGACAAGGCAGGGTGCGGTAGTGCCGGTGGTGCGTGGAGGGGGTGCCGGTCGTGCGTAGGAGTGCCCAGGGCGGGGCGGTGGAAACCGCCCCGCGAGGGCGTCGCGCTGCCGGAGCCTACGCCGGTTCCTTGCGCAGCCGGAACCAGTAGAACCCGTGGCCCGCCAGCGTCAGGAGGTAGGGCAGCTCACCGATGGCCGGAAAGCGCACCCCGCCGATCAGCTCCACGGGGTGGCGTCCCTCGAAGGTCTGGAGGTCGAGTTCGGTGGGTTGGGCGAAGCGGGAGAAGTTGTGGACGCAGAGGACGAGGTCGTCTTTGTATTCGCGGAGGAAGGCGATGACGGCGGGGTTGGAGGAGGGGAGTTCGGTGTAGGAGCCGAGGCCGAAGGCGGGGTTCTGTTTGCGGATTTC
>NZ_JBWKFZ010000037.1:0-19063 GCF_056433985.1 Streptomyces sp. NPDC044106
AACTCCCTATCCACCGACCTACCCACCCCTCCCACGACTTCCGGGCAAAGTACCACCGAGGCACCCTACGGGTGATCGCCAGGACAGCTCCTAGTCGGGCCACGGAGTAGTAGGCGACGGCCTTGCCGCGAGGCCCTGTCTGGCAGGGGCGGTGAACGAGCCGCTCTTCGAGGCCTTCCTCGTGCTCGAAGTAGTCGTTCTCGCGGACAGTCTCGACCTTGACCGACGACGCCATGGGGTGCTGGTAGAACAGCGTCACCATGCCCTGGTAGCCGAGCTGGAACGAGGCCTCCCCCTTGTAGGGGACGATGAACGCCTCCTGCGTCGGGGAGCCCGGCTCGAAGCCCAGCTGCGCGCAGGTCATGAGCGCGCCCAGGAACGACGGGGTGCTGCAGTTCGCCAGGTCCGGGGTCTTGCGGATCAGCGTCAGCGCGAGCCGGGCCATGCGGTCCGCGTCCATGTGCTTGGGCAGGGCGCGGGCAAGCTCGGGCTTCATGCGCTCGATCTGCTGCGCCAGAGTCGGCAGCTGCTGTTCGCCGGCCTGCTCGACCTGGCCGACGTTCTCGGCTCGGCGGGCGACGGCGTTACGGGCTTCGGTGCTCACGCGGCGTTCTCCTTGCAGATGTTGAGGGCGCGGGTCGACTGGCCGCGGTACGGCTCGGGGTCGATGTCAGGATCGAGAGCGAGGGCCGCCTTCTTCCAGGCGATCTGGCCTTTACGGGGGCGCCACGTGTAGGCGAGCTCACCGCGCACGTACACGTCGGTGCCGTTGCCGGCGATGGCCTTCAGGTGGTTGTCGGCGTCGGTGATCGCGATGTCTGCGGCGGCTGCCTGCTCCTTGGCGGTGGCGCGGATCGTCAGCCACTTCTCGACTTCGGCGGCGTCGCCGATGACGTCCGTCTCGGTGGGGTTGGCATGGAGCCGGTCGAGGAGCTGCCCGGTGGCCTGTGAGCCGTCGATGGGCGGCTGCTGCCCGGTCTGGACCCAGCCCCAGAACTCGTCGGCAATGGCCAGCAGGTGGGCGATCATCTGCTCGTCTCGTTCCACGCGGTGGACGAGGGTGCGCTGCCCGCCGATGAGGGCGGCGGTGTAGCCGAACGACCAGCCGGTGACGGCGAGCTGCCACTGGACCTGCACCTGGACGTCGACGGGGACGTCGTCCAGCCAGTCGTTGAGGGCGTAGCTGGACCGAGACTTAAGCTCGACGACGCCGGTCTGCCCCTCTTCCTCGGTGGTGCGGTCCAGGTTGACGATGGCGTGCGCGATGTCGGGGTGGCGCAGGGTGCCGGGGTGCTGTTCGGCGATGAGGCCGGTGATGGCGGTGAACCGGGTGGCGGTGATCGGTTCGAGGGCGTGCCCCATGAGGGCGGCCTCGTCAAGGACCGGGTCGTCGCGGCGGGGTACGGGCTGACCGGTCTTCCGCAGCCAGATCTCCAGCGGGCTCGTGTAGGGGTTGAGGCCGCAGATGGCGGGGAGGTCGCTGCCGCCGAGTCCGGTGCGGCGGATGGCGTGCCACTCCTCCCGGGGCGCGTCCGCGTCTAGGACGACGACCGCCCCGGTCGGGAACGCCAGTGGCGCAGTCTGCCTTGTGGTGCTTTCGGTGCTCATGTGACTCCGTTCAGGGTGTGCTGGTGGGCGGGCCAGGCCCCCGACGGGGGGTGTGCGGGGGCCTGGCCCTGGGATGCCGCGGAGCTGGCCGGCTGCTCGACGCGGCGGGCTATGGGTGGTGTGGTGGCCGGGCGCTACGGGGCAATGCCAAGGGCGCGGGCGGCGTTGATCCAGCCGGCGTACTCGTGGGTGATGCCGTCGTACAGCTGCTCGTCGGAAACGGCCCGTGGGTTGGCGGCGTGGAAGAAGCTGGCGTTGTCGACGGCCCGACCCTGCAGGTCATCAAGCTTCTCCAGGAACGAGACCCGGCCGCCGAAGCCGACGAAGGACCAGAAGATCGGCCCCTTCGAGTAGGAGCGCAGGGCCTGCTCGACCGACCTGGCGTCGTCCGGTGACCCGTCGGTCTGGAAGATGACGAGGGCGGGCTCGGTGGCGCCGGACTGCCTGTAGTGGGCGACCACGGAGTCCATGGCGTCGACGTAGTTGGTGCTGCCCCACGGCACGGTCGGGTGGGTGCGGGCGATGATCCCGTCGTGGTCGCCGATGGTCACGTCGAATGGGTCGGAGGCCTGGCTGCCGAAGTAGACGACGGGGACGGTGCCGTCGTCGTCGAGGTTCGCTGAGAGTCCCAGCGCCTGCTCGGCGAGCCGTTGCACGTCGCCGTTGCGGTAGAACGACTGCATGCTGCCGGAGTGGTCGAGGACCAGGTAGACGGCGGCTCGCTGCCCAGACAGTCCGGCTTTCTGCAGGGAGACGGCGGCCTTCTTCGTGAGGTCGACCATGCTGGCGGGAGTGGGGGCGGTGGCGGTCTTGTTGAAGATTCCCATCGGGTGATCTCTCCTGAGATGCTGGTGGTGGGTGCCCCGCCGATTCAGTCGGCGGGGCGCTTGAGTGGGCGGTCAGGCGGCCCCTGCCGCGGTGACGATGCGGTCGTGGGCTTCGTTGAAGTCGTTGGTGTCGAGGCCCATCCACGGCACGGTGTGCGACATGGCGACGAGGATGTCGGCGGCGTTGAGGTCGTCCGCCTTGGCTTCGCGCGCCGCCTCGTCGATGTCGGCGTCGGTGTAGGTGCCGTTGCGGGAGACGTCGCCGGGCATGTAGTTGCTGCCGGGCTCGTCGCACCAGACGTAGCTGAGCTTCGTGTACAGGTCGCGGGCCGTCTTGTCGGTGATCGTCTCTTTGATGGTGGCGCAGTCCTTCGTCCAGTCGATGCCGGAGTGGACGAGGATCTGCACGCCCTTGAAGGCGTTCTCGCGGCACATCGCTTCGGCGATGGCGAGGCCTTCGTGGTGGCCGATCCGCCAGCGCGCCGGGCTGTTCAGCGACTGCATGTTCGGCATCCGGAAGACGACCAGGCCGGGCGCGGCCTGTACGGCGCCGGGGACGGTGTACTTCTGCTGACCGTGGACGATCATCGTGTAGTCGGTGGTTTCGGCGGTCACGGGTTCCTCCGTGGGATGCTGGTGTCGGATCCCCGGGCGTCTCTAGCGCTCGGGGGTTTGTGCGTTGGTGGCCGGGCTCGCTGGCCGGTGGCATCCGGCGGCCCGGCCGGTCTAGGCGGCGACCTCCCGAGGTCCGAACGTCGCGAGCCCATCAAGAGCTCGGTACTTCTCTTCCTGGGAGCCGTGGACCGCGGCATGCCGCACGTGCGCGGCACTGTCGGGTTGTGGTCCGTCGTGGCGGGTGAAGATCCCGATGCACAAGGGTTGGGAGACGCCGGGGAAGAGCCGGGTTTTCACCGGGGGCTGCTTGCCTTCGGAGGTCAGGTCGATGACCCAGCCCTCGTCTGCGGCGGCGCGCAAGTACGCCCTCATCCCGTCAAAGGCCGGGCTGACGAGCCACGCTGCGGTGCTCAGGAACGCCACCGTGGATGTGTGCAGTCTGGTTTCGAATGCCCGCCAGGTGGCCCAGCGCCAGAAATACACATGGAGGTTGGACAGCGCGTACTCCACTCGTCCGTTGCCGGGGGCCCTGAACTCGTCCAAGGACGGACGCAGAAGCTCGTCCGGGGTGCGTGGCTTCCGGGGGCCGGGGCGGCGGGCTTCGATCCACGGGGCCGCGCCTTTGGCCTTGTCGCGGAACGGCGGGTTTCCCACGATCGCCAACGGGTCAGGGGCGGCCAAGCGGGGGACCAGGCCCGGGGGCAGGTGTCCGGCCAGCGTGTCACCGGTCGTGATGTTGTTGTCGAGCCAGTCGATGGTGGGCCGCCCGTTGCAGGCAAACCAGCAGGCGGTCTTCGCCAGGTCGACGCCGACCGGGTCGAGGTCCATGCCGAAGACGCAGTTACGCATGACTTCCGGCAGCACCATTTGCATGGTCAGTTCCGCCGGGGTTTGGGTGCGGTACATGAGTGCAACGTGGCGGCGGGCAAGTTCACGGGCTGCCGCTACGAGGAACACGCCACCACCACAGGCCGGGTCGACGACGGTCACGGCGAGTGCCTCGCCCGGGTCGTCGCTGAGTTTCAGGCCGGGGAACGTGGACATGGCGGCGAGGGTGATGAATTGGGCGGCGCGAGCCGGGGTGTACCAGGCTCCCGCGGCTTCCCTGGCCGCCCCTGACAGCAACTCCTGGTGGAGTGCACCGAGTTCGCCAGCCCCCCACGTGGCCAGGTCGCCGAGATCGTTGATGCGTTTGGCCAACCGGTCGAGGGTTGTCTGCGGCAGGTCGACGGGCCACGGTGCACGCAGCCCGCGGGCGTCGGCCACCTGGTTGACGGCCAGGCGCATCAGCTGCTGGTGGTCCGTTGTCGGGAGTTCGCAGGCGAGGGCCTGCAGCGCTTGGGTGTTCATGCGGCGGCCTCGGCGGGCTTCGACTGGCCGCTGATCAGCCGGGACAGCCCTGTGTCACTCAGTCCGCACTCGCCCGCCAGGACCCGCAGGGTCTCCCCGGCGTAGTACCGCTCCCGATACGCGTCCACTTGCGCCGCGGTGAGCCGTTGACGGCCAAGGTGGTCGCGGCCGTTGCGTGACCGGACACGCCGGTCGGTTCGCCAGATCCGCGAGGGCGTCTCGTGCTCGTGCCACGATGCGAGGAACCGTCGGCGCGCAGTGGAGATCAGCACGTGGAACGTGCTCTTGGTGACGCCTATGGCTGCGGCTGCCTTCTCGTAGTCACCGGTGGCCGCCAGGGCTGTCAGGGCGCGCTGTTCGCTTGGCCGCAGCAGGGGCAAAATCTGCGCCAGGGCCTGCCGGTCAACGACCCGCGATTCCGGGGACGGCGTGTGTGACGGATTCCAGTACCGGTAGAACATCGGCATCGGGTTGCCGATGTTGAGAGTGCATCGGCCGTGGGTCCGCATCTCGTCTCGCATCAGCGTGTCGGAGGCTTCGGTGCCGGCCTTCAGGAGTGCGGCCCTGCTCGGCCTGGTGTCGCTGGTGAGTAGCCGTTCGACGATGGCGAACCAGATGGCGTCGTGGCGTTCGGCGATGTCCCCGGCGTTGTACCAGCGGTCGAGGTGGAGGGTCAGGTTGGTGAGGCGGTTGATGTCGGCAAGCGTGTAGCCGTGGCGGACCTCATCGGGTAGTGCGGTCGGCGCTGCCGCGGTGGTCTCGACAGCGGTGAGGGTGAACTTGCCCGCGGTGATGCCGTTGCGCGTCACGCTGCCGGTGAGGGTGTTCTCGTCGAGGTGGATGTCGACGCTCCGAGACCCGAGGTAGCCGCGGGCGTGACGGTGAACGGCCTGTGCGAGATCGGCTGCGCAGTGGCCTTCGACGGTTCGCGGGCCGATGTTGGTGTCGCCGTTGAGGTGGTTGAAGTAGAGGGTGTACTCGGCCACGTCACACCACTCCCTTCACGGTCTTCAGCGGCTGCGTGTCGTCGACGCCCCAGCTGGCCTGCCGGGTATGGCCGGGGTCGGCGCTGGCAGCGAGCGGCGCCAAGTGGAGGGGGATCGGGGTGATCGCGGCCCGCACCTTTCGGGTGTCGATCTCCTGCGTCTTGGCGATGATGTGCTCGGCTTTCACGCCGACGTCGACCTTGCGTGTCAGGTCGTCGATCTGCCGGTCGCGGAGGAGGACGAGCGCTTCCAGGTGCCGAGCCAGCTTGCGGGTGGCAGCGAGTTCGTCGAGGGCGCTGGACAGGTCGATGTTGACGGTGTCGAGCTGCTGCTCGAGGCCGGTGCGTTCCGCGGTCAGGCCGTCTATTTCGGTGGTGAGGGCGATCAGCTTGCAGGTCAGCTTGTTGGCTTCCTTCGCAAGCCGCGCGATCACCACGGTGGGGGCGTGTTTGCCGCGGTCCCCGAGACCCGGGATGCGAGATGCGAAGCTCATGCGTCCCCCCGGCGGATGTTCCGGAGGTCGCGCCAGGCTGCTCGTCGAACCGGGTCGGGTTCGGTTCGGATGCGGGCGTCGAGCCAGTCCGAGGCCTCCTCGTAGCTGGCGAAGTCGGGTGTAGGGGCAGGCTCGCCGAATGGGTTGCTCTTGCAGAGGTGGGGGCCGCCTGCGGCGTCGTACTGGTCGCGGTAGGCGCCCTCATTCGCGGTCTGCAGGGCCCGGAGCCGCTCGTCCTGGCGGGCGGCAATGTCCTTGTACTGGCGGAGCTCGGCCTCCAGTCGGGCCACCGTGTCGCGTCGGCAGTCAGGCGAGGGGCGGAGAACGGGGTCGGGCATGCTCATCGGTGGCTCCCCGGGGTGCGGTCGGCGGTGGCGCGGATGTGGTGGACCTGCGCGAGGACGGCTGTGGCGTTCACCTGCGCGGCAAGGACGGTGAAGAACAGCCAGGCGTGCGGGTTCATCGCGTGGCCTTCCTGGTGAGGAGGTAGGAGCCTTCGCTGCGGGCCGGGGCGAGCAGTCCCCGACGGTGGAGGTCGGCGATGTCGCGGCGGGCGGTGGTCCGCTTCGGGGCGCCGAGGTCGCGGTTCAGGGCGTGAACGCGGCCAGTAGTGACCTCGGCGCCCCAGGCCTTCAGTTCCTCGAGGAGCCGCGTCTGGCGGGCGTTCAGTCCGTGCACGACGCCTCCTGCGGATGGAGGTCGTCGGGGATCTGGTAGTGGCCGTCGAGGATCGACTGGATCGTGTCCGGGTCGGTGATCCAGGCGGGGACGCGGCGTTCGGTGAGACCGACGGCGGAGAGGAGACCGGGCAGGATCACCGGCGGCGCCGACTCGGGCATGGGCGGCAGCTCGTCGAGGACAGTCGGCGGCTGCTCCGGGAGGATCGCGGTCACGACGCCGCCTCCTGCTCGAACTCGGCATGCACGGTCGCCAGCGCGATGCGGACGGCATCCCACTGAGCGGCGGTCCACAAGACCTCGTCGGCGCCGAACGCGCGGTGTGCGTCGCGGTAGACGTCGACGAGCGCGTCTTCCTCACGGTCCGCCAGTGGGCGGCTGAGCACGGTGGCCATCACGCCACCTCCGGCAGGTGCTTGATCCGCTCCTGAAGGGCGGACCAGTCGCGGAGTTCAGCGACCCGGTCGGCGAGGAGGTCGAGGAGTTCGGGGCTGCTGCCGGTCACGGTGATACCGATCTCGTGGCTGCCTTCGCCGATGATCAGCGTGGCGCGCTGCTTGCCGTCCGGATCACGGTCGTAGCGGGTACGGACCGGGCCGTCGTCGAGGGCGACGGTGATCGGGCCGAGGATGCGAGCAGTCATGACTCGTCACCGCCGCCAAGCTCAGCCTTCAGGCGCTCGATCTCGTCGCGGGCCTCAGCCAGCTCGTCAGTGGCGGCGCGATGCCGGTCGGCAGCCTCGGCGATACCGTCGCGCCACTGCGTCACCTGGCGCAGCACACGGTCGGCGACTACTAGCTGCTTGTCCACTGACATCGCGCTCGGGAACAGCATCTGCAACTCGTTGGCCGTCGCGTCACTGCTCGGCCGCAGGGTCAAGGTGGCGATGGAGTACGGGCTGAAATCGGCTGTGCCAGTCTCGGTCCAGAAGTCATAGGCGCGCATCAGGATCCCTCCCTGGGCTGCTTGTTGCTGGCGGCAAGGGCGGCGATGTGCTCGGCCCATCCCGGATACGAGTCATCCGTCGACACGGGTGCGTCGGGATGCGTGACGAGCTGCTCGTCGAGCCCGTAGGCGATCCGGTCCGACGGGGAGTGCGTGCACTGAGCCGCCTGCCGGAGCGTGATGCACGCAGCCTCGGCCTCGACCTGCGCGAGCGGTACGTCCAGGCGCTCGATCGGGTTCGCCGTCATGACAGGTCCTCCTCGTCGTCGCGCCGCCACTTGGCCTCGGTCCTGTCGAGCTCCTGGGCGAGTCGGGCGGCGCCCTCGTGTTCGCGGGCCTGCTCGGCTTCGGAGATCAAGGCGGTGAAGCTGCTACGGACTCCCATGCGGTACTTCTCGACGATCGGTCGCTGAAGGTCGCGCACCAGGGCCTCGGCTTCACGAGCCCGCTTACGCCAGCGCTCCTTGCTGTCCCGGTGGTGATCGACGGTGCGGCGCAGGTCGGCGGTGTCGAAGGTGTACCTGCGCTCGACCTCGTCGACGCGGAGCTGCGCCTCGTCGCGTTCGGCGCGGACCGCAGCCAACTCGGCACGCAGTCGGTCAGCTTCGGCAACCAGCTCGGCCTGCGCGGTCTCCGCGACATGCTCCGGGGTGAAGACCTTCGTGCCGTACTTCATGGCCGTTGCGCACGGCCACTGCACGACGGTGCCCTCTTCCTGGCACACAGCACACAGCCAGAGGTTGGGCTGGCCGCAGTCGTCGAAGACCGGAACGTGGAAACGGGCGGGTAGCTGCTCGTTGGCTGCCAGTGAGAAACCGGCAAGCAGCTCATACGAGGGATGGTCGGGGGCCTTCAGGATCGTGGCCCTCTGGGTGCACTCCTCGTGCTCGACCGGCTCGTCCCGCTCGACATTGCCCCGGCAGGTGCCGCACGCCGACGGATCGGCGACGGTACCCCTGGATGCAAGGGCCTCTTTCCGCTGCTCAATCCAGAACGGGTCGAGGTCGGGGCACTGCGTTTCGAGCTGAGAAGCGATCTCGGCTTCGCGCTGCGGCGACAGATGGTCGGTCATGACGCACGCTCCTCGTCGTCGAGGCTGTCCTGGCAGTTCGGGCACAGCCCGCTGATCCGCCACTCCGCCTGATAGCGGGCAGCCTCGTCGGCGTTCCAGAAGACGCGGGCGTCACCGTCCTCGTCGACCAGCGGCTCACCGCAGCCGATCGGAGGCTTCAGACACCGCTCCTCGCTCACCGCATCCGCGGGCAGGTCGCCGCCGGTGAGAGCGGACAGGAAGGTGGGGATGTTCATCGGTCGCCACCGCCGAACTCGGAGTCGTCGGACGGGATGTGGGAGCCGCCGTCGCGCCAGGCATAAGCGGTGATCGCACCGGCGGTGTAGGGCTGGCGCACGATGTCCATGACCGTGTCGTCCCAGAAGCCAAGGAAGGACT
Source organism: Streptomyces sp. NPDC044106 (assembly GCF_056433985.1). NCBI lineage: Bacteria > Bacillati > Actinomycetota > Actinomycetes > Kitasatosporales > Streptomycetaceae > Streptomyces > Streptomyces sp. NPDC044106. The sequence continues at coordinate 8,952 of NZ_JBWKFZ010000037.1, forward strand.
CCTCGACGTCAGCGATCAGCTCCGGAGTCAAGTCGCTCATGACGCACCACCCGGCGCCGGAACGGTCGGGATCTGCACCGCGGCCGTGCCGCCGAGCCGCTTGTGCAGCTCGTGCAGGCCCTTGACCGTCACCCGCAGCTGCGGGGCATCCAGCACCAGCTCTCCCGACCTGGGGTGATAGTGCGACATGGGTATTTCCGACAGGCGGCCCGACTCGATCGCCGCCTGCATCGCCCGCACCCGGTTGTCGCCGACCTGCCGGTACGTCCAGCGGTAGTCAGCGAACACGGTGAACAGGCGGTTGCGGCCCAGCTTGATCTGCGGGTCACGGGAAAGGATCTTCGCCGCGTCACCCACCGCGAAGTCCCCCTCGGCCGCCGCGAGGACGTTCCACGACTGGGCTGCGGGCTCCAGTTCGGCGACCTTCGCCGTCAACGCTTTCGTCTCCCGGACCTGGCCGAGCAGAGCGACCAGCGCCTCCTCGTAGTCCTGCGGGAGACTCGGGGCGACAGGCTCGATCGAGTACGAACCGGTCGTGCGCAGGGAGGGAATGACCTCTTCTGCGAGCCAGTCCTGGAAGCGCTCAGCCGCCGGGAGGTTGCTGCGCATGATCAGGCGGTAGATGCCGAACTCGCGAACGAGGGTCTTGTTCGGGTTGCCGGGGGTTCCGTCGGCGATGGCGACGGAACTCTTCATGCGCTCTGGCAGGCGGCCCACGGCGTCACGGCCGTTGGCGAGGCCGAGTACGTCGGTCACGTCCTTGGCGACGAACCACGGTGTGCCGTCGATCATCACAGACCGCACGTGCTGCGCGGTCTCCGGGAAGGTGAAGACGAGAGGCGTTGTCATGATGCACCCGCCTCGGAGGAGGAGGTGTCGGGCTCGTCGCCACCCGGCTGGCCCGCCGCCAGCCACTCCACGTAGCGGGCGAGGTGGAACGACTCGTCCTCATCGCCGTCCCAGCGATCCGGTTCCGCCATGGTGCGCTCGATGACCGCCCGAAGGCTGCGGTACATCTGCGCGGCCTCGGCGACCGTCTCCCGCTCGCCTGGGCCCTGCTCGCCCAGCTCGGCAAGACGGAACCGCAGGCGAGCGGCCTCCTCGGCTTCGGCGACCAGCAGGAGCATGGATTCCTTGGCCCGGTGGCTGTAGAACGCGATGGACGACTCGTACTTGAGCAAGTCCTTGATCTCGGCGAGATGCTCTGGCGTCAATGCGGTCTGTGATGATTGAGGCACGGGGTGCCCTTTCTCTTGCAGGTAAGTGCAGGTGAGGGAGTTCCTCGTAGGCCCCGGCTGCCGGTGTGTGAGAGCCCGGCGGTTGGGGCCGCATACCGCCCTAGGCGGCGGTTCGGAGCTGGGCGGCCTTGAGGGCGCGGACCTTGTCCTGCTCCTTGGCGTTCTTGCGGCCGAACTCGTGGATGCGCTGGCGGTCCCGCCTCGACGTGACAACGCTGCGGCCGGGCTTCGACTCGATACCGAGGCCCTTGATGCGGCGGCGCACGGTGTCGACGCTGCACTTCAGGACGTAAGCCGTCTCCTGGACGCTCATGTACTCCTGGTTGGGGTCATCCGGCGGCTTGGGGCGGCCGTATCGGAGGTACTTCTCGCTGGGCACCGGTGTGCTCCTTCTGGGGTGGGGTCTCGGGTGGGGCCAAGATCTCTGTCTGGTTCGCCCCCAGGGCCGTTCGCAGCCGCTGGTAGCGCTCGGGTCTCATGCGGGTGCGGGTGCCGTTCTCGATGTGGCTGAGGTAGCGGCGGCTTATGCCTGCGGTCTCTGCCAGGTCGGCGACTTCGACGCCCGCCGCCTTACGCAGATCACGGACCTTGCGGCCGTTCACCGTGTAGGTGGTTGGGGGTTGGTGCATGACTAGAAGTTAGACCTAGGTAGCCTTCACGTCTAGCCCTAGTTCGGCTGTTTAGGGCTTCATTTTCTAGATCCAGCTAGCCTTAGATCGCCGACAGCACATCAGTGCAGGTCAAAGATTCAGCCTTAGGTGGCCCCGGCCCTGTCTGGCCCTGGCTGGCCCTGCCAAGATGGGGCTATGTCGACAGACCTCGGGCGACTCGCCACTGCCGTGAAGACCCGCCGGCTCGCTCTCTACCCCTCACGCTTGGCCGCCGCCAAAGCCGCCGGCGTCTCCAAGGACACATGGCAGCGCGTCGAAGAGAGCCACAGCGTCCGCGACGGCACCTATGTCAAGATCGACAAGGCGCTGCGGTGGGCTCCGGGAAGCTGCGCCGCCGTCCTGGAGGGTCACGGCCCGATGCCCGTCAAGGACGTCGAGGGGGAACCCGGCTCCGTGACAACGCTCGTCCCGCGAGAAGCGTTGGACGAGGACGTTCGGAACATCGTGCAGCTGGCGTCCGTCGCGACGACAGGTCTCTCGGCGGACGAGATCCGAGCCCTGAGCAATCGCGTAGTGCAGGACCTGAAAAGAATCGGCGTGATCTAGGGAAGTTCACCCGAAAGACGTACAACCATTTGCTTTGATGGATCTGTTACTGATTTCCGGCATCCGTACTGGGGCGTAGGTGGCCCCAAGTGGCCCCAGGCGTGGCAGAGTCGACAGGGCAGAATCCCTTGGAGGCTCCTGCTAGCCCGAGTTGGGGGAGCCATGTACAGAGATGCGGTCATAGCTGACTACGGGCCGGGCTTCGCTGGCATCGCGATCAAAGTCCAGGACAAGATCGTGTGCGTTGTCCCTCCACAAGTAAACAGGCGCGTCCGGAACTCGATGCGCCAGAACCTGCGTGAGCTCGGGGTGGACTGCGGCTCTTGCCGCAACTGCCCCATCGGCAGTCCGAGCTGACGGCATCATGGTGACGCGGAGCCTAGGCGGTAGGGGTACCTGCCAGGCCCCCGCGTCGGATCACGGTGAGGGGCTGCACTCAGATGGCGCGACGAAGCCAGGACGTCTACACGGAGTGGCGCGGGGGCACCTGCCGTGTGAAGTGGTGGACCGGCGAATACCACAGCAGCGGGCGTAAGCGGTTCGAATCCCAAGGCGGATTCCTCGATGAAGACACCGCCCTGAAGCATGGTCAGGACCAGCTCTACGAAATCCGGCACGGGCTGCACGTCTCCAACAAGGACGGCACGGTCCTGATGTCGCAGTGGCTTGACGACTGGATCAACTCGCTGGACCTCCGTTACAACTCGATCGTCCACTACCGGTGGGCAACCAATCACATCCGCGCCGTCCTCGGCCGTAAAGCCGTCGGCGACGTCGGCATCCTGGACATCCGGGCGTTCAAGAAGCACCTGCAGAAGGTGCTCCGCGCGGAGAACAGCCGCAGCAGCGTGATGAAAGTTCTCGGCATGGTCATGGACGATGCGGTCGCCGCCGGGCACCGCAAGACGTCGCCGGTGGAGCGGAAGCGTAAGCGCGGCAAGTACAAGAAGGCTCCGCGCGAGCGGAAGAAGGACATGCCGATCGAGGTGGTGGATCACCTCGCCCGTAACGCTGAAATCGTGTTCGGCTACTCGGGCTATGTCTTCATCTGGACGATGGCGTTTACCGGCATGCGTCCTGGCGAGCTGTTCGGGCTGACACGCGATTACTGCTACCCGGCGTGGCCCGGCAGCGACCCCCGCCCCGATCCCCGCCCCGACGGTGACGCCTGCGAGCGTTACGACGAGGACATGGAGCGCTACGGCGCCGGCGGCGATCTGATCCCCGCGATCCGGGTCGAACGGCAGATTCAGTACGAGGACAGCGGGCTCGTCTTCACCGCTCCGAAGTACGACTCGTACCGCACGCTGGCGATCCCCGCGTTCCTGGCCGACATGTTGGAGAAGCTCCTCGCCAGCCATGACAGCCAGTGGGTGTTTGTGGGCGTTCAGGGGGGCTGCCTGGCGCGGCTGTCCTTCAACAAGAATTATTGGCGTCCCATCGCCGATGGCTGTGACGCCCGCGAGGGGCCGCGAGTCGTCAGGCCGCGGCCGGCGATCGACGCGGTTCCTTCGTTCCGGGGCAAGCGCATGTACCTGATCCGTCACGGCCACAAGGAGTGGCTCGATGAAGACGGCCAGCAGCGGTACGTGGTTGAGAGCCGGATGGGTCACGAGTTGCGGGGCGTTGAGGGCACGTACAGCAATCTGACGCCGACGATGGAGCGTACTGCCGCGGCGGCGTTGCAGCGGCGCTGGGAGGCGTACAGGGCTCGGGTTCCGGAGCAGCGAGGTGCGGTTCCGGTGCCTGCGGCTACGTCGGTGGCGGCCCTGGTGCGGGAGGCGATGAAGGCGGGCACTGGAGGGCAGGGCCCTGTCCTGGCGGAGGTGCGTAAGGTGAGGCCGGATGTATCGGCGGAGACGGTTGCGAAGGCGCGTATGCGGGTGTTGCGGCAGCGCCGGGATGGGACTTGAGTGCCGCTCTCGTTTCCCATTGGTTTCCCAGTTGGGCCGGTTGGATCAAGGGACGCTCAGCGTGTGACGCTGTGAGGACATGATCCCTCGATACCAATCCGATAAACGGTGCGGGTGATACCGGTCATCGGTTACGGCAGGTCGTGGGCCTCATCCCGGTCCACCGGCACTCGTTGCGTGTCCGACTGAGTAGCCACGGCCCCGATGAAGTCCGTTATCGCGGCAACGACAGCGTCGGGTTGCTCGTCAGGGATGAAGTGGCCGGCGTCGGGCACGACGACTCCGGTGGTGTGGTCGGCCCATGGGCTGAGGGAGGCGGCCATGTCCGGAATGGAGCCGTGGCTGCTGGAGATTCCGAGGATGGGCACGCTCAGGTGCCGCCGCTCGAGCGCCTCGCGGTTCTTGCGCGCCGACTCCGCGGCGTCTCGGTAGTACGCGAGGGAAGCGCGCAGGCCGCCGTCGACGGCGAAGGCCGCCGCGTAGTGGTCGAGCTCCGCGGCGTCGAACGTGTCGGGAGACAGGGCCTTCACCTTCAAAAACCAGCCGACATACTCGCGTTCGCGGCCGGCAAGCAGCGTCTCGGGCAGCTCGGGCACGGTGTGGAACGCGAAATGCCAGGTCTTCCACGCTCGGCCCGGGTCGGTGGGAATCACCTCCGGGAGCGTGATGCCCGGAATTCCGGCGTCGAGCAGAGCGACCCCGCGCAGATGGCTCTCGAAGTTGAGGGCGAGGGAGAAGGCGACCCAGGCGCCGATGTCGTGGGCGATCAGGGTGTAGGTCGACACTCCGAGAGCCTGCACGGCGACGTGGACGTGCGCGGCGACCGTGTGCGTGTCGTAGCCGCACTCCGGGCGCTCGGAGTGGCCCTGCCCCGGCAGGTCGATCGCGATGACGCGGAACCGGTGGGTGAGGCTGGGCATCACCTTTCGCCAGGCCCACCAGGTCTGCGGGAATCCGGCGAGCAGGACGACGGCCGGGCCGTTCGGTTCTCCGCCTTCGACGGCATGCAGGCGGACGCCGTCCGCGTCGACCCAGCGGTGAGTGAATCCGGCCAGATGCTGCAGGGGGAGGTCGCGGATGGGGTTGTTCTCGGAGATGTGCGGAGTGCTGGTTGTCGGGCCGGTCACGGGGATCCTCCGTCGGTCTCAGGCGTGCGGTTGGGAGGGTGCAGCTGACGGCGGTGACTGCGACCAGGCGGTGCGCTTCTCGCTCGGCCGCGAAGCACGCGACAGCCCTGGCCATGACCGCGCTCGGAGGCTAACACATCTTGAACTGATCAGTTCAAGATAGAATAGTGCGGACCACAGTCCGAACCACAGCCCGAACCATCGACGCATCGGCAAGGAAGTACCCGCGTGGCAGGCAAGAAGCAGTTCGACATGGACACGGTGCTCGACGCCGCGATGATCCAGTTCTGGCGCGCCGGTTACGCCGACACCTCACTGGACGATTTGTCCCGGGCGACCGGCCTGAACCGCAGTTCCATCTACTCCTCCCTCGGCGGCAAGGACACGCTCTTCCTGCGCTGCCTGGATCTCTACGCCGCACGCTACGGCGAGATGTACGACGCCGCCCTGTCGTCCGCGGCCTCGGATCCCGTTGCCGCCGTCCGTGCGTTCTTCGACGTCACCCTCGAGCGCATCGCCGATCCCGAACTGCCTGATGGATGCCTGATCGCCCAGTCAGCCATGGCAATTCCGGTGCTGAGCCCGCGCGTCGCAGCGCACACCAAGCAGGCGCTCGGCTTCCAACGCCTGCGCCTGTGCGCCGCGTTGCAGACCGGCCGGCTGACCGACCAGGACGCCGAGGCCTTCGCCGTACACGTGGCGGCTGTGAACCAGTCGCTCGCCGTCATGAGCAGGGCCGGGGCGAGCCCGGCGCAGCTCCGGGCCGTCGTGGGCGTGAGCGTTGACGCACTGTCGCAGGCATTGCGCGCGTAGCGAGCTGGCATGTGACCTGCTCCTCCCCCTGACCCACAGCGAGCGCCGACACTCCTCGCCTGAGCGTCACGCGTGGGCATCGCCGCGTGGACGTTGCCGCGTGGACGGCAGCGCCCCTTGCCCATCAGGTGTGCAACCTTCGGGTCGACCGCTTCGCTGTACGCCCCGGTGAACCACCGCTGCACGAACAGGTCCACCTGGGCCTGACGGGCGTCCCGGTCCGGTGACCAACGCCGCCGTCAGCCGGAGTGGCTGCGCGCGTGCTGAGCGGGTTCTACGCTTGAGGTCGTGGTCAGGTATCCGGACCAAGTCTCACGTCGTCTCGCGGCCGCCGTACGGAAGCCGTTGGACCGGGACGCCGTGGGGGAACTGATCTCCCGTGAGGTCGCATCGTCCGTACCGCACGAGGCGATGAACTTGGTGGGGCTCAATCCCTGCACCGGAACGATTTCCTTCGGCTTCTGGCACCGCTATCCGTGCGATCTGGCCCGCGCGGTCATGCTCAACTGCTACTGGGGCGACGATCCGATGCGCCCGGTGGACCTCGCCCGGCAGCGAGTACCGATCGCGATGGCATGCGCTGCCCCGGAGTGCGTACCGGAAGGCTCCTCCATCGTGCCGACCGCAGCGGTGCGCACGCGCGGGATCCTCCAGGAGCACGGCGCCGGTTGCGAGTTGCGGCTGCTGCTGCGCGATCGCCGGTACACCTGGGGCGTGCTGTGCCTGTTCCGCGAAAGCGGCAGGCGCCCCTTCGCGGTCCAGGACGCGGACCGGCTCATGGCGCTCGCACCGGCGCTCATCGCCGGACTTCGCTCCTACGTACAGGCAGGCCGGTCACTGCCGGCGAAGCCGCCCCCGCGGCCCGGCGTCATCCTGGTGGGCGCCGACCACACGGTGCGCGGCATCACCGCCGAGGCCCGGGAGTGGCTCGGGGAGTTGAGGGCGGCGGGCGTGTCCGAATGGCTGTCCTCTCCTGACTGGTCGGCGGTCGCCCTGGCCAGTGAGGGGGGCTCAGCCGTGAGTGCCCGGCCCCGTGAGCGGCCGGTGGTCTGCGTGCCTGCGACGCATGCCGGACGCTGGGTCGCGCTGCACGCACAGCCTCTCGGCCCGTACGGCACCGAACCGCGCCGGGAGCGGGCAGGCCCCCGTGGCCGGGGGGCGGAACCGATGCCGAAGCAGGCGCCCGGGAGCGGCGACGGAACGGCCGTCGTCGTACAGGCCGCCACCGGTGGCCTCCTGATGCCCGCGTTCGCCGCCTGGTACCAGCTCACTCCCCGCGAACGTCAAGTCGTCGAGCACTTCGCACAGGCCCGCACCTGCCGGCAGGTGGCCGCGGAGCTGGGCATCAGCCCCTTCACCGTCAACGACTACCTGAAGACGATCTTCCGCAAGACGCGAGTTCGTGGGCGAGACGAACTCATGGCCCTTCTGAACCACTCGTTGTGACCCCCGGGTCCCCCTGGGCCCCGGCATGCGACACCGTCATCCGACCTGATTGCTCCGAGCGGCCTGCGTACAGCCGCCCGGCGCGCGGCGTGCGGCGTGGGCCCTCCCGCAATCCCCCAATGTCAGGGGTACTCCCGCTCCGTCGCCTGGCCCACTCTCGGTCACAAGGCGCACGTACGCCGCATGGCGTGCACACCAACGCGCCGCGGACCATGGGCGGTTCTGCCCTGAAGGAGAAGAGCGAGATGACATCCAAAAGGCCGGAACAGGTGACCGGGACCGATGCGGTGACCGCGATCAAGGCGGAGCGGGTCCCCGAGGCGGAGGTCTCCGCCTCGGGAGCGTGGTGGACGGCCTTCTTCAGGGCGAGCCGCATCTTCAACAAGCGGATCGACATTCCTGTCGTACCCGGGAGCCTGCTGTTCGTGTCCCTCACCGAGTGCTCGCCCGGCAGCAACACCCCGTTCCTGGGGGACGCAACCGTGCACACCTACAACGTCGTTCCTTTCAACGGCTACATGATGCTCCGTGGGGAGGTCGACTGGGACGAGGACCTTCTCCTTCGCGCCAGCGTCTATCTGGCCTGACGGCTGCGGGCCGGATGGCATTCCCTTCATGGGCGTACCACCCGCGCCCGCGTTCTTCCCACACTCCCGGCGCGAAGGGAGGCGCGAGCTCACCGACCGGCTCCGGGCGAAGCGCTGTCGGGTCCGGCGACTGCGCCCGGCGAGCGGCGAGCGGCGAGTGGCAAGTGGCGAGCGGCAAGTGGCGAGCGGCGACCCGGTACGGAACCGGGAGGCCCGTCAATCTCCCGCACCGCTTTCGCGGTCGTCCGGTGCGTACAGGTCGAGGAGGCGGACCCTGGCCACCCGGAGGCGGTGAGCCAGGACCCGGCCCACCCAGTGGCCGACGACCGTGCCGAGGGCCGGGTCTTCCTCGCACATGAGGCGCACCGCCGGGGCGTCGAACTCGGCCGCCCGCACGGGGCTCTGGGCCACCGCGCCGAGCTGCCAGATGTAGGGCGGGAACAGCCAGGACCAGCCGAGGAGTTCATCGCGCCCCAGCGTCTCGATCGACGTGAGCCGGTGGCCGGGTACGTGCATGTCGAGGACGACGGATCCGGTGCGGATGATCCAGAAACGGTCGGCGCGACCACCCTCATCGAAAATGCGGGTCCCTGCCGGGAACGACGCGTCACGCGCGATGCGCATCAAACGCTCGCGGTGCTCGGTGGGAAGAGCGCTCAGCGTGGTCGTACTGCTCATCGCCGTGTCTCCTTGTCCGCCGCCTCGCTCCGCACTGCCGTGGTTGCACCGGTCGTCATGTCGTCCTCCCGGGCCGAGGGGTGATTGCCTACGTTCCCAGGCTCGGGGCCCGGGCGGAGGCGGGGCAGGGGCCAAGCGGCCATATTCGGGGCCGCTCAGGCCGAAGTGTCGCGTGCGTTCAGCGCTGCTGCACCGGCATGGTCCAGGTGGCCACTTGGCAACGTCATTTCCTTCCGGGCAACAATGCGGAAAGATGGCACTGTGCCCCGCCGCCCTACGCGCAGCAGAGAAGTCAGGCCACACCCACCTCGCCAGTCGCGCATAGCCATCTGGGTCGCTTCTGTCGCTTCAGTCGCCGTTGCACTCCTGACAACGATCGTTACAGGCGTTGCGGATCGGGTGGTCAACACATGGATGGACGGGGACAAGCCGCCAAAGATCGAAGAGACGAACATTCGATATTTCCGTCCCTTTGAAATCGACGAGAAGCTGAAGCCCATATACGCCAGCACGAAACGCGCCTCCGGTGAGTGCATCGACGGGTTCCTGAGCAGCGATCCGTCCACGCTGCGATGTTTCTCGCATTCGCAAGTGCTGGATCCCTGCTGGGCCCGGGAGAAGGACGCAGTGTGCCCCGGCACGCCATGGAGCCGCGAAGCCACACTCGTCAAACCGAAGTCCATGCCGACCCTCTCCCCCAAAGCGCACGAACAAATACAGCCGTGGGCACTGGAAGTTCAGAATCCGGACAGCCCGAAGAATTACATGCACTGCATCACCATGGGAGGGGCCACCGGAGACATCGCCGGGAAGCGGATAAGCTGGCTGTGCGTAGATGGAGAAGAGAACACTCTGGGTTACGCAGTGGGATCTCCCATTCAGAAACATAAAGGGCCATGGATGATATATTTCGCCGCAAGCAAAAGTGCGGATGTGGTTCTTGCCCCGATCAGGACCTTGTGGAAGTAGCTCCAACTACAACGTTCCGGGCTCGATCAGCCCTAGGGGGCGTCTTCAAAGATCGTCTTGCGTGATGGATCATGTTTGCCGTGGTGCGCCGTCATGAACTCTCCGATGATGAATGGGCCGTGCT
>NZ_JBWKFZ010000038.1:0-1393 GCF_056433985.1 Streptomyces sp. NPDC044106
TGGTGGTGGGGGAGTGTTTGCCGGGTGGTGGTGTGGGTGTCATGTGGGGTGGGGGTGTGGCGGTGTCTTCTGTGGCTGGTCGGTCGGGGTTGGGGTGTTGGGGGGTGGGGGTTGCTCGTCTGGGCCGGCCGGCTGGTGTGGTCGGGGTGGGTGTGGGTTGTGGTGTGTGGTTGTGGTTCTCGTCGACGTACGGAGGAAGCCCATGAAGGTTCAGGTTCTGGGTCCGTTGAGCGCCGAGGTCAATGGGGGATCGATTGTTCCGTCGGCGGGTAAGCCGCGGCAGATTCTGTCTCTCTTTGCCCTCTATCCGGGGCGGGTGATGCCGGTGCCGACGCTGATGGAGGAGTTGTGGGGGACGGAGCCGCCGCAGAGTGCGCTGACGACTTTGCAGACGTACATTTTGCAGTTGCGGCGGCATGTGGGGGCGGCGTTGGGTGGGGAGGGCCGGGGGTCGGCGAAGGAGGTGCTGGCGACGCGGCATGGGGGGTATCTGATGCAGATACCGGGGGAGAGTGTGGATGTGCATCAGTATGAGCGGCTTGCGGGTGAGGGGCGGGCGGCTTTTGAGGGCGGGGATGATGCGGGGGCTGCGGAGCGGTTTCGGCGGGCTCTGGCGTTGTGGCGTGGGCCGGCGTTGGTGGATGTGCGGGTGGGGCCGATCCTGGAGATTGAGGTGATGCGGCTGGAGGAGAGCCGGCTGGGGACGGTGGAGCGGCGTATTGATGCTGATCTGCGGTTGGGCCGGCATGCGGAGTTGATTGCGGAGCTGACGGAGTTGACGGCGCGTTATCCGCAGCATGAGGGTCTGCATTCGCAGGCGATGGTGGCGTTGTACCGGTCGGGGCGGCAGGCTTCGGCGCTGGAGATTTACCGCAGGCTGCGTATCCGGATGATCGAGGGGCTGGGGGTGGAGCCTTCGCCGCAGGTGCAGCGGTTGCATCAGGCGATGCTGGCGGTGGATCCCCAGCTGGATGTGGTGGCCGGTCCCCGGCGGGGGTCGACGTTCGATCTCTACGCGGCCTGACCCCGGCCTCGGCCCCGGCCTGACCCCGGCCCCGGCCTGACCCTGACCCCGGCCCCGGCCTGGCCCTGGCCCCGGCCTGGCCCCGGCCCCGGCCCGGTCTGGCTGCGGCCTGACCTTGGCCCTGACCCTGGCCTGGCCCCGGTCCGGCCTGACCCCGGTCCCGGCTCCGGACCTGGCCCTGGCTCCGGTCTGGCCGGTGGGGGCCGGGGTGGGGTCGGCCGTGCTGTCTGCCGGGGGTGGTGTGGGCGTGTGGGTGTTCGGCGTCCGTTGGGGGGCGGGTGTGTTCGGGCCGGTTGTGGGGGCGTATGGAGCGGGTGGTCTTGTCTGCCGGGTGTGGAGCCCGTCTGCCTGCTGTGGTGGGTGGGGGGG
>NZ_JBWKFZ010000038.1:1492-4688 GCF_056433985.1 Streptomyces sp. NPDC044106
GGCGGGTGTGTTCGGGCCGGTTGTGGGGGCGTATGGAGCGGGTGGTCTTGTCTGCCGGGTGTGGAGCCCGTCTGCCTGCTGTGGTGGGTGGGGGGGTGGCTGGGTGTCCGGCCGTCCGCGGGGCGGGGTGTGTCGCGGTGTGTGCTCACCGCCGGTGGGGGGGGGGTAGGGCCGTTCCGCCCATGGCCGGTGGGGGGTACGGCTGTTCCGCCTGCCGCGGGAGGGGGTTACGGGTGCCTCGGTCCGCCGTGCGGAGGGGGCCGGGCCCGGGCGGGCTGGGCAGGCGGGTGCCTTCGGCTGTCCTGAGAGCCTGTGTCATATCCCCGGCCGGGTGGGCGTCGTCTGGCACGCACGCTCGCCGCGTTGCCGAAAAGCCCTGGTAGCTCCTCCCCCAGGCCTGAACGGCCCGGGGGGACCCCCACCGAGGACTTCCCGGCGCCTTGCGATCGCACGCACCAGACGCCGCCCACTGATCCGACCGGGGATATGACACAGGCTCTTACGCTGCTGTGATGCGTCCTCGTGGTGAGAACGTCGGCGGGCTTCCTGTGGATCGTGCATGCCCGTCGGGCTGGGCTGTGGTGGCCGGGGTCGATGTTGTCGTGGCGGCGGGTGACCGCGCGCGGGGGGATGGTATCCGGCGCTGGTGTGAGCAGGGTGGGGTTCTCATGGCCCGGGATTCTTGCGGTCCGGTGGGTTGGTGCGTGGTGGAGTACAAGCTTCTTGGGGCAGGGGTTTGTTCGTCATGCTGATGGCCGCTGCGGGTGCTTGCCGGCGCGGTGTGGGCGTACAGCTCCTTACGGCCGTTGAGCGGGTGTGCACTGTCACGAAACTGTTGGCCTCGGCCCGCGTCTGCGGCCATCCCGTGCGGCAGTTCCTGCGCGGTGCCGGCTGGTGCCCGGTCGGTCTGCTCCACGCTCTGGATGAGGGATCCCGAACTCTTCTGCTGGTGCCCGGGCGTTCGGCTCCGTGACGCCGCCGGCACCGGATGCCGGGAGGCAGGCGTGGAGGGTGTGTTCTGCCGGTAGTGCGTCCGGAGGTGGCATCATGTCGCCGGGTGTGCGGCAGTGGGCGGTGGAGACTTACCCGGTGGCGCCGGGGGCTGTGCGGAAGTCGGCCAGGAGCTGGTGGGCGTACTCGTTTGCAGGGCCGAGGCGCTCGACTGCTTCGTGGGCCTGCTGGAGCTGGTCTCTTTCGCACAGCAGCTTCACCAGGTGATACAGGGCGCCATGGTCGCCGGCCTTGGCGCGGCGGTGCAGCGCTGTGTCCATCCCGCGCTCGTGAAGCGCTTTGTTGAGTCGTCGGCGCGCGTGGACGTCCTTGAGCGCGAGTGCGGTGAGCTGGTCGAATCGCTCCGCCCGGACGAGCAGGTCCATGTGCCACAGATGATTGTCGTGCGCGAGGTAGTCGGTGGAGTAGCACGCGGCACGGGCGCTCACCAGCGAGATGGCTGTATCCCAGTCACCGGTCTGTTCTGCTGTTTCTGCCTGCTCGCGCCATTTCACCGGGCGAGTATCGCGCAGCGTTTCCCGCAGGGACACCCAGAATCGGTCCCCGGAGCCTGCTCCGGCCGGCTCCGGGGCGGGCCTGTGCTGGTGCTTCAGGCTCCGTGTCAGGCGGGTGTGGCTGTGTGGGTGAGGCGGCGGGTTTTGAGGGCGGTCGCCGCGCTGTGGTTCATGGCGGTGGAGGGTGCGGGGAGGGTTTTGCAGTCGCGGGCGAGGTGGCGGTGGTGCATGAGCCGGCCCGGCGTGTGCTCGGCCGCCCGTCTGCGGGGCAGGTCGATGAAGGCTCTGGTTGCGGGGGTGTGCCGGATGACGTCGAGGTCGATGCCGGGGCGGGCGGCACGGCCGATGAGGTGCTCGCGGTAGCCGCGGTCGGCCCGGCCCTTGCGGATGCCGGGGGCGGGGGCGGCGAGGGGGTTGAGGAGGCGTCCGCCGGCGACGCAGTCTGGGATGCCGGCGGCGGTGACCGGCGCCGTCGGCATCAGGCCGGCCGTGTCGATGATGATGTTCGGCGTGCGGCCGGCGAGCTCCTTGGCCGCGTCAGCGTTCTGCCCGCCGGGGGGGGAACGTACGTCAGCGTTCTGCCCGCGGGCGGGAACGTACGTCAGTGTTCTGTTCGCGGGCGGGAACGGTGGCCGGGGGCTTCACGCGCTGTGCGTCGGTGACGAAGCCGGTCGGCTCTGGGTGGCGGCCCTCTTCCTCGCGGATCCGGCGCCGCAGTGCGGTGTTGGGGTGCTCGAGGATGCCGTCTTTCTCCCAGCTGCCGAAGCAGCCGTAGGCGGTGTTCCAGTGCGGGCAGTCATGCGGCAGGTGGCGTCAGGGGATGTTGGTGCGGGCGGCGTGGAGAATGGCGTCGAGAAGGTCACACAGATCGTGCTGGGGCGGGGTGCTGATGCTCGGCAAGTGGCGGTCCTTGCTGTCCCGCCAGCTCGCCGACAGCGGCTGCACCAGGGCCGCTCGGACATCGCCGAAGGCCGCTGGGGTATCACCGCCGTGCGCTGGTACTGCCAGGAGGCGTCAGCCCGTGAGCGGGACGGCAGGGCGCGCGAGAGCGAGGCTGAAGTGTTCGGCGTGGACCGGCAGAGTGGAACCGGAGCCCCGACGGACGTTCACACGGCCAGCCGCCGCAGCCGCCGCAGTCGGCGCGCGGGCGGCAGCCGATGGTGTGCATCTGGCCCGGCGGGAGCGTCGGTGGGCGTCTGGCGGTTGGTCGGCCTCCTGTTCGGCGTTCAGCCGGACCGCTAGGCCGTTTCTTGTGGATCACCTCGATGGCCAGATGAAGATGGCGGCGAGGTGGAGTCCGGCGGGGTGGATGGTGGCGGTCTTGTCGTAGCCAGTGGCCAGGCCGCGCCACTGTGTGAGCCTGGTGATGCACCGCTCGGCTGCCGCCGTGGCTGTCCGCGCCGCTGGTCCTCTTCCCGTGTGCCGTGGGTGGTCTGCCCGGTGTGGCGGGGTCCGGCCGGGTCTTGCCGGGGTCTCAACTCGCTGCCGGGGTCCCGGTGGTGTGGGGTGGGTGCGGGGGGGGGGGGTACGAGTGGGGTGCCTGGCGTGGGTGGCCGGGCAGCGGGCCGGTGAGTGGCCGTCCCGCACCGTCCCGTGCCGTCCCGCACCGTCCCGTGCCGTCCCGCACCGTCCCGTGCCGTCCCGCACCGTCCCGTGCCGTCCCGCACCGTCCCGTGCCGTCCCGCACCGTC
>NZ_JBWKFZ010000038.1:4786-11516 GCF_056433985.1 Streptomyces sp. NPDC044106
TCCCGCACCGTCCCGCACCGTCCCGTGCCGTCCCGTGCCGCCTCGTGCCGCCTCGTGCCGCCTCGTGCCGTGACCTACGTCACTTTGGGTGGGTCTTGGTCCGGGGGCGGCGTCCGTGTCACTATTTCCGCACGACTTCCCTGCCCAAAGCCGTTTTGCGGGCGATGGGCCGAGTGCCGTATCCGCCGCCGGGCACCGGCCGTGCCGGGCCTGTGCTCCGCCTGTGGCGCCGATCCCCCTCTCATGCTTTTCTGCCCGTGTGCCGTGGCGCCCTGGCGCCGGTGCTCTGCCCGCCTGCTGGCGGGGGGGTTCTCTGCGCCGCAGCGCAGGCACGCGCCCTGCGCCGCAGCGCAGGAACGGGCCCCGGGGTGCGGGGTCCGGCCGGAGGCGGGCGGGGGTCGGCCGTGCGGGCGGGTGCCTGATTCTCTGAGTTGTTCCGGGCGGGCGCGGCCTGCCGCGGCCGTTGGATGCCCCCCCACGGCCCTCACGGCCCTCACGGCTCCGCGGCCTCCGCGGCCCTCGCGGTCCCTTCGCGGTGTGCCCGGCCGGTGGCCTGCTGCCCCTCCGCTCCTCCGCCGCTCCGTGCTTTCTGTGCTGTACTGCCGCCCCCTCGGGGTCCGTTGGCTGTTCCGCTGCTGGATCGCCGGCTGAACGTTTCGCCCCGCAAGACCTGTGCCCGCCCCTGCTGTGAAGGGCGCGGAGCGAGAGCGGAGGGGGCGCCGGATGGGGGGCGGGGGCGGGCGAGCGGGGGTGGGGGGGTGTTCCGCCGGCCTTGCGCAGTCCGTGGCGCCCGCACCCGCCGTGCCGTCCGCCCCGTCCTTCTGTTCGCGCCCCCGCCTTCCGGGTGGCTCGGCCCTGCTGTGCGGCGGCCCCGCGCCGTGGCCCCGCCGCCCGGCCCGGCCGGCAGCGATCCCGGCGAGGACCAGCACCCCGCCGTCCGCCGTCCTTGCCCAGTACTGCGGGACAGCGTCGAGGCGCCGGTCACCGCGGCGGTGGGCGAGGACGGGCACCTAGCCGTCCGCCGTCCCCGCTCTCGTACCACGCCCCGCCCCGTCCCGACGCCCGTGCTCTGTCCAGTTTTTGCTGTCCCGGCCCGACCCGCCCCGTCCCGACGCCCGTGCCTGTCCGGTGCTTGCTGTCCCGCCCCGTCCTGTCCCGACGCCCGTGCCCGGTCCGGTGCTTGCTGTCCCGGCGCTGCGTGTGTCCCCTGCCGCTCCAACGCCCGGGCCGGGCGCGGCATGTGTCTCTGCGTTCCGCCCTTGCCCCGCCTCAACGCCTGCGTGCCGGCCGGCACGTGCGCCCCTCCGCCCTTGCCCTCATCGTCGTCCCCGCCCGCCCCCGCCCTGCTGCCGGATCACCGTCCGTACCTCCCGCCCCTCAGCACCCGTCCCCGCTGTGAAGAGCACAGGACAAGGGCGGAGGGGTGCCGGGTGGGGGAGCAGGGGCAGGCGGGCGAGGGGGCGGGGGAGAGTTCGGTGTGAGGGTGTGCGCCCTGCCGTCCCGCCTCAACTTCCGTACCGCGTACCAGCCGTGCCCGTTCTGGCGCCTGTCCCGTCCTGGCCCGGCCCCGGCCCGGCTTGGCCTGGCCCGCCCTGGCCAGCCCCGGCACCCGCACCTTGTCCGGCACATGCTGCCCCGCGCCGCCCTGACCCCGCACCGCGCCGCCCTGACCCTGCGCCGCCCCGACCATGCACCGCACCGCGCCGCCCTGACCTTGACCCTGCATCGCGCCGTGCCGCCCCAACGCCCGGGCCCGGTGCGGCTTCTGTCTTTCCGTTCCGCTCCTGTCTTCCCTGACGCCCGTATACGGTCCAGCCCCCCGCCCGGCCGGCCTGTCCGGTCTGCCCGCCCGGCCCAGTCGGCCCGGGTCACCCGCCCCGCTCCGCCCCAGCCGGCCCGCCCAACCGCTCCGCCCCAGCCGGCTCGGCCCAACCCGCCCTGCCCAGCCGGCCCGGGCCACCCGCTCAGCCCGGCCCAGCCGGCCCAACCCGCCCTGCCCAACCGGCCCGCTCCGCCCGCCCTGTCCGCTCCGGCCCGGCCGGTCCTGTCTGGCCGGTGCGGTGTGGGTCCCGCCCGCCCGTCCGCCCGCCCCGCCCCGCCCCGTCCTGTTCGTTCGTTCCGTGCCGCCTTCCGCCGGCTGCGGGTCTGCCGTCGTTGACGGGAGTTGTCCGCGCAGGCGGCGGAAGGCGGTGCGGCAGGCGTTGTCACCGCTGTCCCTTCCTTCTTCTGCCCCCGCCCCGCCCCGCCCGCTCCGGGTGGGGCGGGCGGGGTGCACCAGGTTGTGCACGTGCAGAAGGCAGACTCTAGAGAAAGTGGATTCCCGATATGCCCAGGCTATGCAAGCCGTCCGTGCGTGTACCGGAACACGTCATCACAGCCGAGGAGACGCTGCAGTTCGCCGAGCGGGCCCACGCCGGGAAGCCGCAGCTTCCCCTGGCGCTCCGGCTGATCCGCAACACGGGGGTGCAGAAGCGGCATATCGTGCAGCCCATCGAGCAGACCCTGCGCCACCCGGGCCTGACCGAACGCAACCGCCTCTACGAGGCGGAGTCGAAGAAACGTACCCCCGAGGTCGTCGAGGAGGCCCTGGCCAACGCCGGGCTCGGCGCCCGGGACATCGACGCGATCATCTACGTGTCGTGCACCGGGTTCCTGATGCCGTCGCTGACGGCCTGGCTCATCAACACGATGGGCCTGCGCTCGGACACCCGCCAGATCCCCATCGCCCAGCTGGGCTGCGCGGCCGGCGGCGCCGCGATCAACCGCGCCCACGACTTCTGCCTGGCCCACCCCGCCAGCAACGTCCTGATTGTCTCCTGCGAGCTGTGCTCGCTGTGCTACCAGCCCGACATGGACGACATCGGCTCGCTGCTCTCGGACGGGCTGTTCGGTGACGCGGTCGCGGCGGCCGTGGTGCGCGGCGCGGGCGGTACCGGGATCGAGCTGGAGGCCAACTCCTCCTACCTCATCCCCCACACCGAGGACTGGATCTCCTACGCGGTGCGCGACACCGGTTTCCACTTCCAGCTGGACCGCCGGGTGCCGGGCACCATGGAACCGCTGGCCCCGGTGCTGCGCGACTTCGCCGCCGGCCACGGCTGGGACGTGGGCAACCTCGACTTCTACATCGTCCACGCGGGCGGCCCGCGCATCCTCAACGACCTCGCCAAGTTCCTCGACGTGGACCGCAAGGTCTTCCGCCACAGCTGGGCGACGCTGACCGAGTACGGCAACATCGCCAGCGCCGTCGTCCTGGACGCCGCCCTGCGCCTGTTCGAGGAGGACACCCCGATGCCCGACGCCACCGGCCTGATCGCCGGGTTCGGGCCCGGCATCACCGCCGAGATGGCCCTGGGCCGCTGGAACAGCGACACCCCGCCCGCCGCCGCCTGACCCCCCACGCCCACCCGACGGCACCTGCCGTACCCGGCACACCTGCCGTACCCGGCGGCACCTGCCGTACCTGCCGTACCGGCGCATCTGCCGTACCGGCGTATCTGCTGTATCTGATCCGGGCCCCTCTGGGGGTCTTCGTGCCGCGTGGGAGAACGCGTGGCCAACGTAAAGGAAACCCATACATGACGGGCCTGATCGTCCCCCCCGGTGCGGGACGCAAGCTGATCACCCCGGCGCAGGAGGTGACCTTCAAGGCCACCTCGGCGCAGGGCTCGGCCATCTCCGTCTTCGAGGTCGTCGTGCCGCCCGGCTTCGATGTCGGCGCCCATGTGCACCACGAGTCCCAGGAGTTCTTCTACGTCCTGGAGGGCGAGCTGGATTTGATGTGCTTCGAGCCGACCGAACGCAGCAAGGACACCTGGCACCACTGGCGTTCCGCCGAGGGTGAGCGGGTCATCAAGGCGGCCGAGGGCGGCTGCATGTTCGTGCCGCCGGGCACCCCGCACGCCTTTCGCAACGCCACCGACAAGCCGGTGAAGATGCTCTTCCAGAGCTATCCCTCGCCCGACCACGAGCACTACTTCGAGGAGATCGCGGAGATCTGGGCGCGCGGCACCACGGTGGACCCCGCGGCCGTGGAGGAGATGCGCAAGCGCTACGACGTCGAGGAAATCACCCCCTTGCGCTACCAGCCGCCCGCGCCCGCGGACAACGGGAAGTGACCGCCATGAACACCCCCCAGCCCCCCGCCCCCCAGACCCCCGCCGCCCAGGCCCAGGCCGCCGCCTCCCGGGCCCTCGCCTCCGCCGCCGGCCAGGCTCCTGCCTCCGCCGCCCAGGCCCAGGCCGCCGCCGCCTCCCGGGTTCCTGCCCCGCAGGCTGCCCTCTCCCCGGCCGCCGCCGGCCAGGCACCCGCCGCTCAGGCCGGTGCCGGCGAGGCTCCTGTGCCGCTGGTGCGGGCCAGTCTGGGCGAGGCCGAACTGGCCGCGGTCGCCGAGGTGTTCGCCTCGGGCTGGCCGGCCGGGCAGGGCCCGCGGGGCACCGCCCTGGAAGCCCAGCTCGCCCAGCGTTATGACCGCCACGCGGTGGCGCTCGCCAACTGCGGGGCCGCCCTGCACGTGGCGCTGCTCGCGCTGGGTGTCAGGGCGGGCGATGAGGTCATCGTCGCCGACTACACCTTCCCCGCGCCCGCCCACGCGGTGCGCTACCTCGATGCCGTGCCCGTCTTCGCCGACGTGCGCCCCGACACCCACACCGTGGACCCGCAGGCCGTCGCCGACCTGATCGGCCCCCGAACGGTCGGGATCATCGCGGTGGACACCGTGGGCCTGCCCGCCGACTACCGCGAACTGCGGGCCCTGGCCGAGCGCCACCACCTCTTCCTCATCGAGGACGCCGCCTGCGCGGTCGGCGCCACCTACCAGGGACAGCAGGCCGGCGCGCTGGCCGAGGTGGCCTGCCTGTCCTTCCACGGACGCAAGGGCGCCACCAGCGGCGAGGGCGGCGCCCTGCTGGCCGCCGACCCGGCCCTGGCCGCCGATGCCCGCAGGCGCTCCTCCTTCGGCATCGGCAGCATCTTCGACCAGTCACAGATCGTGGGCCTGCCCATCCCGGAATTCACCGAGATCGGCTACAACTTCAAACTCTCCGACATCGCCGCGGCCATCCTGCAGGTCCAGCTCACCCGCATCGGCGAACTCCTTGAGCGCCGCACCGCCGTCGCCGAGCAGTACGCCCAACTCCTGGCCGATGAGGAACTGCTGACCCTGCCGCAGGTGCCGGCCGACCGCACCCACGCCTGGCAGTCCTACCTGGTGCGCCTGGACGAGCGGGTGGACCGCGCGGCCCTGGCCGCCGACCTGCGCGGCCAGGGCATCGGCTGCGGCCACGGCACCTGGGCCAGCCACCTGCAGCCCGTCTTCGAGGCCAAGCAGAGCTGCCCCGTCTCCGCCGACCTCTTCGCCCGCCACCTGGCCATCCCCATGCACGCCGAACTCAGCACCGCCCAGATCGAACGGGTCGCCGGCCGGCTGCGCACCGCACTGCACACCCACACGGCCCCCGCCCGGGCCCGGAAAGGCACCGCATGAGCGAGAACACGAGCGAGAACACGAGCGGGAACACGAGCGGGAACACGAGCGGGAACGCCCCGGCGCCCGACACCATCCTGCGCCTGATCAACGGCTACTGGTCCACCGGCATCCTGGGCGCCGCGTGCACCCACCGCCTCTTCACCCACCTGCAGGACGGCGCCGGCACCGCCGCCGCCCTGGCCGAGCGTGCCGCCATCTCCGAACGCGGCGCCCAGACCCTCCTGGACGGCCTGCTCTCCATCGGCCTTGTCACCCTGCACGAGGGCCGCTACCAAAACAGTGCCGAGGCCGCCGCCTACCTCGTCGAGGGCCGGCCCGCCGACCTCAGCGCCATGGCCCGCCTCAAACTCACCCACATGGGCAGCCTGATGGCGCTGCCCGAGGTGGTCGCCGCCGGCGGCCCCGTCACCGACCCGGCCGTCGAGGTCGCCGACAACCCGCACTGGGGCCAGGTCGTCACCGCCATCGCCGCCCAGTCGGTGCCCGCCGCGGCCCTGGCCGCCGACCTGCTGGGCCTGGACGGGGCCGGCGCCGTCCGCATCCTCGACATCGGCGGCGGCTCCGGCATCTACTCGGCCACCTGGCTGGCCCGCAACCCCGCCGCCCGCGCCACCCAGCTCGACTGGCAGCCCATCAACGCCATCGCCCGCCGCCAGCTCACCGAACGCGGCCTGGGCGAGCGTTTCACCTGCATCGACGGCGACTTCCACACCACCGAACTGGCCCCCGGCGCCTACGACATCGCCCTGTACTCCCACATCGCCCACCAGGAAGGCCCCGAGGACAACATCGCCCTGTTCACCCGCTTCAAGGACGCCCTGGCCCCCGGCGGCGCCCTGGTCGTGTGCGACTACGTCGTCGAGGACGACCGCAGCGGCCCGCCCTTCCCGCTGCTGTTCGCCTCCGAAATGCTCCTCAAGAGCACCCAGGGCGGCACCTGGCGGCGCACCGACTACCACAGCTGGCTCACCAAAGCCGGCTTCAGCGACATCTCCTTCCACTCCGCCCCGCCCGCCACCCTCGTCATCGCCCGCTAACCCCCCCACACACACCGGCACACCGGCACACCGGCACATCCCGAAGGACAGAAGGACATCACCGTGGAACCTGTCAACGTCGCCGTCATCTACTACAGCGCCACCGGCACCGTGCACACTTTGGCCCAGGCGGTGGCCGAGGGCGCGGAGAAGGCCGGGGCGAACGTGCGGCTGCGCAAGGTCGCCGAGACCGCCCCCGAGGCCG
>NZ_JBWKFZ010000039.1:0-9864 GCF_056433985.1 Streptomyces sp. NPDC044106
CAGGATCTGCTGGCCGAGCTGGCGCTGCCCGAAGCCGCCGGCGCCCACGACGGCTACGGCATCCACCCCGCCCTCCTCGACGCCGCCCTCCACCCACTCCTCGCCGCCCGCTTCCAGGATGGAGCCGGGGACGACGGCCAGGTCTACGTGCCGTTCGGATGGGCCGGGGTGTCGCTGCGGGCGGTGGGGGCTACGACTGTCCGCGTACGCCTCCGCCCGCTCGGCGAGAGTCTTGACCAAGGCCTGAGCGTGACGGTTGCCGACGAGACCGGAGGTCTCGTCCTGAGCATCGACTCCCTGCGGACGCGCCCCGTCAAGCCCGGCCAGCTCGCTGCCGCGCAACAGCAGTCCGTACGCGGCCTGTTCACCGTGGACTGGGTACCACTGTCGGACTCGCAGGGCGAGAGGGCGGCTGGTGTTGCTGAGGGCGGTGGTCGATGGGGCGGGCTGACGGACGATGTCGGTCTGGCCGATGTGGTGCCGGTGGGCAGCGAAGTGCCGTGGGCAGTACTCGCCCCGGTCGACGCGTCTGTTGGTGGTGGCGCTGGTCTGCCGGTGGTGGATCGGGTGTTGGCACTCGTGCAGGAGTTCCTGGCGGCTCCGGATCTGTCGGAGTCCCGTTTGCTGCTGGTCACACGGGGTGCCGTGGCTGTCGACGGGGACGGTGAGGTGGACGCGACTGCGGCAGCGGTGTGGGGTCTGGTCCGCAGCGCGCAGTCGGAGAACCCGGGACGGCTCGTCCTCCTCGATGTGGAGAGGGACGCCGCTGAGAATGGTGGTGACCTGCCGCAGGATGCGCTGCGCCAGGCAGTGGAGGAGCTCGACGAGCCTCAACTCGCCCTGCGCGCCGGGCAGCTGTACGTCCCCCGTCTGGCCCAGGCCCGACGTTCGACCGAACTCGTCGCGCCGCCCGGCGAAGCGGCTTGGCGCCTGCGGTTGGAGAACGGTGGCTCGTTGGACGACCTGGCGGTGGTCGCCTGCCCGGAGGTCCTGGAGCCTTTGAGGCCCGGACAGGTACGGGTGTCCGTGCATGCGGCCGGCCTCAATTTCCGTGACGTTCTCGTCGCCCTGGGGATGGTCCCCGCGTACGGCGCCATGGGCGGCGAAGGTGCCGGTGTCGTGACGGAGGTGGGCCCCGACGTCACGCGTGTGGCGGTCGGCGACCACGTGATGGGCGTCTTCGAGGGTGCCTTCGGCTCCGTGGTGATCGCCGAGGCCCAGATGGTGGCGCCGGTCCCGCAGGGCTGGGCCATGCGTGAGGCGGCCGGAATTCCGGCGGCGTTCCTGACGGCTTGGTACGGGTTGGTGGAGCTGGCGGGTGTGCGGGCTGGTGAGCGGGTGTTGATCCATGCCGGTACGGGTGGTGTGGGGATGGCCGCGGTGCAGGTTGCCCGTCATCTGGGTGCGGAGGTCTTCGCGACGGCGAGTCCGGCCAAGCATGGGGTGCTGGAGGAGATGGGTGTGGATGCGGCCCATCGGGCGTCTTCGCGTGATCTTGCCTTTGAGGATGTGATCCGGGAAGCCACGGGTGGGCGCGGCGTGGATGTCGTACTCAACAGCCTCGCCGGTGAGTTCATCGATGCTTCCCTGCGGTTGCTCGGTGATGGTGGTCGGTTCCTGGAGATGGGCAAGACCGATCTGCGTACCCCGGAAGAGGTTGCCGCGCAGCACCCGGGCGTCACGTACACCGCGTACGACTTGGTGAACGACGCCGGGCCGGACCGTATCGCTCACATGCTCGACCAGCTCGGCGAGTTGTTCGCCTCAGA
Source organism: Streptomyces sp. NPDC044106 (assembly GCF_056433985.1). Classification (NCBI taxonomy): domain Bacteria; kingdom Bacillati; phylum Actinomycetota; class Actinomycetes; order Kitasatosporales; family Streptomycetaceae; genus Streptomyces; species Streptomyces sp. NPDC044106. The sequence continues at coordinate 1,770 of NZ_JBWKFZ010000039.1, forward strand.
ACGGCTTAAGCCGTTGCCGGTACGTTCCTGGCCGCTGGACGAGGCGCGGGAGGCGTTCCGGTTCATGAGTCAGGCCAAGCACACCGGGAAGTTGGTGCTGGAGGTTCCGCCTGCCCTCGATCCCGAGGGCACGGTGTTGATCACCGGTGGTACCGGTGCGCTGGGCCGGGTGGTGGCCGAGCATCTGGTGCGGGAGTGGGGTGTACGGCACCTGCTGCTGGCCAGTCGGCGGGGTGCGGATGCTCCGGGCAGTGAAGAACTGGTGCAGCGGCTTGGCGAACTAGGCGCTGAGGTGAGTGTTGTTGCTGCTGATGTGGGTGATGCGGGGTCGGTGGCGGAGCTGGTGGGCAAGACCGATCCGTCGCATCCGTTGACCGGTGTGGTGCATGCGGCGGGTGTGCTGGAGGACGCGGTGGTCACGGCGCAGACGTCGCAGGGACTGGCGCGGGTGTGGGCGGCGAAGGCGGCTGCGGCGCGGCAGCTGGATGAGGCGACGCGGGGGATGCGGCTGGGTCTGTTCGTCGTGTTCTCCTCGGCTGCCGCCACTCTGGGCAGTCCTGGCCAGGCTAACTATGCGGCGGCGAACGCGTACTGCGATGCGTTGATGCAGCGTCGCAGGGCGCAAGGGCTGGCGGGACTGTCGGTCGGCTGGGGCCTGTGGGAGACCCCGCCCGACGAGATGACCCGCACGACCGAAGCCACGGAAAGTGGCACGACAGGCACCACCGCGACCGGCACGACAGGCGGCGCAACGGCAACCGGCGCGGCAGACGGTGCAACGGCAACCGGCGCGGCAGACGGTGCAACGGCAACCGGCACGACACGCGGCATGACCGGCGGCCTCAGCACCACCGACATCGCCCGAATGACCCGCATCGGCGTCAAGGGAATGAGCAGCGCGCACGGCCTGGCCCTGCTGGACGCCGCACGCGCTCACGGCCGCCCCCACCTCGTCGGATTCAACCTCGACCTGCGCACGCTCGCCACGCACCCCGTGAACACGAGGCCCGTACTGCTGCGCAGCCTGGCCGCCGGCCGCCCCACGAGCGCGACGACCAGGCCGACCGCCACGGCAGCCGGGCAGTCCGCCGATCTGGCGGGCCGACTGGCCGCCCTGCCGCCGTCCGACCGGCACCACACGTTGGTGAGGCTCATCAGGGAACAGGCGGCGATCGTCCTCGGTCACCACACCGATGCCCTCGCGACGGGCAGCACCTTCAAGGAACTCGGATTCGACTCGCTCACCGCAGTCGAACTGCGCAACAGGCTGTCCGCGGCCACCGGCCTCCGCCTGCCCGCCGGCCTCGTCTTCGACCACCCGGACGCGGACATCCTGGCCGAACACCTCGGCGCGCAACTCGCCCCCGACGGCGCCACCCCCGTCGGCAGGGAAGCCACCGACCAAGCCACCGATCCGGTCCTGCGGGAGCTGGCGAAACTCGAGAGCGCCCTGTCCACCGCCCTCGTCGAGCACGTCGAGCACGTCGATACCGACGCGGTCACGACCCGGCTGGAATCGCTCCTGGCGAAGTGGAAGGCGGCCGGAGCGGCGCCGGCCTCCGGGAGCACGAAGGAGCAGCTCCAGGTCGCCACGACCGACCAGGTCCTCGACTTCATCGACAAAGAACTGGGTGTGTGAAACGACCGTGCACGGCGCGACAACCACGCTGAAGGCTGGGTGAACTCTCATGGCGAGTGAAGAGCAACTGGTCGACTACCTCAAGCGGGTCGCCGCCGAGCTGCATGACACCCGGCAGCGTCTGCGCGAGGTGGAGGACCGCCGCCAGGAGCCCGTGGCCGTCGTCGGCATGGCCTGCCGCTTCCCCGGCGGCATCGAGACGCCCGAGGGCCTGTGGGAGCTGGTCGCCGCCGGCGACGACGCCATTGAACCGTTCCCCACCGACCGTGGCTGGGACCTGGAGGGCATCTACCACCCGGACCCCGACAACCCCGGGACCTGCTACGTCCGCGAGGGCGGCTTCATCGGCGCCCCCGACCAGTTCGACTCCGACTTCTTCGGCTTCAGCCCGCGCGAGGCACTGGCCAGCAGCCCCCAACTGCGGCTACTCCTGGAAACGTCCTGGGAGGCCCTCGAACGCTCCGGCATCGACCCCGCCTCGCTCAAGGGAAGCCCCACCGGCGTCTACGTCGGCGCCGCGACCACCGGCAATCAGACCCAGGGCGACGCAGGCGGCAGGGCCACCGAGGGGTACGCGGGCACAGCGCCCAGCGTCCTGTCGGGCCGGGTCTCCTTCACGCTGGGTCTGGAGGGTCCGGCGGTGACCGTCGAGACCGCGTGCTCCTCGTCGCTGGTGGCGATGCATCTGGCGGCCACGGCCCTGCGGCAGGGTGAGTGCGAGCTCGCCCTCGCGGGTGGCGTCACCGTCATGTCCACGCCCGAGGTCTTCACCGGCTTCTCGCGCCAGCGCGGCCTGGCCCCCGACGGCCGCTGCAAGCCGTTCGCCGCCGCGGCCGACGGCACGGGCTGGGGCGAGGGCGCCGGACTCGTCGTCCTGGAACGCCTCTCCGAGGCGCGCCGCAAGGGCCACAAGGTCCTCGCCGTGCTGCGCGGTTCCGCCATCAACCAGGACGGCGCCAGCAACGGCTTCACCGCACCGAACGGCCCCTCGCAGCGCCGCGTCATCCGGCAGGCCCTCGCCGGCGCCCACCTCTCCACGTCGGAGATCGACGTGGTCGAGGCGCACGGCACCGGTACCAAGCTCGGCGACCCCATCGAGGCCGAGGCGCTCATCGCCACGTACGGGAAGGAACGCGAGGACGACCGGCCGCTGTGGCTCGGCTCGGTCAAGTCGAACATCGGCCACACGCAGGCCGCCGCAGGCGTCGCGGGCGTCATCAAAATGGTGATGGCCCTGCAGAACGACCTGCTGCCCGCCACCCTGAACGTCGACGAGCCGACCCCGCACGTCCAGTGGGAAGGCGGAGGCGTACGCCTCCTGACCGACCCGGTCCCATGGTCGCGCGGCGAACGTCCGCGCCGCGCGGGAATCTCCTCCTTCGGCATCTCCGGCACGAACGCGCACGTGATCTTGGAGGAAGCTCCGGAAGACGTTCCGGAAGAGTCGCCGGGGGCAGGGGCAGGGGCAGGGGCAGGGGCAGCGGTGGTGCCGTGGGTGGTGTCCGGGCGTGGCGAGGCCGCGCTGCGGGCGCAGGCGCGACGGCTGAGCACGTTCGCTGCCGGTGACGTAGATGCGTCGGCGACCGAGATCGGCTGGTCGCTGACCACCAGCCGCTCCAGTCTTGAGCACCGGGCTGTGGTGGTGGGCCGGGGTCGTGAGGCGTTGACGGCGGGTCTTGGGGCGCTGGCGGCGGGTGAGGCGTCGCAGGATGTGGTGTCGGGGGTTGCGGGTGATGTGGGTCCGGGTCCGGTGTTGGTGTTTCCGGGGCAGGGGTCGCAGTGGGTGGGGATGGGGGCTCAACTGCTGGACGATTCACCGGTGTTCGCGGCTCGAATCGCGGAGTGTGAGCGGGCGCTGTCCGCGTACGTGGACTGGTCGCTGACGGAGGTGCTGCGCGGGGACGGCAGTGAGCTGTCCCGCGTTGAGGTGGTTCAGCCGGTGTTGTGGGCGGTGATGGTGTCACTGGCCGCCGTATGGGCGGACTGCGGCATCAAGCCCGCTGCCGTGATCGGTCACTCGCAGGGCGAGATGGCCGCCGCGTGTGTGGCCGGTGCGCTGTCGTTGGAGGATGCGGCGCGAATCGTTGCTGTACGCAGTGACGCCCTGCGGCAATTGCAGGGGCACGGGGACATGGCATCCCTGGGGGTGAGCGCGGAGGAAGCGGCTGAGCTGATCGGCGACGACCGGCCCGGCGTGTGCGTCGCCGCCGTCAACGGTCCCTCGTCTACGGTGATTTCGGGGCCGCCCGCGGACGTGGCGGCCGTTGTTGCCGACGCCGAGGCACGTGGCCTGCGCGCCCGGGTCATCGACGTGGGGTACGCCTCCCACGGCCCTCAGATCGACCAGCTCCACGACCTGCTCACCGAGCGTCTCTCCGACATTCGGCCCTCCCGTACGGACGTGGCGTTCTACTCGACGGTGACGGCGGAACGGCTTGCCGACACCACTGCCCTCGACACCGCCTACTGGGTCACCAACCTTCGCCGGCCCGTCCGCTTCGCCGACACCATCGAGACGCTGTTGGCCGACGGCTACCGGCTCTTCATCGAAGCCAGCCCCCACCCCGTCCTCAACCTCGGCATGGAGGAGACCATCGAGAAGGCCGACGTCTCCGCCACCGTCGTCCCCACCCTCCGCCGCGACCACGGCGACACCACCCAGCTCACCCGCGCCGCCGCACACGCCTTCACCGCCGGCGCCCACATCGACTGGACGCGCTGGTTCCCAGCCGACCCCACCCCCCGTACCGTCGACCTCCCCACCTACGCCTTCCAACGACGAAGCTACTGGCTGCCCGTGGACGGCGTCGGTGACGTGCGGTCCGCGGGGCTGCGGAGGCTGGAGCACGCGTTGCTGCCAGCGGTGCTCGGGCTGGCCGACGGCGCGCTCGTGCTCACCGGGCGGCTCACGGGCAACGGCGGTGGTCGCGGTGGCTGGATCGCCGACCACGCGGTGGCGGGCACCACGCTCGTTCCCGGTGCCGCACTGGTCGAATGGGCGTTGCAGGCGGCCGACGAGGCGGGCTGCGACACCCTGGAGGAACTGACGCTGCAAGCGCCGCTGGTGTTGCCGGACTCCGGCGGCATCCAGGTGCAGGTGGTCGTCGGCGCGGCCGACGAGCCGGGCGGCAGGCGCGACGTGCGTGTCTTCTCTCGCGTCGACTCCGATGACGAACCGGGCCAGGAGGAGGGCTGGACGTGCCACGCGACCGGAACGCTGAGCCCTGAGTCCGGGGCCGGTGACGAGCCGGACGGGCTCGGCGGGCAGTGGCCGCCGACCGGCGCCGAACCGGTGGAGATCGGTGATCTCTACGAGCGGGCGGCGTCGGCGGGTTATGAGTACGGCCCCTCGTTCCAAGGCCTGCGCGCCGTGTGGCGGCACGGGCACGATCTGCTGGCGGAGGTGGAGCTGCCCGAACAGGCAGGCGCTGACGACGGCTTCGGCATTCACCCCGTACTGCTGGACACCGCCCTGCACCCGGCGTTGCTGCTGGACCAGAACCTGTCCGGTGACGCGGGGGACACGGATGACGTGAGTGACGCGAGTGACGCGGGAGAGCTCCGTCTGCCGTTCGCGTGGAACGGTGTGACCCTGCGGGCCACCGGTGCTGCCACCGTGCGCGTGCGTCTGGCTCGCCCGTCCGCGTACGGGGAGGAGCAGGCGGAGGGCGGATCGGTCCTGCGCGTGACGATCGCCGACGCCACCGGAGCGCCCGTCCTGAGCGTGGACTCCCTGGCCCTGCGCCCCGCCGACCCGGAACTGTTGCGCTCGACGGGCGGGACGGGCGGGGCGACTACCGGCCCTCAAGGATTGTTCACCGTGGAGTGGGCCGACGCGTCCCCGACGACGACAGAGGAGGAGGACGGCGGCGACGAGTGGCTGGTGATCGGTCCGGACGCACCTGACTGGGCCGGTGAGGAAGCCCCCCGCCTCCCGGATCTGCGGAGTCTGTCGGCCGCGCTCGACAAGGGGACGCAGACCCCCGGGACCGTCCTCGTCGACATGGCCGCAGTCGCAACAGCGGCCGCAACCGACGAGGCAGCCGACGCAACGGTCGACTCCCGTGGCCGGGCGGTCGCCGAGAACACCCTGAACCTGGTACGAGGCTGGCTCGCCGAACCGCGTCTGGCCGAGGTCCGGCTCGTACTGCTCACGCGGCACGCGGTGGTGGTACCGGCCGACGGCGACGGCAGCGACCCACTCGACGTGCCCGCCGCAGCCGTATGGGGCCTCATACGCAGCGCACAGGCCGAACACCCCGACCGCTTCGTCCTGTTGGACACCGAGCCAGGCACGGACCGAGCGGCCGTCACGAGGGCACTCGCCACCGGGGAGCCGCAACTCGCCGTACGCGCGGGACAGCCGAAGGCCCCCCGTCTGACCCGCGCCACCACCCTCCCGCGGACGCCCCCCGGGAACCCCGGGAACCCCGGGAACCCCGGGAACCCCGGGAACCCCGACGGCACCGTTCTCATCGCGGGCGGCACCGGCATGATGGGCGGGCTCGTCGCCGAGCACCTGGTCCGCACTTGGTCGGTGCGGCATCTGCTGCTCGTCAGTCGGCAGGGCCCCGACGCGTCGGGCGCCCGCGAGCTGGCCGACCGGCTGACCGGCCTCGGCGCCGGGGTGCGGATCGTCGCCGCCGACCTCACGGACGCGCGGGTCGCAGCCGACCTCGTCGCCTCGGTCGACCCGGCGCATCCGCTGACCGGGGTGGTCCACGCCGCAGGTGTCCTGGACGACGCCGTGGTCACCGCGCAGACCGCCGACCAGCTGGCCAAGGTGTGGGCCGCCAAGGCCTCCGTCGCCGCCAACCTGGACGCCGCCACCGCGGAGCTGCCGCTCAGCCTCTTCATGATGTTCTCCTCCGCCGCCGGTGTTCTCGGCAACGCGGGCCAGGCCGGATACGCGGCAGCCAACGCGTTCGTCGACGCCCTCGTCGCCCGCCGTCGCGCCGCCGGCCTGTCCGGTCTCTCGATCGCCTGGGGCCTGTGGGCGCGCGGCAGCGCCATGACCCGGCACCTGGATGATGCCGATCTGGCGCGGTTGCGCGCGGGCGGCGTGAAGCCGTTGCTGGACGAGCAGGGCCTCGCCCTCCTCGACGCGGCACGAAACACCGCCGCCCACACCTCGCCGGTCGTCGCGGCAGGCATCGACGTACGCGGCCTCACCAGCGGAGACGTACCCCCGATGCTGCGCAACCTGGCAGGCCGGACCCGCCGCAGGGCGGCAGCCGACGCCACTGTCGACAAGGCCGCGCTGGAGACGCGGCTCGCGGGCCTGGACGAGGCCGGACGCCGCGCCGTCATCGGTGACGTCGTACGCGAGTGCGTGGCCGCGGTGCTCGGCCACCGTTCGCCGACCGACGTACGCACCGAGGCGAACTTCAAGGACCTGGGCTTCGACTCGCTCACGGCGGTGCAGCTGCGCAACCGCCTCTCGACGGCCAGCGGCCTGCGCCTGCCCGCCACGATGGCCTTCGACCACCCCACCCCCGACGCCCTCACCGCCTACCTGTGCACCCGTCTGGGCGGCCGGTCCACAGCCCCCGCCCCGCCCGCCGCCCCCGCCGCCCCCGCCGCGCTCACCGCGGCCACCACGGACGACCCGGTGGCGATCGTCGCGATGGCCTGCAAGTACCCGGGCGGAGTGACGTCCCCCGAAGGGCTGTGGGAGCTGGTGGCCGCGGGCGTGGACACGGTCGGCGCGTTCCCGACCGGCCGCGGTTGGGACCTGGAGCGCCTCTTCCACCCCGACCCGGACCACCCCGGCACCAGCTACGCCGACCGGGGCGCCTTCCTGCCGGACGCGGGGGATTTCGATGCCGCGTTCTTCGGGATCAATCGGCGTGAGGCGTTGGCGATGGATCCGCAGCAGCGTTTGCTGCTGGAGGCGTCGTGGGAGGTGTTCGAGCGTGCGGGTATCGATCCGACGACGCTCAAGGGCAGCCTGACCGGCACATACGTCGGCGTGATGTACCACGACTACGCGGCGGGCCTGGCCCAGGACGCCCAGCTGGAGGGCTACTCCATGCTGGCCGGTTCCGGCAGCGTCGTGTCCGGTCGAGTCTCCTACACCCTGGGCCTCGAGGGCCCGGCGGTGACGGTCGACACGGCGTGCTCCTCGTCCCTCGTCTCCATCCACCTCGCGGCACAGGCACTGCGCCAGGGCGAATGCACCCTCGCCCTCGCGGGCGGCGTGACGGTCATGGCCACCCCCGAGGTCTTCACCGGCTTCTCGCGCCAGCGCGGCCTGGCTCCCGACGGCCGCTGCAAGCCGTTCGCCGCCGCGGCCGACGGCACGGGTTGGGGCGAAGGCGTCGGCGTACTCCTTCTGGAGCGGCTGTCCGACGCGCGCCGCAACGGCCACCAAGTCCTGGCGGTGGTGCGGGGTTCGGCGGTGAATCAGGACGGTGCGAGTAATGGTTTGACGGCGCCGAATGGTCCGTCGCAGGA
>NZ_JBWKFZ010000040.1:0-8061 GCF_056433985.1 Streptomyces sp. NPDC044106
TTGGTCCTGCCCCAGTGGTAGGTGTCGCCGGTGAGCTCGTCGCGCACCGGCACGCTCTCGTGCCAGTCGAGGCCGAGCAGCGGCATGTCCAACGACACCGTCGCCTCCTGGGTGTGGTGAGGGTCGAGGTTGGCGACCACCAGAACCGTGTTCGAGTCGTGTGCGGAGCCGGCTGATTTTGAATAGGCGATCACCGATTCCTTGTCGGTGGGATGGAAGTGCAGGTCACGCAGTTGCTGCAGAGCGGGGTTGGCGCGTCTGATCCCGTTCAGGGCGGTGATGAGCGGGGCGATCGTGTCGCCGCTGCGCGCCGCCGACTCCCAGTCGCGCGGGCGCAGTTGGTACTTCTCCGAGTTCAGATACTCCTCGCTTCCCGGCCGCACGGCGGTGTTCTCGCACAGCTCGAATCCGCTGTAGACACCCCAGGCGGGCGAGAGCGTGGCGGCGAGCACGGCGCGCACCTCGAAGGCGGGGCGCCCGCCGTCCTGCAGATAGGCGTGCAGGATGTCGGGGGTGTTCACGAAGAAGTTGGGCCGCAGGAAATGGGCGGTCTCGCGGGACAACTCCGTCAGGTACTCGGTGAGTTCGTCCTTCGTGTTGCGCCAGGTGAAGTACGTGTACGACTGCTGGAAGCCGATGGCGGCGAGGGTCCGCATCATCGCGGGGCGGGTGAACGCCTCGGCGAGGAAGATGACGTCCGGGTCGGTGGCGTTGATGTCCGCGAGCACCTGCTCCCAGAAGACCACCGGCTTGGTGTGCGGGTTGTCGACGCGGAACACGCGGACCCCGTGGTCCATCCAGAACCGCAGCAGCCGCACGGTCTCCGCGATCAGCCCCGGCATGTCCTGGTCGAAGGCGAGCGGATAGATGTCCTGGTACTTCTTCGGCGGGTTCTCCGCGTACGCGATGCTCCCGTCCGCGCGGCGGCGGAACCACTCGGGGTGCTTCTCCACCCACGGGTGGTCCGGCGAGCACTGCAACGCGAAGTCCAGGGCCACTTCGAGCCCGAGCCGCCCGGCCTCGGCCACGAAGGCGTCGAAGTCCTCCAGCGTGCCCAGGTCCGGATGGACGGCGTCGTGCCCGCCCTCGGGCGAACCGATCGCCCACGGCACACCGACATCCTGCGGCCCCGCCGAAAGGGAGTTGTTGGCGCCCTTGCGGAAGGTGGTGCCGATGGGGTGGATCGGCGGCAGGTAGACGATGTCGAAGCCCATCCCGGCGATGGCGGGCAGCCGCGCCGCCGCGGTACGGAACGTCCCCGAGACCGGCGGCTCCCCCTCCCGGACGACGGCGCCCTCCGAACGCGGGAAGAACTCGTACCAGGAGCTGTAGAGGGCCCGGCGCCGCTCCACGATCAGCGGCAACTCCTCGGAGGAGGTGACGAGTTCGCGCAGCGGGTGGCGGTCGAGCGCCGACTCCACCTCCGGGGTGAGGGCGGCGGCGAGCCGGGCGGCGGGGGAGCGGCCCGTGTCGCGCAGGGCCCGCGCCGCGCCGAGGATCACGGCCCGCTCGGCCCGTGGGGCGCCGGCCGCGGCCCGCTCGTGGAGGCGGGCGCCCTCCTCCAGGACCAGGTCGGTGTCGAGCCCCGCCGGTATCTTGATCCGCGCGTGATGGCGCCAGGTCGTGACGGGGTCGCCCCACGCCTCCACGGCGTACGTCCAGCGGCCCTCGGCGTCCGGCGTGACCTCGGCGCCCCACCGGTCGGTGCCCGGCGCGAGCTCCCGCATCGGGGTCCACGGGCCGGGCCGCCCGCCCGGGTCGCGCAGGACGACGTTGGCGGCGACCGCCTCGTGCCCCTCGCGAAAGGCGGTCGCGGTGACCCGGAAGGTCTCTCCCGGCACCGCCTTCGCCGGTTTCCGCCCGCGGTGCACGGCGGGGCCGACGTCCAGGACGGGGATGGTGGGCTGTACGGGCGGGCCTGGCTGGGTTGAGCCGAAAGGCATGTCTGACCGCTCCTGTCCGCGTGCACGGATACGTGGGTGTGGAGGGGTTCCGCGGCGCGCCGGCCACTGCGCCGGCGTGCGTACCGGAAAAGCCTTCCCACCCTTATCGGGTGAGCAATCCGGCGCTTTGTTAACTACTAGTGCGTAAGGGCGCATGCAAGACCGGCCCCGCCATGAATGGCGGGACCGGTTCAAATCGCATATGCCTTATGGGGTGTTGACCTGTACGCATATGCCTGGGGCGCTGTTCGTCCGGGGCGGCCCGTGCGACGCCCGAGGCGCGGGCCGGGCGCCGGGTCGGCACGGCCCGTGCCCCGCCGACCTCGGCGAAAGCGGCTTCCGGGCGGTCCGCGGGTCTGCGCGTGCCGGGCCCCGCTGCCCGTGCGGCGAGGCCGTCGGCGTACCGGGGAAGGTGCCCGCGGCGTGGTCGCCCGCGTCGGCCGGCGCGGTTCTCCGCGGGCGGGCGGGCAAGTCCAGACTGGCTGGAACTCCATCGTCGCGGGCGGCCGGGAGCGGACCCGCCGGGACGCCGGGACACAGCGACGGCCCACCGCCCGCAGGCGATGGGCCGCGCGGTTCCGTCGGATCAGACGGAGTCGAAGTGCCACATCTGGCTGTTCTCGCCCTGCCAGGGCTCAAGGGTCAGCTGGGTGCCCTCCTTCTCCGACCTCAGGGTCGCCACCCCGTCCATGTACGGGAAGTGGATGCGGACCTTGCCCTCGCCGACCGGCTCGATCGACCACCGCTCCGGGTAGGGCTGGTTGGCGATGAGGGGCGGGAAGATCTTGAGGTCGCTGAGCGCGAAGTGCGCCTCGTGCGAGGTGATCTTGCTCTTGATCACGTAGAGGTTGCCGCTGGTGTGGACCACGTCCCACTGCTGGTTGTCGCCCTTGTGGTACCTCCAGCCGATGACGGGCACGTTGGGTTCGGCGGTGCCCCCGCTGAGGTCGACGACACGGTCCTCGTACGCCGCGTTCCTGATCACGTACACACCGTTCGAGATGATCTCGGCCATGAAGGCTCCTTAGGGGTGTCGCGCTCGTCGGCGGCGGTGCCCGGTGGTGCGGGCCGCTCGGCGGCGCCTCCTGATCGGACGCCCTCAACCTAGGAGGCGGCCGACCGCCCCGAAAGCGGTGTTTCAGGTCGTGACATGGTGGTTTGGTGTGGCTGAAGTGCATCGTCACGCATGTCACGCTTCACCCGGGCCGCACTGAACTACCGCACCCGCGCCGCGTGCCGCCCCGGCCCCGGGGCAGGACCGGCGGATCACCCGCGGCCGGGACGGGCCGATACCCGCCGGTGCGCTGCGGCACGGCCGCGGGCCGGGGCACCGGAAGGGTCGGCGGCGGCTTGCCCGCGGGTGCGGGCTGTCGGTGGTTGTTCGCGCAGTTCCCCGCGCCCCTGAAAGCAAGCCCTCCCCTCCCCCTGCGGCAACGGCGGCGGCACGCCGGCTTCCCCAGGGGCGCGAGGAACTGCGCGCCCAGCCCCCAGCGGGCCGTACCGGCCGGCCCACGGCACCACGCAGGGGCGTCTGCCGGCGGCGGCACGCCTGCGGGTGCGGGCCGTCGGTGGTTGCTCGCGCAGTTCCCCGCGCCCCTGAAAGCAAGTCCTCCTCCCGCGGGCCGCACCGGCCAGCCCGCCACACCACGCAGAGGCGTCTGCCGGCAGCGGCCGAGCCGCGGCCGTTGCGCCGCCACGCGAATGTGGTGTCGAGTGGCGCCATGACCGACCGTTCGAGCCCGGCCGTCACCACGGTCCACGGCCCCGTGCGCGGCGAGCGGCGCGCGCACGGGCTGCGGTTCCTCGGCATCCCGTACGCCGCGCCGCCCGTGGGCGGGCTGCGCTTCGCGCCGCCGGTGGCGCCCGCGCCGTGGACCGAGCCGCTGGACGCCACCGCGTACGGGCCGACCGCGCAGCGCCGCGGCTTCGGCGCGGGCGCCACGATCCCCGAGCCGTCGGTGCCCGGCCCCGGCACCCTCAACCTCAACGTTTTCACGCCCGCCGCGGACCCGGCAGCGGCGCTCCCCGTCCTGGTCTGGATCCACGGCGGCGGATACGTCGCCGGATCCGCGGCGAGCCCCTGGTACGACGGGGACGCGTTCAGCCGTGACGGCGTCGTCCTCGTCTCGCTCGGCTACCGGCTCGGCATCGAGGGCTTCCTCCATCTGGCCGATGCCCCCGACAACCGTGGAGTGCGCGACTGGATCGCCGCCCTGGAGTGGGTGCGGGACAACATCGCGGCGTTCGGCGGAGACCCCGCCAAGGTCACGGTCGCCGGCCAGTCGGCGGGCGGCGGCGCCGTCCAGACACTCCTCGCCACACCCGCCGCCCGCGGCCTGTTCCGCGCCGCCCTCGCCATGTCAGGGGCGATGATGGAGCCGCAGGAGCGGTGGGCGGGCATCGCGGTCTCCGAGCTCTTCACCCGGCGCACCGGCCGCCCCGCCACCGCGGCGGCCCTGCGCGACGCGTCGGACACCGAGCTCCTCGCCCTCCAGGACGCCGTGAGCGCGCCGGGGCCCGACCGCGCGGAGCTGCCCGGCCTGCTGCTCGCCCCCTTCGCCGACGGCGACCTGCTGCCGCGCTCCGCCCGCACCGAGCTCACCGAGGGCGACCTCGCAGCGGACGTGCCGCTGCTGCTCGGCTTCACCCGGCACGAGTTCGACGCGTTCGGCGGCCAGGAGTTGACCGACCTCGTCTTCCGCCGGCCGAACCTCGCGGTGGCCGAGGCGCGCGCCGCCCGCGGATACCCCGTTTGGCTGTACGAGTTCGCCTGGCCCTCACCCGTGCCAGGACCCGCCCACGGGCTCGCCTTCCACTGCCTGGATCTGCCCTTCGCCTTCGACCTGCTCGGCGCCGACGGCGTCACCGCGGCGGCGGGCGACACGCCGCCCCAGCCGCTCGCCGACGCGATGCACGGGGCGTACGTCGCCTTCGTCCGCGATCTCGACCCCGGCGGAGCGTGGCCGCGCTACACGCAGGGACGGCGCGCCGTCCGCGTCTGGGACGCCGAGCCGCGCCTCGCCGACGACCCGCTGCGGGCGGTCCGGGAGGCCCGCCCCGACTGATGTGCTCCCCGTGCGCCGTGGTTGAGGAGGGCGGCACCCGGCTACCGTCGATGCGAGCCGTCGACACGCTCACGCGCACGTACACGCCGTACGAAGGTGGAGACCGTGAAGGCAATCCGTCGATTCACCGTACGACCCGTCCTGCCCGAGCCCCTCACCCAGCTGGCCGATCTCGCCCGCAACCTGCGCTGGTCCTGGCACCCGCGCACCCGTGACCTCTTCCAGGCCGTCGACCCCCGGCTCTGGGAGGCCTCCGGCTGCGACCCCGTGCGCCTCCTCGGCGGCGTGCCCGCCGCCCGGCTCGCCGCGCTCGCCGAGGACCCGGAGTACCTGCGGCGGCTCGACGAGGCCGCCGAGGAGCTGCGCGAGTACGTCACCGGGGAGCGCTGGTACCAGGAGCGGGCCCGCAGCGAACCCCTGCCACGCGCCGTCGCCTACTTCTCGCCCGAGTTCGGCATCACGGCCGCCCTGCCGCAGTACTCGGGCGGCCTCGGCATCCTCGCGGGCGACCACCTGAAGGCCGCGAGCGACCTCGGCGCCCCGCTCATCGGCGTCGGGCTGCTCTACCGGCACGGCTACTTCCGCCAGACGCTGTCCCGCGACGCCTGGCAGCAGGAGCACTACCCGGTGCTCGACCCGAACGAGCTGCCCCTCGCCCTGCTGCACGAGCCCGACGGCACGCCCACCACCGTCGCGCTCGCCCTGCCCGGCGGGCGCTCGCTGCGCGCGCACATCTGGCAGGCCCAGGTCGGGCGCGTACCGCTGCTCATGCTCGACTCCGACGTCGAGGAGAACGGCCCCGGCGAGCGCGACGTGACCGACCGGCTCTACGGCGGCGGCAGCGAGCACCGGCTGCTCCAGGAGATGCTGCTCGGCATCGGAGGGGTGCGCGCCGTCCGGGCGTACTGCCGCCTGACCGGCCACCCCGAGCCCGAGGTCTTCCACACGAACGAGGGCCACGCGGGCTTCCTCGGCCTGGAGCGCATCCACGAACTCGCGCTGGAAGGAGTCGAGTTCGACGCCGCCCTCGAAGCCGTCCGGGCCGGCACCGTCTTCACCACCCACACCCCCGTCCCGGCCGGCATCGACCGCTTCGACCGCGAGCTGGTCGCGCGCCACTTCGGCCCCGGCGCCGAACTGCCCCGCCTCGACGCGGCGGACGTCCTGCGGCTCGGCATGGAGACCTACCCGGGCGGCGAGCCCAACCTCTTCAACATGGCGGTGATGGGCCTGCGGCTCGGCAGCCGCGCCAACGGCGTGAGCACCCTGCACGGCGCGGTCAGCCGGGAGATGTTCGCGTGGCTCTGGCCCGGATTCGACGCCGACGAGGTGCCGATCGCCTCCGTCACCAACGGCGTGCACGCCCCGACCTGGGTGGCCCCCGAGGTCTTCAGGCTCGGCGCCCGCCAGATCGGCGAGCGGCGCACCGAGGACGCGCTCTCCGTCGGCGGCTCCGACCGCTGGGACGCGGTCGCCGACATCCAGGACGCCGACATCTGGGAGCTGCGCCGCACCCTGCGCGAACAGCTGGTCCACGAGGTCAGGCGGCGCCTGCACGACTCGTGGCGGCAACGCGGCGCGGCGAGAGCCGAGTTGGGGTGGATCGACGGTGTGCTCGACCCGGACGTCCTCACCATCGGCTTCGCGCGCCGCGTCCCCTCGTACAAGCGGCTCACGCTGATGCTGCGCGACCGCGACCGGCTGATGGAGCTGCTTCGCCACCCCGAGCGGCCGGTGCAGATCGTCGTCGCGGGCAAGGCGCACCCGGCGGACGACGGCGGCAAGCGGCTCATCCAGGAGCTGGTCAGGTTCACCGACGACCCGCGGGTGCGCCCGCACATCGTGTTCCTGCCGGACTACGGCATGGCGATGGCGCAGAAGCTCTACCCCGGCTGCGACGTGTGGCTGAACAATCCGCTGCGCCCCCTTGAGGCATGCGGCACGAGCGGCATGAAGGCGGCCCTGAACGGCTGCCTCAACCTCTCCGTCCTCGACGGCTGGTGGGACGAATGGTTCGAGCCGGACTTCGGCTGGGCCATCCCGACCGCGGACGGCGCCGCCACCGACGAGGACCGCCGTGACGACCTGGAGGCCGCCGCGCTCTATGACCTCCTGGAGCGCCGCATCGCGCCCCGCTTCTACGAGCAGGGCCCCGGCGGCCTGCCCGACCGCTGGATCGAGATGGTCCGCCGCACCCTGACCCGGCTCGGCCCGAAGGTCCTCGCGGGCCGCATGGTGCGCGAGTACGTCGAGAAGCTGTACGTCCCCGCCGCGCGCGCCCACCGCACGCTGGACGCCACGTCCGCCGGGGAACTGGCCGCCTGGAAGGCCCGGGTCCGCGCCGCCTGGCCGCGGGTGGCCGTCGACCACGTGGAGGCGTCGGCGATCGGCGCCACGGCGGAACTGGGCGCGACCCTCTCGCTGCGGGTCCGTGTCCATCTGGGCGAGCTGACCCCGGACGACGTGGAGGTGCAGGTGCTCGCGGGGCGCGTCGATCCGGAGGACCACATCGCGGACGCCGCGCCGGTGCCGTTGAAACCGGCGAGCGGGCCGGACGGGGAGGGGCGGCGGGTGTACGAGGGGCCGCTCGCCCTGGACCGCACGGGGCCGTTCGGCTACACGGTGCGGATTCTTCCGGCGCACCGGCTGCTGGCGGGTGGCGCGGAGCTGGGGCTTGTCGCGGTGCCGTCCGAGGCGACGGGGGAGGAGGCGGGGGTTCTCATGCGGTGAGAGGTGCCGGGCGGTCCCGTGGAACCAATCCGCGCATGGGTATTGTCATGTCCCCCATGAAGCCCTCGCCCCACCAGGAGCTATGGCTGTGGGCGCGCGACTTTTATCAGCACGGGGGAATGAACGATGTCGTACCGGCCGACCGACTGGCATGTCCTGGATCTGGAGAAGGATCCGACGCCGGGTGATCCGCACCGGGTGCGTTCGCTGGCGAAGAACCTGCACGATTTCTCCGATGATGTCGGGCGGGTGTTGCGGGACATCAAGGGGATGGCGGGCGACGAGGCCATCCTGAAGTGGGTGGGCAAGACGGCGGACGCGTT
>NZ_JBWKFZ010000041.1:0-7908 GCF_056433985.1 Streptomyces sp. NPDC044106
CCCCAACCCCGACCGACCAGCCACAGAAGACACCGCCACACCCCCACCCCACATGACACCCACACCACCACCCGGCAAACACTCCCCCACCACCACGCACAGGCAGCACACACGACACAGGCACCACGGGGCCGCACACGCGACACAGGCACTACGGGCGGCACACGCGACACAGGCACTACGGGCGACACAGGCACTACGGGCGGCACGGGCGACACAGGCACTACGGGCGGCACGGGCGACACAGACAGCACCCACAGCACACACGCGCGGACAGCACAGACGACATCAGCAGTGCAACCGTGCAACCAGCACAGGCAGAACGACGGGCAGAACGGATACTCCAGGCAGTACCAGTACTACAGGCAGAAGGGGCACCGACGGGCAGCACAGCCAGCACGGGCACCGACGGGCAGCACGCGCGCTGAAGGCAGAACAACCAGCGCAACCAGCACAGCCAGCACGGGTACTGCAGCCAGTACGAGCAGTACAGACAGCACACGGCGAAACCGGCCACACGAACGGCCACACGGCACGCGCCCCACACCAGCACAGACAGCGCAAGCAACACCGACAACACGAACGGCACAAACAACACAGGCCACACAGGCCACACAGGCAACACGGACAGCGAACCCCGCGCGGACGCTACACGCACACGGGCGGCGCCCGGACCGGCAGCACAAACCGACCCCAACCAGGCCACACCACACCCAAACCCGCCACCACACTCACCCCCCGCTCCCCCTACCGGAAGAGGCAAACCAGCCCCCTTACCGCCACCCGATTCAAAACGATCCCCCACCCCCTGTCAATAGAAAACCGCGTAGCTGGTTTCCACCACCACCCCACCACCCCTCCACCCCAGTACAAGCACCAGGGAGCGGAGGCAAGGGAGAGCACCAGCCCGCAGCACCACAGGGAACTCCGGAGGAGCGAGGCCCTGAGACGACTGGGGCAAGACGTCGACACCGCCGGGCCGAGGGGCAACCGCAGAGGACCGACGAGCTACTTGCGGCGGCAAAAGCGCGCCGCCGAAGGCCCTGGAAGGGACACAGAGCCGCTACGAGCTACGAGACTGGAACATCCCCGCAGGACAGGGAGCCCACAATCCGACAGAAACCGGGCCCGGACCTCATCGAGGAGCCGATGGGGTGGCAACCGATCCAGGCGGCGAAACCCGGAGCCAGAGCAGCAGGAACCGGGCCCGGGGCGGGGGGGGGCGACTACCCCGCTCTCAGGCGACAGGCGACGAACTCAGACCCGGTCAGGGAACGGGTCAGACGCAGAGAGGCTGCACCCACCCCCTTCGATACGCCCCTCAACCGCCCGTGACCCTCCGCAGCCCAGCCCGAGAACCACGCCGCGCCACAGGAGAGTGAGGCCCCAAAGCCCTGCTACAAACCACGTGCGCGGTTTTTTTTGGGAGCGAAGGCGCCACCGAACCGAACACCTCCGGGTATCGACACCCCCACCCGGCCGGGCCATAGCCGGAGCGGAACCTCCACCTTCCGGCCAAAATGCCGCGCCACCCACTGAGCAGGCACCAGGATCGCCGACCAAATCGCCCTACGCTCATCTCCCGCTCTGACAAACGGAATGCACGGCACTCAGCCACCCTCGTCAGCCAGGTCCCCCCAACCACTGGATATCAAACCAGCAAGTTGGTTTTATAAGTCGACCGAACCTCACCTCGACGGGAGCCACCAGTGAGCCAGCAGGAACGGGCCACCCGCACACGCAACGCACTCCTCCTCTCTGCCGCCGAGAGATTCGAACGCCACGGCTACCTCAAAGCCAGCCTGGACGAGATCAGTTCAGGCGCCGGCGTGAGCCGCGGCGCCCTGCACTTCCACTTTGAGAACAAGGCCGCCCTCGCCAACGCCGTCGAACAAGCCGCCGCCCACACCCTGCACAAAGCTGCCCACACCACGCCGCCCGATCACACCAGCACCCTGCAAAACCTCATCAACCTTTCCCACCACATGATCTACCTCTTGCACCACGACACCGTGGTCCGCGCCGGGTTCCGCCTCACCTGCGACTCAAGCCCTGAGACCCCGCTCGACCTGCGCCACCAATGGCACACCTGCGTTCATCACCTCGCCACCCGCGCCGCCGACGAACACACCCTCGCCCCCCACATCTCCCCCGAGGCCCTCACCACCACCATCGTCGCCACCACCACCGGCCTCGAAATACTCAGCCGCACCAGCCCCACCTGGCTCACCTCCGTCCCTCTCACCCATTTCTGGCAGCTCCTCCTCCCCACCATCACCAATCCCGCCCACCCCATGCCGACACCCGGACCTCCAACGCCTCGTTGTGACGCGAACTGACGTCAGAGCCACGCGCCTCACCCGCCAGCCCCCTCACACGCGGCCCACACGCCACACCCTCCGAAGCCACCGCACGCTTGCGCCGAAAGGTGAAGCGCACAGGCCGGGGCCAGAGGCCTGCGGCCAAGAACCAGGAAGGCAAGGGGCGCAGACCCGGGGACAGGACCGACCGGGCGGGACATTTCTCATGGAGCGGGAAGCAGCCCCTGTTAGCGCACGCGCACGCCAGGCTGCCGAGGTGTTAACCCCAATGTGAGCGGAAGCGGCTTACCGTCGGCATGCGCCGCTCAAAGCAAACGGAGAGCACGGGAGTTGACGTGTGTAATCAGGGTTCGTTCGCGGGCAAGGCCTCCCTCGTCGCCGGAGCGAGCAGTGGATCGGCGGGGGGCGGCCAGGGTCCCTCCCTCGAAAGTGCGCACGTGGTCCTGGCCTCCCGGCGTGACGACCGCTTGGCGCTCCTGGCCAAAGAACTGCGTGTCGAGGGCGTACAGGCTCTACTGCGTGGGTGACGTCCAAGTCGCCACCGAAACGCGCCGGGCCGTCACCCACGCAGTGGACACTCACGGCCGCCTAGACGTGGCGTGCAACAACGCCGGCACTGCCGTGGAGAGGACCCCTCTGCACCATATGGACGACGCCACCTACGAGCTGGTCCTCGACACCAACGCACGCAGGGTGGGAACCGCCTGCGCCCCAATATCAGCGCAATGATCGAAAACGGTGGCGGGCGATCGTCACCGGCCTGGTAGTCACCTCTGTCGCAGCCGCTTACGTCGCCGCCAGACACGCCGGGCTCGGTGCGACGAAGGCGCCGTACTCGAATATGCGCCGAGCAACATCCGCATCAACGCTATCGCCCCCGGCCTGGCCTGCAGCCTGCTCAGAGATGACGAAGTGCCGGTTCGCACGCTGCCCTGACCAGGAAGTCGACGAAAGCAAGGCCTTCTTTCCGCGCAACAGCATGGCCGAACCCGAGGAAGTCGCGGAGGCAGCCGCCCGGGCCTGCAGCGACCGCGCCTTCCACATCACCGGCGCCGCCATGCCCGGAGACGGCCACACCACCACCTGGCGACCCGGCCATGGTCCCAGCAAAAAGACACCCGCCCCCATCTCACGACTACACCCGAGCAGAGGGGCGTTCACGCATGGAGGATGAGTAAGGCGTGTCAGCCGGTGCTGTCCACCAGGTCGGGCTGCGGGATACATACCGCCTCTGCCAATAGACGTGCGCCCCTGTCCGGGGCCAGGTCCAGACGGGTCAGTACAGCCGGCACCGTGATCGACGGCATCACATGGTCGTAGAGCGCCAAGACGCGCCGCTCCACATCCGCCAGCCCGCGCTCCAGCTGAGAAAACAGCTGAATCCCGTGAAAAGCGCCGACTACCAGCTCCGCAGTCTGTCGCGGCACCACATGGGAGAGGATCTCACCACGCTCCTTGGCCTCGGTGAGCATCTGCGCAGACAAGTCGACCCAAGCTGGCCAGGCACTCCCGTAATTTACCCGGCCCCGGGGGTCCGAAGAGAGCACCGCCCCTGCCTGCACCACCGGATCCTGCGGCAACCGATGCGCCAGCAAGAGCCCTGTATCCACCCACTCTTGGACCTTGAGATCCTGCGGCGGCACGGCATAAGCAGTCTGCGCCTGCAACACCCCCCGCGCCAAAGCCTCCTTGGAATCAAAATGGAAGTACAAAGCCCCCTTGGTCACCCCGGCGACCTTGAGGATTTCCGACACCGTGGCTGCCGCATAGCCATGCTCGGCAAAGACCACCGCAGCTGCTTCCAGCACCGCGCGGCGTGTTCGAACAGCACGCTCCTGCTGCGCCACGTAGGACCTCCCCTGCACTCCGTGCCCGCTTTGGGTATGCAGCGGACCACAGAAGGAAACCGCCGTGGACGTACCTTACCCACAACACCCCCGAAAGACCCCGCGAAGGATCTTGCCAAACCCATTCCCCGTCGGCTGCTCGCCCGATAAGTCCCCACCCATCACTCCTGACACCCTCGCAACAAGGGTGCGCCCCGATCGGAGCCGATCCGAAACACCAGACCGGAACCCGTCGGCCGCCAAACCCCAGGCAGCCGCACCAGGCAACGACTCCGAGAGCAGCTCCTACAACACACGGCCACACCCCGCCCGACCCCACCTGCCGGTCCGGAGTCAGCAGCTCACCGTCGCTCTCGCGGGGGGGGGCGACAGCGTCTCGGCGGGGCCAGGCCGCCCGCACCACAGCCAGCTGGGAACCGATGCCGCCGCTTTGGGGGCGGAAGTCGCAGTCCCGGCTGAATCGACGCCCTCCCTTTCCGGCCGGCAGAGGCTCCAACCGCCCCTAAGCGCTGAGCCCCTGCTTCCACGAGTGAGGAGAGAAGACACTCGCGTCCGCAGGCAGACTGCGCTCGCGCCCCTCAGGCCAGCGTCTCTGTCACAGCGCTGAGGCAGCCCTCGCTCTGCCAACGGGCGGTGTCAACACTCGGCTACATGGCGGCCGTCCTGTAGCCCCTTCATCGTGGAGGCAGGGCAGCCCTCGCTCACGCCCGGCCACCACGCCCCTCCGGCGCCGGCCCACAGCCCAACCACTCGACCACTCGGCCACTCGACCACTGATAGAAGAGGGAACGAAATGGCAGAGAGGGCGGAGGAGACAGAGGGGCAGTGCGAGGGGAAGCGCCCCCGTCAGACTTGCGGGGCCAGAGGCCAGTTGTCTCCGGCGGCCGCCTCCGCGTCAACCGTCCGCAACAGCTCCTCAGAGATTTCCCCGAGCGAACGCACCACATGCCGGACCCCGGCCCGCTCCATCAACGGCCGCTGGAAACCCTGCTCGTAATCACTGGGGTGCCCGATGAAAGCGCTCCCCAGTTCGCGGGCCGTCTCCGCCACCCGCGCCACATCGTCAATGACGAGCATCTGGTCAAAGCGAATCTCAAACAACTCCGCGATCTCCCTGATGCCGGGACGGAAATCATTGGTGCACACATAAACCGGCTCGTCGAAATATTCAGCCAAAGCACTCAAGTGACAATCGAAGTGCGTCCGCCCCAGCCCCCCGTAACAAACTATACGCATCTCCAATGAGCGCAGCCTTTGCAAGAGTGTCTCCGCGCCCTCCAGAACCCGTACCGGGTGCTCAAGCACATACCGGTCCCGCTCCTCGAAATATGCCGTGAGTACAGCCTCGGCACTCCCACCCAGCACATCTGCCGCAGTCTGTGCTGCCACCATCTGCGGCTGCGAAAGCAACGCCTGCTCCAGCTCCGCCCCGTAGACCCCACCCCGCGACTCCACCAGTCGCCGAATCACCGGCCCGAAACTGTCGTTGAGCAACACCCCGTCAATGTTCACCGCTACTAGGTTCAGGTGCTTCAGGCCCCGCTTGCGTCCTTCCTCACGACCCGCCGCCCCGGTGGTGCCGACCTCGCCGACCGCCCCACCGTTCGAACCCAGCCCGCGGACGGCCGATCCCTCGCCCGCCCAACCCATCCGATCCACCACAACAACCCCCACTTCCCCGACACCGCCACGCCATTTCGACGCTTGATAAAGACTGGTCTACGCAACAACGTGCCACAACAACCGACCGCAGCCGAACCGGAACCGTCGTTCCGTATTCACCGGGCACTCGCGGAACGCGCGCGTACACGTCCACTACACGACTGACCACAGCTCCTCACTCCACCCAGGGCGACAACGAAAGGCATAAGAAGGAACCGTCCGCCCGGTTTCTTTAAAACGGACGCTTCACTTCCTCTTCACCTGAGGCCGCAACCCAACCCGCGAGGAACTCAACTACCCAGCGTCACGAAATCGCCCATTCGAAATGGAACGTTATCCTTCCACCCCCTCAGCATGTAATCACCACCGACACTTGAAAAGAAAACCGGTGGGTATGTATGTTACGAACCTACTTTCATTCACCTCCAGGGGGAGAGGTTCATGAGCAGTCTGGTCCTGACACGGTCGCAAGACGCCCAAAAGGATTCGAACACGCAGGCCACCCAGTGCACGTACGAAGCGCGGAACGCAGAGTGCCCACAAAACTCGCTGGCCGCACCGAAACCGTCGATCCCGCCGGACATACAGACGTCGCAGGGCACCCAAAGGGTGCCGGTCACGCAGAACGCACAGCCTGCGTCGGAGCGGCCCAGGCTCGGAGAAGCCCAGAACACACCGCAGTCGGCGGACACCCCGAGCCATGGCGCGCACTGCGCCCTCACCATTCAATGCGCACCCCCGCGGCCAAACGCACAGGACACGCAGGACACTCACAGCAGCCCGAGCGACCGCGCCGACCGGATACCGGCCCTGCTATCTGCGTTCACCGGCACCGTGCCCCGTCAGTACGTCCACCGTGCCGCCCACGCTGAAGTCTTTCTCACCGGTCATGAAAGGACTGGCGAGGAGACCTACACCCTCACCGGCCAGTGGCCCCGCGCCCACACCTTCTTCACCACAGCCGACGGCCGCAGCCACGATCACCTCCAGGCCTGCGAAACGCTTCGCCAGGCCGGCATTTATCTCGCCCACACCGAACATCACGTACCGCTCGACCACCACTTCGTCATGCAAGACATGACCGTCACCAGCCACCCCGAGCACCTCACCATCCAGTCCACCCCCACCAACCTCACTCTCCACGCCACCCTCACGCCCACCCCTCGCCGCCGTACCTTCACCATTCACCTCAACATCAGCAGCAACCAGCAGACTCTCGCCACTGGCTACGGGCACTTCACCTGCATCTCCCCCTCCGCCTACCAGCGCGTCCGCGCCGCCCCCGTCCCCACTCCCACGCTCGCCTCCCTCCACCACACCCCCAACCACCACCAAAACCCCCACACTCACGGACGCAACAACCCCCACGACCTCGTCCTCGCCCCCACCGACCAGCCCTACACCTGGCGCCTCAACGCCAACCCCAACCACCCTGTTCTCTTCGACCACGACGGCGACCACATCCCCGGCATGGTTCTCATTGAGGCCGCCCGCCAAAGCAGCCAGCCCCGCCTCCCTGCCAACGCCGTCCCCATCCAGACGCAAACTCAATTCCACCGCTACGTCGAACTCACCGACCCCTGCTACATCACCACCACACCTCAACCCAGCACGCACCCCGACACCCACACCATCCGCGTCACCGGCCACCAGAACGATCGTCTCGTCTTCACCAGCCATCTCACCGCCACCACCCACCCCGCCCTCTGCCTCGGCAGCAACCCGCCCCTGACGTCGAATCGAGTCGACTGCGAACCCCGCGCACGATAGGGACGGCCATGAGCGTGCAAACAGCACGGCTGCGTCGACCAGCAGAAAGCCTGCCGATCCTCTGCCTCCTGCCAGGGTGGGGCCGCTCGTCGTTCGTCACCGTGAGTACGTGACCGGTGCCTCGCACGCCAGACCGGAACGCACCCCGTCCCGACAACGAGCCCGGGGTTGACAGTCCGAAACAAACTTCGGCCAGTTGTCAGCCCCGGCCCCCCTAGTGCTGGATTCCTCAAACGGTGTACGTATATCGGCGCCGTAGTTGGCGGGTTGGTGGTGCGGGCCGGCTCCAGACCCAGGGGCTGGCACGG
>NZ_JBWKFZ010000042.1:0-1430 GCF_056433985.1 Streptomyces sp. NPDC044106
GTTTCAGAACCAACACAGTGGACGCGAGCAACTGAGGACAAGCCCTCGGCCTATTAGTACCAGTCACCTCCACCCGTTACCGGGCTTCCAGATCTGGCCTATCAACCCAGTCGTCTACTGGGAGCCTTAACCCCTCAAAGGGGGTGGGAATACTCATCTCGAAGCAGGCTTCCCGCTTAGATGCTTTCAGCGGTTATCCTTTCCGAACGTAGCCAACCAGCCATGCCCTTGGCAGGACAACTGGCACACCAGAGGTTCGTCCGTCCCGGTCCTCTCGTACTAGGGACAGCCCTTCTCAATATTCCTACGCGCACAGAGGATAGGGACCGAACTGTCTCACGACGTTCTAAACCCAGCTCGCGTACCGCTTTAATGGGCGAACAGCCCAACCCTTGGGACCGACTCCAGCCCCAGGATGCGACGAGCCGACATCGAGGTGCCAAACCATCCCGTCGATATGGACTCTTGGGGAAGATCAGCCTGTTATCCCCGGGGTACCTTTTATCCGTTGAGCGACGGCGCTTCCACAAGCCACCGCCGGATCACTAGTCCCGACTTTCGTCCCTGCTCGACCCGTCGGTCTCACAGTCAAGCTCCCTTGTGCACTTACACTCAACACCTGATTACCAACCAGGCTGAGGGAACCTTTGGGCGCCTCCGTTACTCTTTGGGAGGCAACCGCCCCAGTTAAACTACCCATCAGACACTGTCCCTGATCCGGATCACGGACCGAGGTTAGACATCCAGCACGACCAGAGTGGTATTTCAACGATGACTCCCCCGATACTGGCGTACCGGGTTCACAGTCTCCCACCTATCCTACACAAGCCGAACCGAACACCAATATCAAACTGTAGTAAAGGTCCCGGGGTCTTTCCGTCCTTCTGCGCGAAACGAGCATCTTTACTCGTAGTGCAATTTCACCGGGCCTATGGTTGAGACAGTCGAGAAGTCGTTACGCCATTCGTGCAGGTCGGAACTTACCCGACAAGGAATTTCGCTACCTTAGGATGGTTATAGTTACCACCGCCGTTTACTGGCGCTTAAGTTCTCAGCTTCGCACACCCGAAAGTGCACTAACCGGTCCCCTTAACGTTCCAGCACCGGGCAGGCGTCAGTCCGTATACATCGCCTTACGGCTTCGCACGGACCTGTGTTTTTAGTAAACAGTCGCTTCTCGCTGGTCTCTGCGGCCACCCCCAGCTCAGAGTGCAAGACTCATCACCGGTGATGGCCCCCCTTCTCCCGAAGTTACGGGGGCATTTTGCCGAGTTCCTTAACCATAGTTCACCCGAACGCCTCGGTATTCTCTACCTGACCACCTGAGTCGGTTTAGGGTACGGGCCGCCATGAAACTCGCTAGAGGCTTTTCTCGACAGCATAGGATCATCCACTTCACCACAATCGGCTCGGCATCAGGTCTCAGCCTC
>NZ_JBWKFZ010000042.1:1526-2864 GCF_056433985.1 Streptomyces sp. NPDC044106
CTTATTGCTGCAATGACACGACTTCGGCGGTACGCTTGAGCCCCGCTACATTGTCGGCGCGGAATCACTAGACCAGTGAGCTATTACGCACTCTTTCAAGGGTGGCTGCTTCTAAGCCAACCTCCTGGTTGTCTGTGCGACTCCACATCCTTTCCCACTTAGCGTACGCTTAGGGGCCTTAGTCGATGCTCTGGGCTGTTTCCCTCTCGACCATGGAGCTTATCCCCCACAGTCTCACTGCCGCGCTCTCACTTACCGGCATTCGGAGTTTGGCTAAGGTCAGTAACCCGGTAGGGCCCATCGCCTATCCAGTGCTCTACCTCCGGCAAGAAACACACGACGCTGCACCTAAATGCATTTCGGGGAGAACCAGCTATCACGGAGTTTGATTGGCCTTTCACCCCTAACCACAGGTCATCCCCCAGGTTTTCAACCCTGGTGGGTTCGGTCCTCCACGACCTCTTACAGCCGCTTCAACCTGCCCATGGCTAGATCACTCCGCTTCGGGTCTTGAGCGCGCTACTAAACCGCCCTATTCGGACTCGCTTTCGCTACGGCTTCCCCACACGGGTTAACCTCGCAACACACCGCAAACTCGCAGGCTCATTCTTCAAAAGGCACGCAGTCACGACGTACAGCACAAGTGCTGCACGCGACGCTCCCACGGCTTGTAGGCACACGGTTTCAGGTACTATTTCACTCCGCTCCCGCGGTACTTTTCACCATTCCCTCACGGTACTATCCGCTATCGGTCACCAGGGAATATTTAGGCTTAACGGGTGGTCCCGCCAGATTCACACGGGATTTCTCGGGCCCCGTGCTACTTGGGTGTCTCTCAAACGAGCCGCTGATGTTTCGACTACGGGGGTCTTACCCTCTACGCCGGACCTTTCGCATGTCCTTCGCCTACATCAACGGTTTCTGACTCGTCTCACAGCCGGCAGACTGTGAAAGAGAGATCCCACAACCCCGTATGCGCAACCCCTGCCGGGTCTCACACGCATACGGTTTGGCCTCATCCGGTTTCGCTCGCCACTACTCCCGGAATCACGGTTGTTTTCTCTTCCTGCGGGTACTGAGATGTTTCACTTCCCCGCGTTCCCTCCACACTGCCTATGTGTTCAGCAGCGGGTGACAGCCCATGACGACTGCCGGGTTTCCCCATTCGGAAACCCCCGGATCAAAGCCTGGTTGACGACTCCCCGGGGACTATCGTGGCCTCCCACGTCCTTCATCGGTTCCTGGTGCCAAGGCATCCACCGTGCGCCCTTAAAAACTTGGCCACAGATGCTCGCGTCCACTGTGCAGTTCTCAAACAACGACCAACCACCCATCACC
>NZ_JBWKFZ010000043.1:0-3786 GCF_056433985.1 Streptomyces sp. NPDC044106
CATCGACGTGGCCGAGCAACCGGTCCCCGAGTCCGGGGGCAGCGGTGCGGCCCTCGCTTCACCAGGTCTCGGAGTTGATTGGGGGCCCTACGCCGAAGCCGTCGAAGCGTGGGCGCAAGTCATCGGCTGCCCTGCCCCCGGGCCAGTTGACGTTGTGGGACGGCTGAGTCCCGCCTTCGTCGAATGGCTCATGGGTCTGCCCGCCGGCCACGTCACCGACGTCCCCGGCCTGTCCCGCTCCGCACAGCTCAAAGCGCTGGGCAATGGCGTGGTCCCGCACCAGGCCGTGGCCGCACTCCGCTTCCTGGCACCCACCTCCCTCTCCGGCCGCATCGCCGCCTGACCAGGCATCTTCCCCATCCTCCAAGGAGAGTTCTATGGGTAAGCCCGACACGCGTCGCCTGGATCGTGAGATCCAGCAGACCACCCGCAAGCTTGAAGCCGTTCAGCAGCGCCAGATGTGGCCGCTGGACGGCCGCGAACGGCGCGCCATCCTGGCCGCCGCCGCCAGTGGTTCGGTCAAGGTGGTGCGGCACAAGAGCACCGCCCGCGCCGACACCAAGGCCGACACCGCCTGGAGTGCCGCCGAGACGCGGCTGAACGCGGAGATCACCGCATTGCAGAGCGAGCGGCAGCGCATCGTGAACGAGAACGCGAAGGCCAAGGCCGCCAAGAAGTCTTCGGGCTGGTGGTGAGCATGGCCCCCAAACCGGCGCCTCCCGGCCAGTGCCCGCAGTGCTGGCAGCACGCCTACGACAAGAGCATCCACCGCCGCCTGAAGCCGCGCGAGGACTGCCCGCAGTGCGTGGACCACCTGGTCAACGGCTGCCCCTCCCTTGTGCCCAAGAAGGAATCGCGTTGGTGGTGAACCGCGCTCGCCACGCCCACTGACCCGCCCCGGGGTACCCGCCACCACGCGGTCACCCCGGGGCTCTCTCGCCTCCCGCCCCCGTCCGGGGCAGTCAGGAGTGATGCCGTCATGAGCGGCAACGTCGTTCCCCTGCACAAGAACCCCGACCCTCCCGCCACCGCCGAACCCGGCCCGAACCTCACCGTCGTCCCCGACCCCGCCCCGACCGCGCCGGTCGTGCCGTTGTGGGTGCGCTCCGGGCGCGCGATGCGCCAGATCGCCACCGACGAACGCACCCGCGAGGCGGGCAGGGTGGCAGTCCGCCACAGCATGTATGTGGTCGGCGGGACGCGGATCGTGGCCCGCCGCACCTGGGACGGCCGTACCGGCGCCCGCTACGAACGCCTGCTCCGCGCCGCCGAAGCCGCCGGGAACTACGAGGTGGCCCAGGAGTGGGAAGAGCGGCTGCAGCGCTTCCGCGAGGCACGCCACCGGCGCCGTATGGACCTGCTGAAGTCGCCCGTGGACGTGGCCAAGGGCCTCGCGGTCGGCACCGGGGCGGGCATCGGCACTCTGGTCGGTCTCGGGGTGGTGCTGGCCATCGCCAACGAGGACGTGACCGACGTGCTCACGCCGTTGATGGCGGTCTTTGAGTTCATCCGGCTTCTCGTCACGATCGTCTCGATCGTGTGGGGACCGGCCCTGCGCATCGGCCCCCTGCTGGCGCTCCTCGCCCTGTGGTCAGTGGGCCGCAAGCAGCAAGCCGCCCCCAACTGGGCCCTGCCCGCCACCGTCCGCTCCGGGGAGGGCGAACCCATCACCCCCTCGATCGTGGTCAAGGCCCTGCGCGACCTGGGGGTGCCCGCGCTGCGCAACGCCATCAAAGAGATGGGCGACGCCGGCGCGGCCATGCTGGGACCGATCCGGATCGCCGGATGCGGCGTGGAAGTCGACGTGACCCTGCCCTCCGGGGTGTCGACGAACGAGGTGCAGGGCAAGCGGCGCAAGCTCGCGGAGAACCTGACCCGGCACGAACACGAAGTGTTCATCACCATCCCCGAAGCCGCCCGCACGGTGCGGCTGTGGATCGCCGACTCCGGTGCGCTGGATGAGCCGATCGGCCCCTCCCCGCTGGTCACCGATGAGACGATGACCGCCGACTACACCAAGGGCCGCGCCCCCTGGGGACAGGACCTGCGCGGGGACGCGGCGGCGCTGAGCCTGTATCAGCGCCACCTGCTCATCACCGGGTTGTCCAACCAGGGCAAGACCGCCGCGCTGCGCTCCCTGGCGCTGTGGGCGTCGCTGGACAGGCGGGTTGAGTTCCGGATCGCCGACCTCAAGGGCGCCGGTGACTGGGCCATGTTCGACGGTCTGGCCACGGTACTGATCCAGGGGCCGACCGATGAGCACGTGATCGATACGACCGAGATGGTTGAGGGTCTGGTCGATGAGATGAACCGCCGCATCGCGGCGCGTCAGGCAGACCCCACGGTGGTGTTCGACCCGCTGATCGGCATCGTGGACGAAGCGCAGGTGGCGTTCATGTGCCCGGCCGTGGATGACGAGAAGCGCCCTTACGGCGGCTCCAAGGCCACGTCCCGCTACTTCATGGCCGTGCGCAAGGTCCACAACCAGGGCCGCGTGGTCAACGTGCTCATGTACGAGGGTACGCAGGACCCCACCGACCAGAACCTTCCCAAACTCGTGCGGGAAGGCGCCCACACCCGCGCCGCGCTCGCGCTGGGCACCGCGGCGCAAGCCGTCATGGCCCTGGGCGAGAAGGCTGTCAACGGCGGGGCCGCCCCGCACCTGCTGCGCCAGGGCCTGGACAAGGGAACCCTGGTCGTCGCCTCCGACGGCATCGACATCCCCAAGGGCCAGTCGTCCATCACCGTGCGCACGCACTTCATCGGCGACGACGACGCGAAGGCCATCATCGAGCGCGCCAAGGCCCTGCGCGACGGGGTCACCACCCTGCACGCCATCGACCGCGGCGAGCAGCGCGACCCGCTCACGGACATCGCCGACGTGTTCGGCGAAGCTCCGCGGCTGCGCACCAACGAGGTGCTGAAGCGGCTGCACGCGCTGGACCCAAAGGTCTACGGCGACCAGTGGACCAACGACCGGCTGAAGCGGGAGCTGGAGGAGCACGGCGAGGAGCCGAAGAAGTCCCACGGGGTCATGGTCGTCCACCGCGATCACGTCCTGCGGGCCCTCACCAACCGCGACAACGGCGGTTCCGCTTCCCCCGCCGGATAGCGGGGAGCGAGCACCGTCCGGCCCGGGGAGGCGGGGAGAACTCCCCCAGCGCCTCCCCGAGCCGCCTCCCCCGCTCTGATCAGCAAAAACATCGTTTCGGGGAGTCGGGGAGGCGTGCAGGTCAGCACCCCTGAAACCCCCTCCACAGCACCCCCGGCAGGGGGTGCCCCTGCCTCCCCCACCACCATCGTGAAGGAATTCCGCATGTACCCCGACACCACCCCCGAGGCAGGCGCCACGGGCGCCGGTCTGAGCGAAGCGCAGGCCGAAACCGAGGCGCGGCGGATCATCGCTGACGCCTACCGCGACACCACCCCCGTCGCCCAGCCCGGACGACCGCCGATGAGTCAGGGCGCCACCGACGCCAGCGTGCTCCTGCTCGCCGGCGGCGCCACCACCGTCATGGTCGGCGGCACCGCGAGCGTGCTCATGTACGTCTCGCAGTTCGCCGACCCGATCGTCTGCGGCCTCGTCTTCGGTGCCCCCACCGCCCTCGTGCTCGCCCTCGCCCGGCTCGCCCGTCGGGCCAAGCCCGACCCCGAGATCCACCACCACTACGAGGGCCCGGTTCACCAGGAGCAGCGCACCGTCCACAGCCGCACGAGCGGCGTGTGGGCCAAGACCAGCAACCAGCACTGACCAGCCCACAAAGGAGACTCACTGTGAGCAGCGAA
>NZ_JBWKFZ010000044.1:0-3662 GCF_056433985.1 Streptomyces sp. NPDC044106
GGCAACACCGTCACCGCCCCCGGCGGCTACAAGACCCGCCTGGTGGACACCGTCTCCCGCGAGATCACCGGCTTCGTCCAGGCCGTCCACGGCGCGGGCGCCATCGCCGGCGGCCTGCACCTGGAGACCACCCCCGACGACGTCACCGAATGCGCCACCACCACGGCCGACCTCGAGCGCGTGGGCGAGCGCTACACCTCCTGCTGCGACCCCCGCCTCAACCCCACCCAGGC
Organism: Streptomyces sp. NPDC044106; assembly: GCF_056433985.1. Taxonomy (NCBI): domain Bacteria; kingdom Bacillati; phylum Actinomycetota; class Actinomycetes; order Kitasatosporales; family Streptomycetaceae; genus Streptomyces; species Streptomyces sp. NPDC044106. Next base: position 234 of record NZ_JBWKFZ010000044.1, read on the forward strand.
CCTCAGCGTCGTCTCCGCCTGGCCCGCCTGACACCCCTGCCCTTGCCTCCCTCCACGCCTGCGCACCCGCAGCCACGCACCAAGCCGAGGACTGGAACCATGACCGGCATACCCCCCATCAGCCCCTACCCCCTGCCCGCCGAGGGCGACCTGCCCCCGGCCGCCGTGTCCTGGACCGCCGACGCCGACCGGGCGGTCCTCCTTGTCCATGACATGCAGCGCTACTTCCTCAAGCCCTTCCCCGACAGCCTGCGCCAAGACCTCGTCGACAACGCCGCCCACCTGCGCGAGCGGTGCGCCGCCCAGGGCATCCCCGTCGCCTACACCGCCCAGCCCGGCGGCATGAGCGACGAACAGCGCGGCCTGCTCAAGGACTTCTGGGGCCCGGGCATGCGCCCCGCCCCCCAGGACCGCCAGGTCACCGACGCCCTCGCCCCCACCGAGCAGGACTGGCTGCTCACCAAATGGCGCTACAGCGCCTTCTTCAAGACCGACCTGCTGGAGCGCATGCGCGCCGCCGGCCGCGACCAGCTCATCCTGTGCGGCATCTACGCCCACGTCGGGGTCCTGGCCACCGCCGTCGACGCCTTCACCCACGACATCCAGCCGTTCTTCGTCGCCGACGCCACCGCCGACTTCTCCCAGGACTACCACCGCTCGGCCCTCACCTACGCCGCCGAGCGCTGCGCCAAGGTCACCACCGTCAAGGGGCTGTTCACATGACACAGACACCACCGACCCCCCACCCCGCCACGGCGGGGGACCTGCTGGAGCAGGCCCTGCACGGCCACCACCAGCCCTACGCCCTGCTGCACCGGCCCCACACCACCGGCGCCGACGTGGTGGAGGTCCTGACCGGCTCGGTGACCCTGCCCGCCACCCTGGCCGACATCCCGCTGCCCCCCCACCCCGCACCGGGCACCGGCGCCGGCCACGAAGTCCTGGTCGTCATGCCCTACCGCCAACTGGCCGAGCGCGGCTACGCCTGCGCCGACGACGGCACCCCGCTGGTCGCGATGACCGTCACCGGCCAGCAGCAACTCCCGCTGCCCCAGGCCCTGGCCCGCATCCCCAACGTGCCCACCCCGCTGGCCGGCGGCGACTTCGACGTGGACGACGCCGCCTACGAGGACGTGGTGCGCCGCATCACCAAGGAAATGATCGGCACGGGCGAGGGCGCCAACTTCGTCATCAAGCGCACCTTCGTCGCCGACATCACCGACTACGGCCCCGCCAGCGCCCCCGCCCTCTTCCGCCGGCTGCTGGAACGCGAGAGCGGCGCCCACTGGACCTTCCTCATCCACACCGGCAGCCGCATCCTGGTCGGCGCCTCCCCCGAACGCCACGTCAGCCTCGAGGCCGGCACCGCCGTGATGAACCCCATCAGCGGCACCTACCGCTACCCGGCGGCCGGCTCCACCCTGGAAGGCGTGCTGCAGTTCCTCGACGACCGCAAGGAGACCGACGAGCTGTACATGGTCGTCGACGAGGAACTGAAGATGATGGCCCGCATCTGCCCGGACGGCGGCCAGGTCGTGGGCCCCTACCTCAAGGAAATGGCCCGCCTCGCCCACACCGAGTACTTCATCCAGGGACGCACCGACCGCGACGTGCGCGACATCCTGCGCGAGACGATGTTCGCCCCCACCGTCACCGGCAGCCCCCTGGAGAGCGCCTGCCGCATCATCCACCAGTACGAACCCGGCGGCCGCGGCTACTACAGCGGCGCCGCCGCCCTCATCGGCCGCGACGCCCACGGCGAGCGGGTGATGGACTCCGCCATCCTCATCCGCACCGCCGACATCACCGCCCAGGGACGCCTGTCCATCGGCGTCGGCGCCACCATCGTGCGCCACTCCGACCCGGCCTCCGAAGCCGCCGAGACCCGCGCCAAGGCGGCCGGCCTGGTCGCCGCCCTGGGCGGCGGCACCAGCCGGCGCTTCGCCGACCACCCCAGCGTGCGCCGCGCCCTGGAACAGCGCAACGACCCCATCGCCGGCTTCTGGCTCGCCGACACCGCCGCCCGCACCGCCGCCCTGCCCGACCTGGCAGGACGCTCGGTCCTGGTCATCGACGCCGAGGACACCTTCACCTCGATGATCGACCAGCAGCTGCGCTCCCTGGGCCTGCGGGTCACCGTCCGCCGCTACGACGAGGACTACACCTTCGAGGGCCACGACCTCATCGTCATGGGCCCCGGCCCCGGCGACCCCCAGGAAGTCGCCCACCCCAAGATGCGCCACCTGCACACCGCCGTGGCCACCCTGCTGCGCGAACAGCGGCCGTTCTTGGCGGTGTGCCTGAGCCACCAGACCCTGGGACTGCAGCTGGGACTGCCCCTGCGCCGCAGGGAGATCCCCAACCAGGGCGTCCAGAAGCAGATCGACCTGTTCGGCGCCACCGAACACGTCGGCTACTACAACACCTTCGCCCTGCTCAGCCACCACGACGAGTTCACCGTCCACGGCGTGCCCGGCCTGGTCGACGGCGCACCGGTCCAGGTCAGCCGGGACCCGGCCACCGGCGAGGTCCACGCCCTGCGCGGGCCCGGCTTCGCCTCCCTGCAGTTCCACGCCGAATCCGTCCTCACCCGCGAAGGCCCCCGCATCGTGGGCGAGGCCCTGGCCCACCTGCTGGCCCCGGCCCGCACCCCCGACCCGGCCTGAGCCCCGGCCACCCCCCGAAGCGCCGGGCCGGCGCCCTCCCCCGAGCGCCGGCCCGGCCCCACCACCAAAGGACTCGCGCATGTCTGATGTGACCAGCCCCCGCCCTGCCGCGCCGGCCAACGGCCTTGCCGCGGAGCGGCGTTCGGAGACGTTGACGGGCACCCTGGAGGTGGCCTTCCCCGAGTTCCGCACCCCGCCCGCCGAACCCCTGGGACTGCTGGCCTCCTGGCTGCGGGAGGCCACCGAACGCCAGGTCCGCGAGCCCCGCGCCCTGGCCCTTGCCACCGCCGACGCCCAGGGCCGGCCCTCCTCACGGATCGTGGCCGTCAACTCCCTGGACGCCACCGGCCTGGTCTTCATCACCCACACCGGCAGCCAGAAGGGCCGCGAACTGGCCGCCAACCCCTACGCCTCCGGCGTCCTGTACTGGCGCGAGACCAGCCAGCAGATCACCCTGGCCGGCCCCGTCACCCAACTGCCCCGCACCCAGGCCGAGGCCCTGTGGGCCGCCCGCCCCCTGTTCACCCACCCCATGTCCACCGTGGCCCGCCAGAGCGAACCCCTGCACGACCTCGACCACGCCGAACACCTGCGCACCGCCGCCCTCGAACTGGCCGCCCCCGGACGCCCGCTGCCCTGCCCCCAGGCATTCGCCGCCTACCGCCTGGCCCCGGCCAGCGTGGAGTTCTGGGCCAACGGCACCGACCGCCTCCACGAACGCCTGCGCTACGAGCGCACCACCACCGGCTGGACCACCACCCGC
>NZ_JBWKFZ010000045.1:0-3404 GCF_056433985.1 Streptomyces sp. NPDC044106
CATCGACGTGGCCGAGCAACCGGTCCCCGAGTCCGGGGGCAGCGGTGCGGCCCTCGCTTCACCAGGTCTCGGAGTTGATTGGGGGCCCTACGCCGCGGCCGTCGAAGCGTGGGCGCAAGTCATCGGCTGCGCTGCCCCCGGGCCAGTTGACGCTGTGGGACGGCTGAGTCCCGCCTTCGTCGAATGGCTCATGGGCCTGCCCGCCGGCCACGTCACCGACGTCCCCGGCCTGTCCCGCTCCGCACAGCTCAAAGCGCTGGGCAACGGCGTGGTCCCGCACCAGGCCGTGGCCGCGCTCCGCTTCCTCGCGCCCGCCGCCCTCCCCGGCCGCATCGCCGCCTGACCAGGCACCTTTCCCATCCTCCAAGGAGAGTTCTATGGGTAAGCCCGACACGCGTCGCCTGGATCGTGAGATCCAGCAGACGACCCGCAAGCTTGAAGCCGTTCAGCAGCGCCAGTTGTGGCCGCTGGATGGCCGCGAACGCCGCGCCATCCTGGCCGCCGCCGCCAGTGGTTCGGTCAAGGTGGTGCGGCACAAGAGCACCGCCCGCGCCGACACCAAGGCCGACACCGCCTGGAGTGCTGCCGAGACGCGGCTGAACGCGGAGATCACCGCGTTGCAGAGCGAGCGGCAGCGCATCGTGAACGAGAACGCGAAGGCCAAGGCCGCCAAGAAGTCTTCGGGCTGGTGGTGAGCATGGCCGCCAAACCGGCGCCTCCCGGCCAGTGCCCGCAGTGCTGGCAGCACGCCTACGACAAGAGCATCCACCGCGCCCTCAAGCCGCGCGAGGACTGCCCGCAGTGCGTTTCCCACATGGTCAACGGCTGCCCCTCCCTTGTGCCCAAGAAGGAATCGCGTTGGTGGTGAACCGCGCTCGCCACGCCCGCTGACCCGCCCCGGGGTACCCGCCACCACGCGGTCACCCCGGGGCTCTCTCGCCTCCCGCCCCCGTCCGGGGCAGTCAGGAGTGATGCCGTCATGAGCGGCAACGTCGTTCCCCTGCACAAGAACCCCGACCCTCCCGCCACCGCCGAACCTGGTCCGAACCTCACCGTCGTCCCCGACCCCGCCCCGGCCGCGCCGGTCGTGCCGTTGTGGGTGCGCTCCGGACGGGCAGTGCGCCGGATCGCCACTGACGAACGCACCCGTGAAACGGGACGGGTGGCAGTCCGCCACAGCATGTATGTGGTCGGCGGGACGCGGATCGTGGCCCGCCGCACCTGGGACGGCCGTACCGGGTCCCGCTATGAACGCATGCTCCGCGCCGCCGAAGCCGCCGGGAACTATGAGGTGGCCCAGGAGTGGGAGGAGCGTTTGCAGCGCTTCCGTGAGGCACGTCACCGGCGCCGTATGGACCTGCTGAAGTCGCCCGTGGACGTGGCCAAGGGCCTCGCGGTCGGCACCGGGGCGGGCATCGGCTCGCTGGTCGGGCTCGGGGTGGTGCTGGCTATCGCCAATGAGGATGTCTCCGACGTGCTGACGCCGTTGATGGCGGTCTTTGAGTTCATCCGGCTTCTCGTCACGATCGTCTCGATCGTGTGGGGACCGGCCCTGCGCATCGGACCCCTGCTGGCGCTCCTCGCCCTGTGGTCAGTGGGCCGCAAGCAGCAAGCCGCCCCCAACTGGGCCCTGCCCGCCACCGTCCGCTCCGGGGAGGGCGAACCCATCACCCCCTCGATCGTGGTCAAGGCCCTGCGCGACCTGGGGGTGCCCGCGCTGCGCAACGCCATCAAGGAGATGGGTGACGCGGGGGCCGCGATGCTGGGTCCGATCCGGATCGCCGGATGCGGCGTGGAAGTCGACGTGACCCTGCCCTCCGGGGTGTCGACGAACGAGGTTCAGGGCAAGCGGCGCAAGCTCGCGGAGAACCTGACCCGGCACGAACACGAAGTGTTCATCACCATCCCCGAAGCCGCCCGCACCGTCCGTCTGTGGATCGCCGACTCGGGTGCGTTGGATGAGCCGATCGGCCCCTCCCCGCTGGTCACCGACGAGACGATGACCGCCGACTACGCCAAGGGCAAAGCGCCGTGGGGTCAGGATCTGCGCGGGGACGCGGCGGCGCTGAGCCTGTATCAGCGCCACCTGCTCATCACGGGCCTGTCCAACCAGGGCAAGACCGCCGCGCTGCGCTCCCTGGCGCTGTGGGCGTCGCTGGACAGGCGGGTTGAGTTCCGGATCGCCGACCTCAAGGGCGCCGGGGACTGGGCCATGTTCGACGGTCTGGCCACGGTACTGATCCAGGGGCCGACCGATGAGCACGTGATCGATACGACCGAGATGGTTGAGGGTCTGGTCGATGAGATGAACCGCCGCATCGCGGCGCGTCAGGCAGACCCCACGGTGGTGTTCGACCCGCTGATCGGCATCGTGGACGAAGCGCAGGTGGCGTTCATGTGCCCGGCCATGGATGACGAGAAGCGCCCTTACGGCGGCTCCAAGGCAACCTCCCGCTACTTCATGGGCGTACGCAAGGTCCACAACCAGGGCCGCGTGGTCAACGTGCTCATGTACGAGGGTACGCAGGACCCCACCGACCAGAACCTCCCCAAGCTCGTGCGGGAAGGCGCCCACACCCGGGCCTCACTCGCGCTGGGCACCGCGGCGCAAGCCGTCATGGCCCTGGGCGAGAAGGCGGTCAACGGCGGCGCCGCCCCGCACCTGCTGCGCCAGGGCCTGGACAAGGGAACCCTGGTCGTCGCCTCCGACGGGATCGACATCCCCAAGGGCCAGTCCTCCATCACGGTGCGCACGCACTTCATCGGTGACGATGACGCCACCGCCATCGCCGAGCGGGCCAAGGCCCTGCGGGGCGGCGTCACCACCATGAAGGTCGTCGACCGCGGCGAGGGGCGGGACGCCCTCGCCGATGTCGCCGCAGTTTTGGGTGACGCGGCCAAGCTGCGCACCACCGAAGTGCTGAAGCGGCTGCACGCGCTGGACTCCAAGGTCTACGGCAACCAGTGGACCAACGACCGGCTGAAGCGGCTGCTGGAGGAGCACGGCGAGGAGCCGAAGAAGTCCCACGGGGTCATGGTCGTCCACCGCGATCACGTCCTGCGGGCCCTCGCCAACCGCGACAGCAACGGTTCCGCTTCCCCCGCCGGATAGCGGGGAGCTAAGACCGTCCGGCCCGGGGAGGCGGGGAGAACTCCCCAAGCGCCTCCCCGAGCCGCCTCCCCCGCTCTGATCAGCAAAAACATCACTTGGGGGAGGCGGGGAGGCGTGCAGGTCAGCACCCCTGAAACCCCCTCCACAGCACCCCCGGCAGGGGGTGCCCTTGCCTCCCCCACCACCATCGTGAAGGGATTCCGCATGTACCCCGACACCACCCCCGAGGCAGGCGCCACGGGCGCCGGTCTGAGCGAAGCGCAGGCCGAAACCGAGGCGCGGCGGATCATCG
>NZ_JBWKFZ010000046.1:0-3400 GCF_056433985.1 Streptomyces sp. NPDC044106
CGCCAGCCGCGAATACACCAACCCCATCGAACACATGCGCGCCCTGAGCATCGAGACCCCCCACATCAAACGGGACTGGATCCCCTCCTGAACCCCCCGGTACGCGCCGACGTACCCCTTGTCCCGTCCCGTTCCCGAGTACGAAGGAAGAGCCAGCCCATGAGCTCGGACAGCAGCCCGCGACCGGCGGCCCGCGCCACCATCGACCTCATCACCGCCGCCTGGCACACCCAGGCCGTCTACGCGGCGGCCAAGCTGGGGGTGCCGGATCTGATCGCGGCAGGGCACACAGGACCCGCCGACATCGCCCGGGCCGCCGGCGCGGACGAAGACGCCGTACGGCGCCTGCTGCGCCTGCTGCTGCGTCTGGACGTGGTCGAAGGCGACGAGAGCGGGGGCTACCGCAACACGTCCGTGGGCGACATGCTCCGCGACCGGCCCGGGTCGCTGCGGGACGTATGTCTGCTCTACGGGGAGGAGTTCTACCGCGCCTGGGGGGACTCCATCGAGACGTTCAGGACCGGCAGGGCCGGGTTCGAGAAGGCGTACGGTCAGACGCTCGTCGACTATCTGCGCGATGACGCCGACGCCGCGAAGCGCTTCCAGCGCGCCATGCAGGCCCAGGCCAGCAACTTCGCTTTCGACGCGGTCCCGGAGTACATCGACTTCAGCGCCGACCGGCACGTCGTCGACATCGCGGGCGGCAGCGGCCAGCTCCTCGCGACCGTCCTCGGCGCCGCGCCGAAGGCCCGCGGCACCCTGCTCGACCTGGAGCACACGATGCCCATCGCCCGTGCGCACCTGGAGCGGACCGTGGGCACCGACCGCGCCGAGCTCGTCGCCGGGGACATGTTCACCGGCACGATCCCCGAGAAGGCCGACACCTACCTGCTGTCCCGGGTCCTCGGCGACTGGTCGGAGGACGACTGCGTACGCCTGCTGCGCAACATACGCGGGGCCATGGCCCCGCACTCCCGCCTCCTGATCATCGAAATGATCGTCCAGGACGGCAAGGCGGGCCTGCTCGCGCCGCTGTGGGACCTGCACCTGATGGTCGTCAACGGCGGCCATCAGCGTTCGTCCGGCGAGTACCGCGAACTGGCGGCGCGTTCGGGCCTGTCCATCCAGCGGTCCGTCCCGCTCCCCATGGAGACGGAGGCCCTGGTCCTCACCCCCGTGGTCTGACGTCCGCCCCCCTCCCGCCCGTCCTCCCGTCGTGACCGAGGAGCCCGCATGTCGCAACAGCAGCCGAACCCACCGCGCGCCATCAGCACGACCGGGTCGCTCGGCCCCGGCATCCGCCTCCGGGAAGCGGACGGGGTGCGGACAACCGGTCTCGGCGCGCCCGTCATCCGCGGGCTGCACACGTCGGTGGCCGCCTTCGTCGGGGACGCCCCGGGGCTGCCGCGCAGACCGGTCTTCGTCCGGCACCCACAGGAATTCCTGGAGGCGTTCTCGCCGCGCGGGGCCGCCGGGGCGGCACCCTCCTTCGTGCACGACGCCGTGCTCGGCCACTTCCGCAACGGTGGGGGCGGGGCGTGGGTCCTCGGAACGGACCCCGATCTCCTCGGAACGGGCTCCGACGGGGGCCGTATCGGCGCCTACCGGTCCGCACTCGCCGAGCTGGAGCGCCTGCCGGAGATCACCGTCGTGGTGGCTCCCGACCTGTGGCGGGTGGAGAGGGACGCGCACGGCATCGCGCGGCTCGTCGCCGGACACTGCGAGCGTGCCGGCAACCGGGTCGCCCTGCTGCACACCCGGCAGGGACTCGCCCCCGCCGACGTACGCAGGCCTTTCGAACTCGCCGAGCCGGAGGCCCGGTTCGTCGCCGTCCACTATCCGTGGGTCATGGTGAGCGAGGCGGGCGGCACGGAACGCATGGTCCCGCCTTCGGGCCACGTGTCCGGGCTCTGCTGCCGTGTCGACATCGAGCAGGGCGTGCCCAGGGCTCCCGCGGGCGCCCTGGTGGGAGTCGTCAAACACGAGCGGGAACTGTCCGCCGACGAGCGGGAGACGATCGGTGCTCTGGGGGTGAACTGCCTGCGGTTCGTCCCGGGGAAGGGCATCCGGGTGACGCAGGCGCGCACGTTGTCCACCGATCCCGACTGGACGGATCTCGGTGTGCGCCGCCTGGTGAACCATGTCCGGGCCTCGCTCGTACAAGGGACCAGGTGGGCCGCCTTCGAGACCAACGACGCCCATCTGCGGGCGCTGGTACGCCAGTCCGCCGTGACGTTCCTGAGGGGGTTGTGGCGCCAGGGGGCGCTGCGCGGCGAGAGCGCGGCCGACGCGTTTCGCGTCGTCTGCGACGACACGAACAACGACGCGCGGAGCCGGGTGATCCTCGACGTCGGACTCGCCACCGTGCGTCCGGCCGAATTCAGCACCTTCCGCATCCAGCAAGACGGTCCATAAAGGTAAGGCCCTCAAAGGGGTGACACCCTCAAAAGGGGTAACGCCCGGCTAAGGAGATTCACTGCAATGGAGATCCATTCATGCCCGCGGAACCACAAACAGGAGACCCGTCCGGTCGGCGGGGCCGTCCTCTGTGACCCGTGCGTCGGGAAACTGGAGCGCGATCTGCGCGCCCTTCCCGGCATGCATCAAGAAGGCCTGCACCACGTCATGGCGGCTTCCAGGCGGCGGAATCCGACAAAGGTTTCGGGCAGTCGCAAGCGGGATCATCTGAATGTCGCCGCGCTCGACGCGAGGAGCAACATCCTCGCCGTCCTGGAGTCGTGGGCGGGTTACGTCGCGGACGAACTCGGCGCCGCGGCTCCGGCCCGTTCCGTCCCCCAGCTGGCGCGCTTCCTCCTGCTCCACCTGGAGTGGCTGACGGCCCAGCCGCCGGCCGCGGACTTCGCGGACGAGATCGAGGAACTGCACGACGAGCTGCTGCGGGTCATCGAGCCCGACCACGCCGACCGGAACCCGCTCACCAGGCGGTGCGTGGTGGACAGTTGCCCGGGGACGATCAACGCCTCGCCGCAGCCCGCCGCGACCGCGCAGTCGGGCAACAGCATCAGCTGTTCGTCGGGGCACTCGTGGGAGATTCGGGAGTGGCTCGTCCTGCGGCACCTCATGGACCGACAGAGCAGGGAGGCCGCTTGACGGCGTCGTCCTGACGGTCCGACGGCCCTGACACGGCCGGTCGGCACCGCGCGTTGTCCGGCCTGTTCAGCGGGAGAGAGCAGGACGGAGCGGGGCGGGGTACCGAGAGGACCGAGCCAGGCGCAGGCATGGGAGTAGGCGCGGGCGCGTGGCCGCAAGCGGCGCGCGCCCCGCCCTCTTCCGCCCCGCCGACCTCACCGGATGTGCAGGTTGTCGAGGTAGGACCGCACGTTGCGCCGCGTCTCCGGCACGCTGTCACCACCGAACTTCTCCGCCACCGCATCCGCCA
>NZ_JBWKFZ010000047.1:0-2419 GCF_056433985.1 Streptomyces sp. NPDC044106
CGTATCGCCATGGACAGCGGCCACATCACACGGGACGACATCGTCAGCGCCCGCGACATCACCCCCGCCTGACCCGACGTTCAGCCCCGTCCAGCCGCCCCGGGCGCCGGATTGAATCCGGCCCGGGGCACTCGGGCCGCTGTCAGCGGCCTTGCCGCGCAGAGTTCGCGGCCATTCCACCGATAACGGCGCGAGCCCCCGGAGCGGTAACTCCGGGGGCTCTGTTGGGGCCGTTGCCACCTGCTAGGGAGAACACGACCCATGGACCACATCGTCACTGTTCAGGACGCTGTTACCGCATTTAAGCCGTGGATGGAGCCCACGGGCGCGGAGCTGGGCGCCATCGAGCGGGAGATGCCCGTCATCCTGGCGGACGTTGAGCTGTTGGACGCGCAGATCATCACGTTGGACCGCACGCCGAACGAGCTGGACGCCCGGCGCCTTCGCCGGGCTCGCCGCAAGGCCCTCGCCGCCCGCGTGGCCCTCGCCAACACCGCCACGGTGCTGCCGGGGGTGGGCGCGTGAGTGCCATCGACTCCAAGCTGATGGCCGCGCACGCTGAGGTGAAGGCCGAGATCTCCCGGACCGACACCAAGACCAGCCTGCTGCTCGCCTTCGTCGGCGCACTGCTCGCCGGTACCTGGACGGTCGCCAAAGACGCGCCCCTCTCCCTGCCCGCTTACGTGGTGGGTGGTCTCGGTACGGCGCTGCTGCTCGCTGCGGCGGCTCTGCTGCTGCGGTCGGTGCGCCCCAACCTGGGTGGCCGCCACGGCTTCCCGCTGTGGGCCACGCTCAGCGCTGAGGAGATCAGCGCCACCCTGACCACGGACCTGAGTGCGGACATCGCGGGTCTGTCCCGCATCGCGGTGGTCAAGTTCACCGGCCTCAAGCGCGCGGTCGACCTGACCTGCGCGGGTGGCGCGCTGCTCATCCTCGCGGCACTGATCACGGTCGGGGGTGCGCTGGTATGAGCGCGAACCCTTCTCCCAGTGGCTGGGCGTTTGCCCTGATCGTGCTCGGCTCGCTGACCATGATGGCCGCCGCTGCGTGCCTGCTCATGCTGCACGATCCGGCATGGCGGTTCGTGGTGGTGGGCGGGGCTGCGGTGCACGTTGCCGGATGGCTGCTCCACGGCCGTCAGCAGCGCCGGATCGGCGGTGCGACATGAACCGCACCGGCAAGACTTTGCTCATCCTCGCCCTGGTCGCGGTGGTCGGCATGGCGTTCCGCGTCTCGTGGAACGCGCTGCGGGACATCGCCAATGCGGTAGGCGCTGATGCCACGGCCGCGACGCTCTACCCGTTCGTGGTCGACGGCCTCATGGCGCTCGCCCTGGTCGCCACCCTCGTGCTCGCGGGGCGGGATCGGACGTTCGCACTGCGCGTGCTGGGCACCTACACGCTCGCCTCGCTGATCCTCAACTACGTCCACGGGCTGGTTCCCGAACTGCACGGCCGTACGGTCGACTGGGGGCGCCTGGCCGACTGGGACCCCGCGAACTGGGCGCTGGTGTTGCTGGCCACGTCGTTGCCGGTCGGGTCGATCTACTTCGGCTCCGACCTGGTCGCCAAGGTTCTGCACCACCGCCCCGCCCCGATCGAGCAGCCGACCGCGAATGCGGAGGAATCTACCGAGACCGACATGAAACGGTCTACGGCTGACCTGCCCGTATCGACCCCCGCGCCGAGCAACCCGAACGTGGTGGCGCTGCCCCGGCCGGTGCCCGTCGGCTTCGTGAAGTCGACCGTTCCGGTCAAGGCGTTCCCCTCGATCGCTCCGACTCCGGTCGTACCGATCGAACGGCGCCCGGTAGCTGCCGAGTCGGCCCGGCCGCGCCGCGCCACGGGACGCGTTCCGGCGGTGGCGAAGTCGACCCGGCCCAAGCGCACCCCGGAACAGTTGCTCGCCGAAGCACGCGCGGCAACGGCGGACTGGCCGGACGCGAAGGTGACCGGCGAGGGCATCCGCCGCGCCATCCGCACCTCGCCGGCCAACGCCCGCTCGCTGCGGGACACCCTGCTCGCCGAACGGAACGCCGGTACACGACCGGGGCCGGTGGCGGCATGACCGGGTTGCGGATCGGCTCCGTGTGCACCGGTTACGGCGGCCTGGACATGGCCGTGCAGGCCGTGTTCGGCGGCTCGCTGGCGTGGGTGGCGGACAACGACCCCGGCGCGAGCCGCATCCTGGCCCACCGCCACCCCGAGGTGCCCAACCTCGGGGACATCACCGTCGTCGACTGGCGCGACGTCGAGCCGGTCGACCTCTACATCGGCGGCTATCCGTGCCAGCCGTTCAGTTCCGCCGGCAAGAGGAAGGGAATCGCCGATGACCGGCACATCTGGCCCCACATCGCCCGTGCCCTTGGCGTTCTACGACCCCGCTACGCGGTCTTTGAAAACGTCGCAGGGCACCTTTC
>NZ_JBWKFZ010000048.1:0-2238 GCF_056433985.1 Streptomyces sp. NPDC044106
GACGACCTCGCAGTGGTGCAGGAGACGGTCGAGGATTGCGGTGGCAAGGACCTCGTCGCCGAAGACCTGACCCCACTCGCTGAAGGTCTTGTTCGAGGTCAGGATCACCGAGCCCTTCTCGTAACGCTTGGAGATCACCTGGAAGACAAGGTTGGCCTCGGCCCGTTCGAGAGGCTGGTAGCCGACTTCATCAACCACGAGGACGCTCGGCCGCAGGTAGGAGCCGAGCTTGTTCACCAGCCGTCCGGCGGCCTCGGCGGTCTTGAGGTTGCGGACCATGTCGTCGAGGGTCGTGAAGTAGATCGAGTAGCCGGCCCGGCAGGCCGCGACCGCGAGGGCGACGGCGATATGCGTCTTGCCGACCCCGGGCGGGCCGAGGAGGGCCGCGTTGGCCTTGGCCTCGACGAATGCGAGGGTCGCAAGGTCCTTGACCTTGCGCGGATCGAGGTCGGGCTGGAAGGAGAAGTCGTACTCATCGAGCGTCTTGTGATGCGGCAGCCGCGACAACCGCAGGCCCTGACGGAAGCGGCGGTCATCGCGGACCGCGAGTTCCTCGGACAAAACCAGGTCGAGGAAGTCGAGATAGCCCATCTTCGCCTCGTCGGCCCGGCGGGTGAACTCGTTGATGGTCTCCGCGAGGTGGGGCAGGCCGAGCTTGCCGGCCGTGGTGCGGATGCGGTTGCCGGTCAGCTGGCTCAAGAGGGTTCCTTCGTCGCTCGGTTGGTGGTGAAGGGGCGAGTGCCGGTCAGCTCGTCATAGACGGACAGCGGGCGGCGGCCGACCTCGACGCTGGCGGCAGCGGCCCGGTTCAGCAGGGCTTGCAGCGAGCCGGCCTCGGGCCCGGGAAGCTGACCGCGCCGGGGCTGGGGCATCACATCGCCGGTGGTGACACGGCGTCCGGCTCCGGTGGGCAGGCCGTCCCAGTGCTTCTCGTCCACGATCCTCGCGCCGCGGCCGACCGCCCTGGGGTGGGTGGCCAGCAGTGTGTTCCCGTCGGCGGCGGGGACAGTGGAGTGCAGGGTGACCTGCGACTTCGTGGCGCGGATCTCGACCAGTTGGCGTGGGCGGACCTTGCGGGCGGGCACTGAGTAGAGGTTCGCGTCGAAGGCGACCAGGCAGTCCTTGCCGACGTGCCGCAAATGCCGCTGGGTCACCACATACGGCGTCGGAGGCAGCGGCCGCAGAGCCACGTGATCGCGCACGGCCCGGTGCCCGATGATCTCGCCGTGGGTGCCGTGCACCTTGGCCCGCCGCAGCGGCACCCAGGCCGCGAAGGCGGCATCCATCTCCTCGATCGAGGAGAAGGCCCGTCCGGCCAGCACATGATCGCGGACGATCAGGACTTGCCGCTCGACCCGGCCCTTCCCGGTCGGGCGGTAGGCGGCCAGGACGTCGATGTCGAAGTCATAATGCCCGGCGAACGCGACCGCCTCCGGATGCAGAGGAACGGCCTCGCCCGGCGCGACGTGCCGGCGCACGACCGTCTTGGTGCGGTCGTAGACGATCGTCATCGGCACCCCGCCGAAGTGCGCGAACGCGGCCCGGTGGCAGTCGAAGAAGCTCGCTAGGTCCTGGCTGGTGGTGAAGCAGCAGAACGGATCACGCGAGTACGACAGCGTCATGTGGAACGAGTAGACCTTCGGGATCCCGACGTGGGCGAGAATCTTGCCCTCATCGCCCCAGTCCACCTGGGCCTGGGCGCCCGGGATGACCTCGAAGCGGCGGTGCAGTCCCGCCAGTTCACCCGGACTGATGCCGAGCTCCTCAGCGATGCGGGGCCTCGCCTCCTGGAGATAGATCTTGACCCGCTGGTAATTGATGGTGACGCTGTACTCCGACGCCAGGCGCTCGTGGATCACCGACGCCTTCAGCAGGATCTCCGACCTGAGCATCGCGTCGATGAGCGGAGCGACCTCATCGACCGCCCGCCGATACTGTTGCCCCTCAGCCGTCCGCTTCGGCGGCGCGACGGGGGCCTCGCCCGACAAGTACTTCGTGACCGTGCGGCGGTTCAGCCCGGTCTCCTTCGCGATCTCCCGCAGGCTCATGGCGCCGGATTCGTACAGACCGCGGAACCGCCTCAACTCCAGCCAGCGATGCGGGTCCAAGACCACCTCAGCCGCCCCTCTGCCACCCCGAAACCGACGACAGAAGACTCGCGGCACCCACCCGTCACCGCATCAACTTTGGTGCACTCTCATCCGTACGAGGTGGTGCACGTTCACTTGTACGCCGACA
>NZ_JBWKFZ010000049.1:0-1687 GCF_056433985.1 Streptomyces sp. NPDC044106
TTGTATTCGCGGAGGAAGGCGATGACGGCGGGGTTGGAGGAGGGGAGTTCGGTGTAGGAGCCGAGGCCGAAGGCGGGGTTCTGTTTGCGGATTTCGATCATGCGTCGGGTCCAGTGGAGCAGGCTGGAGGGGCTGCTCATGGCGGCTTCGACGTTGGTGACCTGGTAGCCGTAGACGGGGTCCATGATCGCGGGGAGGGAGAGGCGTCCGGGGTCGCAGGAGGAGAAGCCGGCGTTGCGGTCGGGGGTCCATTGCATGGGGGTGCGTACGGCGTCGCGGTCGCCGAGCCAGATGTTGTCGCCCATGCCGATTTCGTCGCCGTAGTAGAGGATCGGGGAGCCGGGCAGGGAGAGCAGCAGGGCGGTGAAGAGTTCGATCTGGTTGCGGTCGTTGTCCAGGAGGGGGGCCAGGCGGCGGCGGATGCCGATGTTGGCGCGCATGCGGGGGTCTTTGGCGTATTCCGCGTACATGTAGTCGCGTTCTTCGTCGGTGACCATTTCGAGGGTGAGCTCGTCGTGGTTGCGCAGGAAGATGCCCCATTGGCAGCCGGAGGGGATGGCGGGGGTTTTCGCGAGGATTTCGGAGACGGGGTAGCGGGATTCGCGGCGTACGGCCATGAAGATGCGGGGCATGACGGGGAAGTGGAAGGCCATGTGGCATTCGTCGCCGCCGCCCTGGAAGTCGCCGAAGTAGTCGACGACGTCTTCGGGCCATTGGTTGGCTTCGGCGAGCAGGACGGTGTCGGGGTAGTGGGCGTCGATTTCGGCGCGGACGCGTTTGAGGAGGTGGTGGGTGCGGGGGAGGTTTTCGCAGTTGGTGCCCTCTTCGGCGTAGAGGTAGGGGACGGCGTCCAGGCGGAAGCCGTCGATGCCCAGGTCGAGCCAGAAGCGCAGGGCGGAGATGATTTCTTCCTGGACGGCGGGGTTTTCGAAGTTGAGGTCGGGCTGGTGGGAGAAGAAGCGGTGCCAGTAGTACTGCTTGCGGACGGGGTCGAAGGTCCAGTTGGAGGCTTCGGTGTCGACGAAGATGATGCGGGCGTCGCTGTAGGCCTTGTCGTCGTCCGCCCAGACGTAGTAGTCGCCGTAGGGTCCGTCGGGGTCGGTGCGGGAGGCCTGGAACCACGGGTGCTGGTCGCTGGTGTGGTTCATGACGAAGTCGATGATGACGCGCATGCCGCGTTGGTGGGCGGAGTCGACGAATTCGACGAAGTCGGCGAGGTCGCCGAATTCGGGGAGGACGGCGGTGTAGTCGGAGACGTCGTAGCCGCCGTCGCGCAGGGGTGATTTGAAGAAGGGGGGCAGCCAGAGGCAGTCGACGCCGAGCCATTGCAGGTAGTCGAGTTTGGCGGTGATGCCTTTGAGGTCGCCGATGCCGTCGCCGTTGCTGTCCTGGAAGGAGCGGACCAGGACTTCGTAGAAGACGGCGCGTTTGAACCAGTCGGGGTCGCGGTCGTTGGCCGGTGTGTCCTCGAAGGTGTCCTGGACGGGCTCATTGACGATCATGGTGTGGGTGACCCTCCGATCAACGGTGAGGACGGTCGCAGGACCCGGAAGATGTGCGCGGGCGCGCGGCCCGGTTCCAGGCGCACATAGTTGGTCCTGCCCCAGTGGTAGGTGTCGCCGGTGAGCTCGTCGCGCACCGGCACGCTCTCGTGCCAGTCGAGGCCGAGCAGCGGCATGTCCAACGA
>NZ_JBWKFZ010000050.1:0-1584 GCF_056433985.1 Streptomyces sp. NPDC044106
CTAGGAGCTGTCCTGGCGATCACCCGTAGGGTGCCTCGGTGGTACTTTGCCCGGAAGTCGTGGGAGGGGTGGGTAGGTCGGTGGATAGGGAGTTGCGGCGGGCCGCTGTCCTGGTGCTCGGTGAACTCGGGCGAAGTCACGACTACCGTGACCGCGCGGATGCCGGCCACGGCCTCTCAGGGTTTGCCGAGATGCAGGAGGCCCGTGGGTCGCTGCTGGAGCTCGTGCTCGACCGTGATGACACCTTCGTCACCAGGGTGACCACGGAAGCGCTGCTTCGGCGAAAGGACAGTGCAGGACTGGCGACGGTCGCGTCCGCGCTGGCAGTCGCTGACCTGAATCACGGAGATTGGATCCACACCGCGGTCGTCGACGTGTTCAGCATTTTCTCCCACGACCAGGACGACGCGATCCGGTTGTGCGAGGAGCTGTTGCAGGACGCTGACGAGCGCGTTGCCCGGGGGGCTCGTCAGCTGTACGAGCTCCTGGCTGGGATCGATCCCGTTCTTCGCCCCGCATAGCGCAGCCGCTGTCGTGAGAGCGCGGGTGCTCGACGGCAGAATTTGGAGCCGTCACTCGCCCATCATGTGCGAAGCCAGACGACTATGGCGGCAGCGGTGACGGTGCCGAGGAAGACGTATCCTCGCTTGTCGTAGCGAGTCGCGACGGCTCGGGAGTTCTTCAGCCTGTTGATGGCCCGTTCGACAGTGTTGCGCTTCTTGTACCGCTCCTCGTCGCAGCCCGGCGGTCGTCCGCCTCGTGATCCCTTGCGCAGGCGGACGGCCCGGCTGTCAGTCTTCTCCGGGATGGCGTGGCGGATGCCCCGCCGCCTCAGATACTCGCGGCAGGGTCTGTTGCTGTAGCCCTTGTCCGCCGCGACGCTGTCCGGCTTCGTGCGCGGCCTGCCTGACCCAAGTCGGGGAACGCGGATCTTCTCCAACACGGGCGCGAACTGCGCGCAGTCCGCCCGCTGGCCTGCGGTAACGACCAAGGACAGCGGACGGCATCGGCCGTCGGCGCTCAGATGAATTTTGGTGGTGAAGCCGCCGCGTGAGCGGCCCAGGCTCTCGCCTCGCTCACCACCTCCACCAGGCGGCCGACCAGACTCTGCCACGGTGTATCGTCCTGGTGTTCTGGCACCTTGTCCCCTTTTGATGCGCCCGGTGCCGGCGGCGGGCCCATCCGGGCGCCGGCCGCGTGCTGGTGCGCGCGCACGATGGTGGAGTCCACCGAGACGTCCCAGTCGATCTCGCCCGCCGCATCGGCCGCGGCCTGGACCTGCTGCAGCAGCCGTTCCCAGGTGCCGTCCGCCGACCACAGCCGATGGCGCTCGTAAACGGTCTTCCACGGACCGAACCGCTTCGGGAGATCACGCCAGTGCACCCCGGTCCGCACCCGGTGCAGGATCCCGTCGATCACCTGCCGGTGATCGCGCCACCGTCCGCACCGACCGTTGCTCACCGGCAGGAACGGCCGCAGCCGCTCCCACTCCGCGTCCGCCAGATCACCGCGTTCTCCCCGCCCCATGCCCGACGCAACGAGCAGATCAGGCGACAGTCACATGATCGGCCGGACAGCTCCTAG
>NZ_JBWKFZ010000051.1:0-1369 GCF_056433985.1 Streptomyces sp. NPDC044106
AGGGGTTCGGCGGGCGGGGTGCGGAACTCGGGGAAGGCCACCTCCAGGGTGCCCGTCAACGTCTCCGAACGCCGCTCCGCGGCAAGGCCGTTGGCGGGCGCGGCAGGGCGGGGGCTGGTCACATCAGACATGCATGAGCCCTTCGATCGTGACGACACCGTGGCCCGAGACGTCGACGGAGTCGACCCGGTCGCCCTCGCCCTGGACAAGGGCGCTCATGGGGGAGGGGCGGCCGATCTCGATGCCCTGGGTGATCTCGATGCGCTGCCCGTACGAGGCGAGGCCGTGCCGGGCGATGTGGATGGCGATGGGCCCGGCGACGGAGCCGGTGGCGGCGTCCTCCACGACCCCGTACGCGGGCGAGAACATGCGGTTGCGCCAGGTGGTCCCGGACCCGGCGATGCAGTTGGTCGCCATGTCGGGGAAGCTCGCAAGCGCGCGGTGGTCGGGGTTCACCTTCGACAGGGCCTCGAAGCTCTCGAAGCCGACCAGGACGTGCCGCGGGCCGTTGCGGTAGATCTCCACCGGCAGCGTCGACTCCTGGATTCCCAGCGCCTCAAGGAGCTCGTCCGCGCGGTCGAAGGGCTTCCACACCGGCACCGGCTGGCGCATGCTGGTCGAGACGACCTTGCCGTCGACGCGCTGCAGCTCGAAGGGGATCACGCCCATGGCGGTCTCGACGCGCAGCTGGTCGGCGTCGGTGCGCTGGCCCAGAGCGATGGCGGTGCCCAGCAACGGGTGCCCGGCGAAGGGCAGTTCGTTCACCGGCGTGAAGATCCGTACGTGGACGTCCCCGCCCTGCTTGGCGCCGAGGACGAATGTCGTCTCCGAGAGGTTCATCTCCCGGGCGATGCGCTGCATCTGCTCGGCGCTCAGGTCGTCGCTGTCGAAGAACACGGCCACCGGGTTGCCGGTGAGGGGCTCTCGGGCGAAGGCGTCGACGACTACGTAGTTGTGCATCTTGTTCTGTTCTCCCACTCGTCTTTGGTGGTGCCGGTGCTGCCGTGCCCGCCGTACCTGGCGTGACCCGCCGTACGCGGGTCGAGGGCCGGGCCGGCGCTCGGGGGAGGGCGCCGGCCCGGCGGTTCTTCGGGGCGTCGGCCCGGTGGCCGGGGCGGAAGCGGCGGATGCGGGGGATGTGGGCCGGACTGCGCTGTCCGGCCGGGTCGCTGCCCACGATGCGCCGTCCATCTTTGGCGGGAACGGATTCCGACTGGAATGGCCCCGGACCCGCCCAATGCCCCCGTGGCCCGGGCCCCGGGTCAGGCGGTTCGGGCGGGCCAGGCGGAGACGACGCTGAGGGCCTGGGTGGGGTTGAGGCGGGGGTCGCAGCAGGAGGTGTAGCGCTCGCCCACGCGCTCGAGGTCGG
>NZ_JBWKFZ010000052.1:0-1288 GCF_056433985.1 Streptomyces sp. NPDC044106
CTCGCGCCGGGGTCGTTGTCCGCCACCCACGCCAGCGAGCCGCCGAACACGGCCTGCACGGCCATGTCCAGGCCGCCGTAACCGGTGCACACGGAACCGATCCGCAACCCGGTCATGCCGCCACCGGCCCCGGTCGTGTACCGCCGTTCCGCTCGGCCAGCAGCGTGTCCCGCAGCGAGCGGGCGTTGGCCGGCGAGGTGCGGATGGCGCGGCGGATGCCCTCGCCGGTCACCTTCGCGTCCGGCCAATCCGCCGTTGCCGCCCGTGCTTCGGCAAGCAACTGTTCCGGAGTGCGCTTGGGCCGGGTCGACTTCGCCACCGCCGGAACGCGTCCCGTGGCGCGGCGTGGCCGGGCCGACTCGGCAGCCACCGGGCGCCGTTCGATCGGTACGACCGGAGTCGGAGCGATCGAGGGAAGCGGCTTCGTCGGGACGGTCGACTTCACGAACCCGACCGGCACCGGCCGGGGCAGCGCCACCACGTTCGGGTTGATCGGCGCGGGGGTCGATACGGGCAGGTCAGCCGTAGACCGTTTCATGTCGGTCTCGGTAGATTCCTCCGCATTCGCGGTCGGCTGCTCGATCGGGGCGGGGCGGTGGTGCAGAACCTTGGCGACCAGGTCGGAGCCGAAGTAGATCGACCCGACCGGCAACGACGTGGCCAGCAACACCAGCGCCCAGTTCGCGGGGTCCCAGTCGGCCAGGCGCCCCCAGTCGACCGTACGGCCGTGCAGTTCGGGAACCAGGCCGTGCACGTAGTTCAGGACCAGCGAGGCGCCGGTGTAGGTGCCCAGCACCCGTAGCGCGAACGTCCGATCCCGTCCGGCGAGCACGAGGGTGGCGACCAGGGCGAGCGCCATCAACCCATCGACCACGAACGGGTACAGCGTCGCGGCCGTGGCGTCGGCACCCACCGCGTTGGCGATGTCCCGCAACGCATTCCACGACACCCGGAACGCCATGCCGACCACCGCGACCAGAGCCATGATCAGGAGGATCTTTCCTGTGCGGTTCATGCGGCGTCACCCCTTTGGCGTGCGTGGCGCCGCCAGCCGATGAGCTGCACGGCGAAGAAGACAGCGGCCACCGCCACCAGCCACGGCTTGCCCCAGAGCAGGGCACTGACCGAAGCGGCGAGGGAGGCGAGCGAGCTGACCAGGATCAGGATCCAGGTCAGACCGGTCGGGGGCTGATCGCTCATACCAGCGCACCCCCGACCGTGATCAGTGCCGCGAGGATGAGCAGCGCGCCACCCGCGCAGGTCAGGTCGACCGCGCGCTTGAGGCCGG